>CAMZAM010000001.1 GCA_947304185.1 uncultured Bacteroidales bacterium
TTCGGCGGCGACACCGACAACTGGATGTGGCCTCGTCACACTGGCGACTTCTCTGTTTTCCGTGTCTACGCTGACGAAAACGGCGAGCCGGCTGAGTATTCAGAGAACAACAAGCCTCTCGCTCCAAAACACGCTCTTCCTATCAGTCTCGACGGCGTGCAGCCTGACGACTTCACCATGATCTGGGGTTTCCCTGGCTCGACAGAGCGTTACATGACATCATACGGCATCAACTACAACGTCGACGTGTTCTATCCTATCGTTTACGAAGTGTTCAAGGCTGAGACTGACGTCATGGACGAATATATGAAGGTTGACAAGGCCGTCAACATCGCTTACGCAGATAACAAAGCAGGTTTAGCTAACACATGGAAGAATTTCGAAGGTCAGATCACCATGCTCCGCAAGAACAAGGTCGCTGAGCGCAAGGCCGCTCTCGAGGCCGACTTCACAGAGTGGGTCAACGCCAACGAAGACCGTAAGGCTGAGTACGGCGAGGTCCTTGAAACTCTCGAAGCTATGTACGGCATGATGTCGGAAGTGGCAAACGGACTGTTCTATCCTAACTTCATGGCACAGCTAGCTCCGATGGGAACAGCAACAGAGTTTGTACCTTACTATCAGGTCATGACCGACAAAGAAGCCAGCAAGGAAGATAAATTGGCAGCAGCCGAGGCATTGAAGGCTATCGACGTCGACGCCATCTTCAAAGACACCGACCCACGTGTCGAGAAAGACATGCTCGTGGCAGTGATGAAGATATACGGCAGCAAGTTCGCAGATGAAGAATATCCAGAGCCAATCCAGAAGCTCCTCAAGAAAAACAAAGGCAGCTGGGAAGCCTTGGCAAACTACATCTTCGACAACACTATGTTCAGCAACGCCGAGTCGATGAAGGCCTTCATCGAGAAGCCAAATGTCGGAAAGCTTAAGAAAGACCCGGCCTTCCAGATGGTTGCCGGCTTGATGAATCAGCTCTACGGCTCTGTCCCTGGCTACAGAATGGCTAACACAGAGATCTCACAGGCCGACCATCTCTTCGTGAAGGGACTCCGTGAGTTCTACGCAGAGACACAGCCTGAAAAGGTTCTCTATCCTGATGCAAACTCGACAATGAGAATGAGTTACGGCTCGGTGAAAGACTATCAGCCAGCCGACGCCATCTCTTACGACTATGTGTGCACCGCAAAGGGTATCCTCGAGAAATATATCCCTGGTGACTTCGAGTTCGACGCTCCACAGGCGCTCCTCGACCTCATCGAGAAGAGAGATTTCGGTCAGTATGCCGACAAAAACGGCGAGCTCATCACATGCTTCCTGTCGACCAACGACATCACTGGCGGTAACTCAGGCAGCCCAATCATGAACGGCAAGGGCGAGCTCATCGGCTTGGCCTTCGACGGCAACTGGGAAGCTATGAGCGGCGACGTGAACTTCGAGCCTAAACTCCAGCGCACCATCAACGTCGACATCCGTTACGTGCTCTTCGTCATCGACAAGGTCTACGGTGCAACCAACCTCATCGATGAACTCGAGATCCACAAGGCAATGCCGGAACCGATCAGAGTTGAGGAAGTGAAGTAATTGACACTTTATATTTGACAATTTAGGGACGCGGTTGCGTCCCTATTTTTTTGTTAAAATTTCTTGAAATCACAAAAAATTCTTATATTTGCAGGATTAATATTTCATAAAAATGAAAAAGTTTCTTGCAATATTCCTCGTTTTTATAGCATTTTGTGCAAAAGCCCAGACTCCGGGCGAGAATTTCGATGTCACTCATTATGAGATTTACATCAATAATATCAATTTCACGAATCATACGCTGCAAGGTGAGACCATTATCACTGCCAATACGACGGCTCCATCCGACACCTTCGTGTTGGAGCTTAAAAGCCTGTCGGTCAGCAATGTGACATGTCCAGGCTACGGTGTCAGTAGCTTCTCACAAGAAGGCGACCTGTTGATCATCGTTTCTGACATTACCGTTCCAGCCAATGTAATGATGACTTTCGACGTTGAATATGGCGGTAACACCTTCAACGAGAGCTGGGGCGGCATCATGTGGAGCGGCAACGCTACAAGCGGTTACTACGTCTGCAACATGGGCGTGGGATTTGAGTCGATACCGCATAACCTCGGCAAATGCTGGTTTCCATGCGTCGACAACTTCACCGACAAGGCAACATACGATGTGTATGTGACTGTTTCTACAGAAATGACTGCCGTTTGTGGCGGAAACCTTGTAAATACTGTCGACAACGGCGATGGCACTAAGACTGTACATTATAATATGCCTCAAGAAATCGCAACATATCACATCTCGTTTGCGATAGGTAACTACACAGAGTGGACCGACACCTATAACGGCATCGAGCGCGACATCCCGATAACAGTTTACGTCAAGCCGAGCCAGATCAACAGCGTGCCGGGCACCTTCGTGCATGTCAAAGACATAGCGGCATTTTATGAAGATAGCTTCGGACCGTACCCGTTCAACCGCATCGGCTATGTCGTGACCAGCGTCGGATGCATGGAACATATCGACAACATTGGCATTACCAGCGGTGTAGTGACAGGCAACACCTCGCAGGAAGAGTATGTGGCGCATGAGCTATCTCATATGTATTTCGGCAATAAAGTGACATGTTCGACAGCCGAAGACATGTGGCTCAACGAAGGCTTTGCGCAGTTCTGCGGAGTGTTTTACCGTTCGGAAATCTACGGAGAGGATGACTTCCAGCAGCTTATGAGCAGTAAAATCAACACCATCACAACCTGGTGCAAGAGCGAAAACAACTGGATTCCGTTGAATAACATACCGCAAACCATGACATACGACAACAGTGCTGTCTACAACCGCGGCGCTGTAGTCGTCAACACTTTGATGAACTACCTCGGCAGGGATGTGTTCTTATCTGCTTTGCGAAGCTATCTCAACGCTTACAACTACAGCGCCGCGTCGTCGGAAGAACTGCGCGACGCCCTCACTGCTGCAACGGGCATCGACATGAGCGGCTTCTTCGACACCTACGTCTTCACCGCCGGCATGCCGCACTATGGAGTTTACCTTCTTGACGTTACACCTAACGGAAGTCAGTATGATGTCACCGTCAGAATGACTTACAAGCACGTAGGACCTGAGCATGTGGGTCAGAATAACCGTGTTGAGGTGACATTTGTCGACAACGAGGGTCAACTTCAGACAACATTGGTTAACTGGAACGGTGCGGAAGAGAACAAGACCGTCACTCTTGACATCAACCCTATAGCGGCTTTTGCTGACTATCACAACCATTTCCTTGACGCCAAATTCGACAAAAACCTGACTGCTACGGCAGCTGCGACCTTGGGCGTTAACCAACAGCTTAACATCACTGTCAACAGCGTCACCGACTCGGTGATGCTTCGCGGAGAGGACAATTATGTGGCGCCCGACAACGACCACAACATCCCGGCGACGACGCTCTCGACGAGACATTATTGGAACGTCATGAGGCTTGATTTCGGCGATGCCGATGTCACAGGAAAATTCACCTTCTCCAACAATGCCAACATGGACGGCGACATCATCCACACCGAGAACGACTCAGCGGTGTTGCTCTACCGCGCCAACATCTACGACGTGTGGCATACCATCCCTTACACCCAGCAAGGCAACTGGAAGATAGGCATCTTCACGGTGAGCGACCTGCAAAGCGGACAATATACCATCGGAGCCATCGACAAGGCACATCTCGGGACAGGCGAGACAGCTGATGACGCTGAATTGTTTACCGTGACGCCTAATCCGGCGAACGACCATATCAAGGTAACTTCAGCGGCTGATGACTGCAATATATTGATTGTCAATGCCTTAGGACAGACTATTGGCACATTTTCCGTTAAGGGAAAAGAAACAACGATACATATAAGTGATTATAAGTCAGGCATTTACTTCGTTTATCTAATGGATAAGAAGAAAAAAATCATTTCCATAGAAAAATTGGTAAAGAATTAAGATATTTTGCTTAATTTTGCACTCAGATTCGAATTTATAAATTTTTTTAATAACGTTATTATCAAACTTATGAACCCAACACATATTGAACACATTGGAATTGCTGTCGTAAGCTTAGACGAGTCGATTCCTGTTTTCGAGAAGATGCTCGGAACAAAATGCTATGCCATTGAAGAGGTTAAGGATCAGAAGGTGAAGACCGCATTTTTCAAGGTTGGTCAGACCAAGATTGAGCTTCTTGAGCCGACATCACCTGAGAGCACCATCGCCGCTTTCATCGAGAAGAACAACGGCAAGGGCGGCATGCATCACATCGCATTTGCAGTGGAAGGCATTGAAAATCAGTTAGCTAATGCCAAAGAGGCTGGTTTCCGTCTTATCGACGAGACTCCACGCGGCGGCGCTGAAGGCTTGACCATCGCTTTCCTGCATCCTAAGTCAACATGCGGTGTCCTCACAGAACTTTGCGAAAATAAAAACAAATAATAAAAATCATAGAAAATGTTAATCGAACAGAAAATTCAGGAGTTGTTAGACAAGCGCGCTCTTGCACGTCAGGGTGGCGGTGAGAAGCGTATTGCTGCACAACATGAAAAGGGAAAGTACACTGCTCGTGAGCGCATCGCCATGTTGCTCGACGAGGGTAGCTTTGAAGAATTCGACATGTTCCTCACACACCGCACCACCGACTTCGGTCTTGAGAAGCAGGTGTTTCTCGGTGACGGCGTCGTGACAGGTTACGGCACCATCGACGGTCGTCTGGTTTACGTGTATTCACAGGACTTCACGGTGCTCGGCGGCTCGTTGTCGGAGACCATGTCGAAGAAAATCTGCAAGGTGATGGACCAGGCCATGAAGGTCGGTGCTCCTATCATCGGCATCAACGACTCAGGCGGCGCACGTATCCAAGAGGGATCACGCTCATTGGCAGGTTTCGCTGAGATTTTCCAGCGTAACATCAACGCCTCTGGTGTGGTGCCACAGATCAGCGCCATCTTCGGTCCTTGCGCCGGCGGCGCTGTTTATTCACCGGCATTGACCGACTTCATCCTCATGACCGAGCAGAACAGCTATATGTTCCTCACAGGTCCGAAGGTAGTGAAGACGGTGACAGGCGAAGACGTCAGCACCGACCAGCTCGGCGGCGCCTTGGTGCATAACCAGAAGTCGGGCGTAAGCCAGTTTATGACAGCCACTGAGGAAGAAGGTCTCGCTTTGATCCGCGACCTCATCTCGTATCTGCCACAGAACAACCTCGAAGAGGCTCCACGCATCGAATGCAACGACCCTATTGACCGTAAGGAGGACTTCCTCAACCAGATCATCCCTGACAACCCGAACAAGCCATACGACATGAAGCAGATTATCCACGCCATAGTGGATAACGGAGAGTTCCTCGAGGTCGCACAGGACTTCGCGAAGAACCTCATCGTCGGCTTCGCTCGTTTCGACGGCAAACCTGTCGGTGTCGTGGCCAACAACCCGGCTTTCCTCGCCGGCGTGCTCGACATCAACTCATCACGTAAGGGCGCACGTTTCGTACGTTTCTGCGACGCCTTCAACATCCCGATCGTGACTTTGGTCGACGTCCCTGGCTTCCTGCCTGGCACAGTGCAGGAGTACGGCGGCGTGATCACCCACGGTGCTAAGATGCTGTTCGCTTATGGCGAGGCCACAGTGCCGAAGGTCACCATCACCATCCGTAAGTCATACGGTGGCTCACACCTCGTCATGGGTTGCAAGCAGCTCCGCGCTGACATCAACTACGCATGGCCAACAGCCGAGATCGCCGTCATGGGTCCTTCAGGCGCTGTCGAGATCCTCAACGGTAAAGAGATCGCCGGCATCGAAAACCCTGACGAACGCGCCGAGTTCGTAGCCAAGAAAGAGCAGGAATACCGCGACAAGTTCGCAAATCCTTACGACTCAGCGAAATATGGCTACATCGACGACGTCATCGAGCCTCGTAACACACGTTTCCGCGTCATCAGAGCCCTCCAGGCACTCGAGACAAAGAAAGACACCAACCCGCCTAAGAAACATTGCAATATTCCGTTATAATCTTAAAACTGATTGAATATGAATATGTTAATGATTTTATTATCAGCTGTCAGAGAGCCTATCGCTACTCACGACTGGGTTGTCACCGTCGGTGGCTTCTGCATCGTGATCACGGCATTGGTGGTGCTGTTCCTCATCTTCACAGGATTCTCGAAGCTCGTAAACCACGACTTCAAGAAGGGCAAGAAGACAACAACCACTACCACTCAGCCGAGCACCTCTACAGCAGCGGGCTGGAAGGTCGACGACGACCTCGCAGTGGTCATCGGACTGGCATTGGCACTGTCGAAAGACGTGCACGATGAAGAGTCAGGATTCGTGACCATCCAGAGAGTCGAGCGCCGCTACTCCCCATGGAGCTCGAAGATTTACGGATTAAATGGTTTAAACAGAAGAAATTACTAAGCTATGAAGAAATTTAAATTCACAGTCAACGGAAAAGAGTACGAAGTCGAGGTGAAGAAATACGAAGGCGAAAACGCCGAAGTGGTCGTCGACGGCACTCAATATAATGTAACAGTCCAGCGTGAAGAGGAAGAGACTCCTACCTTCGTCGCGCCTAAGCGTCAGGCTCCTAAGCCGGCAGCGGCACCGAAGGTCGAGGCTGCTCCTACGACATCGGCACCTACCGACGGATATAAGTCGTTGGCACCGCTTCCGGGCACCGTCATGCAGATCTACGTCAACGTGGGCGACGTCGTGAAACGCGGCGACAAACTCATGATGTACGAAGCCATGAAGATGGAAAACAACTTCCTCGCTGAGGTTGACGGAACAATCAAAGAAGTTAAAGTCAGAGTGGGCGACAACATTCTGCAAGGCGCTGTTTTATTTGTAATTGGCTGATTATGAAGAAGAGATTCAACGTTAAAAAGAAAGCTCTGCTCATCGTCGCGCTGGTGGCCATACTGCTCGTGCTTCACGGCATCATGACCTCGAGCCCTGTCATGGCCGAACATGTGTTCAGCGCATCACAGGATGTGACGACAGAGCTTGTGGCTCCTCAAGCCGAACAATCGGTTTCGGCAGGTGAAGCCATCGGCGACGGCATGTATTCGTTCTGGCAGTTCACGGGATTCCGTAACTGCACACGAGGCAACCTCATCATGATTCTGGTGGCCTTCGTGTTTATCTTCCTCGCGGTCAAATACGACTTCGAGCCTATGCTGCTCATCCCTATCGGGGTGGGTATCATTGTTGGTAACATCCCGTTCATCCAAGACTCATACACCTTTGACCTTCAGGGCGCTTTGGCAGCCTTGTCGAAGATAGAGATTCAAGGTAACCTCACCTTTGACTTGACAGAAGCGCAGAAGTTCTTTGTAGGACTCTTTGCCGGACAAGACACCATGAACTGCCAGCAGGCTCTGGAACACTTCCACAGCATGAGTCCTGAGCAGCTCGCAGCGTTCCTGCCAGCCGGCATGGACCCGACAGCACCAAACACAGCCAAGTTCTTCGACGGACTCATCAGTCAGGTGTTCAACATGAACATCCAGACCGGTGTCTATCAAAAAGGCTCGGTGTTGAACTATCTGTATTTCGGTGTACGTCAGGGTATCTATCCTCCATTGATCTTCCTGGGCATCGGTGCTATGACCGACTTCTCGTCATTGATCTCACAGCCTAGGTTGATGATCCTCGGCGCCGCCGCTCAGCTCGGTGTGTTTATCACCTTCATCAGCGCGCGTGCCCTGGGCTTCGACCCGCATGAGGCAGCAGCAATAGGTATCATCGGCGGCGCCGACGGTCCTACCGCTATCTTCATCTCCACCAAGATGGCTCCACATCTCCTCGGTGCAATCGCTATCGCGGCTTATTCCTACATGGCCTTGGTGCCTGTTATCCAGCCGCCTATCATGCGTTTGCTCACCACCAAGGAAGAGCGCCTCATCAAGATGAGAGAGCCACGCACAGTGGGTAAGACAGAGAAGGTCATCTTCCCTATCGTCGGCCTGCTTCTCACCACCTTCATCAGCCCGTCGGCATTGCCATTGCTCGGTATGCTGTTCTTCGGTAACCTGTTGAAGGAGAGCGGCGTGACGAAACGTCTGGCTAACACAGCGGCTAACCCGCTCATCGACATAGTGACAATCTTGTTAGGTCTCACCGTCGGTGCCTCGACGCAGGCCGACGTGTTCCTCACGACCGACTCACTCATCATCTTCGCATTGGGTGCATGCTCATTCGCTGTTGCAACATTCGGCGGCGTGTGCGGTGCCAAGCTGATGAATGTGTTCTGCAAGGAAGGTAACAAGATCAACCCTCTCATCGGTAACGCAGGTGTGTCGGCAGTGCCTGACGCAGCACGCGTCTCCGAGGTCGAGGGACAGAAATACGACCCATCGAACCACCTCCTCATGCATGCCATGGCACCAAACGTTGCAGGTGTCATCGGCTCTGCTGTCGCGGCCGGTATTTTGATGAGTTTTATCGGTATTTAATGAAATCAATTGTAGGGGCGAATCATTATTCGCCCTTACATTTTTTATAACGGAAATATTATGTTATTAATCGGTATCGCCGGCGGTTCAGGGTCCGGCAAGACAACAGTGGTTAAGAAATTGATGGAGGCACTTCCTGAAGACTCCATCTCAGTGGTGTCGCAAGACGCATATTATTGGGACAACGGCAACCTGTCGCCAGAGGCCAAGAAAGAGATCAACTTCGACCATCCCGATGCCATCGAATGGGATCTGTTGGTGAAGCATCTCGACATGTTGAAACGCGGCGAGACCATCCCGATGCCTATCTACACCTATGTCACCTGTGCACGTTCGAAGGAAGTTATTCCGGTGAAGCCTACAGAGGTGGTGATAGTGGAAGGCATCCTTATCATGACATGCCCAGAGCTCGTGAAACGTCTTGATATCAAGATTTTTGTGGATACCGACGGCGACGACCGCCTCATGCGCATCATCAAACGCGACATCGAGGAAAGAGGGAGAACAGTGTCGGATGTGTTAAGGCATTATGAGACCTTCGTGAAGCCGATGCATAACCAGTTTATCGAGCCCACAAAACGTCTGGCCGACATCATCATCCCACAGGGTGGCAGCAACCAGGTGGCAATCGACATCATGGCAAGCCGCATCAGGATGCAGCTGCACCAGATGAAGCAGCAGAAATGAAAAAACTGCTATCGATAGTGCTTCCGGTTTTGCTGCTTCTCGCTTGCGGGAAGCAGCAAAAGCCTGTTGCCGAGCAGCCGTTGCCGTTCACCTTTGATGATAATCTCTTACAGATTGATAGTTTGATGCAAACCGACGCTGATTCGGCGTTGATGAGCCTCACGTCATTTCGACCGACCGAAGGGAGCGGAGAAATCTCCTCCACATTTAACGCCAACTATCAATCTTTGCTCCTTTCCGAAGCCTTTTACAAAACCGACAACCCGCAGTTGAACCGATATACCGGCGTAGAGACGTGCCATGGCGCGTCTCTACAGGATGCAATATGTTATTTCGACAGTCTTTACGCCTGTTATCCGAACAACGACAGCCTTGCAGTGCTTTCGGCCCGTTCGCATTATATGAACGGAGTGGGTTTTTATGAAAACGACAGTGTTGTCGATGCCTGCAAGGAATATCTGACAACGTTGGATATTATGGAAAACCATTTCGAGGAGAAGGACCTCACGGGGTATAAGGCGAAGTTTATGGCGTTAACGTATGGAAGATTAGGCGAGTTGTTCTCAGATCAAATTATGCCAGAACAGACTATATATTGTTATAAAAAAGCGTTACATTATTGTAAAATCAAATCAACGTCCAAATACGGTGTTTCGATATTCTTATACAAACTGGGAGTAGAATATGATGTTCTGAAACAGGCGGATACAGCATTATACTATTATAATTTGGCTAAGGAAAATTTGTCTGACAGTAATACTCGGATTTATCGTGATATAGTTGCCAGCACCTCATTGCTATTGTATAGTTTGGATAAAAACGGCGACTCTATTCTTCCGCATTTAAAACGTATTATAGCTCAAACCGATAACGAGGACGAAGTTGTAACACGCTATATTTCTGTGGGCTACATTTATTATAAAGAGAAGGCTTACGACTCCGCCATGTATTATTTTGAAAAGGTTTTTTATAAGAAAAAAGATTTCTTGTCAAAATGTGCTCCTGCAGAGTATTTGCGCAACATTTATTTATATTTGGGCGATACTGTAAAATCTTATGAGTATTCTGCTTATCTTGCCGACAACACTTCTCAACAATACGACAATTATGTAAACATATCACGGCTGGCCTCTCTTTTCCAAAATTATTTTTATAAAGGACAAAATGATGTAACTCACAGCAAGAGAACTGTTATAATATTATGCACATTATTTATATTGGGGATAGCAATTTTTGTATATATAAAATTAAGAACCAACAAACTTTTATTGGAAAGCCACAATAGTGCCCAGAAAAAACGTGAATCTCTTTTGAGCGAACCCGTTTGTAAAGATATTTTTTCAATGGTTGGCCATCTTAACCTATCTGCGCGTGACAATTATTACAAATACAACATTTCATTATCAGATGACATTGTAACGGACCTTCACTCAGCAGTATTGAAATACAGTGAAAACTTTGACGCTGTTTTATTAAGCAAATGTTCCGAGCTCAACAACAACGACCTTTTACTCTGTTATTTATTATTACTCGGATTGAACGAAAAACAGATCGCAACGTTGAGACATCGGACATATTATACAATAAAAAAGCAGGTTAGAAAAGTTGAAAAACAATTAGATATCAAGGACAATCTATCTGATTATATTATTTCGATATTATATACTTAACGGCAACACTTGCTCTTAAAATTCCAACATTTTTCCAACACATAACTAAAATTGTCGACTATTTGATGTTATAAATTTGCATATTGACAATTTTAACATTAATACGATGACAAAAACTAAAACAATTATTGTGCTGTTTGGCCTTGTGCTTTCAACACTATTTGGCAGTGCAAACTGCTTACAAAAATGTATTGAGGACAATACACCTATAAGTATTATAAAGACTTCCGGCCAAAGCGGCGTCGACAGATCTTCATCCATTGCCGCGTCCATCAACGACCACTATTTAACCATTAATTTCCTCACCGACATCGGGCATGTTTGGATCAAAGTCACCGATGTCTCGGGGGTGACGTTGGACCTTGAATACTCCGAAACACCTACCGGCTATGTGTATTACATTCCATCGGCCGGACATTATGTGTTGGTAATCACCTTATGGGACGGCGATGTTTATGAGGGTGAGTTTGATGTGACGGTATAAAAATGAATTACATATGAAAAAATCTTTATTCATTATGCTTGTAATCCTACAGGCATTTATCGCGCACAACATACATGCTCAGACCAATAAAAGAGCCGTGTTCACCTACGATAACAATGGAAATCGAACCGCCCTGAATGTTGTTATGATACGGGTGGATGAAGAGGCTATCCTAAACGACAGTATTTATGACAGGAACTCGTCTGAAAACTATACTGACAAAGGACTGGATACAATCGATTGTGCCAATATATCAATATATCCTAATCCCACCTGTGGTTATTTGACACTAACCGCAGACCCGCATGTTAATACAACTATTAATGTATCCATGCTTTCGTTCGGAGGCAAACTCATTGACCATAAAACCATGACAGGTCAAAATGTTGAATTTGACATGACAAATTTATCCAATGGCGTATACTTCCTGGTAATTGACTATCAGGAAGAAAAACATGTGTGGAAAATAATAAAAAACAATTAAAAGTCGTTGTTTATGAAAAAGATTGCCATATTTTTACTAGCTTTGTATCCGATATTACTATACGGTCAAAATAACAGTGTCATAGTTGGTTCGATCGGTGGAACCATAAATGCCAGTATGTACGGAGGCGCAATATATTCCATACCTTTAGAACTCCCTCGGGGTGTATGCAACTTACAACCTGAGATAAGTTTGGTTTACAATAGCCAGGGAGGTAACGGCTTGCTTGGGTATGGATGGAATCTGAGCGGAATATCATCCATAACGCGCACGGGATCAACGTTGTTTCACGATGGTAAGATGACAGCTGCTGATTTCAGCAGCGATGACAGATTTATGCTTGACGGCCAGCGGCTAATACTGGTTGGAACCGCAGGAAATACCGAAGAATACAAAACCGAGCAGGATGAGTTTTCAAAAATAGTTTTTCACAAAGAAAACGGTTATTACTCAAAATGTGACGTATGGCTTGAAAACGGCAACTTGTTAAAATATGGTTATACCAACGATTCAAAGTTGATGTCAAGCGACGGTAATCACGTCATAAAATGGATGGTCAGCAGTATTACCGACCGCAACGGAAACGCCATATTGTATTCCTATGAAACTCCCGACACCAATGGCGATATTTATATCAGTCAGATTGCCTACACATCAAACAGCCAAGCCAATCTGAGTGCAGAATTCACCATTGCTTTCACTTATTCAAACAACAGATTTGACAAATATCATTATTATATAGCCGGTAACAAGATACTTTCGAAAAAACTCCTCACTGGCATTAGTGTGTCGAAGGCAGGAAACGTCATAGAATCATATTCTTTCACCTATGACGGCAACAGCAATCGCATGTATAATCTGTTGAAACAAATATCTTTATCAAAAGGTGCATATGTGCTGAATCCAACCGTGATTACGTGGAATACCAACGATAATGATATTTACAACAATACATTATCGACTCACGAGATCAACACGGCAATACTTAACGACTTTTCAATTGTCGGCGACGTTAACGGCGACGGTTATTCCGATTTGATAACAGTGCCATATAAACCAACTGGCGGTTATACCAACAATGTCACTATAAAAGTTTATTTGAATGATATGACCGGTACATTCGGGTCCACTCCAAACACGACAATTACGGCCCCAAGTACTCTTGATTGGGTACATGTACTTGATATAAACGGCGACGGCTATGACGATGTCGTATTACAAACTATAGTGGAAACCACAACAGGCGGAAACACCTCGTATACTTCCGGTTTCATTGTGTATGAGTCGTCCGGAGGCAGTTCGTTCACCAATGCCTATAGCACCAGTATCAGTGGTGAGGTGTTGGCAAGGGTAGGTGATTTTCTTGGCGAAGGCCGAAATGGCTTGTTGGTTTTAAAAATCCGGCCATGGGGCGACAACGACAACACTTATTACATTGACGATTATCCAAGTATCATCCATAACACTGGCTCTTATTCGCTTGACACCTTCATCTCTGATATCATTGACTGCGGGTTTATTCTAACTGATGATTTCAATGGGGACGGCAAAACCGAAATGATTATACTTGATACTTCAAACAGAACCTTGTTGTCTTTCGGTAAACAAAACAGCAATTATGTCATAACCAGTGTTACCGATAATTTTAACTGTTCCGTATACACCTCGTTCTTCACTGGTGATTTCAACAATGATGGGAAGGCGGATATCATGTATAATAACTCCAGTTCAAATATCAAATATGTGATATTATCCACAGGTACAGGTTTTACAGCGCCCATAACTGTGGCAAACAATAACCTTACAAACATTGTTTTTCCCCAAATGGGCATATATAAGCCGTCTCTCAATTATGTTTCCAACAATTCTCATTATGGCGTCAATTTTTCCGATATTGACGGTGACGGAAAAACAGACATTATCTTTTATAATGGAAATAAAAAGCCATCTTTTTTCAGAGATTTCATAATTAACGAAGGAGCCAATCCTTCAGCTGATTACAAAATAGTGTTTCAAGCCAACACTGAAGATATTGCATTTGACAACCAATACTTTACTATTGGTAATTTTATGGGTGTTGACCACGTGTCATTTGTTGCGGTTGATCCGCAAAACGAAAACACCACGTCGGATGATATAGTCAACATTTATACATTCCCATCTGCCAAGGAAGCGTTTTCTGTCAAATCCATAACCGACGGATACGGTAGTACCACAGAAATCGAGTATGCTTATATGATGCCCGGGAACGAACGTTTCTATCATTTTTACAATCGTCCATACAGTTACGATTTCAAGCCTATACCGATGCCAATGCTGGCTATGGAAAGCTATACACAACACATCGCAGGCCATGATTATACAACAAGTTTTGAGTATACAAATTTGTTATATCATAAAACCGGTCGCGGATTTCTCGGATTCGACAATATTATAAGAAAACACTACATTGACAACGATATTGTAAAACTGGAATCCGGATGGACAGAAACGACAACCATGGGTATTAACGCAGCGGCTCTGCCGTCTTGCGACTCCATATTTGTTTATAACAACGGTAATGCCATTATTTATGAGACGAGCGAATACGTTTTTGACAATGTGAAATGTAATCGGCAGATAACCAGTTCGGGAAAAAGACTTATTACCCGTCCGGCTATGATTTCGCAAAAAACAAAACACTTTAATCTGGATCAGCCCGGTGGTCTGTTGTCGGTTGAACTGATGAATTACGCTTACAGCTATTCCGCCAACAATACGTATACAAACGCATACAACTGCGTTGATATAGCCAGCGGCACCAATGGTACCGATTGCACAAGCGTGGCAAATTGTGAGTTTCAAAACACCACAAACATAACTTATTTGAATGATAATGCCGCCGATTGGGTTATAAACAGAAAATCCGAAGAGGTCGCTACGGCATCTAAAACCGGGAAACCTTCTATCACCAGAAAAACAACTTACGAATACTCAATCGCCAATCCATACCTGATAAGCCGGTGCACGAATATTCCAAGCATAAGCCCTTCAGATCCTTTGACGACCAGAACCGATTATGTTTACGACACTTACGGGAACGTCAGAAGCAAAACAAAAAGCGCACCTTATGGTATTCAAAACGAACCGATAGTTACTGTCCAATACAATTATAGCAACAACAGATTGTTGAGCACTAAGGTTGTCGACCCAAACGGATTGGCCTATCAGGAACAATACAGTTATGACGCTTATGACAGAATAACACAGTATACCGGAAGCGACAACCTTACCACATCTTATTCCTACGGCAACACTTTCGGAACCAATATCGTAAAAACATCTCCCGATAATGTTATTACAACTGAAATAACAGGTTGGGCGGCAGGAGCCAACAACGCACCTTCCAACGCCTTGTATTATAAAACAACCACAATCACAGGAAAGCCGACGACAACCATGTTTTTCGATGCTTTCGGTAATGTCGTGAGAACCCTGACAGATAATCATCAATTAATTCCGATTATTGTCGATGTCAATTATAACGAAAAACAGCTTCCCACACGACAATCCAATCCCCGCACCGACAACAACAGCCCGCTATGGACGGTGTACCAGTACGATGCATTTGGCCGATCAACTGTCACCACAATGCCCGACGGCACCACGATAAGCAACACATATAACGGTTTTACCACATTGACCACGACAACGGCAAACAATACCAGCCGGACGGAAGAAAAAACTAAAAATCCAACAGGATGGCTTGTCAGCAGCAAAGATGCGACAAACACAGAAGTGACTTATGATTACTATTCTGACGGCAAGCTTGCTTCAACCACAACTTCGGGAGGTAACGTTACTGTTATGATTGATTATGACAACGCAGGTAACCGCGCCGTGCTCAAGGATCCTGATTATGGAAAAACAACATATACCTATGACGCATACGGCCGACTGGTCGAACAGGAAACGCCAAAAGGTGATATCTTCACATACGAATACGATTTGTTGGACAGACCGACACGTAAACGCGATATAACCGGATTAACCACGACATCATACCAGTATAACGAGAACACCCACAAGGGAACTCTGGCGTCAATCACACATAACGGACAATTATTGGAGTATTCCTACGACAGCTACAACAGAGCCGTAACAATACGCGAGACCAGAGACAGCATATACATAACAAACCTGGAATATGACCAATCGTCGAGGATCAGCAGCCGACAGTATCCTACGGGATATAAGGTTTATTATGAATATTATCCGAACGGAACCAAGAAAAGCGTTAAGGACATAAACGGCAACATCCTTTGGCGAACCGACAACATAAACGCCTTCGGACAGCTGCTACAGGCCACCAACGGCAGCAGCATAGTTACGACAAACACATATAGCGCATCGACCAACAGATTGCTAAGCTCGGTCACAAACCTTAATATTCAAAAGTTCTTTTACACCTATGACGGCTGGGGTAATCTTTTGAGCAGAACCGACAGCATAGCGAGCCGCAAAACCGAATTCTTTTCTTACGACAACCTCGACCGGCTGACAGGAGCTTATATCGATACTGTGAGCAGTGCCATGACATATGACACTTACGGACGAATAGTCTCGAAACAGAAGGACGGCCATACTGTATTTGAATCGGCACGTTATGGATCATACAAACCGCATGCTATAAAAAGCGCCTTGGTGCCCGATGATGCGTTTCCGATAAGCCAAACGATAGAATATACGGCTTTCGACAAGGTGAAGACATTGTCGCAGGGTTCAAATATTGCGACATTCACATACGGCTACGACAACCAGCGCACCCGAATGACCATTACCGATACGTTGACTGGTGCAACAAAAACCAAATCGTATGCCGGAAACTGCGAGTTTGTTGATGACAACGGCACTTACAAGACATACACATATCTTGACGGCCCTTATGGTGTATTTGCCGTTGTAGAAAAAACAGCGGGTGCTGAATCTGTAAATTATATATTCAAAGACCACATTGGCAGTTGGACGACAATTACCGATACATTGGGTAATATCGCTGAGCGAAGAAGCTTTGACGCATGGGGCAATTTGAGGAATTCGAGGACATGGAGCGGCGCTCCAAGTAGTATCCCACGTTTCGACCGAGGCTTCACAGGCCATGAACATCTCTACATATTCGGTCTAATAAACATGAACGGCCGCATGTACGACCCGCTGACATCGTCGTTCCTGTCGCCCGACAACTACGTGCAGGACCCTACAAGCCAGCAGAGCTTCAACCGCTATGCTTATTGCATGTACAACCCACTGAAGTATGTTGACCCAAGTGGATACAGGTATTTTGGTTATGATGAATCCGCTTATTATAGGATGATTGAGGAAATAGCACAACAGGTTTTTCACGAGTGGTATAGTGTATATGAGATAGCTGTAGCATCGGTTCAATTAACCATAGATATGAGTGGCTGTCTCTTTGGACATGGCCTGGATACTCACGCCAGTGGCAGCGGACATCATGGAGCTGCCGGAGGAGGAAGCCCTATAAGTTATAAAGAATTCGTAGAAAAATGCCATCAATTGGGCATAGAACCGGGAGAACCTATCCCTCAAGAAAAATGGACAGACGAGTTTATTAAACAATTTCAGGAAGCGTTTTTCCCTGATGCTCCAATGGAATATGTCAAAATATTTATTGTGGAAGGATTGGATAAGGCTAACGAATTTCTTAGAGGGACCACATGGAATGAAGCAAAAACAAAACCCGATTGGATAGATGATATGTTTAGCGGATATTCATCTGTGTACTTCAATGAAGATTTAGCATTCAATAGTCCAGAAGATCTATTTTACGCAATGGGACACGAGTTAGTTCATGTTGGTCAAATCATAGAACTTGCTGGAGACCCAAGACAAAATTGGTGTGATGGCCTTATAAGTGTCATGGATGCATACGCTTATTCATGGATGAAAGTTATGGGACGCAACAAGCCTTGGGAAAATAATCCCTCTGGCAGACAATGGCAATCATATAAAGATTGTTTGAATTACACTAACTTTCCTTGGTTAAATAATATTCCACATCCATAAAATATTGATCAATTATATAAACGTTATTTTTATGAAAACAAAAATTTTATATCTTATAACAATAATCTGTCTTATTAAAATAAGCATTATGAATCTTTATTCCCAAGACATAACAGTTAACCTTTCTGTAATATGGTTAGAAAACCCATGTGTCTATAAATCTGATTCGCTTGTTTCCTACCCAATGTTTAGCATAACTTATACGAATAATTCAAATAATGACTATTATTTCAGAAAATTCAGCCATGATAAAAACGGCTTAAAATATCAAGGTTGTTATGAACTATATCAACCTGGAGTAATCGACTCCACATGGAATTATGCCGAGTATTTAAGAAATATGGAAAGTAAAAAATTATTTGAACATCAAAATTATATTGTTAACATCGAATTGCCTCATTTAGATTACGGTTATTGGTACATTGTTGATGAATCTTATGATAAGTCACAAGAAACAATGATGCCAGATGTTAATTGCATTATATCCAATATTAATTATTGCATAAACAAATATGTGTTTAAAAATTCCGATAATGATGGCTTCAATAAAACGTTTTTCTCATTATCTAAAATAAACAAACGTGACATTAAAGGCAACATGCATGACCAATTCATGTTTCTTAAAGCAGGTGAATCGAAAGAAGAATTATATAACTTAACAAGTTATTACATAGTTAAAGGAAGATATACATTTAGAATAAAAGACGACCATTTTAAAAACCATATTATCAATAATATTGATTGTGATGGCATTACCACTACGATTTCTCTTCCAGAAAAAGTTGGAGAATACAAGCTATATTCAGGAGAGTTTACGGCAAACAGCGTAACGGTAACGTTTGAGTGAATGTAGGAATGGATGCAGAATGTATTTAAAAATCTATTATATTTGCATCGTCAAATGATAATTAAAACCTTTGCCCTATGAAAACAATTCTACTGAAAAACATTGTTTTCATTGCTGTTTTTGTGCTTGTCGGAGCAACAAAATTGTATGCACAACAAGGCGAGATAATCTATACTGAGTTTAATCCTTATCCATGCATGACAGGATTGCCTTCCGAACAAACAATAACTCTCGATATCAACCACGATGGTGTTGATGGTGTATTTGCCGGCACGGAAGATGTCCCCGTAAAAGTATACCCAAATCCTACTTCTGACTATGTTAAAATCGAAGTATATCATTCATATCAATATATCGCAGTATATTCCATCGACGGCCGCCTGGTGTTTGAAACACAAGACGCTACGGCTCAACCCACGACCATCAACATCGCCAACCTCAAATCCAGTGTATATGTCATTAAGGTGAAACTGACCGACGGAAACGATTACGTGGCAAAGATTGTGAAGGAATAATAGACTTATTCGTTATATCAGTCTATTAAACTGTAGGCGTATCCTCTTCCTTGGAATTTAACCTTCTTCAGGTCGGAACGGCGACTCGAAAGCTTCACGAGGACCTGATTGATCTTAGCTTTCATTTTTGACTCTTCTATATTGATATTCAACGATTTAGCCCTCTCCATCGCTTTGGTGTAGATCTCATTGCTGGTGGTTGGCTTGCCGTTTTCCTTAATAACATCGAGCACTATGATGTCCCATTGCGACAACGGATAAGGCTTGCGTGGGGTGGTTTTATTCTCGCTTAAAAACCTCGTCAGCTCATCGATTTTCTCGTTGAAAAAGTCGATTTTAGCCTGATTTTTCCTTATCTCCGACTTGAATTCAGCTATCAACCCCAATATCTCATCTTTCGAGAGTTCGCGTTTTTCCATAATTCTCAGATATTTTTATATTGTTTTGCAAATTTAAAAAACAATTTTGAATAAAATGCTATATTTGCAAAAAATAAGTTTCATGAAAGACATCATCGACTTCCTTAACCTCATCGTTGAAAACAACAACCGCCCGTGGTTTCAGCAGCATAAGGACCTGTATCAGAACGCGCAGAACAAGTTCAACGCCATCGCCGAGCAGATTCTCGCCGGAGTGCAGAAATTCGACCCGCTGACACGCGGACTGACGTTGAAAGACTGTACCTACCGCTTTTATCGCGACACACGTTTCTCGCCCGATAAGAGTCCTTACAAACGTCATTTTGGCCTGTTTATTTGCCCTAACGGCAAAAAATCGGGCCTGGCGGGCTATTATTTCCACGTTGAGGGCAAAAATGCCGAATATCTCGGGCATCACGGACTGTATCCGGGAATGTACCAGTGCGAGCCGTTCATCACAAAGAGCGTGCGCGAGGATATCAGCACCAAAGGCGATGAGTTTGTGAAAGCCCTGAAGCAAGCTAAGAATTTCAGCATGGATTTTTCTTCTAAGCTAAAAAAGGTGCCTAAAGAGTATCCTGCCGACCATCCTTACGCTGAATACCTGAAACTCAAGGACTTCTGTCTGCATCAGACTATTAGCGACGACATGATTTATTCCGACCACCTGGTGGAATGGGTCATCGACGAGTTCCGCTCGTGTTACGATTTCAACTCGTTTTTAAACCGCGCGGCGCTTTTCGCGATGGAAAACGAATAAAATTTTCATTTCCGATGCAGCAAAACCACTTTTCTTTCGTTATGAAGGTGTAAAACGGACGAAATGTTAGGATTCAACATTATCTTGGACAGGGCAAAACAAGGCAACCAACAGTCGCTGATGAGGCTTTACGACCTCTGCTGCGATGCCGTCTTCAACGCCTCCTACAGGATAGTGCTCAACGCCCAGGACGCCGAGGAGATAACACAAGACGCGGTGCTCAAGGCTTTTGCGAATCTCAACAGCTTCAAAGGCTCGGAACGCGACTTCACGGCGCTGGTGAAGACCATAGCCATCAACCGTAGTATCGACCTGTTCAGACGACACAGCAAAGAACCGTTTTACGAGGAAATCGACAACACTGCCGATCAGATTGAGGATGACGACACCGATTTTGAAGATTTCCCGATAGAGAAGATAAAAGAGGCGCTGAACAACCTGCCCGACGGCTACCGCTTGACGATAACGCTGCGCCTTATCGACGGCCTGGAGTTCGCCACGATAGCGGAGAAGATGGGGATCAAAGAGTCGACAGTGCGGTCGCAATACGCCAGAGGGTTGGAAAAACTTCGCTCCACCGTCATTTCGAGCGAAGGCGAAGCCGCAGTCGAGAAATCTCAAACAATTGAATGAGATTTCTCCATTCCGCTCCGCTCCAGTCGAAATGACGATTAACAACGACGACAAAAATATAAACTATGAATATTGAAGAGAAAATAAGGAACAACAAAGAGGCATTCGACGATGTGAAGATGCCGGCAGGAAGCCGCGAGAGGTTCGAGGCGATGGTAAGAGAGGACATCCTGCGCCGCATCCCGTCCGACGACCACATCCGCAAGATGCGATTCATGACATGGACGGCAGTGGCAGCGGCGGCAGTGACAGTTTTGATGGTGATTTCGGGTATTTTCTTAGATGGAAGAATATCAACAAAATCGCCGCAAGTAGCTGATAATAAATTAGTTATGATGCGTCAATTTTACGATGAAAAGATGGACGAAGCCATCATGAATCTGGAGGTATTGATGCAGAATGTTGACGACTCAACGCGCATGCAAATCAATACGGTGATCGACGGACTGACAAATATGGGCGATGTTTTTGCCGAGATGGCGCCCCTTCCGGAAGAGAAACAGATGGCAATAGCAGAACAGATTTACGACAACAGATTAAAAACAATAGAGTTAATAACAGAAAAGATAAACAAATAGAATTATGAAAAAGTATTTAGTTTTAACAGCATTATGCCTGATGGCATTAGTAAGCTCTGCCAGCAACTACAGAGACAACGGCGACAAATACAAATATGAAGCCCAGAAACTGGTCGAACAGACCTTCAGCGTCGGCGAGAACCCTATCCTCGAGATGGTAGGAAAATACAGTGACTTCATCATCACCCCCTGGGATCAGCAGCAGATCGACTTCAAGGTGAAAATCACTGTTAGGAGCAACGATGAAAACAAACTCAAGGCAAAATTCAACTCCATCGACATTAAGTTCGATCAATTCGGCAACAAAGTGACGGCTGAGACAGTGTTTGGCGACTACAAATACAAAACGTTCAACGGTTCGATGAGTATAAAGTACTATGTCAAGGTGCCAAGAGACGTTTTCATGGAACTTGAGACGAAATATGGTGACATCAGGGTTGAGACCGTTGCCAAGAAGTTCGAGGTCGACATTAAATACGGCGACTTGAAGGCCGACAGTCTGCTCGCCGACAACAGCGTCGACATAAAGTATGGCGACGTCAACATCAACTACGTCAAAAACCTCCATCTGGAGCTCGACTACGGTGACGCTAAGGTCAGAAACTGCGATATCATCGAGGGAGATCTAAAATACAGCAATCTTTCCATCACAGAGATGAACATAGGCAAGATTGAAAACAAATATTCGACCGTGAGAATCGAGAAAGCGGCAAAAGTCAATTTCGATGACAACGCCTACTCTGACCTGAAGGTGTCAAATGTCACCAACAGCCTCATCGCCGACATGCGTTACTGTGACCTCAAGGCCACCGTCACCACGCTGAAGCCTATCGTCGACATCGACGGTCAGTATACCGACATGACGCTCTACATCAGCGGCGATGCCTCTTTCGACTACAACCTCAGGTCATCATACAGCGACATCTCCTTCAAAGGATTCTTCGACACAAAGAGCATCAAGGGAGCAGGTTCGTATGGCGATGGCGAACGCGGAAGACTCGACATTTCGACATCATATGGCGACGTGAGAATCAACAGAGAGTAAATCTTTTTTTCATACTTTGAATTTTTAATGCCGAAAATGAATGTTTTCGGCTTTTTTTTGTATTTTTGTGAGCGTCATTTCGACTGTAGCGAAGCGAAATGGAGAAACCCTTTTTAGAATAAGTTTTTGCGAAAAGAGGATTTCTCGACTTCACTACGTTTCGCTCGAAATGACGAATAGAATGAGTTTTAAACTATGAAAAAACTATTATTTGTTTTTATAATTACATTGGCTTTCGTTTCTTGCGAAAACAATAAAAAACCAACGCCAACAGCACCGAAGACAACCAAGAAAACCGTAGTTGTGCCGGCTTTCAGCGGCGACTCGGCTTATTATTTCGTGAAGGCGCAGTGCGACTTCGGTCCGCGTGTGCCGGGCTCGATGGCACATCAGCAATGCGCGGAATGGATAACAAACACTCTTAACGGCTACGCCGACACCGTCTTCGTGCAAGACTTCAAGGCCCGTGTTTACGACAGTAGAGTGATGAACGGAAAGAACATCATCGCGGCGTTCAACCCCGATGCCAAGAAACGCATCATCGTCGCAGCGCATTGGGACTCAAGGCCTTACGCCGACAACGACCCTGACGAGGCTAACTGGAAGAAGCCCATCGACGGTGCCAACGACGGCGCCTCGGGCTGCGGCATCATGATGGAGATGGCTCGCGTGATGAAGACACATAGCATCGACGAAAATATCGGTATCGACTTGATTTTCTTCGACTTGGAAGACTACGGCTCACCGAAATGGATGGATGTCAGCGAGCGCGACGACCTCTCATGGGGACTCGGATCGCAATATTGGTCAAAAAAACCGCATGTGAGCAACTATTCGGCCTATTACGGCATATTGCTCGACATGGTAGGAGCCTCAAATCCGCGTTTTCCGAAGGAATATTATTCTCAAGGCAATTCGGCCTGGGTACTTAACAAAGTGTGGCGTACGGCCCGCGAAATGGGTTATGACGAATATTTCGTAAACGAGCTTGGCGACCCGATCAACGACGACCATATCTACATGATTCATTACGCCGGAATACCGACAATCGACATCATCGACCTTGTCGGCGACCCTGACCGCACCTCATGTTTCTTCCCATATTGGCATACAATAAACGACAATCTGCAACATATCGATAAAAATACGTTGCAGATGGTAGGAAACGTGATGATGGAGGTAGTTTACAACGAATAGAATAGGTTTATTTCATATATTTCCTATTATTTTTGATATATATACCTCTGAAATCCTCAGGGATTTGGTCACCTAAATATCGTCCTTCGATGCTGTAGACACGGTTATCTTTTATTGTGTTTTCTTCCTGAATCTCTTCAATTCCGACATATCCCACGTATGGCACAAAAGTCACGGTACCAAAGTTCGGGTCATCGGGTTTATGGACGATATGGTTTTCGATATCGTCGTAATTTGTTGTGCCCCAGTCGTTGCCGACAGCAGTGATGTCGCAAGCCGAGTTGTTATACAGATCGTAGATTTCGCCGCCGTTGCCATTGTCGTGGATGGTGTTATTGCCCCAGTCGTAGGCAGTTCCGAGGTCGATGTCGTGCTGGTAAATAGCCGTTATGCCCCAGAGGTTGCCTGTTATCAGGTTATCGCGCAAAATGGCTTTGTTGTTGGCGGTGGTGCCGTAGATAGAGATGCCGCTGCCACCGTTCATCGGGTTTTCCTCATAGTTGTTGTTGATAAACTGGTTGCCTTCGATGACCGACGAGATGGTGTATCCCTGCTGGTTGTAGCCGTAACGGTTTTCACGGACGATGTTGTTTTTCAGAAGCACCTTGGTCGAGCCGGTATTCATGAGGTCGGCCACTGATATGCCACCCACATGCCATGTCGGCATGATGGTGTAGATGTCGTTGCCTACGATGCGTATGGTGTCGTTGCCTCCCGGACCGAGGTTGATCTGTGGGGCGTTGATGCCGTTAACGTTGGTGTCAAAGTCGCAACCGAGAATCTGAGGCGAGGCCTGTCCGTTGGCCGGCGAGCTGATGGCCGAGCCTTCGTTGAGCATGAAGAGACAATCTCTGATTATCGGGTCGCAGTTGAAGATGTCGATGACGGCATTGCTGTAGTCTCTTGTAAAATAAGCAAACTTCACGTCATCGAAGGTCACCTCCGACTCTATGACTTTGATGCCTGCGCCATCGGAGAAATACATCTTCTTGATGTTACAACCCGTGGCGTTTTCGAAACGCATGCTGAAATGCTGCGTCTCGTTCAACCCGTAAAACTTCACTCGGTTGTTGTCACTATTAGTGCAAATCATTGAGCCATTGATAGTTACGAGTACTGCTGCCACGTCGATTCGTGTCACCTGATTGTCGATTTTCAACACGTCGTTGGTCGAAATCGTCAGGTCGGCATGAATCACGAAGTTGGTGCCGTCGCCAGTCACCACGCCGTCGGTTGCCGCCACGAGATCAGGCAAGGTGTAGGTGGTGCCGTCGCCAGGACTGACCCATTGGGCACAAAGCGTAGTCGCTATTGTCATAATAACGACTAATGATAATAATGATTTCTTCATCATATGACATGATACTTTGGCCATTGGCTATTGGCCATTAGCTAATTTACCAACAGCCAAGAGCCAATAACAAAAGTTTATTTTTTAATTGCTGCGATGCCAGGCAGTTCCTTTCCTTCGATGGCTTCGAGCAGTGCGCCGCCGCCTGTCGACACGTATGACACCTGGTCGGCGAGGTTGAACTTGTTGATGCAAGCCACTGAGTCGCCGCCTCCGATGAGTGAGAACGCGCCAGCCTTGGTGGCCTCAGCGATAGCCATCGCGATAGCTTTTGAGCCTTCAGCGAAGGTGTCGAATTCAAACACGCCGCAAGGACCGTTCCAGAGGATGGTCTTCGAGCCTTTTATGACTTTGGCAAAGAGGTCGCGGGTCTTAGGACCGATATCCATGCCTTCCCAGCCTTCAGGGATGTTCATAGGGTCGACGATCTGAGTGTTGGCGTCGTTTGCAAACTTATCGCCGCACACACAGTCGATGGCGAGAACGAGGTTAACGCCTTTTTCCTTAGCTTTTGCAAGGATATCGAGAGCGAGGTCGAGCTTGTCATCTTCACAGATCGAGTTGCCGATCTTACCGCCGAGAGCCTTCTTAAATGTGTATGTCATACCGCCGCAAAGGATGAGGTTGTCGACCTTTGTGAGCAGGTTTTCGATGATTTCGATCTTTGTCGATACCTTCGAGCCACCCATGATAGCTGTAAATGGGTGTTTGATGTCGTTCATCACCTTGTCGACAGCAGCCACTTCCTTACCCATGAGGTAGCCGTACATCTTGTGGTCGGCATCGAAATAGTCGGCGATAAGAGCTGTCGAGGCGTGAGCACGGTGTGCCGTTCCGAAAGCGTCGTTGATATAGTAGTCGGCGTATGAAGCGAGGGTCTTGGTGAACTCTTTCTGAGCTGCCTTCACCTCTTTCTTTGCCTCGTCATAGCCAGGCTCGCCTTTCTCAACGCCACGTGGCTTACCTTCTTCTTCAGCGTAGAAACGGAGGTTTTCGAGAAGCATCACCTCACCTGCTTTCATGGCTTTGATAGGCTCAGCGGCTTTCATGCAGTCGTCGACGAAGATGACCGGTTTGCCGATGAGTTCTTCGAGATGTTTCACCAATGGCTTCACCGAATATTTCGGATCAGGGTTCTTTTTCGGACGGCCGAGGTGCGACATGATGATAAGCATGCCGTTGTCGTTCAACACTTTCTTTAATGTCGGCATTGCCGCGCGCATACGGGTGTCGTCGGTGATGTTGAAGTTGTCGTCGAGTGGCACATTGAAGTCAACGCGCACGATGACGCGTTTGCCAGAGAAATTAACTTTGTCGATGTTTGTCATAGCTTTAGTTTTTTTTAATTCTTATATTTAAATTATCAATTTTCAATTTCCGAAGCAAGCAAATATACGTTTTATTAACTGCTTGATACTGTTTTGTTTAGGTAATTTATCTTCATCCACTTCCGTGAAATCGGTGCTGCCTCTCTGCAGATATTTTTCGGTAAACGTTCCCGAGCTGATGCCCCATTTCTGGATAAATTGTTTCTTACCTTTGTTTTTACGAATCCTCTTTGTCGATTTACTTCCGAAATGATAAACCAGACTGTTGCCAACGCCAATAAAATCGCGCACTCCCGCATGCCAGAGCTTACGTGAGATATCGGGGTCGGAGTACCAACCCGGATGGAATTCGACGCTCATGCCTCCGACGAGATCCCAGCAGTCGAGAGGCATCACGTTGGGCGGCCAGGTGCTTCCACGCCAGTCGCTACGGACGAGGTTAGCCTGTTCTTTCAGCAGCTCTTCTTCACGGAACGACTCGATATCGGTGCCGAAGTCTTTCACTACAACGCACGGGTTGTTGCCTGTCGGTTCGATGAGAGTGCTGGAGATCATGAAAAACTTATGCGTGTCACGTTGATTATCTGTCAATTGATTGATTCGTTCAAGTATTGGCACATCCCAGTTAGGCAGGAAATACATGTCGTCGTTGGCATAAAACACAAACTTGGTGTCAATGAGGCTGCGGCAGGCGTTCAGAGCATAGCAGATGCCTATGTTTTCCTTTGCATAGATATAGTCAAGTGCTTGATTTTCAACCCATTGTAATGTGCCGTCAGTACCTTCGTTGATAGCCACGATAATCTGATGCTCGTAGGCCGAATTCTTACGGATGCTGTTCACACAGAGCTCCAGATACTTCAGATTATTCCACGTCGGGATGATGAATGTGAAGCAGTAATCCTTTTTTTCGGCACGTTTATATTTCTCAAAGTTAATCATAACTTCTTGTCTGTCAATTCTTTAAGTGTTTTATATTTCAACCTCGTGGCCTTAGCTGTGACGCAGCAGATATGCCATCCGTCTTTGCCGTCGAGGAAGCCAAGCTGGAAGAAATAATGCTGTATGAAACTGAAAAACGGCGACACCACCATATAAAACGAGGCGTGTTTTTTTCCTTTCATAAAGTAATGTTGTCCGCGCATCTTGGCGAACTTAAACTGCTGATTCTCATAGTCTTGCGGTGTCGCAAAAGAGTAATGAAGCAGGTCACCGTCGAGGCGATATTCAGTCACTTTGGTCGAAAACTCTATCGTCTCATGAATCTCGCCCTGCCATTGGCCCACGGTGCGGTTCCAGATACGGATCTTCCTGTCGGGATACCATCCACAGTGACGGATCCAGTGACCGCAATAATTAGTCAGGCGGTTCATACTGAGCACGATATCATCCTCAATATTGTTGTTTTTATATCCTAAAATCGAGAGTTTCAGTTCGTCGGATATCTCTTCGTCGGCGTCGATGCTGAGAATCCAGTCGTTTTCAGCGAGACTGTTGGCAAAGTTTTTCTGTTCGGAATATCCCAGCCAGTCGTGATGCATGAATCTTACGCCGAATTTCTCGCAGATTGCGGCGGTGTCGTCGGTTGAGCCCGAGTCGACCACGACGATCTCGTCGGCCACATCCAACAGCGAGTTAAGGCATCGCAGGATGTTACGTTCTTCGTTTTTCGTTATTATCACCGCCGAGATCTTCATGTTATTCAACGTTTTGCAGTCGTTTCTTATAGATATAATTGAACGATTGGAAGTTCGATTCACCGTAATTCTTCATCTTCTCCACTACCTCCGGCTTCTCTTCAGCATAGTTTTTCATGTCAAAGTCTTGATAATGATAAAGTTGCGGAGGTTTATTCTTACTTCCGATGAAATACCAGTCGTCGTCAAAAACGCAATATTCGGTATCGCCGCTCGAGAACACCATCGGTCGTTTTTCCTGTAACAGATTGATACCCATAGTGTTATTCACATAAGAGATATCAAGCATATCCATCACAGTCGGATAGATATCGACCTGCGACACGAAGTTGCTGTTGATTTCAGGCTCGAGCATCGACGGCGCGTAAAACACCAGCGGGATGTGGAAATAGCTCACCGGAGGGATGTACGACTTGACGTAGTCCTTGCCGTGGTCACCCACCAACACGAAGACGGTATTGTCGAACCATTCAGATTTTGCTGCTGTTTCGAAGAAATGCTGCAGCGACCAGTCGGCGTATTCTACCACCGCATCTTTGTCATTCTTAAAATGACTTTTAAACGATTCTGGGATGATATACGGCTGATGGTTGCTCACCGTCATGATGGCTCCGAAGAACGGCTTTTCGCAGTTATCGAAGGTCTTCGCGGCGTATTGCAGCAGGTAGTCGTCGCACACACCCCAGTTCGACTTCTCGGCATTCGGATCGTAGTCGGGATACGAATAGATGCGGTCGATGTTGTTTTTGTTCAAAAACACGTCGAGTTTCTCCCATGTGGCCTCGTGTGAGAGGAAGAACATGGTGTGATATCCGTTGTCTTTCAACGTCTTAGGCATGCTGTTATATGTCAGCACGGGGTCTGTCTTCACAGGGTTGAACTGATACGTCGGGTCGTCGTTGAAGGTGTTGGCATAGCCACAAAGCGACGAGAAGATGCCGCTGATGGTATGTTTTCCGGCCGAGAAGCAGTTTTCGAAATACAGACTCTGATTGACGAGGCTGTCGAGGAAAGGCGTAAGTCGTTGATAATGACCGTTGCGCGTCAGCAGGTCGGCACTCATGCTCTCCATGAGGATGAGGACGACGTTACAGTTATTTGGCTCAGTTTCAGCAATAAAACGTCTTGAAAGCGGATTCTGAAACTCGCTATCGTCTTGAATATCAAGATATTTACGCATGTTGGCTATTGCCAGTTCATCGTCCATCAGGGTGACGTCGGTAAGGTAACTCGTTATGAATGTGTAAGTCGGGTTATGTCCCATCTGGTTGAGGAACGAATTCTCGCAGTAGAACGAGTCGTAGACGCTTATCGGTCGCTCGCGGGTGACGTAGCCGCGCATCCCGAAAAAAATAAGCACCAGCATAATGAGAGTCGTGATGCTCTTTTTGATGTAATATTTTGATTCCCAGCCAGTTGAGTCTCTGATAATCTTTTTGCTTATGTAATAGATGCCTATGATCACCAGCACCAACGGGATGAAGAAGAGCCATAGGCTCGGGTCACCGAGGATCATGTTGGTGACATCTTTGATGCCGTTTTCGCCTTTAAACCAGTCCATCGCCGTGAGGTTGATATGGTCGGCGAACTGGTTATAATAAGGGATATCGGAGACACAGGCGAAGGTGATTATCGACAGCAGAACTGTCATCACGACGGTCATAATCTTCTCAAAAACTACGTTTTTACGTCCGATGAAGTCGAAAATCGTAAAGATGATGAATGGCAATGCCAAGACATAACTCGACGTCACCGTGTCGAAGTGCAATCCTACGAAAAAGCCTTTGATTATTGTGAGAAGCGGCATCCCAGCGATCTCGTCAAGATGACAAAACATCAAGCCGAGGCGGTAGAGAAATGATATCACGACAATGACAAGATAAAACTTCAGTGTTATCTTGACGCTCACCGGGATATTGAATTTTCTCGACATCGCACAAATTTTTGCAAAGGTAGTAAAAAATTTTTGCAAACGCAAAAATTTTTTAATGTGGGCTCCTTACAGTCGCAATGTGATACTCGCTTCGCTCGTAATGTGATTGCCTCTGGCAAATGTGCGCGAAGCGCGCCACATCCCCGAACGTAGTGAGGGCACATTTCACGAAGTGAAGCACATTGCGAGCATAGCGAGCATCAAATTATTTAAGGAACCATTTCTTTACCACCTTGTAAACTGCTCCTTCGGGTCGGAGGATGCTTTGGAAGAGGATGATCTCGTTCACTTCCTGGTGTATGTACGATTTCTGTTCGATAGCCTGCACCACCTTCTGGAAATACTGCTTCTCACAGAGATCTTTGATGCGTCCGAGGGTGAGATGCGGCACGAAATTCTGACGGTCGCGGAGATATCCGATGTTATCGAAGGCTGTCAGCACCTTTTCTTCAAGGCTCAACAGCTCTTCAGGTGTCTGTTGCATGCCGAGCCACAGCACTCGCGGAGCATAACGTGCTCCGAAGATGCCAGTGCGATTGAAGTCGATGGTGAAACTCTTTTGATTTTCAAGCACTTCAGTGACGGCATCGATAATCTTCGACTCGTCCTGCGGCGGCGTCTCACCAATGAATTTCAGGGTTAGATGTATGTTAGTGGGCTTCACCCAGTTGATCATCTTCTCGTGCGACAGACGCCGCCGCAGGTCGTCGACCAACGGTGCAAAGCCGTTGTTTTCAGTTTGAATCGGGATTGCTAAAAATAATCGTTTCATATTACATCAATTCGTCATTTCGAGCGAAACGGAGTGGAGTCGAGAAATCTCATTTACAGGAGATTTCTCCGCTCCGCCTATCGGCTCCGGTCGAAATGACGATGTTGGTTATTATTCCATTTGTTTGTAATCTTCAGCCAGGCCGCCTTCTGACGTCTCTCTGTAGAGATAAGGAATATCACGACCAGTCTTATTCATGGTAGCTACGACTTTGTCGAACGACACCCTATGTCTGCCGTCGGTGAATGTCGAGTAGATATTGGCATCGAGGGCTCTTGCTGCCGCGAAGGCGTTACGTTCGATGCACGGGATCTGGACGAGACCGCATACAGGGTCGCAGGTCATTCCAAGATGATGTTCGAGGGCCATCTCGCAGGCATATTCTATCTGTGCCACGCTGCCACCGAAGAGCTGACATGCCGCTCCAGCAGCCATAGCACAAGCTACTCCTACCTCACCTTGACAGCCGACCTCAGCACCCGAGATCGAAGCGTTGGTTTTCACGATATTGCCTATCAAACCAGCGGTTATCAAGGCACGATAGATGCGCACGTCGTCGAATTCGTAACTCTTGTGGAGATGATACAACGCTGCAGGTAGCACGCCACATGAGCCACAGGTAGGCGCCGTGACGATGAGACCGCCCGAGGCGTTTTCTTCGGAAACGGCGAGGGCGTAGGAGAACACCAGTCCACGACTGCGCAAGGTGTGCTGGTATCCCATCGCCTTGATGTGGTATTGAGCGGCCTTACGCGGCAGGTTAAGCGGCCCGGGCAGTCGTCCCTCGGTACGGAGACCACGCTCTACAGCCTCTTTCATGGTATTCCAAACTTCTTTTATATGCGGAATCAGAGTCTTATCATTCTCAGTCTCAAGCACATATTCCCAATAAGTCTTGCCGGTCTCCTCGCACCATCTCATGATGTCGGTCATCTTCGTCAGCGGATAGATGTCGGGGATGTTGGATGGCTTACCTTCCTCTTCGAGGGCACCGCCGCCCACGCTGTATACCGTCCATTCCTCAAGAACCTTACCATCTTTATCTAAAGCACTGAATGTCATGCCGTTAGGATGATATGGCAAGAAAATCTTCGGTTGCCATACGATATTCACCTTGGCATGAGGCTCAAGCACCTCGTTGATGGCGACGTCGGTGAAGTGTCCTTTGCCAGTGGCGGCGAGGCTTCCGTAAAGCGTGACCTCAAACGAGGCGGCATCGCGATGATGCTCAAGGAACTGCTCAGCGGCAAAACGAGGAGCCATAGTGTGACTTGAAGATGGACCGTGGCCTATTCTGTAAATTTCTTTAATTGTTTGCATAACTCATATTCATTTGTCCTCGTCATTTCGACTGAAGCGTAGCGGAATGGAGAAATCCTCTATAGTAATAAGCTTGTTCGGATGGAGGATTTCTCGACTGCCATCTCACTGCGTTCGATGTTCGCTCGAAATGACGGAAGGAATTGCATTAATCAATTTTTTAGTATAGTCATTTTGAGGTCTATTAAAGATCTCATCGGCATCGCCAAGTTCGACAGGCTTTCCGTTGTACATCACGAGGATGCGGTCAGACATGAAACGGACGACGCTAAGGTCATGAGAGATAAAGACATACGTGAATCCGAAGTCTTTTTTCAGTCGGTTGAGGAGGTTCAAAACCTGAGCCTGCACCGACACGTCGAGAGCCGACACCGACTCATCGCAGATTATCAGCTTCGGATGTACCGCCAATGCTCTCGCGATGCAGATACGCTGTCGCTGACCGCCCGAGAACTCATGCGGATAACGCTGATAATGCTCAGGTTCGAGGCCGACTTCGGTGAGCAGCTCGCACACCTTGTCGCGACGTTTTTTGGCGTCAGGTTCGAGGCCGTGCACCAACATCGGCTCCGCTATCGCGTCGCCGATGCGCATCTTCGGGTTTAACGACGAATATGGGTCTTGGAAGACAATCTGCGCCTGTCGACGATATTCCCGTAAGTCGTTGCCGCTCAGCGACATAACATCTTTACCTTCAAACAAAATCTTACCTTCAGAAGGCTCCACCAGACGTAATATCGAACGTCCGAGGGTGGTCTTTCCGCAACCCGACTCACCGACCAGACCGAGTGTCTCGCCCGGATAAACGTCCAGACTCACGTCATCGACGGCTTTCACATGGTCGTAAACACGGTTGAAAAGACCTTTTTTCAGCGGAAACCATGTCTTCAGGTGCTCCACCTTCAAAAGTGGCTCGTGACTGTATATTTCTTTCAGATGAGATTCTCTTTCTTCTTGAGTAACAATAAGTTGCGACTTAAAATCAGCATCATCGCTCCAGGTGCCGTCGAGGAACTCCTTCACTATCGGGAGACGTTTCAGGCGGAAGTCCATAGGCGGACGGCATGCCAGCAGTCCTTTTGTGTAAGGATCTTTCGGATTATTCAGTATTTCCCGGGCTTCGCCATATTCGACGATGTTGCCGTTGTGCATCACCGCGATGTAATCGGACACTTCGGAGACGACGCCGAGGTCGTGCGAGATGAATATCATCGAGAGGTTATCGCTTTTTTGCAGTTCTTGCAACAACTTCAGGATCTCTTTCTGGACGGTGACATCAAGGGCTGTTGTTGGCTCGTCGGCTATCAGAAGCTCGGGGTTGCAAGCCAGTGCCATGGCAATCATCACACGCTGTTTCTGTCCGCCAGAGAGCTCATGAGGATAGCTCTTGTAGATGGCTTCGGGGCGTGGGAGCATCACTTTTTTGAAGAGGGATATGACGCGTTGTTTGGCCGCATCTTCGGTGACATCTTCATGAGCCAAAATCGCTTCTGTGACCTGATAGCCGCACTGGAACACGGGGTTCAGCGACGTCATCGGTTCCTGGAATATCATGGCGATACGCTTGCCGCGGATGTCGTGCATCTCGTTTTCCGAAAGATGTAATATATCTTTTCCGTCGAGGGTGATTTCGTCGGCGGTTATACGCGACTGCTTCTCGTTCAGGAGACGCATCACTGCGAGGTTGCTCACCGATTTTCCCGACCCTGATTCACCAACGATTCCAAGCGTCTTCCCTTTCGGCACCTCAAAACTGACACCATGCACCGCCTCGTTCCATTCGCCATCGCGAAGGAAACTCACTTTCAGGTTCTTTATTTGAAGCAGTGTACTCATAACCGTCATTTCGAGCGTAACGAAGTGGAGTCGAGAAATCTCCCTCAATCAATGCCGTTACTTATCTCATCAATATTGATAATTTCTGTGTCATTAACCAAATTAATCCAATTTGGATTCTTTATATTGATCAAGTCTTCTTTCTTTTTTCTATTCCATTTTTCATAATAAACACAATTCTCACAATTATACTTATCTGTAAAAGATCCTTTTATTTCATGATTCTTATGTTCATATACTCTTCTGATTAAATCATTTGTTACACCAATGTATAAAACATTTTTGTGATTGTTTGTCATTATGTATATGTAACTTTCATTCATATTCTCTCACTATTTGAAGGAGATTTCTCCACTTCGCTACATTTCATTTCGCTTCGGTCGAAATGACGTCAGAACCCCTCAAGTGTCATTAAAACCGTTGGAATCAACAATATTCCACCTAAAATTATCAGCATCAAGATGAATTTCCACACCCATTTTACCCATTTCTGGTACGGAATCTTCGCCACGCCGAGGGCTCCGATCAACACTCCGGATGTTGGAGTTATCATGTTGGTGAAGCCGTCGCCGAATTGGAACGCCATCACGGTGGCTTGTCGGCACACCCCGATGAGGTCGCTGAACGGCGCCATGATCGGCATCGTTATCGCCGCCTTGGCCGATCCCGACGGTATGATGATGTTGATAAGTGTCTGAATGCCATACATTATCTCCACCGACGCCACCTTGCCGAAGTCGGACATCGATTTCGAAAGTCCGTATAAGATAGTGTCAATGATGCCGCCATTCTGCAGTATTATCACGATGCCGCCGGCAAGTCCGACGACCACCGCAGCAGACAGTATGTCGCTCATCCCTTCGATGAAAAGCCTTGCTATGTCGCTGGCGCTCTTGCCGATAGCGATGCCGCTGCAGATGCCCATGGCAAGGAACAGCGATGCGATCTCCATCACATACCAGCCATAGCCCATCACACCCACAATGAGGTAGATGATGGTGTAAAGCAGAAGCAGCAAGATGAAGTTATGCACTGTTTTTCTTAACGAAAGTGCGCCTAAAAAGGCAAAAATACCAGTCAAAATAGGGATTATCGGCATCACGAAGGCGCTTGAGCCTATGACAAGGGTCGTTTTAGGGTTCAGATACGAGAAAATGACCATCGCGACAAGCAGGAAAGCATACACAAACCATGCCGATTTCGGGACATAATGCTCAAACTCCTGTCCTTGCGCCTCGGTGTGCTGTCGCCAGTAATTATCATCGTCGTACATGATTGAACTCGTAGGATTTTTCTTCACCTTATGGGCGTAATGCAGCACGAAAGCGATGCCGAAGATGTTGATAATCACCCAACAGAAGATACGGTAGCCGATTCCCGAAAACAGCGGCACGTCGGCGATTCCCTGCGCTATGCCTATCGTGAACGGATTCAATATCGCACCGGCAAAGCCGATATGCGCCGCCACATACACCATGCACAATCCCACTATGCTGTCGTAACCCATTGATATTGCGAGCGGTATGATGATTATCACAAAGGCGATACACTCCTCGCTCATCCCGAAGACGGCGCCGAAGAGGCTAAACAACAGCATGATCAGTACGATGATGATGTTGTCAATGCCTAAAAACCGTATAAACCTATGATTTTCAAGTTGTTGCGTGAATCTCAGGAAAGAAAAGATTCCCATGTCGATGGCGCGGCTTTTGTTCATGATCCAGAACGCACCGCCAATCATCAGGATGAAGATGATGATTTTCGACTGCTGAACGAAGCCGTTGAAAAGCGCCGAAAACACCTGCCATGTCTGAGCCTCCGGATGGAAAACCTCCTGATATTCAGCAGGTAACTCGTCTTCATAATAGAACTGTCCGTCGACATACATTCCAGGCTTGATAAACCATGTCATGATGGCGGCGACCACTATTATGCAAAAAACGATGACGTAGGTATGCGGTACTTTGCGCTTTGCCATAAAATATTTTTTGCAAAGATAAGATTTTTTTGAAAATTGAACCAGATTTTGTATCTTTGCAGTGAAAATAATGAGATTTCTCCACTCCCTACGGTCGGTCGAAATGACGGGAGAAAGCAAAGAAATGACAAAATAGGTATTAAATTATATAATTATGGTAAACTACAAGGATTTAGGGCTGGTGAACACCCGTAAAATGTTCGCTAAGGCTGTTGATGGAGGTTATGCCATCCCGGCTTTCAATTTCAACAATATGGAGCAGATGCAAGCCATCATCATGGCAGCAGTGGAGACGAAGTCACCTGTCATTCTGCAGATTTCGAAAGGCGCACGTAACTACGCCAACCAAACACTTTTGCGTTACATGGCAGAAGGCGCTGTGGCATACGCCAAAGAACTCGGCTGCGCTCATCCGGAGATAGTGCTCCACCTCGACCACGGCGACTCATTTGAGCTCTGCAAGAACTGCATCGAGATGGGATTCTCATCAGTGATGATTGACGGCTCGGCACTGCCATACGACGAGAACATAGCTCTCACCCGTAAAGTCGTCGACTACGCTCATCAGTACGACGTGACAGTCGAAGGCGAGCTCGGAGTTTTAGCAGGCGTTGAAGACGAGGTCTCAGCGGAGACAAGCCATTACACCAAACCTGAGGAAGTGGTCGATTTCGTGACCAAGACAGGCGTCGATTCACTCGCCATCTCCATTGGAACATCACACGGAGCATATAAATTCACTCCTGAACAGTGCACCGTTGACCCAAAGACTGGCCGTTTGGTACCTCCACCGCTCGCATTCGACGTGCTTGAGGCCATCGAGAAGGAGCTTCCGGGCTTCCCTATCGTGCTTCACGGCTCATCATCGGTGCCACAGGACGACGTCGACATCATCAACAAATACGGTGGCGCTTTGAAGGCAGCCGTCGGCATTCCGGAGGAACAGCTTCGCAAGGCTGCAAAATCAGCAGTGTGCAAGATCAACATCGACTCCGACAGCCGTCTCGCAATGACAGCAGCCATACGCAAGACCCTGGCAGAGAAGCCAGCAGAGTTCGATCCTCGTAAATACCTCGGACCAGCTCGCGACCACATGAAAGAGCTTTACGAACATAAGATCATCAACGTGCTCGGAAGCAACGGCAAACTGGAGTTTGTTTAATACAGTGGAGACAGAAAAGGGATTGAGGCGAAGAAGGTGAATGTGCTTTAGTTTTCGACGTTAAGAGTCTTGACAAGCACGTCATGCAAATCCTCGCCTCCGCCCAGCGTCTCCAAGCACTTCTGAGAGCGCACGAAGACGTTGTGATAGGAGCTGCCTGTGACGGCGGCAATGTGTTTATTTTCCAAGCCCATCAAAGAGAGACAAAGAATAATCTCGTCAGATTTCTTCAGACGGGAATATTTATTTATTAAAGAGTGTATTGCCCCATCAAATTCTTTGTCAAAAAGCTCTATAAGGTATATTTTCTCATCGTCAGTTAACGCCAATTCAGGATATAGCAAGGTTGTTTTGATAGGCATCTTCGTCACAGCCAGCAATTTTTTCGACAGTTCGTTATCCTTAACGTTTCGTAGCCTTTCGGCAAAAGGAATCTGATTGGTTTTAACTTCTGTCGGTACATCGGGTTTGTCATCAAACAGCTTTATGTTTTCTTTTGCTTTTTTGTTTTCAGCATTTGTCTTTTTGATTTTGCCGTGCAATGTGCTGATATACCAGTCTTTCCTGTGAATCTCGTCAATATGTTTTCTTCTTTGGATTATCGACACGACATAAAACACCGTCATAAGGGCAATTATCAGCAGGATGAGGCCTTGTATGATTTTTATCCATAAATGTCTTATTTCTTCCTTATGTTTGTCGGCCTCATATTGTTTAAACATTGCTATCAGCTCGGCCTTCAGCGGCGTAAACTCAAGTTCTTTATTGGTTTCCTCAGCAAGATACAGCGCATAACGGGCAATTAGTGCGTTATCGTTTGTGAGTTTACCTATTTCAACAATACGGCTTGCAACTGTTATTTTTGCAGTATGATTATTTTCAAACGCAATCTCATAGTAATATAAGGCAGAATCGGGAATATTGTTCTGATAAAACATCTCGCCGAGAACCGCACTCCTTATGATCTTTGTATTTAGATCGGTAGAATTCTTATAGAGTTCTTTCATGATTTGCAGAGCCTCATCGGATTGGTTTCCCGAATTACTCATGTTGATAGCCCTGGTCATCAAAATGCCTTCCTTTAGTTTTGTTGCGGTCTCATAATCAATCATGTTTTGTTTGATCAGAGAGTCGGCTATCAGAAGATATTTCTCAGACTCATCGATCTTGTTGTCGGATGATAATATCTTGGCGATGCTAACACAATTTAAAGCCAAAGACAAATCAGCATGACATTTCATGAAACACTCATTGGCTTTATCGTATAGCTTTAAGGCTATATCATTGGTAAAATCATAATAAATTCTGGCCAATCTATTATATATCAGTCCGTTGAAATAATCTATCTCATAATTTCTGTCTTTATTTTTAATATCATCAATGGTTTTCAAAGAAACAAGATAGTTTTCACACGCATCCTTGATATCACCATTTTCGATTTCTCCGACGGCTTTATAATAGTGGGCGCGTGAGTTCTGGAAGACTATATTGACATTTTTAGAATGTTTTTCGGCAAGACTGTCGAAATAACTTGCAGCGTTAATGATTTCAGAGTGATTGGTCTGTAATAAATTGTTTTTATAAAGTGCTTCGGCGATCAGTATCTGATAAACATAATATTCGGTTTTTGACAGATTTTTTTCGTCAACTGTGTCGGAAACGCTTACCAGCATATCAAGTGCAACATCCGGACAGCATATCATTGTGTCGTTTATGGTTTGAAACACGGCATTATTAATCAATGTTTCCTTGTCAGAATCATTTGAAAAACAATTGCACGATTGCACCCATAGGCACAAAAGCAATGAAAGAAACACAAATATTACAATTACTCGCTTCACTTTGCAAAAATAACAAATTATTATCAATAATCCACGAAAAATCATATTTTGTTTCGCATTGATTATCAGCATATTTTCAAAACACAGCGCATCAAATAGTCGGATGTCGCCGTCTGAAAGCACCAGTATTTTCAACTGAAAGCCGAAAAACGTGTAATAATTTGTAATAACAAAAATGATTTATGTATGAAAAAACTGACATAATTTTGTAATCGAAATTCAAAGCAAACAAACTATTTCAAACTTAAATAATCGACCTATGAAAAAATTATTGTGTATTCTATTCTTCGGTATGCTGTTCTCACAACAGTATGCAATTGGAGGCGTTCCAATTCAAATAATAAAGACAAACGACCTTGGTGAGGTAAAATCGCCGGCGAACATAACTGCTGAAGTAAGTAACAACACCATTGTATTAATGATCGACTATAGTTGTGGTGGTGCCGACATCACAGTTGAGACGCCAACAGGAAATATTGTCGCTTCAACTTATTGCCCGATAACATCAGGATATGCCGAGATTACTATTCCGACATCAGGATGTTATATCATTAGAATCACAACCAGTGAAGCTGTTTATGAAGGACAACTAATCATTTAATTAATATGGAAACATTCTGGATAATTGGAAAAAACAGATTCATTTGAGTAGTGTTATTTATGCCCACATAAATAACTATCATCTGAAATCAAATTAACTCAAACTTAAACCATTAAACATAAAAAATTAATCCTATGAAAAACATTTCTTTATTTCACAAAACAATTATTGCAATTTTAATCGCAGCAATAGTATTTGCAACTTCATGCAAAAAACAAGAAACCCCTGTCAAATTGGCAGAGACAACTCAGGCTCAAGTCATAGAAAAAGTTCCGTGGATTCCAATTATTGGAGGTATTGTTTACGTTATAGTCCATGTAACTGAAGGTCAGTACTATAAAGAGGTGACTTATAATCCAGATGGATCTATCGCATCAATAAAAGAAGGCTGCAAAGGCTGGGGATCATGCAGCGTAAGAGGAGAGACACAAAATGCAGCAGGCGTATTCTCTTCAGTATCATCTGTTATTTATGGCGATGACTATGACTATAGTGGAGAAGCTCAGCTTGTAAAAACAAAAGATGGTAAAATCCTTTTAAAAATGTCTAACGAGCCATATAATGAGGATTGTTACAAAAACTTCTTCTATGATGATGTCATTGAAATTTCAAGACCATGGATAATCGACAATCCTGACGTTCTTAAAGAGTTGGAATATAGCCGTGACAAAGCTATTACAGTTCAGGGTAAATACCCGGTTTATACTTTAGAAGACGGTAAGTATATTATCATTGGCTAGTCAAACAACAAATGAAGCGCTTAATCATTCTTTTATCGCTATTCGGATTGGTCTCTTGTTCCGATTCAGCCATTGGACAGGGTGATGCCGGCAATGCACAGATACGTCAAGTTATTGAAAATCATGATAAAACAATGATTTTCGTTGGTGCCGAGTATTGTCATTCTTGCAAAAACATGCTTGAAAAGAACATAAAGCCCTATCTTGAAGGATTGGAGAAAAACAATGTTGGAATTGTCATCATTTATTATGGAGGAAAAGATGTTATCGCCGGTTTGGAATCAGACAACAGATTGATTATCAAAGCGAATCTGCGCATCCCTCCATTGATTAGAAAAGATGCAAACAAGACGATGAAAAGTCTGCTCAAAAACTTCAAGGAGACCAATGCGATGCCTATCCCACTGCTCGTTGATAGAGAAGGCTTCGTGCTAAACTACGACGAAAACGACGGATATCCCGGTTATATTGAGATCTTTGAGGCCGCGAAATAAGTATGATTTAGCGATATTCCTCGCCCCGCTTGCGTGGCGAGGAATTTTTTTTACCCACAAAAGTGAAATCCATTTGTTTCTTGATCAAATCAACAGCGTCGATACGTACTTTCACGGCGTCGCCGAGGCGATAGATCTGGCGGGTTTCCTGTCCGACAACACGGAAATTCTCCTCGTCGATATAATACATATCGTCGAGGGTGCTGTAGCGCACCATGCCCTCGCATTTGCTGTCGACGAGCTCCACGTAGATGCCCCATTTGCTGATGCCGGAGATGAGTCCGTCGAACACCTTTCCGATCTTATCCTGCAGATACTCAGCCTGTTTGTACCTCACCGACTCACGCTCCATCTCGGCAGCCTTACGCTCCATCTCCGAGGCATGCTGGCACAGCACTTCGTATTCATCCTGACTCACACTCGGCTGATTTTCAATCATATAACGCTCAATCAGACGATGAACCATCAGGTCGGGATAACGGCGGATCGGCGAGGTGAAATGAGTGTAGAACGGGAACGCCAAGCCGTAGTGTCCGATGTTGACGGTGCTGTAAAGCGCCTTCGCCATGGTGCGAAGTGCCACTGTCTCGACGAGATTGCGTTCGCCCTTGCCTTCGACGGCATCGAACAGGGAGTTGTACGACTTCACCAGGTTCTCGCGGGTGCTGATGTTCATCGAATAACCCAGTTTCGACACCAACGAGATGAAGCTGAACAGCTTCTCGGGATTAGGCTCATCGTGGACACGGTAAACGAAGGTATATCCGTGGTATTTCGAGTCTTTCTTGCCAATCGCCTCAGCTACGGTGCGGTTCGCCAGCAGCATGAAGTCCTCGATGAGCATATTGGCCTCGTTCTGCACCTTCACGTAGGTGTCGATGGGATGCATGTTTTCATCGAGGATGAATTTCACTTCTTCGGAATGGAAGTTTATTGAGCCCTGAGCCATGCGTTTGTCACGAAGCTTTGTAGCTAAGTCGTTGAGTATCAGTATTTCTTCTTTATAATCACCTTCCCTGCCCTCGATCATGGCTTGAACCTCTTCGTAGGCAAAGCGACGGTTCGACTTTATCATCGTCTTGCCAATCCATTTTTTCAGAATCTCGGCTTTGTCATTCATCTCGAAGACTGCCGAGAACGTCAGTTTTTCCTCGTCAGGACGCAGCGAGCACACCATGTTACATAGCTTCTCGGGAAGCATCGGTATCGTTCTGTCGACGAGATACACTGAGGTGCCACGCTGCTGAGCCTCCTGATCGATGGCAGAGCCTGGCTTCACGTAATATGACACGTCGGCGATATGCACTCCCACCTCATGATGTCCGTTAGAGAGCCTGCGATAAGAGATGGCGTCGTCGAAATCTTTAGCGTCGCGAGGGTCGATGGTGATAGTGAGGACATCGCGGAAGTCTTTACGTGCCTTTATTTCTGATGAAGAAATCTTATCGGAGATCTGACTTGCCTCTTTCTCTACTTCTTTCGGAAACTCCAGCGGATACTCGTATTGTGCGAGTATCGACTGCATCTCGACGTTGTTCTCGCCAGGGTAGCCGAGCACGCGGACCACCTCGCCGAACGGGTTTCGTGAGTTCTCAGGCCAGTCGGATAGCTTCACTATCACTTTCTGTCCGTCACGAGCGCCTTTGTAGCTGCCTCTCGGGATGAAGAAGTTGACAGGCATGGTGTCTTTGTCAGGCACCACGAAAGCGTAGCCGTGCGACACGCTGAAAATTCCCACAAACTCGTTATGCGCACGCTGGATAACCTTCACGATCTCGCCTTCGGTCTTCTTCGACTTACGTTTCGGGAACATCGCCACCTTGACTTTATCGCCGTGAAGCGCCTTTCCGGTGTTGTTGGCAGCAATCTGGATGTCCTCGCCGCCGTCTTCAGGCACCACATAAGCCTTGCCGGTGCTCTTCATGTCGACCGTTCCGATCACATAATGCGGCTTCGGACCGTATTCGTTAACCAAATCGGGGTTCAAGGTGTAGCTATATGGGTGATGCTCAATGAGTTGACCGTCGCGGTTGAGGGTCTCGAGCACCTGAAATATCACGTCTTTACCTGCAGCGTCGCGCACACCCATGATCTTCGCTATCTGCTTGTAGTTCATCGGCTTGAACGGATGCTCGCCGTATATTCTTAAAATCGTGTTGACAAAAGTGCTGAGGCTATTTCTTTTTTTCTTCATAGTTGAGAGTTTAAAGTGTAGAGTTTAGAGTAGTTTACAAGTTAAAAGTGAAAGTTGAAACTGTATTGCAAAGATAATAATATTTTCATTTTTACGTTAATTGAATATGAAAAATATCCTACTCTCAATAGCTTTGCTTTTCTGCGTGATTTCGATGAAGTCGCAGGAGGAATGTTTTTCTGTGAAAGGTAAAATCGTATCGCAAGACAGTCTTCAACCTATATCTAACGTCAACATTATCAGTGAGTTATCACATTATGGCACGATTACAGACAAAGAAGGCGCTTTTCAGATAAAATCAAAACTGATTGATACTCTATGGATAAGCTGTGTGGGATTTGAGAGGCGGAGGGTGCCTGTTTGGAGGGATAGCATTCTTGATAATTTATTGATTATCAAGATGATAAGAAGCAACATTATGCTTGATTCAGTGGAAATTTATCCTTATCCGGATTATGAGACTTTTAAAAGGGAAATCATCAACATGCCCTGGCGACAGCCTTTTTTCGTGCCTGGAATCTCGAAAAAAGACGACGAAAAGATGATTTACAAGAAACCGGTAAAAGAACCTCCGGCGAGTGTCATGAATCCTATCTCTGTGATTTACAATAGGTTTAATAAAAGAGAGGTTTTAAAAAGGAAAATGAAGCGGAACCGAAGAAGGTTTAACAGAGAAATGGAACGTATCGGAGCCGATTCGCTGATGATTCCGGAATAGCTAAAAAATCCTCTCCATTAACTGCCACTTCTCGTCGCTTCTTGCGTCGGGACTGCAGCCTTGAAATTGTGCGACGTAAGACTCCCATTCCGCTTGACGTGGAAGAGTGGCAAGTCGTGCCATATCGCGTTGAAAATCGAAGTCATCGATGGTGTCCATTATCATGAAAAGCGATCGGCCACGGCGATAGATCTGCATATCGAGAATCCCCACTTTTCGTTGACCATCAATGATTTCGGGCCAGACATTTTTGTGGACGTCGCAATATTTTTGGATCATTTGTTCGTCGTCGACGAGATTTAAAGTTTGACAATATCTTTTCATGGCTTTTACTTTGGCTATTGGCTGTTGGCTATTGGCTTTTTCGGGCTCGCAAACCATAAACAGCGACTATTATAAAACATATAAATGGCAAAACATAGCTTACATTGACGGCAGGGTGACCAAAAACAGTGCCAAAATCGATTATCATACCTTGCAGCGGCGGCATAAGTGCTCCGCCGACGATTGCCATCACGAGAAAAGCTGCACCGAGAGAGGCATCTTCAAGACTGACTTTTTCCAATGCAGTTCCATAAATCGTCGGGAACATCAGGCTCATGAAGAGACTAATGCCGATGAGGCAATATAAACCAAGTTTTCCAACAATCAATATCGCGGCAAGCGAACAAATCGCGGCAAGAATACCGAAAACAGTCAATAATCGACGTCCATCGACATATTTCATCAGGAAGGTGGAGATGAAGCGGCCACAAAGGAAGAGGCACATCGCGATGATGTTGTAGTTTTGTGCTGTAGCTTTGCTAATTCCAAGATTATCAGCGTATTGAATGATGAAAGTCCAGACCATAATCTGGGCGGCGACGTAGCATCGCGATGATGTTGTAGTTTTGTGCTGTAGCTTTGCTAATTCCAAGATTATCAGCGTATTGAATGATGAAAGTCCAGACCATAATCTGGGCGGCGACGTAGAACACTTGGGCGATGACGCCTTCGCGGTAGACTTTGTTTTGCCAGAGATGTCGCAAAGTTACTTTGGCTGTTGGCTGTTGGTTATTGGCTTTATCGGCCGTTGGCTGTTGGCTATTGGCTTTTTTGGCCGTTGGCTGTTGGCCGTTGGCTGTTGGCACTTTTACCAATGTTATGATGATTAGCATTATGATAACGACGACGCCCAAAGCGACGTATGGGTCGCGGATGACTGCTAAATCGTGAAGGCGGATGTCTGCCTTTTCGGCTTCGGTGAGCATTGGAAAGAGAATGTTTCCGGCTGCATCGCGCTTGTCGCTCAACAAGTTAGGAAGAACTATCATTGAGGCAACTGCCATTCCTGCCAGAGAACCCATAGGATTGAAGGCTTGTGCCAGATTCAAGCGGCGGGTAGCATTTTCTTTGTTACCTAAAGACAAAATAAACGGGTTTGCGGTAGTTTCGAGAAATGCCAATCCGAATGTCAGGATATACAAGCTAAAACAGAAAAATGTGAAGCTTTGTCGGGCTGCAGCCGGGATGAAAAGCAGTGCACCGACTGCGTAAAGCGCCAAGCCGAGCAGAATTCCGCTTTTATAGCTGTATTTTCTGATGAAAAACGCCGCTGGTATTGCCATCGTGGCATAGCCGCCATAGAAAGCAAACTGTATGAGAGATGCTTTCGCTGCCGGCAGTTCCATTAAAGTCTGGAACGCCGCCACCATCGGATTGGTGATGTCGTTTGCAAAGCCCCAAAGCGCAAAGAGCGTGGTGATGGCAATAAACGGAATTAAAAACCGACGCTCAATGAGCGTATTCTTGGCTATTGGCATTTGGCTATTATCGGCTATTGGCTGTTGGCTATTGGCTGTTGGCATTTTAAACTATTTTAATTTTGAGATAAAAGTGTTTAATTGACGCTCAAGAGATTGAAGCTCTTTAATTGTTGCATCATATACCTCATCAGTGATATAACCACGTCGTTTTGCTATTAAAAGTTGTGTTTCAACCTCAAAAGCTGAGCCAATTGATATCTCGAGATAATGTGCAAATTCCAATGTTGAAGTCCTTGAAGACCCTTCTGCAATGTTTGAAGATATTGAAACGACCGCTCTTCTTAATTGATCACTCAATGCATACAATTCAAATTTAGGAAAATCATCGCAGATCTTATAAACTTTATCTGCAATATCAACCGCCCTTTGCCATATTTCATATTGTCTAAAATTCCTCATTCTTTGATTGTTTTATTATGTTAATTATCGCGTAGCGATGCCAACGGCCAATGGCCAAAAGCCAAAATTAAAAACCACTCCTTCTAATCGTTAATCTTATTGCCTCTAGGTGCTCCAATGCAAACTTCTCTGCATCTGATACCACGCACGCGAGATAGCCTCCACCGCCGGCGCCTGGCATTTTCCAAGCCAATACACCAGAAACCTTTGACCACCTATCGATATACTCTTTAACTTTTGAACTTTGAACTTTTTGAACTGACTTTAAACTATCAACTTTAAACTCTAAACTATTAGATGGTGAAACCATCCCCGGGAACATTGCCACCTGAGCCTCAAACGATGCCTTATAAGCCTCCGCAAAAGCCTTTAAATCCTTTTGCATGATAGCGTTCCAGCAATCATCGGCGGCTTTTGCCAAGGCTTTAACTTTCGGCTCGGTGATGTCTTTCCCTTCAACCACGGAGCAACCTTGTTTACGGGGCTCTATCGGAATCATAACGAGATGATTTTCAAGCCATTGCAAGATATCTTCATCTTCGCAAGTCTCGATTTTCTCGGGCCAGAAGTGGTTGTTGTAATAATGCCTACACAGTCCCGGAACGCATATTCCTATCGCGTCCTGCGCTCCGCTGATAATGCCGTCTTCACGCTCGGGATGGTTCTCGAAGCAGAACACCAGTCGCGCCAGCATCTCAGGGTCCATATTCGGCAGCTGATACGGCCATATTCGTTTGATGACATTACGTGTCGAGGTGCTCAGTCCGCAGCGTTCACGGACCTCGAAATTAGGCTCCAGCGATATGGTGATAGCCCATCCTGGAGCGAAACAGCTCACATAAGGCTGATCGATCCATGTCCCGGCGAGGTCAAGACGTGTCGGGATGCGGCTTTCGACCTTCTTTAAATCAGTAGAAGATCGCGGATCAAGTCCGTGATGAGGCACCCTGGCAAGCACAACATATTCGATGCCACGTTCCTTGCAAAACTGCCGTTTCTCTTCACGGTCGCCATCTTCGTTAACCACAAGGATATCAGGTTTCAATGTCTCCACTGTCGGGATGAAGTCCATGATCCCGCTTCCGGCGTTGATGAAAGCGTCTTTCACATAACGGATGCTCTTCACCATGAAGAGGCGCTCCTGCTCGCTGTAGACGGTTTTGTGGTGCTTGTACTCTTCTATCGTCTTATCCGAACCAATACCCACGTACAAATCGCCATATTCCGATGCTTGCCGGAAGAACTCCACATGACCGCTATGAAGGAGGTCGTAACAACCCGAAACGAAGACTTTAGCTATTGGCTGTTGGCTATTGGCTGTTGGCATTTTTGACATTATTTTATTCTTTTAATTAAGGGCTAATGGCCAATGGCCAAAAGCCAAAGTGCGAAGCATACTATCGTTCAGCTCTAACTGGATTGTTAAGAAAATCTGCATACGCGAGCCGGATTCCATCTTCCAGCTCCGTCTTATACTTCCAACCGAGTGCAGTGGCTTTAGAGACATCCAAAAGCTTTCTTGGAGTGCCGTTTGGACGGGTTGTGTCCCATTTGATGGCGCCTTTATAGCCTACAACTTTTGCAACTAATTCTGTTAATGCCTTGATTGTCAGTTCTTTGCCAGTACCAGCGTTGACGGTCTCATTGCCCGAATAGTTGTTCATCAGGAAGACACAGAGATTTGCCAAGTCATCCACATAGAGAAACTCGCGTAATGGCGAGCCATCGCCCCAGCATGTAACTTCTTGTAAACCATTGACTTTCGCCTCATGGAAACGACGAATCAAAGCTGGCAAAACATGCGAATGCTCGGGGTGATAGTTGTCGTTCGGACCATAAAGGTTAGTCGGCATTACTGAGATGTAATCCGTGCCGTACTGACGGTTCAGAAATTCGCAATATTTCAAACCTGAAATCTTAGCTAAAGCGTAGGCTTCGTTGGTCTTCTCGAGCTCCGAGGTAAGCAGGCATGACTCCGGCATCGGCTGAGGTGCCATACGAGGGTAGATGCATGAACTGCCAAGAAATTCCAACTTCTTGCAGCCGTTTTTCCAAGCCGCATGGATGACGTTCATCTCCAAAATCATGTTGTCGTACATGAAATCGGCCAAAGCCGACTGATTTGCCACGATTCCACCCACTTTCGCTGCAGCGAGAAACACATATTCAGGTTTCTCCTCAGCAAAAAACTTCTCCACCTGATCTTGACGTGTCAAATCCAGCTCTTTGTGCGTCCTCAGCACCAGATTGTTATATCCTTGCCGCTGCAGCTCTCTTACAATTGCTGAACCGACCATTCCACGGTGACCGGCCACGTATATTTTTGAATTTTTCTCCATAACTTTAAACTTTTAGACGGTCGACCGACCGTCTCTACTATCAACTACTCTAAACTCTACACTCTCAACTCTAAACTAATCCTCAAGATACATTTTCCTCACCTTCTTCATATCATGCTCCACCATGATTTTCACCAGTTCTTCGAAGCTTGTCTTACGCGGGTTCCATCCCAGCTGTGTCTTCGCCTTTGTAGGATTGCCGAGCAGCTGTTCGACTTCTGCCGGACGGAAATATCTCGGGTCGACTTCAACAAGACTCTTGCCTGTCGCCACGTCGATACCCTTCTCGTTGACGCCTTCGCCTTCCCATCTCAGTTCAATACCCACATTCTTGAATGCCAGCGTACAGAACTCGCGCACGCTATGGTATTCGCCGGTAGCGATGACGAAATCCTCAGGCTTCTCCTGTTGAAGGATGAGCCACATGCACTCCACGTAATCCTTGGCATAGCCCCAGTCGCGCAAAGCGTTGAGGTTTCCGAGATACAACTTATCCTGATGACCCTGCTTGATTCTCGATGCCGCAAGTGTGATCTTTCGTGTCACGAAAGTCTCGCCGCGACGCTCGCTCTCGTGGTTGAACAATATCCCGTTGACGGCAAACATTCCGTAGCTCTCACGATAGTTCTTCACTATCCAGAAGCCGTATTGCTTGGCCACCCCGTAAGGCGAACGCGGATAGAACGGTGTGGTCTCCTTCTGTGGTACCTCCTGCACCTTGCCGAACAGCTCCGACGTCGACGCCTGGTAGATGCGGCATTTCTTCTCCATCCCCAGTATTCGCACGGCCTCGAGGAGTCTCAGGGTGCCCACCGCATCGGCTTCGGCGGTATATTCCGGACAGTCGAACGACACCTTCACGTGGCTCTGTGCCGCGAGGTTATAAATCTCATCGGGCTGCACGCTTTGGATGATGCGGACGAGTGACGACGAGTCGGTCATGTCGCCGTAATGCAGCGTAAGCAGGCGTTTGTGCTTCATGTCGCGCACCCATTCGTCGAGATACAGATGTTCGATGCGCCCTGTGTTGAACGACGACGAGCGGCGTATGATGCCGTGCACCTCATAGCCTTTTTCGAGAAGGAATTCGGCAAGGAAACTGCCGTCCTGCCCTGTTATACCAGTGATTAATGCGGTTTTTGACATAATATCATGTGTTTTATGCAGTGCAAATATACAAAAAATCTACTCAACAATCGAAAGTGAACTCTTTTCTGTCAAGACATTTAAAGGAATGAGCGGAACAGGATATTTTTCCAATGGGTTGTTTTTTGTTGCCATATAAACAATACCCCTGAGAGTTCCATACGAAATGTTTATTAATGTTGGGATTATATCATATTTAAAACCAACTGTATTATCATTGTCATTTTTTATGATAAGATTTGCCAAATCATCAACATGGAATTTATTTTTGCTTTTGGCAAAAAACAATTCCTGATTTTCGTAAGTGTATTTGATGGCGCAATTTACGTGTATTTCGTCTTTCGCTTTATACACTTCAGTATGAATAAGAAAATGTATATTTAGATTATTCACCGAAAGATTCGCAAGATCTTTTCCACCAGTGTTGATATTTATCCTTGTATCCTCAATAGACAACAAATACATACTTACAGATTGAGTTTGTTCCATATTTTATGCTAATATTAAAGAATTGTTTTCCCGATACTTTCTCCAACGTATTTTTTCATTTATATTGTATGCTCGACGCGGAGAATCGAATTTAAAATGCCAAAGATTTGAATATTCTTGATTCAAATCAATATATGAACGCACACCAACACTTGGATTGATGCGGTTTTTTATCTTTATATATTCCCTTTCGGAAAACTGATCTTTTGCCATATCCAAATAAAGGTCAAAAACCTGTTTATTTTGTATGGTCGAAATAAGTTTACCTATTGTCTTACTAGGCATTTCTCCATTTTCATACAAACCATATTGATTATCTCCCAAGCCAAGTATTCTGGACATTGTTACTGCGGAAAGATTATAGGCTTGCCTTATATTCTTTATCATCTCCGGAGATGGTATGCAATATTTTTCACGATATTTTTCATATATCTGCTCAAGTCCTTTTTCATCACATTCTTTATCTGTAAAAGGAATTCCTGTATCTTCACAGCGATAGAAATATCTAGTATATGAAAATTCTTCTCCACGAAATACAGTTGTGGATTCTTCAGTCATTAATGTGGCTTTTCCGCCAGTAAACGGACTTATCATGATTATTTATTTTTTAATGGATATTCTAATTTATATTTTGCCGTATGAAATGATATACAAACGCAACGCCTGTTGTATTTCCCAATGTATATTTTGATATATATTTCTTTTGTTTTTATTATCTTGCCAAACACCCAAACATCGTTCTCGCCAGGATAATCATTGGGTAATGGACCTTTGCAATAATCTTCCGGTTTGAGTGATTTTACATGTTTTTCCCTTTCAGCAGGCGTTATTTCCAATTCAGCTAATGTGTCGACGTTGTTCGGTTTAGCGTCAATGTAAAGTATGTTGTTGAGGTCCGCTTTAATTAAAAATTCCTCCAAAAATAATTTGACTTCAAGATAAGATGCGACGCGTTCTCCCATGGAATAATAAAATTTTCTGCAAAGATACAAAAATATTTTTGCAAAATGCAAATATTTTAAAAAATTAAACGAAAAAATTTGATTTTTGTCATTTTATGCTTGTTATATCAGTATTTTTGACATATTTACCATGACAAAGTGGCAGTTTATTGGTTTGGCATGGTTTTTGATTATAAAATGTACGAAACACAGGCAGGCACGAGTTGTCTTTTTGCCCCGTAGCGGAACCGGGAGACCACCGCGTAGTTATTAACCATAAATACTATATCCTATGCGTAAAGAATTACACGTAGTTTACAATCAAGAGAGAGGCGGTTGGGATGCTAAGAGGCAAAATGCAGAGAGAGCCTCGAAGCATTTCGATAACAAAACCCAAGCGATGGCCTGGAGTCGAGAACTTGCCAAGAAAGAAGGGCTAGAGCTCATTCCCCACGGCATGGATGGTAAGATTCAAAATCCAAACAGCTATGGCAACGATCCATTCCCTCCACGTGACACAAAACACTAATTGTTACAAAACAAGAATAGCAAGCTCCCAAAAACTTGCTATTCTTTGAATTATTCATGTGCGGGAAGGGGATTTATCACCAAAAGCCACCATATTCTTCCCAAATCGGATCATCTGGCATTTCTCTCCACAACATAAAGCCATCCAAACCATATTCGTATGATAACACAGGGAGCTTTTTGTCGATGTCTTTTATTTCCATATAATGGAATCCTGACCATATCGACTCTCCTTCCAAAAGAGAATCATCCCTACAAAGAATCACAAACGATAATGCGTCTGATACATCCAAATATTCATCATCATATTCATTTTTTGCCCGACGAATTACACGATACTCCTGTTCATACTCCCATTCCTTTCTCTTATAGAAAAAAATCTCATCGCGCCTTCGCCAAACTTCAGCTTTTATCCCAGCCTTACTCCTATTCTTAAATCCATAATCGGCAGGTATAATACCTTCGTATTCGATGTCTTTGGCGTAATCTCTGTCACCAAGTTTTAATTTATCTTTGTCAAATACCAAACAAGCCCCACATCCTCTATTTGCATACAGACCCCACATCGGATGCAAATCAAAACCGAAATACATAGCATCACCATAATTTCTATCTTGTGAAAAACTAATCTGTTGGTATCTATGCATCTCTTTTTCTGCAAACAAGCTATTATTTCTATCTTTTTCCGGGTTATCTAGTACCAGCCGATCGAAAACCATTCTATTACTCTCAATCAAATCATTCATCCTAAACATTTTGCCGAATCTCAGCTTCTTGCTCTTAATTATCTTACACGCAGAACTGAAACTCGTAAAATGATAAAGACGCTTCATATCAACAAATCGTTCCCTTATGCTTTTTCCCATAAAAAATACGCCAGTGTTATTTAATTATATTACATAATTCAAGGTACAAGCGAGGCGAGCCAATCGACTCGCCTCGTTAATCATTGTATTTGTTGTTGTGTCTATTAAACTATCGCCTCTTTAATTTTTTCCACGATATACTTCACATCATCATCACTTACATACGGTCCCGCTGGCAAACACATTCCAATCTTGAAAATTGCCTCTGAAACGCCATTGACGTAAGCTGGACAATTCTTGTAAACTGGCTGTTTGTGCATAGGTTTCCACACTGGACGAGCCTCGATGCCTGCTGCATCCATAAAGACGCGGAGGGCTTCGACGTTATCGTTAGGCTGGCAATCGGTCACCGCCGATGAAGCAGCATGGATCACACCAGCAGCACCGCCAACAGCGCCTGTCACGATGGTTTTGTAAGCATTTTCCTGACCTTTGATCTTGACTTTAGGGTCGATGGTGATTGTACAAAGCCAGTAGTTGCTGTCGTATTCGCCGGTGTTCGGCTGAGCGTGGACATGAACACCTTTCACATCTTTCAGAAGTTCTTCGTACATCTTCTGGACGTGCTTGTGATGCGCGATATGATCGTTGACAATGGTCATCTGACCGCGACCGATGCCAGCACAGATGTTACTCATTCGGTAGTTGAAACCTATCTTCTCATGCTGATAATAAGGATAGCTCTCGCGATATTGCGTAGCATACATCATGATTTCGCGCCATTCGTCCTCGTTGGCTGTCACCAAGGCACCGCCACCCGAAGTGGTAATCATCTTATTGCCGTTGAAACTCAACACGCCGTATTTGCCGAATGTGCCCAAAACCCGACCTTTCCAGCGACTTCCGAAGCCTTCAGCGGCATCTTCGACAACAGGGATGTCGTATTTATTGGCAATTGCCATAATTTTATCAACATTATAAGGCATACCGTAAAGTGCAACAGGGACAATAGCTTTCGGCTTTTTACCTGTTTTTACAATACGGTCTTTGATGGCCTCTTCGAGAAGTTCAGGATCCATGTTCCAGGTGTCTTTCTCGCTATCGATAAACACTGGTGTCGCGCCCAGATATGTTATCGGGTGGCTTGATGCGCAGAATGTGAAGCTCTGCACGCACACTTCGTCGCCAGGCTTCACGCCGCAGGCGATAAGGGCGAGATGTACGGCAGCAGTTCCTGCTGAGAGAGCCACGACTCGCTTTGCGAGGGATTGCGGCTCGGAGGCCGCAATGAGGGTGGTCCCATCATTCCGCACTTGATGCGGAATCTCATTAACAAAGTCTTCCAAGTCTTTTTCAAACCCGTTAACATTCGGTCCAAGCGGCACCACCCAGTTGGTGTCGAAAGCCTCTTTGATATACTTTTGTTCAAGTCCTACTTCGCTCATGTGCGCGAGGCAAAGATAAATACGATTGCGTGACATATATAAAAAAATATTTTTATTTTACTTTTTTCGATGAAAGTAAAATAACGGGAATCTTATTTTACTTTCGGTAAACAAAGTGTTGTGTTATTTTACTTTTGGGCTTAAAAGTAAAATAACGAGATTTAAAATCAAAATTTGCCCATTTGACCAACTTTTCGTTTAAACCTCAGACCTCTATTCTTACTGATTCGGCATCAGATGCTCCTCGATGCAATGTTTTTTTCTTTACATCTCAAGATTAAGAAGGAATTGCCTTGCTGAACAGGCCACGATGCCCGAGTCGTGAATCAGACCCACATTCGGATCCATCGTCACCACATACTTAGGATAATTGTCCTTGATTAACTTCAGGTTGCCAAATTCCCTCTCATAGGTCTCCTCACCCGTCACCACCACATCCATACCGTCCTACTTCACCCAATAGCGCAAGGCCTTCTCAAACTCCGCCACCTCATGTACCTCGTCTATCAGCACATAGTTGCGCAGTCCCTTACGCACCGATGACTTGATTCTCTCCGACAGTTCACGGAACGTGGTGATGTCAGCATTCGCAGGGTCTTCCATGTTGATGTATATCACATGGCCTTCGGTTGCCAATTCAGCAGCCAACAGTTCCAGTATGCAACTCTTGCCGACACGACAGTGATCGGTCAGAACCACGGTCTCGCCTTAACCCAGCAAGTTGCGAACCAGTGTGGTATATCCGTTGCTGTTTATTCTCTCCATAGTTAGAACTTTTTGCAAAAATACAAAAACTTCTCAATATACAGAAAACTTTATAGCATTATTAAAACATTTAACTAACCATAAACTCCACACTAATAAAAGCCCGTATCTGCCATGTCGAGGCCGTCCTCCGTCGCATCCCGTTCGGGGAATTGCAGGAGATGGTTTGCACCCCGTTGCCGGAGAATCTGCATGTAATGGACATTGAGGATGAGGTCACCCGTCACCGTCTGCCCGACGAGCAGGTTAAGGAGCTAATCAAAAAATTTACACTCACTACACCAATGCCACCGAGTTCCAGCGTCTGGAACGTTCCCTTCAGTCTAAGTTCATCCACATCTTCCGCAAGCAGGAATCCAGTTGGCGACAACTGGAGCGCCTCACCGGCCTCAGCCGTGGATCCCTCACGCGGCTAGAACCAACTTCACATTATTGTTTACGCAACCATTCCCCTTTTACTTTGACAAACGAGGGAATAAGTTTATAAATTGCTAATTACCAAGTCATGAACAGGTGCCTATTCCCCCATCCCCTCGTCCCCTACCCGTCCCCCGGAGCGTTTATATATCTTTTCCCCCTATTGTTCTGTAATAAGCGCTGAAATAGTTACCCATATTATACGAGGGGAAAAAATGTTTAAACTTTTCTACCGTCTCACCTGCACTTCTGATGTCTCCATCTAATATGTATGTATTGTAATGTTCGAGTAGTTTATAACCTGCTTTCGCACCTAAATCACATGATTTTCCTTTGTAGAAAATAACATTTGTAGACCAATCATATTTTACATAAGGGTCACGGCTTTTCAAAATCTGAAGTATGTCATTTATCCACTGCTCAATCTGTCTAATTGACATAGGGGCCTGTGGCAGTTCATCAGATAGTGCTTGTTGTATAACAGTTAATAACGAAACATCATCAACTTCATTAATATCATAAACTTTAGGTTTTGCCAACGAGTATAACAACCGGTTACCTCGTATTTCAACCTGCATATCATCAAAATAAAAGTCAGAAATTGTAGCGACTGACGCATCTACCGCACCAAGCTCAATGATTCCGTCTTCCCCAAACAATTCTCTCACCTCTTTTCTCCTAGTATCAATTACGATACGAATTTCACTTTGTTCTTGATATTCAATATGCTTAGAAAACAATTCTTCAGGATCATTCCCTATAATGAAGGGTTTCTTATGGTAATCCATATAAGAAACTGGGCCAATTATTATTTCCTTCTCCTTCACGCCAATATCTAACAGTCTGTTCTTTACAAACGCCACAAATGCATCTGGTCTAATCAAAAGGACTGCAGGCCTTTTATTCTCTTCGAGCTTTTCTATTGTCTCGCTCCTTACTTGAGGGAAAAGATTATGGAAGTATTCCTTTGTCACCCTTCCTGCTTGATGGAATCTGTGGTCTTGAGAACGCTTATCCTGCATATGCATGTTATTGCTATTTAACCCATACAAGCAGTGAGCACGATATGATAGGATTTCCTTAGATTTGTAGTAAGTGTAACCGCTTTCAACTATAGTGAAGACATCATTTCTCTGGTTTTTAAGGAACTTATCCATCTCAGGGTCTAAGCCTCTTTGTGATGCATACACACCTTCAAAGATATCCCATCTGCTCGTTCCATCTGGTTCACACCATACTGATGGACATGTGAATTTCATAGAACCACGTTCTATGAATGCCTTAGCATACTCCAACTCTATACATCTGATAAGCCAATAAGTATGCTCGGGTATTTCACGTGAAATAATTTCAACATCCTTAAGTATCATATCACTTATACTGATTCACTCTCTTATATACCTCCCACAAAGATAGCAGCCTTTCCAACATCTCCGCTCTATCCGCCTTCAATTCACCCTTATTTTTCAATTTTCTTTACCGCTTAACCCAGTTAAGCATATCATGCTCCTCTAAACGATGACGTGATGGATTCCCATGGTTATCCGCCAAAAATTCCATCACGTCAGCATATTGTTTAATCCTCCTTTCGTCTTGAGTCATACCAGAAACCTTATCTATCCCCGCTACAGGCACAATGTCGCTTCGCGCCACAGAGCCACAGAACCCTCCGCTCCCCACGCAGAAGTGACGGAGCAGCGAGCGCAGAGCTGAGTTTGCTCTAGCTTTGCCGAGTCGCAACGGAACTCGACTAAGTCATAGGCCTGTCGCAAGCGTCCGCCCACACTACCTTATCCGCCCGACTTCTTATCTCAAACCGTTGGCTTTACAATATACCCGCTACAGTCATTTAGGCTCTTTTGATAAGCATTCTCAATATATTTATCCATATTACGTATAAACTCATCCTCTTCAACATACGCAATATACGAACCATTTAAACCATCTATAGTTCTGCACCGATCGCAGATATAGACTGGAGGGTTTTGATTCCTTCTATTTTCTCGGATAATCTTAAAGACTTTATCTTCATAGTATCCATTTGACGTATGACCATCGGGATGATTGATAGTATGTTTAAACCAATTGTAACTTCCATTTACCTTCTTTATCACAGCTACAACTCCGTTCCGTTTGGACTGAGTTCCATCTCTTGAGATTTTCTTTAAGCTATAGGATATTTCATCTTCAATCCAACTGCTGTTAAGCATTTCCGGAGATAAAACTACAATTGTAACACTAGTTCCCCATATCATATCTTTCAAATAATTCCAAATGACATCATCACTATCATCAGACTTATTAGGACTGAAACCATTCTCTCCCCTATAATACTTCGCATATTCACCCATATTTTCATATATGCGGTCTCTCACATCAACAGCATCGCTGTATTTGTATGATATAAACGTCTCGTGTGTCATATACTTAACTTTAATAAATTCTTTATTATTATCTCTTATAATTCCAGTAACTCTTTAAACAAATAAGTATAGCTCAACTCCGTCAGCAGCCGATTGTCAAACTTGCCGGGATATTTGTCATACAAAACCCTTGCTGCCGCGCCGGTAGAAGCAATAGGGAACACACGTGCCTCAGGATGGCTTCCCACAAAGCTATCATATTCTTTAAAAATGCCACCCATTCCACCAATAAACACAGCCGCCTCATACTCATTATCGCGAATCATCTTATCACGCATCAGGGCCAAGCTATCCTCCATTGTATCAAGTTTTTCAGTTATCACACGTTTTCCAATATCCTTGTTTTCTGGAGGAAAAATCTCACGGAACCAGTCAGACTGATACAACGTCACCCTATCACTCATTTTCAATCCGTAACGGCCCAGCACCAATGATATCAATGGCGTAATGGAGGGATGCCCGCCCCAAATCAAATGATATTCAGGGTTTGCCAACACCACTGAAGCCAGAGCAATTACAGCATCACGGATGGCTATCACGTCTTCTGTTCCGTAATACTCTCTGCCCTGCTTAGGCACGCTGGCGGACAGAAATATATTCTTTACTTGTTTCTCTTTAGCCATGACTCAAACTCCTGTTTTTTGATGGTTTTTACTTCCAAATATTTGTTCATCCAGTCCAAATGGGCTATCCATTTTGGCAGAATGCGCATATCGTCATATATCAGGAACACTTTCTCGGGCATTATGCCTGCAGGCATCCACTTCTTCAACATTTCTAGTGACTCATAGCAGTCAATCGATTGCGGTACACCTATGGCTGGAATGTAATACCATATCTTACCATCAGATTGTGCTTCAACCAGGAACATGGGTTCCTTCACCACTGTCCTTCCCTGTCGTTGTGCTTCTTTCACAAATTCAGCCGTCAGCCCGTCCTGTCTGGCTGCAATGTTTCTAGCCCTCAGGGCTTCTACCTTTCCTGATATCTCTTCCAGCACTTCCATTCTCAACGAAGAACCATTCCCCTTATAACGCCTTCTTCTGAAGTCTTTATCTACCAATTTCCTCACAACGCTAAGTTGATTGGCATCACCAGCATTAACGTTTGGCCAGTTTAACTGTAGCACACCCACTTGTCTCGCATTCGCCTCACTTATCTCCTCCTTACACCAGTCACTATCCATAAAGTTCGGAGAGTTCAGCTGTATCAGCACATCACTATCCGTAATTCTATGATGCAATTCTGCTTGGAAGTCTGCTGCTCCTCGTATTGAGTACGTATCCAAGAACACATCAAACTGATGCTTCGACAATACGTCATACAATTGGTTAGCTACTGCCACAGAATCCGTTCGTTTATAACTGATAAATACTCGCCGTTTCTTCCTCAGTAAGCGCAGCTCTTCAAAAGCCACGTTTACAATAGAGTCCAACTTGTTATCCGCATAACAAACTCCATTGATGGTCTTCATTTCTAAGGGAATCTCCTCCTCAAACTTACCAGGCGTAAAATACACAGGATAAACGGCATCCGCATTACTCATCAGCTTCTGCGTAGGCACAATATCTGCAAACTCAATTCCACCTCCACCAAAATAGAAAGCGAATGTGGGCTTGCTTGACTGATAACCGCCAGTCATCACATCGTCACCATCAAGAACAGAAACTAAAGACACCTCCAAACCACGCTCGTCAAGTTTCTCAAAAAAACGCTTGCGAATCTTTTGGCACGCATCACAGACCGTATCGCCTAAAAATATCAACTGATAATATGTACTCATACTTCCAACTCCGGTAGCCCTAACTGCCTCAGATATTCATTATGCTCCCTTGTGACAGATCGCATCTGTGCCGTCAGTTCATTTATCTCTTTTATCTTCTCAGCAATGTTCCGTTGCTCGGCAGTAGGGGCAGAAACATAATTGCTGGGCATTAGATTGAAGTTGTTATGGGCAATTTCCTCATGGCTCACCACCCTCGACAGCCCTTCGATTGTTCTGTTTCCGCTAAAGGCGTGCACAATCCGCTGCTGGTCATGATAACCCATTCTGCTCAGCCGCCCATAGCCTTCAAACATATCCTTGGCATTAATTATCAGCACCTCTTTCCTACTCTCAGAGTGCTGGAACACCATCAGCGCAAACGCTACGCTCGTTGAATACAGCATATTTACCGGCATCCCTATCACAGCCCGAAGGTCGTTGTGCGCTATTATCTCTCTTCGCACAGCCTCGCCAAACCCCTGTTGCTGCAACACGCCCATTGGCATCGCCATAATCATCACACCGTCATCTGTCAACGATTCCAGCCCTCGTAGAATACAGGCATAGTCGTATGGCACCTCGTCAAATTCAGGATACCGCAGTGGCAAACCGTTTCTTAAAGGCGCATCTATCCTGCGCCTCAATCCCCAGGCGGGCATACTCACTATCACGTCATACCGCTCCTTCGGTGCCCACTCGTCACGCAAAAAATCCTCATTCTTCAAGTCATACTGGCTGATGCCATTCACAAACATACTCAGCCTTGCCATGTCCGCTTGCAGGGTTGACACCTCTCTTAGCGTCATCCTGTCAAACCTGACGTTGTTCCGCTCCCAGGCCATCAATGCCAATGATGCCACGCCACAAGCAGGGTCATACAGCTGCAGTCCATCTTTAAATCCCAGTATCCTGCGCAGCAACGTACCCACAAGCGTTCCAACATCCCGTGGAACAGTTTCTATATAGCGACCGCCATGCAGCCCCATAATATAGTTGAAAAGCCCCACCCGTCTGGCTGGCGAGCAATAGTCTTTTGTCAGCTCGTCTATCAAAAGCACATATTCTTTACAGAAGTCACCCTTCGGCAGCCTGGACATCACTTGCACCACCCTGTCATACACCTCAAAAACCTCTTTGTCCCTAAACAAGGTGCCGCCTGTCAGTAGCGCAGACTGTAGCACATACTTGGGTTCAGCATTCTCCCCAACCACACTGCCAATCAACTCGTTCCAGTAGTCTTCCCTTTCATCTGTGACCAATGCAACGTCGTATGTAGCAAAGCGATAGCACAAGACGGAGAGCGTGATGGGACACATCTCCTCCACCGTCAGAGGGCTTTTCTGGCGGATAAACAATGTCAGTTGTCTTGCTATGGTTCTAAAGTTTATCATCTGCTATACTTCAAATTTGAAGGTCTTCACCAGTTCGCCCACCACATGCTTTAGCATCGCTCTGTCTTGTGGGTTCACCATGGGAAATACTGCCTCATACACTCTTTGGTGCGACAGTGCGTTCACCCTGTCAGCCACGTTCACGCCATTCCATTGGTCAACCTTTGCCGTAGCCAATGCCTTGCTGAAATTCCCTTTCCCTTGGAACGAAGAAATCAGTTCCAGTATCTGCCTCAACTGCACAAAATGCAACGGAATGATTTCATCTTCCAGCAGGTTGTTCAGTTGCTGCAACAGCAACAGGTGGTATTGTAGAAGTCCTTTGTTGTTCCCTTTGATGAAATACTGTTCACCCTCCCTTTCAAGAAACTTGATGTCGTATTTTGGGTCTTTTGCCAGAAAAGTCTTCCCCTCCACGTCCTTCTTCTCTGTGTACGACAGCATGCCCGAATTCGCATTTTTCATCAGCGAGGTTAGCGTGGAGAAAAATCTCATGTGGTGGGTAGTTACAATAATCTTTGAGTGCTCGTGATTCTCCTTCATCAGTTCCACCAATCTCGATGCCGTCACAAACAGATTGTTGTCATCCAGGCTACCCACAGGATCGTCTATGAAGAAATACTTATTCTCTCCCAGATGTCCGTTGTCCTCCATAAACAGAGCCATGATGAACGTCCAAACAAACAGCCGTTCCTCCCCTCTCGAAATCTTGATGTTCTTTTCCGGATCCTCCGCCTTGAAAAACCTGATAAATTCTATTCCGCTGTTCTGGTCATTGTTAATCCACTGGAATCGGAAGTCAAAGTTAACGTGGTAAGGTTCCAGCAGTGCTCTTATTTTTCCCTCGTCTATGTCACGGTGCAGTCGGTTCAAACTGCTGTTCACCACCCTCAGGCGCATTTCCTTTTCTGAGTGCTTCATGTCGTTATCCCACGCAAACAGGTCTTCGCTAAAAGCATTATAGTAGATGCCCGTCTGGTGCTTCTTGTTGTCACGCATCAGTTCCTTGAACGCCACCGACAAACGAGTCTTGCCTGTAGCGTTGAATGCATACAGCACCACTATCTGCTTGGTATTATCCCGCAACCATATTGCGACCTCTTCCAGTGTCATACCTTTCATATTCCCATCAACTGGTCTATCAACATAATGCGGTGGTCAAACAATTCTCCCATCAAGTTTACGTAGTATTTCTCCATCACATCATAATGTGGGTCAGCAGTCAGTTGCTGTAGTTCCCTGTAGACTGAAGGAATACCGCCCACTGACACCCAAAGCTTTTCTGCTGTCTTTACGGCACTTACTATAATCTGTTGCTTATCTATACTTGGCACCGTCACCTCTGCTTTCAACAGTTCATCCTCATCATACAGACGGCGATTCTTCGACAATCTGCGAATGAATATCTGAGCATAGTCTGGAGTCATCCCATGCAACGTGCATGGAAATCTCCAGCCGGAGTCTATATCAATCCACGCCGAGCCGTTTCTTTCTATGGTACAGTAGTCTGATAGCTTCATTCTAGACTCTTAAATTTTTGTTCTTATAAACTGACCATAACAGTATTCATTCCATTCGCATCCAGAATAAGCCTGCAGTCCTTCACGTACGACTTTGAGGTATCCTGATTCTTCGTATATGTTTTTCAGCATCTTTTCTTTTACATTTTCAGGCATGACACCTTTATTTATCTCCATTATCCCATCCTTAAAGGCTTCGCAGGGAAATACGTATCCATCGTAACGCACGGTCAGCTTAATGCTGCCTGTGCCACAAGCGGCTCGTTTAGCAGAAAATGGCAGACCAAGCCGAATTTTGCCCTGATAGGTTTCTTGGCACTTTGCCATTATCTGTTTCAACTCTTCCTGTTCTTCTACACTCATTTCCACCAGCTCTTTGTTTTCCATCACGCGACCTTGAGGGACCAGGCGCAGGAGGCTTACGTTCTTTACACCAATTGAGTAGAGCTTACTCAACACATCAGGTATCTGGTGGTAGTTGCAGAGCATAGGTACTAAGTGTGCCTCTACTGGGATTCCCAGTGTTATCGCACGGTGGATGGTTTCATCCAACAGTGCCAAGTTAGCGGCCTCAGTTCCCATAATGGTGGCATAAAGTTCTGCATCAACGGCCTCGTAATTGAAGATAAGTGCATCTATTTTGTCTTTTACAGCCTCTAACAACTTGGTCGGAATGGATGTATGAATGCCGCCATCACTATAGATACCACTGGAATAGAGCCTGAGTTTCAGACCTTTACACTGAATGTAATCAACTATCTCCACTATATCTTCTCTGAGGAACGGTTCTCCACCAGACAGGCTTACAGTCTTTGCACCCAATGCCACGGCATCGTCCACTACTTGGATGATGGTTGCATAGTCCAAACGCTCTGTTTTCTCCATGTCAGAGAGTGAAGAGCAGTAAATACAACGGTTTGGGCACTGCTGGGTTACCTCTATGGTGATTTCGTTCAGACTCATAGTGCAAATAGTGTCTGCTGGAGGGGTTCGCGTTGGATATGCTCTTCTACGCCCCACTTCTCCGGGAAGTAATAGTCTATACCCTCCATAGAGGGTTTATAGTGTTGTTTGATGCGGACATTGCCCACTTTCAGTTCGGGCATCTTGGCGCGCAGATATTTATCGGTCTCGCAAAAGCAGTTCTGCAGGTCAATCAACTTAGGCTTGCGCCCTGGCAGCGGACGGAACTCAGTATAACCATAGCGTTCCTGCAACTCCTCAAAATAATCATGGATGTAGTAGATTGCATCCTCATAATCATTGCCGTAGGATGAGAAGCACTTCTTAATACCTCTCACAGCCCCTACTCCCGCCTTGACAAAGGAATCCTCGTCAAAGTTCAAATAGGGTGAGTAGTTGAAATCAACAGTATATTGGTAGGCCAGAAAGTCACCTATCAGCGGATAATCTCTCAGTTGGTTATAGACTTCAGCCATAGATTTGGCATTCAATACTTTCTTTAGTCCCTGTCCTTTGATAAACTCGTCCTCTATCATCTGGAGCCAAACCTGATGTTTAGTGTTAATGTCGTGATAACCAGAATAGCTGCCGGTCATCATATAGGCATTGGAGAAGATGGGATAGTTCTGTTGACGCATTGTAAGAGCCTTACTCAACTTCTCCACGTTGAATGAGTCAACGGTGATGTCACAGAGTCCGCTAAGGTAATCCCAAGTCTCTATTTTGTTGAACACCTTGAAAACAAGGATTCTCAGGAGCACATCCTCGGGGCTGTATTTATCTAAGTCTTTATAGATGACATTCCTTATCAAGTACTGGCTCACACGGTCGCACGCGCGATAGACGTTAGTAAATTTATACTCTTTCAAGATAGGGTCATCAGTCAGATGACTGCTATCCTCACACCGTCTCCAGAAGATGTTCATACGCTCCTGGATGAAGTAGAAGTAATATTTCAACGTAGCATCGTTGGGGACAATGCTACTTGTCTTCTTCGTCCTCATACACTTCGTACTTGTCACGTTTGAATTCCTTCCAATTGCAAGGGTCGCCGTGGATACCCTGTCCGTAAGTCTCTTCTAACCAATTTACAAAAGCATTGATTTGGTCATCCTTGTCAGACAAATCCCAAAACTTTGTTCCACGACTGTTATTCAGAATATAAGAGAATTGAGCTGGAATATCTGGGCACTGATCACCAAAATAGTAAAAGTGGGTTGATAACAATACATATTTCCCTTCACTATCGCGACGAAGATGCTCCTTATTAACCCTGCCACCAGCCAGACTATGTGCACAATGCTCCTGCACTACTTTTCCATTAACTATATGATAGCAGTTATCACCATACTTTTGCACAAGTGAACCTTTTATAAAAGGTTTCTTCATCTCAAAGCGTGAATCTGACCAATACTCGTCAAAGGTAATCTTCTTCTCAACTTGCATGGCATAAATAACTCTGCCAAGATTACCCATCTTTTTGCTGCCAAGACCAACCACCCAGTCGCCTATCTGCAAATTGCGGTTGTTTCTCACCTGTGTACCCTTGCAGGTCGCTAAGGTCAGTATTCCATAAAAAGGATTAGGCGCAAAGCCATAATCATGGTCCATCTTATATCTGAAACAATTCATCGTCTATTTGCATTTAATGTATATCATCGGATAGGAAACCGGTCCCGTGACAGGCAACCCGTCAGGCTTCTCATTGACTATCATTTTACCGTTGATGACATCTATCAGTTTGTCGGTAGAGTTCCAGCCAAGCAGGGAAGCTCCGTATTCTTTGAATGCTCCTGGCAGTTCTACATTGTCTTTACAGCCTTTTTCATAGACACCAACAATGGTCTTACCTTGCTTGATAGCCTGGCGGATTTCATAGTTCACCCACTTACGTTCGTGAGTGTGCTCACCAATCATCACAATGAAGGTCTTTGCCCAGCGGATGCAGATGCGGAGGTAGCGGGCAATGACGGCATCAGAATGACGCTTGTTGTCATAGTCTTTCTTCTCCACAGAGCTGTTGCGGGCATCGCAACCATGATTCTTCAAGTTTTGCTTAAGAGAATCCAGCTGCTTCTCGTCCTCCCCGTAATGACTGATAAAAACGTTATGTCGATTTACCATATTATTTATTCGTGAATCTATAACCCTTAACCACTAACTATTATTCTTCCTTCGACCTTCTCTGTGGCAAAAATAGGAATGCACAAAATTGCCAAATGCCTTAAAGAATTCTATAACCAATAAATATCTAACCTTTCAAAGAAAGTATCCCCTCCTCCTCATGCCTCACAATCGGACCTTCCTTGCACTCAAATATCACGCTGCCGGGTTCGAGGCTTTCGATGGTATGCCACACGCCTTTGGGGATGTTCACACCATAGCGGCCGTCGGCGATGCTAAGGATGACGGTTTCGATAAGCGAACCGTCGTCGTTATAGGTTAAAACCTTTATCCTGCCTCGCAATATCACAAACGTCTCGTCTTTCTCCAAATGGCGATGTATCGGAATCTCAGTGCCCGGCCCCCAGCGTTCAGCCGTTTATTGTTGTGCTTCCTCTTGAAACTAATCGATATTTTTCACAACAAAGACACTATGACTTTGTTTTAATCCACCTCATTAAGAGATTTGGATTTAGAAAACATATCTTTCATTCTCTTATAATCAAGATCTTGCAAATTTAATACTTCATACTGGATACTAGATAGTTTCTTCTTATACTTTTGTTCTTGAACCTCTTCTTTATCTATATAATACTTTGCATGGTAATTGCCAAACAAATCGGAATAATCTATTCTGACAAGTATGGTTTTATTTAAAAAATAAGAAACTCCATCTTTCCTATCGTGAAGAGCATCCAGATACAAGCCATAAAAATAACCATAATTCCCTTGTTCATAAGTATGATAAACCCGTCTCCCATCCTCGGAACCACTATGAAAAGCGGCATAAAAATAATCGTTTATTTTAAAGCGAACCGTGTCAATAACATTTTTCTGAACTCGATACAATTCAAAAACCACAATATCTGTTACTATAGATGATACATTGGTATAACCATTATTGAAGATTTTCAAATGTTCAGTGCCATAAATACCATCCGTCGAATCCATCTCTAAAGAGGTACGAATTATGTAATATGGTTGCATTTGCTCCATTTGCACACCATACAACATCTTGTTTATTTTGGTTTGCTGTCCAACAAAAATCGCATTTGCGATGGAAACAATAAGCGTTGCTAAACTTATAATTAACGTTGAATCAATATAAAGTTTTTTGTGTCTCATCCTTTTTTCGGCCAAGGTTTTATTCAATACACTTTATTAAACCATAATGAGTCATTGGATACTGTCTGTTTTAATAAACGTCACACGCAAGCTGTTATCTCGCAAATCTCCAACCCACATCTTATTCAACAGCATACAATCTTAAAGAATCTCCCACAATCATACCTCCACCGGAAATCAACTTATCTGAGCCAAACATTGCGTCAAATGTTTCTTCAGCCAAATACCCTATTGGACATGAATCCAACCCAACATATTTAGCGGCCTGTTGAATACAACAAAGCTGTGCCCCAATATCTCTCCACACCAAGCTCATATAATCTGAATATTTCGATGCCGTTCGCATATATTGTACAGAAAACCAAATCAACGTGCTTTCTCCAAATGGTAGAGTTTGTTCTACATCATTCTGAAAAACCCATTGTTTCTGGGGCGCAATATTCATACGCCGCAAGGAATGATTTAATGCATCATATAAATAAAGGCATCTTTTATGTCTTTCAGGCAATCCTACTATAACATCTATCGGATGTCTGCCGCCCGCAGACGGAGCCGCTGACTTATATACCGTCACACCATAATCATCACGCGCTATCGAATAAGGTTTTATTGCATAATATAGAATGTAAGACAGTTTTTCTATAGGACAACGCCCCAATTCTTTAATCGACCTGCGTCCGCTGAACACCTCTAAGAACTCTTTCCCAAAAGCATTTTTATCTACCTTGGGCAATTTGATTTCTTCAACACATTCATACTGATATGTATCGAAATGAATTGGTTCCTTTAATAACGACGGCCCGCCCATCTAAATAATCCCTAATTGTTTTTTTACATACATATATTTCATACAACCATGACACTTCCCGCATGGCGTATTGGAAGTATGGCAGGAATGTGCATACATTAATAAGCTTTCTGAGATTCCGGACTTTTTTACAAGTTCAACAGTCGTCATGCCAATTGCTGGAGCTGTCACTTTTATTTCCCCCTCCTGCATGGCCACCAGTTCTGACAGTTTGTCATAAAACTCCCGTGTCCCATCTGTGTGCTGAGCATCTGTTTTTACCGAACCAACCATTAGCTCACACACATTTAGTTGAATGGCTTTCATCAAAGCCAATGTGACAAGCATCTGATTTCTATATGGCCACCATTCAGTTATGGGAGCCTCCTTTAATGGCGCTTTCCCCAGCAAATCACCGCTTCCAAGACTAGAACAGTCAACATTAATAACATGGTGCTCCATACATAAAGTCGCAGCGACTCTTTCTGCGGCAGCAATTTCAGCTTTTGCAGCTTTTTGTCCATAATCAATGGTTATGGCAATCTCTGGCCTCAGCCAATAAGCCAAAGCTATCGAATCCATGCCACCAGACAACAACATAGCTCTTTTATTCTGACGCATACCAACAAGCTTTATATATCGCAGTGGTGAAATCACTTTCAATGTCACAACCCGTGCCAGCCAACATTTTCAGAGACCCTTCCGTCTCATTCTCCACATAGGCAACAACTTTTTTCCCTAATGATACAGCATAGCCAACTTCAAACAATGTACCAGAATCCAACCCATCAATAATGGCAAGAACACAATCGGAATCTTTTAATTTTTCTATATCTTTAGGAGCAACATCGTCCGCTTTCCCCTCTCCAACGTCGTGATAAGGAGAAAAAACATCAACGCCCATAGAACACAAAAGATTTCGGCACTCTGACACAAACAATTTCTCATGCAACGTAAAGAATGGTCCCGCCAAATACACGAGCCCTTGCTTTTGGGGTGAAAAAGCTTCAAAAGACGCACCTCTTTGCAGTACATGTGGGATATCTTCAATAAAACCACAATTATCACAATAAACTGCAACTGCCTTACTTGCCTTCATGGCTGCATCTGCCGGAGCACATCCATTAAACCAACAATAAGAAAACACTGTGGTGAAGACATCTCCGCTACCAATCGGCCAGACATGTTTTGTCTTGAATACTGGTATCTGTATCCCGTCATCATCCGCTGAATTATAGGCATATGCACCCTTTGCACCACATTTTATAACAAGGCACTCGCAATTTTCTTTATCAAACAATGTTCTTTTAATCAAAGACAACTCGTTTTCACCCGACAACTTCTTTGCCTCGTTTTCATTCATTACTAAAGCAAGATGTTCAGCCTGTCCACCCTGTTCCTTGAACGAAACCGGATGTTGTGGCGACTGAGGATCATAAACCACATATTCACCTTTGATTTTGGCTGTTGCCTCCAGCATTCCAAAGCCAATAACGAAAGGTCCTTCTGCTTGCAAACAGCATCGATTATGATACTGCCCTTGAATAATTGGCTGTGCTAATGGATGATTATAACAAAAACTTATCGTAGTATCCGACTTTGTTAAACAATGATTCAACTTTTCCGATACCGCATAAGTTTTTAGCATTTTTTCTATCTGCTCATCTCCAACAGTGTAAAAAGAAATCGTGGCTTCCGGGCAAAATGCACGCAATACACGCGCCGACCTCCATCCAGAACCATACACACAGTCCCAAATTGGCCAATAGCATAATTCTTTATATACACCGCCGATAACACTTATTTCACGGCAGATATCGTGACCTGGCATACCGCTTCGTCGATCTTTATTATTTCTGCTTGATACTCTGTGTCCTTGTTTATGCAATTCAACAAATCCATCAAATAGCTGCTTAGCACTGTTCCCAAAACCATGCCATCTTTCATTACAACCACCGGTCCGTCAATACTTTGAGCTACCACTGGCAGTATCTCGCCAACTTTAGTGGTTTTCAACAAGTTAATGTTCACTGAAGCCAAATTAGTTTTAATGATCAGATTCAGACAGTAATCTGAATCTTTTTTCGGCAAGCGTGGCATTTCACCGCCAATATCGAAACTTGAACTTCCTGAAATTCCGGACATAATTATGATATATTTAGATTTAACAATTCTATTGCACGTTTGTTCGACTCTTTCATCTGATTCCACATTATTGAGTCCATCTTTGAGGGCAATGCATTGATCGAATGACAAAAATCCAAAAAACTCTTCTCTATTTTATAGTAGTCCTTCTGCATATTCCACAACGGATTAACGAAACCGGCCAACCTGCCAGCCCGATATATATGAATATCCACTATTGCCACATCCTCACAATTGCCATAGTTTCTGGCAATCCATGATGCAGTTTTAGGTCCAATTCCTTTTACCGAAAGCAGTCTGTTTCTCAACTCACTGCCGCAAAGGTGTTCAAGGTCTTCAATGTCATCTCTATGTAGAAAATTAAAAATATACTTTGATTTCTGATGAGGAAAGCGATAATGAACTTCATTGCCATCCAACATAAAAGGAGTGCTTATTGCATTTTCAATTTCCGATAACGTTGCCTTTGAACTTATCAGTCTGAGATTTTTTATTCTGTGAAATGCCAAAAGCCCCAGTTCTGCTTTCAATCCGTATCCTCCGAGCAAACAGGCGACCACTTCTTCCTTAAGATTTGCCCATATCTGAAAACTACTAAAAGAAGAGTCGACCAAATGATATTGCACCTCCCAGTACGATTTGGTAAATCGTTTCCCAGCTTCTTGCCAATTAATACCTGGAAGAGTATTGGACAATTTTATGATCTTTTCTCTTTCGTCTATACAAAATGCTGTATTCATATTATTTGATCCCCGCCTACCGGATTATTTCTGAAAACATGGTTTTATTATTATGTTTAACTCCTCATACTTCCCATCATTGCATCATATGATTGTGGAGACGTTTTCCAAAAACCACCCAACGTTTATAACTCCTCCCCAGCATACTCCATCTTCTTACCCAGCACCGTACAGAAAATAATCTGAATATCTTTGACAAACGAATAATTTCGGTAATAATAACAATTTATTCTAACCTTATCAGGATATATCACCGTGTCGTTATACTCCACCGCTATGTCTTGCACGTCGCGAGTATCGCCCTCCTTCTGCTTTTGGAAAACGTATTCGGCAATCATCTCGTCTTCCAGACGATACTTTAATGTAGCGGGTCCAGTAATGCCTGGACGAAGCTTTAACACGTCTCTATCGTCACCCTCCAGCTTGTCGGCGTAGCCAGGCACATCGGGACGTGGGCCCACAAAACTCATATTACCAATTAAAACATCCCACAACTCAGGCAACTCATCCAACTTGTAATGGCGGAGCTTGGCACCCAAGGGGGTGATGCGGCTATCGCCTGCCACCGACACCGAGCTGCCACTATGTTTGATTGTCATGGAACGAAATTTGTGACATTTAAACAATTTGCCACCTTTGCCCACGCGTTTTTGCACAAAAAATGCTGGACCGCCCGGCATTTTAATTTTGACAAGAATAGCAACAATCACAAGAACCGGCCAAAGAATCAGCAACCCAATAAATGATACAATTCTATCAAACAACCATTTCAACAACATATTCTATTCTTGTAAAATCTCTAAGTATAATTCGTTTCCGGGCATCTCTTTCACTACCCTAACATTACTGGCTGATATTGCCGAACGGTAAGAAGCAACATTGTCTTTTGACACCGTTTCAAACAGACGAAGTCCTATTCCAAAACCAACTTCATTCAAAACCTTATTCATCGCAGTGCCCAATCCTTTACCTCGATAATCAATATCAACCATCCTCCCACGGAATCCTTGTCCATTAAAAAAACACTTGTTAAAGCAATATCCCGCTATATTACCATTGTTCTTATCTGTGAGAACATACGCGAGAAACGATTTATTTCTCTGTAACCTTTTAATACTTTTGCTATCAAACCCATGGGGATGAAAAAAAGTATAAGCCTCATCTGGCTGGCGAGTAAAAAAATCAACCATTTTTTCCGTTTGCACATCACTCAAAGGTACAATAACACATCCTTTAGGAATATATGAGAAACGAAAAGACTTTACCCTTTTCCCATACCTAATGGCGAAAAACCAAGAATTCCACCATTCTATTATATTCCACAGCCAACTCAGCTTATCTCTTAAAAAATGAGCTATTGAATAAAGCATTTCTCACTTAAAAATTGAATGTATTTATTATGGTTTTCTTCAATAATTTAATGAATTGTAGATTTAATGTATCCTCTTTAATATCACATTTAACAAAAAATATTCATCTTTTATCTTGATGTGTTTATAACCTTTTTAATAATCTCAACATATCTTTCCACTGCGACATCCAAAGAATATTCATCTTTTGCCAATTGGTACGCATTTTGACTCTGTTCTTTTAACAATTCAGTATTATTTAAATAATCCACAAAGTCTACAGCTGTTTTGCGAGTTACATATGGAGGGAGCACATATCCGATATTTTTCTCCTTTATCGTGTCAGCCTGCCATCCTTGATGATTAATTACTATAGGTTTCTTTGCTGCTAATGTATCAAAAAACTTATTGGCAGAATTGTCCCATAGTGCCGATAAATCAATCACAAATGAACTGCCCACCGTACAGTTATTGTACAAATATGGCAAATCATCTTTCTTTACTGGATCGAAAAAGAAAACATTAGTGTTTAGTACTCCCAACTCTTCTGCTTCTTTCATATTCTCATCCTTTTCTTTTCCTTTCCCAATTAAATAATACCAAATAGTTGGATCAAGAGCAAGAGTTTCTTTAGCCAATTTATTTATGTAACTCAAACCATTGACATTTCCAAATGTTCCCGCATAGAGAAGGATCTTCTTGTCAGATGGGAAAAATATGTCTACCGTTTTTTCTGATTTAGAAAACCTATTCAATTCACTAATATTTGGAATAACAACGGATTTATTGTTAGAATAACGTTGCTTTATGTTTTTATCCATACCCGAAGACAGGGGCACTATGACTGAAGCTTTTTTATATATTCTTTTCTCAAAAGCATAAAGCAATTTTTGTATGAACTTATTTTTAAAATATCCCATGGCAATAGGCACACCTGGCCACACATCACGGACTTCAAATACATAAGGTTTTTTTCTAAATCTCTTGGCTATCAAAGCAGGGATGCCATTTGTCAAAGGTGTCGACGACGACAACATTAAATCATAGTCTAATGAGAACTGTTTAAAAGATGATTGAATAAAAAACTTACAGAAAGCTCTTATACGCTTTAAAGAACCCATAGTATTGTCATATGGACAATTTAAACGATAAACTTTTAAGCCGTCACGCTCAATTATTGTCCATTTTTTTTCTGCGTTGCCGCTTTCGTCACTTGTCAACACAGTTACATCAATTCCCCGCTTAACAAAAGAGGAAGCGAGATCATATGGACGGGTACTACCAGTCTGATCAGGAAAATTAAAATACTGTACTATATAGAGGAGTTTCATAGACTTATTCTGGATAATGTGTTTCTTTATATATAACATAATCGGTTATCCTATTGTCCCTTGAATATATAGTCAAATTATCAATTTTAACACGTGGTGTGTATTTTTTTCTTAATTCCTTTCTAGGATTAAGATTCTTATAAGGTTTTCTATCATCCACAATAGCGTATCTCTGTTTGGTTATCCACCAGACACAATCTTTGAGTACGACTTTCACTCGAACATGAGCATCATATGAACCGCCATTTAAGTATGGAGTAAAACTATCAAAAGTACAGTGATCATACAAAATTGTTCCATAAACACCAGAAAATTGGTTATATAGGTTGCTGAACTTGCAATTGTAACAACTCACATCTTTGCCATAACAATGAATATCAAATCGATTAATGTCACAATCTTGAAGTATCGCTTGGTTTATATTATTAGTGCCAAAAATGCCCCATTCTCCATGACCATATAGCCTTACAAATTTACATTTCCATACATTATTCATCAAAATTCCATAACCAGATTTATGTGTTAATGAATAGCTGCCATCTATAAAAACGTCTTCCATCAGGATGTTTGCGCAATTATAAAAAGCGAATGCTCTATCTGAAACCAAACTATAAGGATTGCCCTGAGTAATAGCTTTTATGTTTGAAATTATAATATCACTGCGGTATTGAAAAAAGAAGCAGGTCGTCAAGCATTGTGAGCGCTCGTCCCTTATAATCGTAAGATTTTTCAATTCTATCGGACTTCCAATATCACTATAAACACATAATGGTGAAGAACGTTTATTGTTATATCGAGAAATTACTTTATTAAGTGCTCTTCCGTTTTCGATATAAAGTATATCTTTTCTTACATGTCCATAGTCATGCCCAGACCTTTGGTCAACCCACAACTCATTATCAGTAATTACCAAAAGATGTTTACCGTCCTTCAATGATGGATAACTACGAAAATCTCCTCTATCAATATCTATTTTCCTAATATTGATTGAATCGGCCTTGCTCCTTATATCATATAAGAATTGACTTTGAGAATTATTTAGAACGCGGATCACTACTCCCTGAAAATCCTGATTATTCCTTATAGGAATTGCTCGAGCATTTTTAGGTATTTCCAGGCATAAACTATCAATTCCTTCATATGAAACGCTCGCATTTTGGGAGATGGCTTTTCTGTGAACATCATATAATATTTGATACTTCTGCTCTGGCGATAAATTCTTCTCGTTTAGATAATCCTTTAGACGTAATTCAGCAGCAATAGTTTGCCATGGGGCAAACAACATAGACAAGAATACCAGAATAAGAATTCTAAATACTAACATACTTTTAAAGCTAATCATCAAGTGATCCCGACAAATAATCAGTTGAAATTTTTAACAATTTTTCTTTGCGTTCATTTACTTTATCATAATCGATAGGACTATTCACATCTTCAAGGGTCATTTCTGGTGTATAGATTCTATCAGAAAGTCCTAAAGAATTTAATAGTCCGACAACTCTCTCGTCCTTACCCTGGTCTCCTGTAACAAAACACACAAATTGCTTCTCAAATATTATTGCAAGAGCCAAACAATGAAATGAGGCGGTAATTACCAACTTCGAATCGCGGATACTCTGTAAGAAGACTTCTGGAGACATAGTATATTTAACCCTTACAGTCGGGCTTACAAAATCAGTCAGTTTTACATGGCGTGTCAATTTATATATCTTACTCCCGTTTAACTTGTATCTTGTGGTTTTGAAAAAATCAGTCAGTTGATTTTCGCGATTCGTATAACAGAAAATAAAATCATCCTTAGCCGTTTTACAAATACATTTACTCCATTCTTTGAAGTCAAGAAGGAAAACGGGATCCAATACATGTGTCGCATCTCTACCTGTAAGATCCTTTATAAGTTGACACCCCAACTTCTCCCGGCTTGACAGATGCGCAAAATCGCTCAGATATCTCTTATAATCGTCTTTCATATCTTCAGGTACTGATGAGATACCAAAACTAGAAGAATACGATACCTTTTTCTGATTGTTTTGCACAAAGGATAGCAAAAATGCAGTATCATGACCATTGTTATGAGGATTCCACACTTGATCACTACCAACCACATACTTATCATAGCTATCAGCTATTTCATTCAACTGTCGGTGATTATAATATGATTTCTTCGTACAATGCAGTTGTTTATAAAAATGACTAAACTTTTTCTTCCGCAATTGCATAAAAGGCGCACCCAATAAAAACTTAATCGCCGCAAGCCATTGATGTTTCTTAATGCAAAGGCGTATATGGAACCGCATATCATACGCGCTTCTACGCATGTCATTCTGATAGTCTATATACTCAGTTTCATATCCCTTACAATTAAGATAATGCTGAAGAGCATATGCTTGTAATGCCGCCCCATAGTTTGCCGCATTATGAAAAGTCAACAAAGCTATTTTCATGATAATCTCAATATTTCGTTATATATTTTCTTATATTTCTCTCCTATAGATTTCCAGTCAAAATCCTTATGTAAATCAATAGTTTGTATATTGTCGCTAATTTGCTCATAGTTCTTTATAAGTCTCTCTATAGTATTTTGAATATCATCAACATTGCCCGCTTGTGCAGGATAACCCACGAAGCCGTCTTGAAAGAAACCATCAAAACCTTGATTTCTTGCATAAATAATAGGAAGCTTTTGGGAAAGAGCTTCTACATATACCAAACCGAAAGTCTCTGGTGAAGATACCATAACAAAGATGTCCGATTTTCTCATCTCCTTTATGATCTCATCCGGTTTCATAAACGGCTGTAGTATCACCCAATCTTTCCCCTGGGCAAGCAGCTCCGCCTGCTTAATGTACTCTTCATCTCGAGGACGGTTGGGCAACCCCCTACCAATAGCATTAAACTCTATATTATAACCTTTTTGTCGAAGATTATCCGCTGCTTGTATCGTTTCCAACAATCCTTTCCCTTTGTAGAAAGCAGCAACGAAAATAATTCTAATTACATCCCCTATTTTATGGGTAGTGTGGTCGATATTGTCTAGATATACCTGACTTACACCGTTAGGTATAACCACCATTTTACCTTTAACCTCATTAATATCTTTTACAGGTACTTGAGTACTTAGGAATTTTTCTTTATATTTTGGGGATATAAAAACTATCTTGCTCGCTTTTTTTAGAATACTTGTAAAATACCCGTGGCGCCAAATGAGTTTTTTATAGTAAGCATTAACGTCAGTATTTCTTACAGCAACTATATAAGGAATTCTATATTTCTTATTTAATTCGTATGCTATTGCGCCATCAAAGCAAAGAGTACTTGCATGTATAAGATCTACTGTTGATAAGTTTACTGTTTTAATAATTTCCGAAACTATCGCCCCCACCTTCATTCCGTAGAATACTTTGTGATATCCTTTTAGTTTCGTTGAATATAAAATTTTAGATTCTTCATTTTTAAAACTAATTGGCTTGTTCCCAACACGGTCATGATTATTAGCATTCAGTGGCACAAAAACCGTTTGTACAATATCCGTGTCATCAATCGACTTATAGAGATTCGTATAAACCTCTGTACCACCGTAGCTATTCGTAATATGAAGTATATTCATACTAATCAAAGAATTTGTATTCCACTTTATAATCTGCTCCAATAAACTTATGAGCCCTTATCATCTTGGCCACGAGTCTTTTTACGTCAGTTGCAGTAGCTCCGCCTGTGTTAATAATCCAGTCGGAAGTCTTCTTTGAAAACTTTGCGCCACCTGATTTTGTACCAAGAAGCTGGAACAACTTAAAAATATACTTATTACCTTTAGAAAAAACAGAACCACAGTTAGGTTTGCTTGTATCTTGAATCTTTTTACAAAGATCCAAACGCTTTTTTATTAATGAATTTGTTTCTTCTAATGACTGCTTTTTTAATATTAACTTACACGAAAGAATAACACAATTCATGTTTTGATAAGGGGAAATATGATGGCCAAACTTACTCTTATCAACCCCCTCGGTTTGTACTTCATTTGTATCGCAATTCAGATAAGTTATTTCTGTTAAGTAATCAGAGATTGACTGTCGTTGATCTCCTCCTCTACCAGCATTCATATAAACAATTCCGCCAATACTTGCAGGCAAGGAATACAAGAATTCAATTCCACCATAGCCTTTTTCTTTGGCAAATTGGATAAATTTTTGAATACGAACAGAGCAACCACAAGTAAACACCTCACCATCAAATGACATACTCTCGTCAACATTCATAAGGTTGATGATTGGCTTCACAACATGCTCTGCAAAAATAGAATTGCTCCCCGCAGACAACAAATGGTAGTCACCATTTAACTCATTAATAAGATTTACAAGTTCATCTACACTCTCAGGGGAATACATAATATTTCCTTCGCTCTGCAGGTGCATTGTACTATATTTCCGTAAATCAATATTTTGCTCTATTCTCATAAAATATGATATAATATTATAACTTCAAAAAACTACTTCACTCTTGGCAACAATGTCACATCTGTAAGGTCACCTAAATGTTGATAATATGCTTCTGTAAAATAGCCAAAACCTGTGGCCATGGTTAGCTCTCCAATAATTGGCCTCCCATTAATCTCATAAAAATCAACACGCATCTGAGGTTGCCTTTCTGACAATATTGATGCAATATGTTTCATCAATTCCCAAGAACTCGGTCTTGGAACAGTTACATTAGGATCAAATCTGTCTTTTTTAAAGTTTTGCAAAGATTTTATAATTCGAGTCCATTCAGAATCATATAAATCAACCGTCAACCTACTTTTGCTTCTATTGTATGCAACGTAACAACTCTCTACCTTACCATTAAAACACCATACTTTATAATCTACAATAGAATTGGGTGAAAACAATTTTTGGTCTTCTGATTCTTCCAAGAATTCTTCAGCAAAGATTAACGGCTTAATACCGAGATAATGAGGTTGGAAACCCCTATATCCATACGGCATTTTAATTACTTTTTTTATCTTTTTCTTCAAACCCTCGATATCATATTCGTCTTTATCATTAATAATCCATACTGTTCCACAACCGTTATTCAATTTCATTACGAATCTCTGAGGTAGTTTATCCCATTCTATATCATCAACTTTTGTCCAGACTCCATAAACTTTTGGAAGATACTCACCAAAACCTTTTTTTTCGCAATACTCCCTCATGCGATACTTATCTGCGAGCATGGTCCATGATCTGGTATCACTATGTAATTGCATCCAATAAATCTTTTCTATCAAATCACGAGGATTGTCCAAATTGGGTTTATGATGAAAATGGGCTTTGTAATTCCTATATATTTCAATCTTGGGATTGATAGAAGTCAAAAATCGCTGAATGTAAATAGCAAGCCACTGATAGGCCGCTGTGTTTGCGATCTTGTTTTTTAATGATGACATGGCCTATTTGTTTCTATAATATTCTTTGGCAAAAAATAAAGCTGATCTAATCTCTTCGTTGAAAAAAACATGTATCTTGTTATATCTGAATCGAAGTTTCATTTTCAACAAATCAAAAAGGTATGATAGCTTTCTTAATTTCCTTTTCCTTTGTTTATGTTTTAGTATAGAGTCTTTTAATAATACATTCATCTGTTCCTGCCAAACAGGAATTGAATAATTATTGAGGTAAGAAAGGTAGCATCTGTCATACAAACCATAATAGCTTTCGTGATTATTTAAAATATCAAGAATTGTTTTGTTAAATGCATCTATCTCTCTATGCGGAATTACTATACCATTTTCATTATTGGTTATCATTTCACAACAAGCATTATGAAAATCTGAAGTTATAATTATAGAGCCGTAACGCATTGCCTCAAGTAAAGCCATAGGACATCCTTCTCTTCGTGAGGGAATCAAAAAAATATTTGCTTCACTAATAATTTTCAGCGCTTCATCACGACAGACTCTTCCTGTAAAAACAAATCGTTTGTCAAAGGAGTAAGTATCACTAATATACTTAAATGGTTGGAATTTGCTTAATGTAGGAGTCTTTGCGCCCATAAAATAAAAAACAAAATTGGCATCAGTCGTACTCAACGCCTTCATTACACTAAAAATAATTTCTGGGCTCTTCGCTGCGGAGGTGCCTCCTACAAATACAATATTTAACGGATTGTTCTTCTTTTTTTGCGCTATAAAGCCTGTGTTGTTTTTCAAAACATCTTCAACACAATTGTATATAACACTAATCTTTGAGTCTTCGACATGAAACGTTTTTTTAAGATATTGTGCATTATAATGCGAAAGATCTATGACATGATCCGCATACTTTGAATTAATGCCAGCGACATCCGCTTCATTGTATCGCAATGAATGACTGACTGTTATGACTTTTATGTTGTTGGGCAGATATGGTAGTATTAAAGGGAAAATAATACCAAAGCTGTTTATAATAACATCAGGTTTTATCTCATCAACTATAAGTTTTAATATCTTACGTGCGTTTTCAAATGAAGTTTTTTTTGTTTCATAATGATAAACACTAACATCAGTAAGAGGCGACCTTTGATCGTCTCCTATGATTACACTAATGTTATGCTCTGCCTTAAAACAATTAATTACTTCTATAGCATACGCACTAATTCCACCTCCCTTGAATGAAGATGATATAAACAAGATATTCATACGTAAAACCCAATTAAAACTTGAACTATTGCATATATAATACTGTTCCCGCCCAACTTAATCCAACACCAAATCCGCTTATCATAATTCTATCTCCCCTCTTAATTATTTGATTATCAATGCAGTCTTTTAGCCCAATTAAGACCGTAGAAGAAACCGTATTACCTGTCTCTGCAAGATTAACATAAAACTTGTCTTTAGGCAAAACACAAATCTTGCGAATAGTATCCAACATGAACTTATTGGCTTGATGAAAAATATAATAGTCTATTTCTTCTTTCTCTAATTTGTTCTTTACAAGTATATCTTTCATCATTGCCGGTACTGCATCAAGTGTAAAATTGAAAATGGCCCCGCCATTCATATAAAGATAGTCATCAAACCATATATGGCCTTCTTCGTCTTCGATATACTTACCCGTGGTATCCTTCTGCCTTGAAGCTCCTGTTTTTACTATAAGATTATTGGCCCCGCTCCCATCTGTGCCCAGCGAAAAATCGCCTATTTCAGCAAAGCCATCCGTAGAAACCAAGCAGGCAGCAGCACCATCTCCAAATATGGAACGATTGCTTTTGTCAGATGGATGAAGATACTTGTTATATGTCTCCGCAGTTAGTAACAACACATTCTTAGCGACACCTGCAGCAATAAGGCCCTTGGCAATTGCCATGCCATATACACAGCCCGAACATCCAAGATTATAGTCAAAAGCTCCAGCTGATGTCGGTATTCCCAACTTATCCTGAAGAACACAAGATGTGGACGGGAGAAAATAATCAGGACTTTGCGTACACAACATCAGGAAATCAATTGATTTGGGATCAATATTATAATCCCCAAATAATTTCTGGGCGGCTTTTAATGCCATATCACCAGCTGTTTCACCTTCAGCGGCCAAATGCCTTGAATTTACTCCAACTTTTTGAGCTACTTTATCCACACTCCACTCAGGAAATTCTTTAACAAGTTCTTCGTTGGTTACTATTCTTTCTGGCAGGTAATAAGATAACGCTTTGATATATGCCATATTTTTTACGTTTATTGAAATCTCTGGTAAGATAACAGATATTCCCCATCTTGGTGTATGGAGCGTCCGCCGGCCAATGCCAGGACATATAATCCATTATCAAGTTTGTTTTATTCCCTAATGAAAAAGGGCACTACGATACCATTATTTTGAAGAGATCAGATCAAAAACATCTTTTACGGTTACACATGATCTAAGTTCAGCGCCCGTTATTGTTTTACCATAACTTGCCTTTACTAACGCTATTACACTCATGGCCGTTAGAGAACTCCACTCTTCAAGATTGTGAAATTTGGTATTAGCATTAATCAACTCCGGATCTGTGTCATCAAATTGCTCCGCAAAATTTTTTACAAAATCATTTAAATCCATAATCATATAATTATATTAAACTTTAATAAAACCATTAACAAGATAAACCCAAGTAAGCTCTAATTTCTTTAATTCTAGAAAGATAGTATTTTTCGTAATTCTTTTCTAATAATGACAACGACAATCTTTCCTCTTCTTTATATAAAACCTTTTCATGTTCTATTATTTCTTCGGGAGAAAACCTAAAACCGACTATTTTTGCCGGATTTCCCACTACCACCGCATATGGAGGTATGCTTTTCCTGACAATCGATCCTGTCCCTATTTCAGATCCTCTTCCTATATGCACACCAGATAGAAGAGTCACTCGTGCTCCTATCCATACATCTTCTTCTACAATGACATCTTTATCAAATTCGCCAATACTATCCTCTTTATCTTTCACATTATCAGTAACGTCTTTCACACTCTTTCCCACTATTGACATATGATTACCCGTAATCACCATAAGTTCTTCTGCCGCTCCAGAATTATTCTTAATGGTAAATTTTGCCCTTCCATTCATTATTACGGAGTCGCGTTTTAAAGTGCTGTTTCCTTCCATAATAATATTCCTGGGGTTCCCAATAATATTGTTATACCCTATTGAAGCTTTTTCTGAAACATACGGATAATAGGTGAAATCAAAAAATCTTTTGATTCCGCATCCATAAAGAATTTTTTTTATCCAATTTCTAAATATTTGTTTAAACATATAATCCTATTATTAAAAAACACTTTTTGTCATTTGCTTTTATCTTCAATAACTAAATCCAAGAAACGCTTCGCAACGTTTTCAATTCTATAAGAATCAAGATTATCTATTTTGTGACTATTGCTATAATCTCCCTCTAAAAATCGGAGAATCATATTTGGATTATCAAATGGAATATTAATATCCAGTATCGGCCTTTGAGCAATGCCGTAATCAATCAATTTGCTTGGAGACTGAACAGCAGATGGATTAGTGACATTAATCAAAAAGTCAGCTTTACTTAATTCCCAAATACATTCTTTGCGAGTTTTCCCAATAACATTTTCTAATCTATCTCCTAATATTTCTTTATATATTGACGGCAGTGGATTCCTTGAATAAATCCTAAACACAAACTTTTTATCAAGTGTTGAAAGATACTCTATAAAGTCTATCGGGTTTCTTTTGCCATAAAGAGCTCCTGCATATGCAAAAATAGGCACCTCGTTTTTTGAATACACACTAATTGGTGTTTTGGTAAAATCAAAACCTTGAGGTATTATCCTGATTTTATCATGATACTCCGGGAAATAGCCACATTTCCCTTCTTCAATAGGAATTGATATATAATCACATGCTTCACACCATTCTCTTTCATATCTCTCAAAATATTTTGGAGCATTACTAAATGGATTTAAAAAAAAAGGGTCTCCGCAATCAGCAATCCATTTTTTGGGGAAAATGGATGGATACTTTTTCTTTGCCCTAGCAGCTCCACTATGAATTGAATGTGGGTATGCAATTGTTATTAGCAAATCACAATTGGGATTCTTTTTTATTATTTGAGGAACCAAAAAATGGAATTCACATTCAGGAAAGAATAAAACCCGATGGAAAAGATGGTTAAATATCCTATCTAAAAAATTATATCGATTAGTTCCATCGTTAGCTCGCATAGCCCATTTAGTGCGGATATTCCGCATCTTAACACCCGTTTCTTTTTCGTATATTGAATAATCATATTTCCCATGGACAGAATATAGAATGACTTCATGCCCCATCTTGACCAACTGTTCAGAAAGCTCAGCCGTTCTAAAAGCCCGTGGTCCTTGGATAGGATAAGAATTCTTGGATATAATCAATATCTTCATACTAAAACAAATACTTAATAATCGAGTAGGGCAATGGCGCGATATAAATATCCAAATACGTAATTGAAGCCATATATCTTAACCAATACAAAATGGAATATGCATATACGACTGGCACAAAATAGAACAATTTCTTATATTTAACCAAATAATCATCGTTCATAGCCCACAATATAACTAATAAAGGATATGTTAAATGTTGGAATCGTACTCCAACAGAAGGAACAGAAGCCGTATAATTAACAAAAGATCCAACCACCAAATATGCTGTAAAAAGGTTTGAAGATATTTTCGTTCGATTAATTTTACCCGAATAAACAATCAGAATATATGATAAAATGAGACGGAAATAACCTGGTAAATTAGATAGTATAGTTGCATATAATGGAAGATTCGATCCCTCCATAATTTCTTGAGCACGGTCAGATTCTATATAACTATGTATCATTGCCTGAATGACAGGCGGCAACACATTAATATTGCTTGACACAATATCTAAATATGACACTATCGAAAAAAATGACGATAGTAAAAACAATACAACCCATACTTTTTGGAACCTTTTTGTTATAATATAGATTAATACCAACATTACCCAAATAAGGGCTGATATATGTATTAAAGGAATTATTAATAACAATAATAATTTCCAATACTTCTTATCCACAATAAAACTCAATGTGGAATATACACATATCCATGCCGCAGTCCAAAAACGGACGCCATTTATGTTAAAAATTGGATTGCTAAAACAAAATATGAATAATAATGCATAAAAAACCACATCATTGCTAATTGGATATCTTAATAGTATTTTCAAAGACATTAGATAGAAACAGCCAAAAACCAGTGCATAAAAAATATAAAGAACATGGTAATTGTCTGTTACTCTACTGATTAAGAATGTTACTGTTAGAGTATATATGTCTTTGGTATTAGACTCGAAAGTTAAGTAATCCTCCAACATAGATTTATACTGGTGAAAATCCATGTTTTGTGCAAGACGGAACTCATGTATATAACTATAAGAATCTGCAAGTTCATTTAAATCTGACAGACCCATTCCAAAAACCAAGAACCAACCCATAATAACAAACAGCGATTGGCGGTTCCGGATATTTACAAACCCTCTTGCTGCTGCAATCAAAGGATTTATTAAAAATAATAGAAAATCACCTGATTTTTTTAACTTCATCTGAAAAATTATAAAAAAATATCTATATGTAACTGACTCTATGGAACAAATCTGAGGATTTTTTCAATTCTTTTATTCTTAACAAAACCACTAACAACATCTTTGTATGAAAGCTTTAAAACCCAACATATTACATAGAAAAACATGATGTACAATATAAAACTCACAATCAACATCTCGAATTTGTTAACATTAAATAGTAACAATACCATCCAAGAAACTAGCCCTGAAATTACTGAAACCATCAATACCATAGCCAATTCACGTTTAGGAAACATCTCTAATATCGATTTTTGTGCATAATTAGAAATGATCTTCATCAGTAAAAATATCTTCAAAGCTTGACATAATTCTGAAGCAACAGCAATCCAAAGTGCGGAGTCTAAGCATACAACTACTAAAAAATCTGCAACTATGATTAAGCATGCTATCAATAGATGAACTCTTGCATATTCACGAGTTTTCCCAATAGCAAGGATAATTGGAGCAAATGGTATAATGTACAGTAATCCACTAACATTTTTTATCTGAAAAAAAATGGCCGAATTAGAGTAATGGTCTCCATACATACATCTCATTATTATTTCAGCAAAGAAAACACTATATATAAGCATTGGAAAAATTATCTTAGCTGACTTTATCAATGCAGATCTCCAAACGGAAAAAGCAGAAACAGTAAAACCTTCTCCATTGTCTATACCTGAAAATATAGGCAATAATATAGCACCAATAGCACTTATTATCATACCCACAAAAGGAAGCTCCATAAATCCGTTTGAAAACTCAGCAAAAACCTCATTACCATAATACCGACTAATAAAGAATTGATTCGTAGATGCAATTATTGTACCCCATAATGATGCAAATAACAAAGGTATTGAAAAATCAAATATTTGCTTGTATGTCAATGAAGACGCCTGCCTTGGCTCATCTTTTACAGGCCATGATTTTAAGTATATTGCCAATATGAATGTAATTAATGAGGCAATGTCAAAACCAATTATAGCATGCAAATAATTCCCTTTAAACAAAAGAACCGGAAGGATTATACATAGTACCGTAAATGCTCGAGTAAATATTGTATAAAAAGCAAGATATTTGGTTTTTTTAAAAGATGCATATATTGCATCCAGTCCTAACGTTGGTAAAAGCAATAATGGTGTTGGAGAAAAAAGTTTAAGAGCAATCTCTAAATTTTCATTCTTTAGAAGAGATGATATCGGACCTGCACAAGAGAACAAGAATAATGAAAATGTTGCTCCTAAAATAAAAAATATTCTCGTTATTTTATTAATAATGTCTTTTGAATACTCTTTCGCATATTTGGGTAAAAAATAAGCATATGACTTGGGCAGTCCTAAGGTAAATATGGCGAGCAGCGTGTTATATACATACATTACCTGTTTATAAGTCCCATAATCTCCTTTGGTAAAAAACCTACTCAAAACCATAGGACTTATTATCGCAACAAGGAAAGAAGAAAAACTACCTATTGCTACCCAAGCAGCTTGTTTTGTGTTGTTTGTACTTGACATGTATCAACCATTAAAAAAATTCCCCAAACAAATCAATCCATATTATCAATCAAAGAATTCTAGCTAATATGTTGTGCTCGTTGTAATTCTCGTTACCATAACGCTCAAAATCTATTAATTCACATTATTAAAACTTAATTATTAGACTTCGCTTAGCTTAAATATGATACACTCCTTCCAACGGGCAAATATTATGACAATCCAAAATCACCTTGCCCTTTAACTTGTCCCAATTCTGCTTAATATGATCATGCTTCACCATAACCACTACCATATCAACTTCGTTCAAGAACTGGTCGAAATCGAGAATTTGATTAGGAACGATTTCTTTATTTGTGAAGAACGGATCAAAACTCTTCAATGGGCGAGCCAGGTGGCGTTCTTGAATGTCGAGCATCTGCAATGTTGGACTTTCACGGACATCGTCAACGTTTTCTTTATATGTAATGCCATACAAACCAACACGACGATTGTCGGTGATATTGTGCTCTTTCATTATCTCATAAATGCGCTCCAGCACAAACACCGGCTGGCTGTCATTAGTCTTCATCGACTCATCAATAACTTTTGCAAGTTGTGGATAATCGCCAACCAAGAACCATGGGTCAACTGAAATACAATGACCGCCAACACCTGGACCAGGCTGAAGAATATTTACACGTGGATGCATATTGCATATTCTAATAATCTCGTAAACATCCATATTATCATGACGGCAAATTCTTGAAAGCTCATTCGCGAAAGCGATATTCACAGCGCGATAAGTGTTTTCAACAACCTTTGTCATCTCTGCAGTACGAATGTCTGTTACAACTATCTCACCTTGGCAGAATGAAGCATAATATTTCTTAACTTTCTCACCAATCTCTTTGCTGTCAGCACCTATAGTGCGGTTGTTGTGGAGTAATTCATACACCATATTGCCTGGAATGATACGCTCTGGAGCATGAACAAGATTGATATCAACACCAATTTTGAATCCATTTGCCTCAATGACTGGACGCACGTATTTATCCATTGTGCCAGGTGAAACCGTTGATTCAACCACAACTGTTGCGCCTTTAGGACAAACTTTCATCACTTCCTTAACTGCTGCCACTACATAGCAAGCATCAACTTTCTTTGAAAACTTGTCGTATGGTGTTGGTACAGATACGATATACATATCTGTTTTCTGATATTCAGTCGTAAACTTAATGCCAGCTTTCAATGCAGCATTGAAGAGCTCATCCAAACCGTCTTCTTTGAAAGTTGTTTTACCAGCATTTAAAGTGGCAACAAGTTCCTTGTTATAATCAGTTCCGATGACCTCAACACCGTGTGAAGCCATCATAAGTGCTGTCGGCAGTCCGATATAGCCGAGTCCGATAACGTTTATCATATTTTTTTAATTGAAAATTTACAATTGATAGTTGATAATTATTTTACTTCGTATCTATCCACACCTTCACCTTTGAGAGCGCGGACAATACGGTTGCAAGCATTGCCATCACCGTATGGGTTTACGGCTTTTGACATACGCTCATATGCTTTCGCATCGTCAAGCAATGTGCTAACCTCATTTACTATAAGGTCATGATTGGTTCCTACCAAATGAACGGTGCCGCTCTTCAATGCTTCCGGTCTCTCCGTTGTATCTCGCATCACCAATACCGGCTTACCTAATCCTGGAGCCTCTTCCTGAATTCCACCGCTATCGGTAAGGACAACCGTTGACTTTTCCATCAAATACACAAACTCCAGATACTGAAGCGGTTCTATAAAGAAGAAATTCTTATAAACAGTCAAATCCTCGCCAAAAACCTCATGAATAGGTTTGCGCACATTAGGATTCAAGTGCATAGGATATACAAAATCAACATCAGGATATTTTTCTGAAAGGTCTTTCATGGCTGTTACCATGCTGATAAATCCTTCCCCGAAGTTTTCGCGACGATGACCCGTGATAAGTACCAGTTTCTTTCCATTATCAAGTCTTGTCACATCATATCCAGCATCAGCAAGTATCTTAATCTGCTCGTTTGCAAGATTTTTGTCGCTTTTCAGTTTCTCAACCACCACATGTAAAGCATCTATCACGGTATTGCCTGTGACATAAATCTTGCCCCATGCTTTCTCTTCTTTAAGATTCTGCTCTGAAAGCGGTGTTGGAGCAAAATTATATTCTGCAATGCGTCCTGTTATCTGGCGATTCATCTCCTCCGGCCAAGGGCTATATATATTGTGTGTTCTCAAACCAGCTTCAACATGCCCTACTGGAATCTGCTGATAAAATGCAGCAAGAGCGGCAGCGGTCGAAGTTGTTGTATCTCCATGTACCAACACCACATCAGGTTTGCACTCTTTGAACACATCGCGCATTCCTGTCAACACACGAGCTGTCACATCATACAAATCTTGGCCCTGCTTCATAATATTGAGGTCATAATCAGGAGTAACCTCGAATATCTTCAGCACCTGGTCAAGCATCTCACGATGCTGCCCAGTGACACACACTATTGTTTCAAAATCCTTAGAATATTTCTGAAATTCTTTCACCAAAGGACACATTTTAATGGCCTCAGGACGAGTGCCGAAAACGAGCATTATTGTTTTCATGTATAATATTGCTTAATTGCTAATTGGCATATAGCCTTAAATATGCTCTTCCACTCCACGGAAATGCACGTTGAGCTCATGCAGATGCTCCAAAAGCGTTCCGAGAGGCGTGCCTTCGGTCATCTTGGCAAAGGCATTGACATCCTTAGGGAAGCACTTGCCGCCATAGCCGAACTTGCCATCTGGACCAGGCACGTAGGTATGAGTGTCGTTGATGTAACCTGAAAGAAGAATGCCAGTATGAACTTTGCGCCAATCTGCTCCCATCTGCTCACAATACTCACGGCAAGCGTTGAAGTATGTAACCTTATATGCGCCGAAAACATTATGCATATACTTGGTTAGCTCGGCCTCCAAAGGGGTCATGACTGTGAACTTCTTGCCGACGAAAATCTTGGTAAGCAATTCATGTGCGCCTGTGAACACCATTGTCTGCTTCTGGAAATCCTCAATATGTGTACGTTCAGTGAGGAATTCCGGCATATAGTGCACCTTGTGACCTGTTTCTTTGGAAAGCATCTCGCTCGTACCAGGAAGAATGGTTGTACGGACAAATACTGGCACATCTGGGAGTTTTCTAATCAACTCTTTCATAAGTGTCAAGTTTTGTGTACCATCATCTTCTGTAGGAACATGAATTTGCAAAAATGCAATATCGATCTTACTTAAATCATCATTATAACCCTTTGGAGGATCGCTGATGAAAAGTTTGCACTCTGGGTTGTTGTGTTCCAACCAATCTTTGAGGGCTCCGCCCACGAAGCCACATCCAATAATTCCAACGTTAATCATATTTTAATGTTTAATGGTTAGTGGTTAATGGTTAATGAGATGCCATCACCACTCAACTTGTTATTTATTGTCTAATTTTTTGTTTAAAGTGTTTCGTAATCCTGAAAGCATCTTGGCAATATCAGTAAACTGAGGCCTCAAGGTATCAAGTTGTCCTTCTTTAATATAGCCTAGATCACAAGCTGTTTGTTTTTTATATACATCTAATTTCTCAAATGAAAAAGTCGCGTCCATAAAAATCATTAACCTTTAATTATTGCTCCACCCAAATCAATTTCCCTACATCGTAACCACGGCGTGTCGCCTCAGCGAGGATGATTTCTTTTACTTCGTCTGTTAATTGGGGTGTTCTTGCCAATATCCACAAATAACTATCATCGCTACCACCGACCAAAACCCATTGATAATCTTTATCCAAAAGCATAATGCGATAGTCACCATAGAACGGACCAAAGAATGAAACCCTCAGTATTCTCGGGTTATCAGTAAACTTGGCTTTGCCTTTTGCCTCGCTCGGCTCGCCGTTTTTAATGCCGGTATTCAGCACTGCCACTTTGCCATCTTCACGCAATGAATAATTTGCCTTGCAGAATTGAATTCCACGCTCGAATTTATGGTCGAAACGGGCAATTTCATACCATGTTCCGAGATATTTGTCAAGTTGTAAATCACCCGACACCGAATTATCGACCTTCGACTGCGCTTTACAGCCTGTTAAAAAACAAAGACACATAAGTAAAGGTGTTAATAGTTTTTTCATGATCTTTATATCTGTTTTACTATCAATAATTCTCTTTCTTCAACTCGAAATACGACTGCGGATGGTTGCAGACAGGACAAATCTTTGGAGCTTTCTTTCCAATCACGATATGACCGCAGTTGGAGCACTGCCACACCATGTCACCGTCGCGCGAGAAGACAAGGCCTTCCTTGATGTTTTCCAATAGCTTACGATAGCGGGCCTCATGCTCTTTCTCGATGGCGCCCACCATACGGAACTTCGCCGCAATCTCCTTGAAGCCTTCCTCTTCGGCCTCCTTTGCCATGCGGTCATACATGTCGGTCCACTCATAGTTCTCACCATTGGCTGCATCGGCCAAATTAGCTTTCGTGCCAGGTACCTCACCGTCGTGCAAATACTTAAACCATAGCTCAGCATGCTCTTTCTCGTTGCCTGCCGTCTCTTCAAAAATCTTTGAAATCTGCACGTAGCCGTCTTTCTTGGCCTTCGAGGCATAATAAGTGTATTTGTTGCGTGCCATCGACTCCCCGGCAAACGCCTCAAGGAGATTCTTTTCTGTTTTTGTTCCTTTAAGATCCATCATATTTATTTTTTATCAAATTTTTCAATAACCTATAACCAATAACCTATAACCATTACTTCACAAACGTCTCCGAATTGACCTCGTTCTTCATCTCCTCAATCACCTTCAATAGATATTGCCCGTACTGGTTTTTCAGCATCGGCTGAGCTAACTCGCGCATCTTTTCTTCAGTAATCCAACCATTGCGATACGCAATTCCCTCCAGACAGGCTATCTTCAAACCCTGTCGCTTCTCGATAACCTCAACAAATGTTGATGCTTCGCTCAATGAATCATGGGTTCCCGTGTCAAGCCATGCAAAACCTCTTCCGAAAACCTGAACTTTCAATTCTCCGTCTTCCAGAAAATGCTGGTTAACGGTTGTGATCTCCAACTCACCACGTGCTGAAGGTTTTATGTTTTTCGCAATGTTTACGACCTTGTTCGGATAAAAATACAGACCAACAACGGCGTAATTACTCTTGGGATTCTTCGGCTTCTCCTCAATACTCAGGCAGTTACCCTCCTTATCGAACTCCGCCACGCCGTACCTCTCAGGATCTGAAACCCAATAGCCGAAAACAGTCGCTTTCTTATTATGCTCAGCATCTTTAACAGCATTTCTTAGCAACGAAGTGAAGCCTGCACCGTAGAAGATGTTATCGCCCAAAACCAAGCAGGCACAGTCGTTTCCGATAAATTTCTCTCCAATAATGAACGCCTGCGCCAAACCATCCGGACTCGGCTGCTCAGCATACTCGAAATGCACACCATAGTCGCTACCGTCACCCAAAAGACGTTTGAATCCCGGCAAGTCGTAAGGTGTCGAGATAATCAGAATATCTCTAATTCCTGCCAACATCAACGCCGAAATCGGGTAATACACCATCGGCTTGTCGTAAATGGGAAGCAGTTGCTTACTAACGCCCTTTGTAATGGGATAAAGTCTCGTTCCAGATCCTCCTGCTAATACAATACCTTTCATTTCACACAGTATTTCTTTTTTCGCCTAAAGGCGATTTATGTCACACAGATTACACGGATTGCACAGATTTTATTGAGCCAAGGCTCAATGGCTACTGCACGTTAATTTACTATTCGCTTTATACCTTCTTGTATGTTATTCGTGTTGAAGTTAACAAGTAGACCGACACGTTTATCCATCAACCTTAAATATGTCAGCAACTGCTTAGCGAACACAGGTTTCATCTCTTCAACCGATTTCAATTCAACAATAACTTGATTATTGACTAATATGTCAAGTCTAAGAGGTGTCTTAAGTTCGTTATCTTTATAAATTATCGGAACTTCAAGTTGGCGAACCACTTCCAGACCACGTTCCTGAAGTTCAAATACCAATGCCTCTTCATACACAGATTCCAACAAACCCGGGCCGAGTTCATTATAAACATCAAAGATCGCTCCTCTTATTTCGTATGTCAATTCGTTGTCAGTCATTATCGTGCGTCAGCCGCTCACCTATAGGTGAGCATAATCTGTGAAATCTGTGGTATCTGTGTGACCTTTAATTTGTCGTCCGTGTGGAAGGTTAGTCGCGTTTGAAAATATCTCTCGTATAAACTTTTCCAATCACATCGTCAAGGCATGAATCATAACGATTCGCAATAATCGCCTGCGATTGTTCTTTAAACTTCTTCATATCGTTAACCACCAATGAGCCAAAGAATGTGCTGCCATCTTCAAGCGTCGGTTCGTAGATGATGACTTTCGCGCCTTTGGCTTTCACACGCTTCATTACACCTTGTATAGAGCTCTGGCGGAAGTTGTCGGAGTTCGATTTCATCGTCAAGCGATACACTCCAATCGTGCATTCCTTCTCTTCCTTGGCGTTATAGCTACCGTTGTCGTAATAGTCGTAATAACCGGCTTTCTTCAGCACCTGGTCGGCAATAAAATCCTTGCGGGTCTTGTTACTGTCGACAATCGCCTGAATCAGGTTTTCCGGCACATCGTTGTAATTCGCCAAAAGCTGCTTTGTGTCCTTGGGCAGACAATACCCTCCATAGCCAAACGAAGGATTGTTGTAATGCGTTCCGATTCTTGGATCAAGACATACGCCATTTATAATCGATTGAGTGTCAAGACCTTTTATCTCAGCGTATGTGTCAAGTTCGTTAAAATAGCTAACCCGTAATGCGAGATAAGTGTTGGCAAACAATTTAACAGCTTCCGCCTCCTTGGTTCCCATAAGAAGCACCTGAACGTCATCTTTCAATGAACAATTTTTTATCAAACCAGCAAATTGCTTTGCCGATTCTTTCAGACTTGGCTCGTCATATCCAACAATTATCCTGCTCGGATAAAGGTTGTCGTACAACGCCATGCTTTCCCTCAAAAACTCCGGAGCAAAGATGATTTTCGGTGATTTTGCCTTAAACTTTTCGCAAATCGATGCGGTATAGCCCACTGGAACCGTCGACTTTATCACAATAACCGCATCCTTGTTGACTTCAAGAATCGATTTTACGACGTCTTCAACATGTGATGTGTCAAAAAAGTTATTGTTCTGATCATAATTTGTCGGAACAGCAACCACTACATAATCAGCTGTTTGATATGCTTTTTTACCGTCAAGAGTAGCAGTGAGGTCGAGGCTTTTTTCAGCAAAATACTTTTCAATGTATTCATCCTGAATAGGCGACACTTTTTTATTCACTTTGTCGACCTTTTCAGCAACGATATCCACTGCCGTGACGTGATTTTGCTGGGATAAAAGAGTCGCAATGCTCAAACCCACGTAACCTGTACCTGCTACTGCAATATTCATAATTTGAAATTTTTCTTTTTATGAGATTTCTCCACTTCGCTTCATTTCATTACGCTTCGGTCGAAATGACGGGGAGATTATATTTTTTCAATATCCGAGGCGTTAATCGCCACTGTCGCAACAGCAGCTACGCCTTCAATCTTTATTATCACACGCTTCTCATGACGATTCGGCATCCTCGTATACACTCCCTCAACACCTTCAAACGGACCGGTCAGGATCCTTACCTTGTCACCTTTGCGTAAATCAATATTCGGGTCAACAGGCTTCGAGCCCATGGTCCGCACCACCTTGATGAAGTCGGCCATCTGCTTGTCGGGCACATACTGCGGCACACTCAACAAACCCGTATCATCCTTTCCCATTATGAAACGTAAATAATCCAGCTTGCCGTGCTTTAGCTTCTTGATATTCTCATACGTGTCGTGAATGAAGATGTAATTATGCACCAACGGCTCCGTCTTCCATCCCATCGTCACCCCCTTCTCGTTGCGAATTCTCGTCCGCACCGTCGGCACGTAATGCTCAATCTGCAGCTCCTCCAAAACCTTCGACGCCGCTATCTCGCGCTGATAAGTCACACGCAAAACATACCATGCTAAAGCGTTTCTATCTATGATATTCATTTATTATAGAAGGCACAGTTTTCGGACCGAATATACCTCGGGGACATCGAAATCAGCTATGTTATTGGATTTCAATTATTTACAAAATCAGTATGGGAAATTTCGCAAGCGAAACTTTACTAATCGCAAAGATATAAAAAAAAATTGTAACTTTTACAAAAAAGTCACAATTTTTTTGTTGCCCAACCAGGGTTCGAACCTAGACTTTACTGATCCAGAGTCAGTCGTGTTGCCAATTACACCATTGGGCATTTCCGACTGCAAAATTACACATAATTTTTATTCGTGTGACAAAAATTTTGTTTTTTTCTTATCTTGTTGATACTCACCAACTTGCCAAGCCGATTCACCGTACTTTTTCATCTCCTCAGCTACCTCGGGGTACTCCGAAATATAGTTTTTCTTGTCTTTGTCGACATATTTATACAACCCGACCTGTTCCTCAGAAGGCTTATTGATGAGCAACCAATCGTGGTCTAAAACGCCATATTTATCGTCACCCATGAAATAAGCATACCGCCTGTTTTCTTTCAGCAAATCGATGCCGAAACTATTGTTGACATACCCCTTGCCCAAAATTCCCATCACCGTCGGGAAGATGTCCATCTGGCTCGCAATAGCCTCATTTTCAACAGCTTGCAGATGCTTTGGCATGTAAAACACCAGAGGCGTGTGGAAATAACTCAACGGGATGGAATAGTCGGTGTCCAAAGCCGCCCCGTGGTCGGCCACAAACACAAACAAAGTGTTGTCGAACCAAGGCTTTTCCTTAGCCATCTCGATGAAACGCCTCAGCGACCAGTCGGCATATTCCGTAATCTGATATTTCAGCTCCTCTGAACGAGGTTCGAAATAGTCGGGAAGATAATACGGACCATGGTCGGAAGCGGTCATCATGGTAGCGCAGAAAGGCCTGCCGTTACTGGCCATCTCATCGAAAACAGGCATAGCGAAACGGAACAGATAATCATCGGGAACGCCAAGGGTGGTCTTCACTTCCGAAACAGGATAATCGGACTGCGAGACGATACGCTCCACGCCGTTCTGACTCAAGAAACCGGCTACATTGTCGAACTCCTTGTCGTGAGTGGTGAAATAAGCCGTCTGATAGCCGTATCTCTGCAAAGTGGCGGCCAGTCCGTCGTACTGCAGCACAGGGATGCGCTTCAACGCATGGTTGCGAAACACCACCGGATACGACACCGAAGTGCTGTAGATGCCACAGTAGGTATGCGTTCCCGTCGTGTAACAATTATTGAAACTCAATGAGTTACACATCAACGAATCGAGGAAAGGAGTGAGATTTCGGGTGTTGCCGCCATGAGCTGTCTTGTTGTAGCTCATGCCTTCCATTATCACCACAATAACGTTGTAATTATTTGATACTGTGTCGCTTGCAACTTCTCTCGCTATCGGAAACTCAGAGTCAGGATTTTCTATTCCTAAATTCTTCTGTACCAAAGCAATGGCAGCATCGTCCGACATAAATCTAACCTTCTGATTGTCAGGGTCTTTGCTGTCGAGCCAGCTTCTCGCCAAAGTGAAATTCGGGTTCAAGCCAAGTTGGTTAAGCATGGCGTTGTTGCAGAAATACGCCGTGCCCACCATTATAGGCGATTTCTCGTTCAAACGGCCTCGCATGCCGATGAAAACCAATCCCCAAAGCAGCACTGTAGCAATGCCGTATCTTACATAACTCACTGATTCCCAGCCTGTTGAGCGCTTCATAATTCTATTGGCAAAGAACCAGAAAACGAAGCCCGCGCCAAGCACCGGAAGCATCATCAGGATGTAAGTCGGCTCCTCCCACACCATTTTGAAGACGAAGACACTATCGCCAGTCGCCATCCACTCGAAAGCGGTGATATTAAAGCGGTCGAAGAACTGGTCGAAATAAGGGATATCAGCGGCGCAGATGCCGAAAGTTATTGTGAAACAGACAGTTAGCACCCAAGTGTAAATAAGCTCAAAGAGCCTGCTTTTCTTGCCGAAAAATGAAAAAATCGTCAGGATTATCGTCGGAATTGCTATCACAAAACCTATTGTGACGATGTCAAAACGAACGCCCATCACGAAGGCTTGTACCACTTCCCAAGCGGTGGTTTCTCCAACCCTGTCAAGGTTTAACAATAAAAGTGCAACTCTGAAAGCGAAGTAAAGCGCTAACAGAAGTAAATACAATTTGATAGTAATTCTAACGAAAACAGGTACACGGTTCATTATCTAAACAGTTTTTCAACCTCTTTAATCGCCTGCGGCAATGCAAGAACCACCACTCTATCTTCAGCTTCGATCTGGAAGTCGCCGGAGGCGATGTAACTCACCTCGCCTCGGATGATGCCGCCGATGATGGCACCTTCCGGCACATGTAACCTGTTGATAGGCCGCATCGTGGCAAGGCATCCGTCGGGCACCACAAACTCCATGATGTCGGCATCGATTCCGCTCAGGCACTTCAGCGTCGACACGTTATCTCCCAGGGTGTATCGAACGATGTAGCTCGCTGCGATGAGTTTCTTGTTGATAATGGTGTCGATACCGATACTCTGCGAGATGTCGATGTAATCGATGTTATCGACCAATGCTATGGTCTTCTTCACGCCGTAAGCCTTCGCCTGCAGGCAGGTCAGAATGTTCGTCTCGGTGTTTTCTGTCACTGCGATGAAGGCATCGACGCTCTTGATGCCTTCCTCCTCGAGCATGTCCACATCGCGTGCATCGGCGTTGACCACCAATGTGTTCGACAAGGCATTCGTCAGGTCGTAGCAGCGTTCCTTATCCTTCTCAATGATCTTGATGTCCATGTCGTTTTCTAGACGTTTCGCCGTGATACGTCCCACGCGTCCGCCGCCGATAATCATCACGTTACGGATGCTGTATTTCTGCTTGCCGCTCATCTGCATCAGCTCGCGGATGGCGCTCGGCTTGGTGATGACATACACCATATCGCCGGCCTTGAGCACGTCGCCGTCGTGAGGGATGAAGGTATTCTGTCTGCGATGTATCGCAACGACCTTAAAATCAAGGTGTTTGAAACGCTCAGCTATCTCCGAGAGGTTCTTGTTGATGACGTTGGCGTTCTCCTCGAGCTTCATCATATACATCTCGAGCTTGCCGCCCGCGAAGTCGTATGCCTCCGTCGCCGCTGTCTGCTTCAGCAAGGTGATAATCTCTTGAGCAGCAATGTCTTCAGGCGAGATTATACCGTCGATGCCGAGATCCTGGTATATTCTCCACGACTCCGGACTGAGGTTCTCCATGGTGTTGACGCGCACGATGACACGTTTGGCACCGAGTTTCTTAGCCAAGATACCCGTCAAGAGGTTGATATGCTCGTCGTGAAGCACCGCGATGACCATGTCGGCCTTCTTCACGTTGGCTTTCTGTAAAACCCTGATAGAAGTGGAGTCTCCGGCAATCGTCATAAGGTCGGAATGCGACTCCATCATCTTCAGAAGCTCCTCATGGGGGTCCACGATGGTGATGTTATGGTCACTGCGCTCCAAGGCCTCCGCCAAGTGCATGCCAACTTCACCGTCACCTGCAATGATTATATCCATATTCTATATTTTTGTTCGTCATTCCGACCGACCGCAGGGAGCGGAGGAATCTCCTCCAATTAACGGAGATTTCTCCATTCCGTTTCATTTCATTTCACTCCAGTCGAAATGACGTTGTTATTATTAATCCCAGTCTCGAGAGACACGGAAATACTCCCTAAACGCCTCCAGCTCGAACTCACTTAATTCCGCCGTAAACAATCCTTCTCCAGGCTGAGCCTGCTCCACTACACGTCCTTTCACGTTCAACACTATGCTCTCGCCCTTGTATTCGATGTTGCTGTCGTCGACGCCGACGCGGTTCACTCCGACCACAAACGCCTGATTCTCAATGGCTCGCGCTTTCAGCAGCGTGTTCCACACCTCTGATTTTTTCTTCGGCCACTCCGCTGTGAATATCGCCACATCGTACTCAAACTTCCCGTCATTAACACTGTTTCTGTCCCACACCGGGAAACGCAGGTCGTAGCACACGAAAGGTCTTATCCTCCAGCCTTTCCACTCGATGGTGATACGCTCTTCGCCGTTGTTCAGTCCCAGCTCGCCACCCATCGTAAACAGATGTCTTTTATTATAAATACGGTATGTTCCGTCGGGCTGCATCCAGATGAAACTGTTATAAAAACCGTTCATTTTTAGAATTATAGTGCCACACACCGCCGCATTTTTCTCCTTCGCCTTTTCAAGCATCCACTGCATCGTCACGCCACCGACTTCTTCAGCGAAAAGATTCGGATCGGCAGGAAAACCCGTCGTGAACGTCTCAGGAAGCACGATAACATCAGTATTTTCAACGTCTTTCAGCATCTCGTCGAGATGACGGCGATTAGCTTCCGGATTTCTCGCGATGACATCGCTCTGCACACATGTGACTCTTAAATTCATAAAAATTCATTAAAAAAACTTACAAATATACTACTTTTATTGATTTTTTACTATTTTTGTAAAAATTTTTTCGCGTTATGAACAAAAAGTTAGCACTCTTAATCTTTATTTTGGCTCTTTTCGCAGTGAAAATGACGGCACAGGATTACAAATACGGTATCTATCTCGGCGTCAACGGATGTACCATGACCCTCAGCGACGGCTTATATTACGATGACAGCGAGGTCCTGACACAAACCATAGTCCAAGGTGCCGACACCACATATCATGTTAGCTATGCCACCATCGAAAAGGCCTCAGTTTCAGGCATGAAACCGACATTTACTATCGGCGGATACTATGAGAAGCCTATCAGCAATAACATCGGAGTGCAGTTTCATTTCATCTATGCCAACTACGGCTACAACGTTAAAGGCACCGTCATCGTACCTAACGTAACCGATGAGTTTTCGGCCGAATACGACTACTCTGGCGAGATGAAGATGACTAACCTTTGTGCATCGATTATGTTGAAGTTCAACGCGAGCCCGGAGCTGTCGATTCAAGCGGGTATCACCCCAAGTCTCTGCATCAGGGCACAGAAAAACGTCAAGCGTGGACCTCTGCATAAGACACTCAACTACAAGAGCAGCGACGAATACAAACCTTTCAATGTCTGCGGAACAATAGGAATCACTTACTATTTCATCGATTGTTTCATGTTCTCGCTTCACGCGAATATCGGACTTGTCGACGTGCTGAAGGTCAAGGATCCTTACCTTGAGGACGAACACGACCGTTACGGCACCGTAAAATATAATTATTCCAGTGCCAAGTCGACGACGACTTCAGTAGGATTAACCGTTGGTTACAGATTTTAGTCGTCATTTCGACTGAAGCGAAGCGGAATGGAGAAATCCTCCTTTTGCAAAAGCTTATTCTAAAAAGGATTTCTCGACTACGCTCGAAATGACGTTTTGGATGATCATGCTAAATAAGGAAAAAATAAAATCCCTTTACGCCGATAAGCGTTACCAGTCGTACTTCGACGTGGGGCTGTTTTTCATTTTGATCTTCAGCTTCCACCTTCTTTATAATTTCTGGAACTTCACCCTCGACTACTGGCCGCTGAAAGGTGCCGTCGACAGGCTCTTCGCATGGGCTTCGGCGTTGCTTTTCGACCAGAGTTGCTGGACATTGGAGCATGTCTTCGGCGTCGATTTCTTCACTCAAGACCGCACCCTTGGTTTCCTCAACCACCATGGAACCTATTCCTACGTCACGGTGGCACCCGAATGCACCAGTCTAAAACAGTGGATGCACTGGCTCTTCCTGATGCTCATCTTCCCGGGACCGTGGAAGCACAAAGCATGGTATATCCCGTTGGGGTTGGTCATAATTGAGTTCACAAACGTGGTGAGAGTCGTCGGAATAGCCTTGTTTTTAAGGTATTATCCTAACGATTTCGCGTTGGCTCACGATGTCATCTTCAAGATAATGTTCTATGTGGTGATCTTCCTGATGTGGGCTTTGTGGAACGACCATTTCCATCATTCGAAGAAGACTACTCAGCAGAAATCTCCTTCAAAGTCGCCTGATAAGCAGTAAACACATTGGCTCGCGAGATGTAGCCAAGATACTTGCCGTTGTCGACAATCACAATATTGTATTTATGTGATTCTTCAAATTTCTGGACGATGCTCTCCATCGACTCGTCGTAATTGATAATGTATTCAGGGTAAACCATGATTTTCTCAACCGACGTGTCGTAAAGCGACGTGTCGAACATAAACTTTCTAACGTCGTCGAACAGGATATGACCGCGGAACTCACCGTTTTCGGCCACCACAGGGAAGATGTTTCTCGATGACGATGCTATGACTTTCACCAGGTCGCCGAAGGTCTGCTCAGGACGTATGGTGCTGAAGTTCGTCTCGATCAAGTTGCTGGAAGTCATCATGTTAAGGATGGTCTCGTCTTTGTTGAACGACACCTTCACGCCTTTCTCGGCTATGCTCTGGGTGTAAATCGACTCCCTGAAAAACATCCTGTTGATTGCCAGCGACAGCGCCGACACTATCATCAGAGGCACCATCAGCGAGTAACCGTTGGTGATCTCGGCGATGAGGAAGATGCCTGTCAGCGGTGCGTGCAGCATGCCAGCGATGAGGCCGCTCATGCCCACGAGGGCAAACTTCGAAACGTCAAGGTCGCCGATACCTAAATTATTGATAACCAGCGCATACACCATACCCGTCATGGCGCCAAGGAACAGAGCGGGAGCGAATGTTCCTCCCACGCCGCCAGCAGCAAAAGTGAGCGAAGTGGCAAACGCCTTTGCCAGGATGATGCAAACAAAGATAAGTATCACTATCCAGATGTTGTCGGCGAACGGCTCGAACATCGCGTGACGACTGATATCGTTGATGTTTCCGTTCAACGCCGCGTTTATCGTCTCATAGCCCTCACCGTACAACGACGGGAACACAAAGATCAGGGCGCCGAGGCATAAGGCCGCGATGATGAAACGCCGCCATGGGTTTTCGATCTTTCCGAACCTCTTGCCTACGGTAAAGTACACCTTCATGAAATAGGCTGAGACGAGTCCGACAACCAATCCTAAACCCACGTAATACAATGAGTTAGAAGGGATGAACGACTCTGCGATGGTAATCTCGTATTCCACGGCTCTGCCGAGGAAGTAGTAAGAGGTGAGGATGGCGCAGAACGCCGATATGATGATCGGGATGAGCGCCGTCATGGAGATGTCGATCATAAACACCTCCATGGCAAAGATAACGCCTGTTATCGGGGCCTGGAAGATGGCAGCCAATGCCGAGGCGCCTCCCATGCCTATCAGCACGTTGATCTGCTTCTGGTTGAGCTTAAGAAGCTGGCCGATGTTCGAGCCGATGGCGCCACCGGTCGACACTGAAGGACCTTCCAATCCGACGGATCCGCCGAAACCTACTGTCAAGGCACTCGTGATAATCGAAGAGAAGGTGGTGTACGGCTTCACTATGCCTTTATTTCGCGAAAGCGCATATAAAAGACCTGGTATCCCATGCCCTACTTCACGTCGGATGACATATCGTATCACTATGATAGTCAACAATATACCTATCGCAGGCAAGATAAAGAACAACAGATCGAAATAGCTGTCCAATGTCCTGATGTAGAAGAACAGATCGCGTATCGAATGAGCGAAAAATTTGATCAAAACAGCGGCCACTCCCGCCAAAAATCCTGTCGGGACAGCCAAAAGTATCATGAACTGTCGGTCGGATAAATGAGCTAATCGCCACTTATTCAACGACTTAAATAAAATCTTCGCTCGAGTTCTTAATCTCAATCTCATATCGCAAAAATAAAAAATCATTTATTATTTTACATCTTTTTATTAAAAAATATTATCTTTGCAAAAAAATTAAACGTCATTTCGAGCGAACATCGAACGCAGTGAGATGGCAGTCGAGAAATCCTCTTTTCGCAAAAGCTTTTTCTAAAAAGGATTTCTCCATTTCGCTACGCTCCAGTCGAAATGACGAATTAAATGAGCATGAGAATCATCAGTTATAACGTAAACGGAATCCGCGCAGCGATCTCAAAAGGATTGCTTGAGTGGCTCGATGCCGTTTCGCCGGATGTCGTGTGTTTTCAAGAACTTAAGGCCACTCCTGACCAGATCCCGGTGATGGAGATTGAGGCTATGGGCTATCACAGCTATTGGTTCTCGGCAAAGAAAAAAGGCTACAGCGGCGTGGGTATCCTCACGAAACGCGAGCCCGACAACGTGGTCTACGGAATGGAAAAACCGCTTTACGACGACGAAGGACGTTTCCTGAGAGCCGACTTCGGCGATTTGTCGGTAGTGAGCGTGTATCATCCGTCAGGCACCACGGGCGAAGAACGTCAGGATTTCAAGATGGAATGGCTCGATTTCTTCAGAAAATACGTCAACAACCTGCGGAAATCGCATCCGAACCTGGTTCTTTCAGGTGATTACAACATCTGCCATGAGGCCATCGACATCCACGATCCGGTGCGCAACGCCACCAACTCAGGCTTCCTGCCAGAGGAACGACAGTGGTTTACCGACTTCCTCAGCGACGGATACATCGACAGCTTCCGTCATCTGTGCAAAGAACCGAACCACTATTCATGGTGGAGCTATCGCGCCAACGCGAGAGCGAACAACAAAGGCTGGCGCATTGATTATCATATAGTTACAGATACGTTAAAAGATAAATTAGTCGACGTGGCAATACTGCCGGAAGCGAAACACTCCGACCATTGTCCCGTCTTGGTTGAAATAAAATAAGATTCAGATATGATAGACGAAATTTTAAAATGGTATGAAACCCACAGAGAGGTGCTTATAGCAAACATCCCGAACTTCATCATCGCGGCTATAGCTTTAATACTCTTAATTTGGGCTATCTGGTATTTCAAATCGAAGAGAAGAAGACGCCATTTCCGTTTCCATTGGCATCATTTCACCTATGTCATCGGACTGCGTAAGATCATGTCGCGCCGTTACGTGGGTAAGGTTCACGTGCACGAGAACTTCGACCCGCTCGTCGACTTCCTGCCTCATCGTCATATCATCTTCAACGAGGAGACGCTCGAAGATCCTAACCTCATCAGAAAACAGGTTTTGTTCAAACTTTATCATATCGCCGACAAGCTTCCAGAAGGTGTAAACCTCAAGATTTACAAGACTTTCCGTTCACGTATCAAGATGAGCGAAGGCTTTGAGTCGGTGGTATCTGAGATTCAGAACGAAAATCCTGAGATAGGTCGTCACGAGGCCATGAAACTCGCTAAGTTCAAGACCGACGACCCGAAGGGCAGCATGGGCGGCCATGAGACCGGCGGCGCTGTCGACGTGGCATTGTGCGATGACAACGGCGTTGACTTCAACTACGGCACACGTTTCCATGAATATAACGACTCGACATTCACATATAGCAGCCATATCACCAAGGAACAGCGCAAAAACCGCAAGCAACTCGTCAAGATCATGAAGAAACAAGGCTTCGTGAACTTCCCTGGCGAATGGTGGCATTTCTCTTACGGCGACCGTATGTGGGCAGCCTACAAAGGCAAACGCGACGGCGGCATCTACGGATCAGCCGAGACCGACATGGGACAGGGCAAATACGGCTTCACCATCCCAGTCACCAGGACAAAATTCGAGAAGCGTAGATAAACCATGGAGATTGCAGCGTTAGTCTCCGGCGGTGTCGACAGCTCCGTGATAGTGCCTCTCCTCAAGGAACAAGGCATCGACCCTCATATTTTCTATATCAAAATCGGACTCGAAGGCAAGGAAGACCTCATGGACTGCCCTGCCGAGGAAGATATCGAGATCACGACGTTCATCGCCAAGAAATACGGCTGTAAATTCGACATCGTCGACCTGCAGAAGGAGTATTACGACCGCGTGGCAGCTTACACCATGGACTCGGTGCGCAAGGGCCTCACCCCTAACCCAGATGTGATGTGTAATCGCTTCATCAAATTCGGCGCTTTCGAGGAGAAGGCCGGCTACCAGTTTGACCGCATCGCTACAGGTCATTATGCTCAGCAATGGATTGATAATGATGGAGTTGCATGGCTCGGAACAGCCGTCGACACCTTTAAGGACCAGACCGACTTCTTAGCGAGAATCACATATCCACAGCTTAAAAAAGCAATGTTTCCAGTGGGAGGCATCCCAAAGAGCGAGGTACGCCGGTTAGCCGAGAAATACGGTCTTCCAAGTGCGCAACGTCATGACTCTCAAGGCATTTGCTTCTTGGGAAAGATCAACTATAACGACTACATTCGTGAATACGTCGGTGAGAAAGAAGGCGACATCATCGAGCTCGAGACTGGCAAGAAACTTGGCAAACACAAAGGATTCTGGTTTCACACCATCGGTCAGCGCAAAGGCTTAGGCTTGGGTGGCGGACCGTGGTTCGTGGTGAAGAAAGACACCGACCAAAACATCGTCTACGTGTCGCAAGGCTACGACCCTGAGGCTCAATATGTCAACACCATCGAACTCGTAGATGTTCAGACAATGAATCCTGTAATAAAATTCATTGATAATCAACCTATTAGATATAAAATCCGTCACCAGCCCGAGTTCCGCACCGGTACGCTCAGCATCACCGAAAAAGGTCTTAAAATCAACAGCGACGTGATGATTTCAGGCGTCGCATCAGGTCAGTTCGGAACGATATACCATGCCACAGAACCTGTGGTTCTTGGTTCAGGTGTTATCGAATAAAAGACCAGACGACATAAACCAGGCCTTTGGTTTTTCGAAGAAAATCTGTAGACTGGTTTATGTCGTCTGGTCTTTCTTATTTGTTATTCGTTAATTTTATTAAGAATCCTAGGTATTGCCAGCATCAGGAAGCTGTCGTATTTCAGACTGTTAGGATCGATGCGGCGCAGGTCGCGATACGAGCATATATCGATATGTACAAGATCGTGCGGGTTACTCTTCAGTTTCTTGAAATAATCCAGACGTTTCTGACCAAACAGAATCTCATATTCCAAGCGTTCATTACGATTTATCGGACGATAGCCCATGATGAGTCTCTCAACCACCCATCGTGCATGCTCGCTGATTGATAATGCCTCGTTGTTCTGCTCCCAGATCTCGTATCTGCCCTTTTTCCCGCCTTTCATGGCTCGTGCCCTCGACTCAAAGCAATCGGCAGAATAGATACTCGACACACTGTTCTTCACCTTTATAGGATTGCTCTCCCATTGGGCTTTATCAATCAACGGATGTATCTCACCACGAAGGAAATCGTACTCATAAGCCTCGAGTGCCATGGCATATCGTTTGGTGCAGTGTATGTCTTCGGCCGGCAGATTGTCAATCAAAGCACCCAATTCGTATATCTTCTCCGCTAAAACAGCCTTACGTGTGTCGATGGTATAGACATCTTCTGGCTTTTTGTTGTTTATAAAGTCGTTGACGTCCTTTTCGGTCATTATGATGCCTTGAAAACCATCAGGAGCTTCCTTCACGATATTCAATTCTATATCCAGATCACAGCCGGGACGTTTTAGATAATCCACCAGGTTGCAGAGATATTCCTCTTTACGGAGCTCGTCTTCGATATTATCATTTTGGCTCACCAAAGTGATGACAGTAGGCTTTTTGCTTATGAAATGGGCATACAACGCCACATGACGGGCCACGGAAAGCATCAGAGGACTGTCGCCGTCAATAAGCACATCCTGCTGGTCTCCACTAAGCCTATCGAGGACGTAGACGCGCGCCTTGTACCAGTTTTTTACTGTCTCTTCCGAAAACTTATTTCCGTTTCTATCTTTAAGATATTCAAACGGACTCTCTCTAACTATATTCTTATTCATACATTGGCCTCCTCTATCATTTCGTCGAAGCTCATCGGGAGCTGATAAAGACGTAAACCAAACCATCCGATAGACTGCATCACATACTCGACAAGCAGCGACTGATGCCAATCGAAGTCATCAAGATTATTGGTGATGATGAAAACATAAAGATGCAGCTGTATACCTTCTTTCTGCTGGTCAAGCCATTGAACGAGCAAACGTGGCATTTGCGAGACGTCGGGTTGATTCATCAGATAATGATGCAAATACAGACGATACAGACGGGCATTCAGGGCGCCTTCTTTTATCTCATCTTCAGGCAGATACTCAAGGATGTTATGCTGTTTGTTGAATTCTTCCGACTTAAGCATCTCCGCCTCTTCCTTCGACAGGGTGTGAACGCTCTCAGTGTCGACTAAAAACGTCTTATCGATACGCCAGCCGTATGTTTTTCCTTCAGCCATATACTGAACATTGACGAAATGGTCGGCATGCAGCGTGCTTATCGGAATATTCGACGTTGTAGTGTCCCAGTTGTAGATGGTCACCGTGGTAAGGGTCACTCTTCTAACCTCGCCATCAACGTTATATTTAGGCACTCGCACCCAGTCGCCGATGTTTAGCAGATGATGCGCGCGAAGATGGATAAACGTCACGACACCTTTAATCTTATCTTGGAAAACCACCGTCATAAGACCGCCTATGACACCGAAGACTATGGTGCTGCTACTGCTTTTATGTATCTGGAAAATCCATACAACACCTGCAATCCAAATACCAATGGAACATAAGATTAGTATCTGACACCAGGTTATGCCGCCTTCTTGTTTGCGCAAACTGAATATGTTGGTCAAGTCGCCGCAAACACCCCACACGAGGCCTACAAACATCGTCAACGTCAACAGGCTGAGCCAAGGCGATATGCTGTAATTGTTAAAAGAGCGCCAAGCTATCACGGCCAACAATGCGATCAGCAGCATTGCAACCACCAACCAGTATCCGTGTATCAGCCATTTTTTCCCTATTCTTTTCATTATAATTCTTAATTTTTCAAGACGCAAAGATAGTTATTATTTCGTCATGATGATATCGTTTTCGCCGCAAGGCATAAAAATTATATCATTGAACAGTTCTATCGAAGTGATTATCTTATATGATTTATCCTGATTTTCAAGCGGAATCGACAACGTCACATTGCCGTTTTCATCGGAAACACTGTTGAATCCGTTGATTTCTATCATGGTGTTTACCACGCCTGTCTCTTTGTCGGGATCGTAAAGCAGGAAATGCACGTCGCCATACACCGTTGGGTCGCGGCGCACATCCAAAACGATGTTGTTTGTTAGCGTCATCACGGTGTCAAGATCAATAAAATCTTTACATCTGAAACTCACTTTTACCGGTTTGTTCAAAAAACGGCGCGGAATATTGGTAAACACTATATTTGACTCCATCGTGCTGATGGTGTCGCTCTTCGTCTCGTTGTCGAGTGTTATCGTGACGGCGGCTTTATGTAGCGGCGGCAAGTTTTCGTTGTGCACCGACGCCTCATTCAGACGAGCCACAGCATCGAAAGGCTGGTTGTAGTGCCATACACCTATCAATGCCGCAATCACCGCGATGCCCACCAACGTCAGCGTTATGATTTTGTTAGCAAGCTGGCGTTTATGCCTCTGCCAGATGGCATCGAACTCCACGCCAAGAAGCTTGGAGATGAGTTGCACAAAAGCACGCTCCTTGTTAAGCCAGGCTGAGCGATAGACCTTCTCATGGATGTTCGCCGCAAGAATCTCAGGAAGTCCGAGCTTCTCGACTATTGGGTTGAAACACTCTGTCGCCGGGTCGCCACTGTGCGGAGAGCCTTCGACGATGAAAAAATGAATGTTATCGGTGCGCCCTAGGCTGTGGAAGTATTCTATCTCCCTGCCGACCCATTGCGATTTGGCGGAGTTGGGCGAACATATCACTATCAGATGCTGCGACGCCTTCAGTCGTTCCTGCAGCTCGGCCGACAGCCCACCAGGCTGTATGTCGGTAGGTGCGAAAAACACCGGACTGATAGGCTTACGCTTCCAGCCGCGCTCACTGCACAGAGTTGCCGGCATGCGATAGTGCTCCAGCTTCTTCTGTACCTTCTTGCCCCACTCGGTATCTTTCGAATTATACGAGATGAAAGCAAAATATTTGAATTGCGAATCCATAATTATTTATTGTCTTCTTCAGCCATCTTGGCTTCGATTTTGTCAATCATATTCTTAGTGCGGGCGAGGGTTGGGTTGTTTTCACCGAAGATTGCCGTGTCGATCTCCTTACATCTTAGCATATCTTCCAAAGCCTCCCGATAATAACCCTGATTATATTTTGCCACTGCCACACCATACAAAGCCAAAGATGTGTAAGGGTGTATCTCACCCACAACAGTTTCAAAAATTGTAAGAGACTGGGTTAAAAACTTCATCGCCTCATCATAATTATTTTGATTTGCGTAGACACTTCCTATGTTATAATAAATCAAGCCCAAAGTGGGGTGAGTCTTGCCAAGTGTCGACTCACATGCTTTACGTGCAATCTCATAATAATCCATTGCCTTGTCGACATCTTTCATCTTATCGTATACTATGCCCATTTGGAAATAGATATAGCCTGCGTCTGCAGAGTCTTGCCCGAAAATAGGCTCTTTTATCTTCAGCGCCTTGTCGAAACAATCCAATGCCTCGTCAAAATCATTCAATCGGGAATATAAAACGCCTAAATTGATGTAACATGCCGCCACATCGATGTGATTATCACCATAACAAGCCTTGCTGATGGTAAGACCTTTTTTGAAATATTCCATAGCTTTGTCTTCATCTCCATAGCTGAAATATATGGAACCTATGTTACTATAGCACTCGGCGACACCCGGATTGTTTTCTCCGAATATGGATTTCCTGATTTCAAATGATTTTGTCAAATATTCCATAGCCGCTTCATAGTCTCCCTCGTAGTAATAAATAATTCCGATTGAAGAATAAAAAGCTGCCGTCGTTTCGTCTTCCTCACCATATTGAATCCTTGCCTGCCGCAGTCCCAACTGGTAGTAATCAAGAGCTTTGCCGTAATCGGCGATATAGCTTTCAAGGAAAAGACCGGCATCGCCCTGCCACGCAACGTTTGTAGTATCCAAACTCGCCCTCAATTCAAGATAATAGGCGGCCGTGTCGTTCATGTGCTGAGCCAAGAAAGTCTCGTGATAACTATAGCAACGTTTGGCGAGCTCATCGATATTGGCTGCGTGAACTGCCTCTGCCTTTTTCAACTTCTTTTTCTGTTCCTGGATAGCCTTGCCTTTTTGCATCTCCTCTTCGATCTGCTGCGTCACATCACCCTTGGTGTTCAACAACGAATCGGCCTTCGTCAGCTCGCCGTTTTCTATACAATATGACACTTGGCGGTAAAACTCATCCAGCTGATCATAGTCCAACTCAGAGTAGCGTTTTGCCATATCGGAGATAAGCTGTTCGTTGCTTTCCTGGTCCTGATATAGTTTCTGCAATGCCTGACGGTATTCCTCATCCGATATTTTCTGCTGCTCTTTTAAAGCCTCTATCTCGTCTTCACGTTCCTGCAGCTGTTTTTGAAGGTTACGACGAATCTTACGCTCCGCGTTCAGCTTGTCTTGCAGCTGTTGCTCAGGCGTCTCCATAACAAAGTATATCGGGTTACCTGACAGCTTATAGACCCTCGAGCAGGCGTCGGCATCAATAAGTTGATAGCCTTTTTTATTCACCGAATCGAAGCTGAACTGGTCGTCACGCATAGGGAACGAGAACTCGCCGTTGTCTTTATTGACAAGCACCGGCGTGCGGCCCTTCACCGCCACCGTGGCACCTTTAAGGCCTTCGCCAGGCACCAGCTGTCCGTTCACCATGCGGCCCTTCGTCTTCACATAGCCCTTCTGGGTTTGGGCGAAAACCTGTATCGCAAATAGCAAACTTAATACTAATAATATGTGTTTCTTCATGTTAGTTAAGATTTAAACACTTTATTTTCGACTTGAATCTTTAACTTTTTCTTTGAGAATTACTATCCATTCTTTCAGCTTCTGCGTCGTGCTGAAGTCTTCACCATTTGTTTCACGATAGATATCATACGCCTTTTGATAGTTCTCAAGCGTTTTCTCATAGTCTTTCATGATATTATAAGTGTTACCAATTGCCACATAAGTCTCCCCCACAAATACACTTGTATCTCCCATAAGCAATTTCCTGATATTCAAAGCTTTTTCGCACAACTCCAGTGCTTTTGCATAATCACCTTTATCACGATATACATAAGCCATGTTCACTAAATCACTGGCATAATCGGGATGTTTCTCTCCAAAATTTACATAAGTGACGTGGAGCGCTTTCTGGAAATATTCCAGAGCCTTGTCGTAATCACCTTTATTTCTGTAAATCCTGCCTATATTGCCGTAGTCCATGGCCAGGTCGAAATAATTTTCATCAAATAAATATTCATTGATAGCCAAAGCCTTAAACCTATACTCCAAAGCTTTGTCATATTCTTTTTTCCAATTATAAATATTTCCGATATTACCGTAACTTATGGCCACGTCGCTATGCATCTCGCCGAACACCGATCTTCTGATATCGAGAGCTTTCTGATAACATTCCATGGCTTTGTCAATGTCAAAACCACTGTAATAGTCATACAAATAAAGATTGCCAATATTACTGAGTGCCAACGACACGTCAGGATGGTTCTCGCCGTAATTATATGTCCAGATCTTCAGCGCCTTCTGCAGAGCATCCATGGCTTTGTCGAAATCAGCCATGTAGGTGTAAACAAAACCGAGATTGTTGTACGTCGTTCCAAGATTCACATCATTCTCATTCAGCATCTTAAGCTGCATATCAAGTACTTTCTCGTAGTTTTCTACAGCTTTGTCATAATCACCGAAATAATAGTACATTGCCCCGAGATTGCTATAACTGTCGCATATCTTCAAAGTATTTGTGCACAGACCTTTTTCAACCATATCTATCGACTTGTTGACATATTCCCTCATCTTCTCAAAATTGCCATATTCCATATACAGTGATTCGATATTTGTATAGCAATTCAGCAATTCATCGTAATTATTGTCCATTTTCTCAACCTGACGCAATGCTGTGTTGTAATAACCCATCGACTTGTCGAAATCCATCACGAAATCACAGTAAAACTCACCCGCTTCATTTTGCCAGGCAATGTTCGTGGTGTCAAGACTTGCTCTCAACTCGATATAATATCCGGCTGTATCGTTGAGATGCTGTGCCAGGAATGTCTCGTAATAGCTGTAACAACGCTTTGCGAGTTCGTCGATATTGGCGGCATGGACAGCCTCAGCTTTTTTCAGTTTACGTCTTTGTTCCTGAATGGCCTTACCTTTCTGAATCTCTTCCTCGACCTGCTCTACCACGTTACCTTTGGTGTTAAGTAATGAATCGGCTTTCGTGAGCTCGCCGTTTTCGATAAACATCGATACCTTACGGTAAAACTCGTCAAGCTGGTCATAGTCGAGTTCCGAATAACGTTTTGCCATGTCGGAGATAAGCTGTTCGTTGTTCTCCTGATCCGCATAAAGGTTCTGCAAGGCAGCGCGATATTCCTCTATAGAGATTTTATTCTGTTCTTTCAACTCTTCAATCTCATCTTCTTTATCTTGCAACTGTCTCTGAAGGTTACGACGAATCTTACGCTCAGCTGTCAATCTGTCTTGAAGCTGCTGTTCAGGCGTCTCCATCACAAAATAGATAGGGTTGCCCGACGGTTTGTAAACCCTGGTACAGGCGTCCGCATCAATAAGTTGGTAGCCTTTTTTCTTCACCGAATCGAAGCTGAACTGGTCGTCACGCATCGGGAATGAGAACTCGCCATCGTCTTTGTTTACGAGCACTGGCGTGCGGCCCTTCACCGCCACCGTGGCACCTTTAAGACCTTCGCCCGGCACCAGCTGTCCGTTGACCATACGGCCTTTGGTCTTCACATAGCCCTTCTGGGTTTGGGCGAAAACCTGTGTCGCAAATAACAATACAGATGCTAAAATCAGAATCTTTTTCATAGTTTATTATTTTATCCGACAAAGGTAGGTTTTATATTTCAAAAAAACAAATAAAAAAAATAGGGGCGAATGATGATTCGCCCCTACATGTGTGTTTCGTACAGACGATGTGTACATCGTCTCTACCTGAATTAATCCTCGTCCTTCTTCGACTCCTCGTAAGCCTTCAACAGCTTGGTCTGGACATCGGCTGGAACCTGAGCGTACTCAGCATATTCCATTGTGAATGAGCCACGACCTGAGGTGAGTGAGCTGAGTGATGTCGAATAACGGTCCATCTCTGCGAGCGGCACTCTTGCGCGGATGATCTGGTAGTTACGGTCTGAATCCATTCCCATGATGATGGCGCGACGACCCTGAAGGTCAGTGTTCACTGCACCCATCATGTCTTCAGGCATGCGGACTGTGAGGTCATAGATAGGCTCCATGATCTTCGGGCCAGCGGCCTTAAATGCGATGGAGAATGCCATACGACCAGCGATCTTAAATGCCATTTCGTTTGAATCGACCGGGTGCATCTTACCATCATACACGTAGACGATAATGTCGCGGGCGTATGAACCTGTAAGAGGACCTTCCTCCAAACGCTCGTTGATACCCTTCAAGATAGCCGGCATGAAACGTGCGTCGATAGCACCACCGACGATACAGTTCTTAAAGATGAGCTTACCGCCCCATGGGAGGTCGTATTCCTGAGTGTCACGGACCTGGAGGTCTGTAGGATCGGTGTAGCCTTCATAGTAAGGAGCCAAGCGCATGTGCACTTCACCGAACTGACCTGAACCACCTGACTGTTTCTTATGACGATAGTCGCCGTTAGCTGACTTAGTGATGGTCTCACGATATGGAATCTTAGGTGATGCGAACTCAACAGCGATCTTATGGACGTTGTCAAGGTACCACTTAATGGTGTTGAGGTGATACTCACCCTGGCACTGCAGGATGTTCTGTCTCAACTCACGTGACATACCTGTGATGACTGTCGGGTCGGTCTTGTGCATATCGTTGAGGATACCGCCGAGTTTCTCATCTTCCTGTGAGTTCACAGCCTTGATGGCGATTGAGAAGATAGGTGTCGGGAACTTGATAGCCGGGAATGCAGCTTCAGCGACCTTAGCGTCGACGAGGCTGTCGCTCACGCGGACATCTTTCAACTTGATTGTTGAAATGATATCACCAGCGCAGGCTTTCTCGACTCTCTCACGGTTCTTACCGTTTGAAACGAGGATCTGTGAGATACGCTCTTTGTTACCTGTACGTGGGTTGACGAGGTCCATAGCCTCTGTCACTGTGCCACCATAGATACGTGCCATAGCGACGTCACCGACGTTCTGCTCATTCGAGATTTTGAAGAAGAACATTGCTGTCGGATCGCTCACGCTGTTGTGGAACTCTGTTCCGTTCTCAGCCTTGATAGGAGCAACGTGTGCCGGTGATGGGCAAGCGTTGACGATGAACTCGAGAAGACGTGTCACGCCAGCACCGCTCTTTGCTGCGCCGCAGATGACAGGGAAAATCTCGCGTTTTGCGATACCCATACGGATACCGGCTTCCATGTCCTCTTCTGAGAGTGTGCCTTCGTCGAAGAACTTCTCCATCAGAGCGTCGTCACCTTCAGCGGCGTGCTCAATGAGGTCATTGTGGAGCTCTTCAGCCTTGTCAGCAAGGTTAGCAGGGATGTCCTGAACCTCAGGAGCGCCGTTGCCGTTCTTGAAGACGAGCATCTTCTTCATGATGAGGTCGATGACAGCGTTGAAGCCCTCACCAGTGTTCACTGGGAACTGGATAGGAGTGACCTTATCGCCGAAGTATTCCTTCAACTGATGGATGGTGTCATCGAAGTTGGCGTTGTTGTGGTCGAGCTGGTTCATGAAGAACACCACCGGTTTGTTTGTGTTAGCGGCGTGTTTCCATGCGTTCTCAGTTGTAGCCTCAACACCCGACTGTGCGTTGACGGTGAACACTGCTGTGTCGGCAGCGGTCAGACAAGCGACGATATCGCCAGAGAAATCGCTAAAGCCAGGAGTATCCAAGATGTTGATTTTCTTGTCGTTAAAGATTGTGTAGCACAAGCTGGCGTTAACAGAGATACCGCGCTCCATTTCGATAGGACGGTAGTCTGACACTGTGTTCTTACTTGTAGTGTCGCCTTTTCTGTTGATGAGCTTGCCTTCGAAAATCATGTTTTCGGCAAGCGTGGTCTTTCCGGATTTAGCAGCTCCAATGAGAGCGATGTTCCGAATGTCGTCTGTCTGAAATACCTTCATTTTTCTTAAATTCTATATTTATTAATACTTTTTTTCAATTTGGGTGCAAAAGTACAAATTTTTTCGATACCTATTTAAAATAATAGGAAATAATTTTTTCCCATTGATTATCACTAAGTTTTGCACCAAGCACTTGAATGACGTTACCTGCCAGACATGTGCCTAATTCGCCGCTTTTCTGCAGGTCAAAACCATTGATCAATCCGGCTAGGAATCCCGCTGCGTACATGTCGCCGGCACCAGTGGTGTCGATGACGTTAACCTTGTTGCAGCCAACGGTTACCTCCTCGTTGCCGCGCTTGATCATCGAGCCCTTGCTTCCGACTTTCACCACCGCTATCTCGCAGTGTTTGGCTATAAACTCGAGAGCATCCTCAGGAGTGCTGTGTGTCAACGCCTTAGCTTCTTCCTCGTTGGCGAAAACGATGTCGATCTGCGGCAGAAGCTCAACTAAGAAGTCGCGGTTATCCTCAACGACGTTATACGACGCGAGGTCGAGAACCACCTTGCAGCCTGCCTGTTTTGCAAGCTCGATGGCTTTCTTGAACAGCGGACGGTTAGCGATGAGATAACCCTCAACATAGCAGTAATCCCAGCCTTTGAAGATGTCCAAATTGAGATGGTTTTCGTTTAACAAAAGCGCTGCACCGAGGTGAGTGGCGAATGTCCTTTCACCGTCAGGAGAGATGATAGCCTGCGCTATGCCGGAACGCACGTCACCGTGAAACATGATCGGCTTCACTCCCACCGAGTTCATGGCGTCATCAAAGAAACGACCGACCATGTCATTGCCAGTAAATCCTATAAATCCCGACTCGACACCGCATTTTGCCAAGCCATGGATGGTATTGGCCGCCGAGCCTCCCGGAGCCATAGAGCTGTCGAATCTTTCCAAAGTTTGTCTCACCTTCTCAGCAGTCATGTCGTCGACGAGCTGCATGGAACCTTTTGGCAGTCCTAACTCATTGAGTATGTTGTCGTTGTCGATTCTCGTCAAGATGTCGACGAGAGCATTTCCAATACCTAAAACAGATTTTTTCATAACTTTTGATAAAAAAAGAATGGAAACCGAGTGGCTTTCATTCTTCAATTAATAACATGAAACATAAAAAATTACACTTTGTAATCTCTCTTGCGCCCCCTTCAGGACTTGAACCTGAGACCCCCTGATTAACAGTCAGATGCTCTAACCAACTGAGCTAAGGAGGCTAACAACGGTTTTCTCCGTTTGCGACTGCAAAAGTACGACGTTTTTCAATACGCGCGACAAAAAATTGCAGTTATTTTTGAAAATTTTTATATCTTTCTGATTATCAGTCGATTATCTTCCAAAAACAGTCTTCCAAAGTATCGTGACATCGCGCCACAGCGACCAGTTTTCGTAGTATTCTCTGTTGATTTTTACCTTATCGGGCCAGATAATTTCGTCGTTATAACGCTTCGGGTCGTCTTGCTGGGCCAAAAGTTTGTCTTCATGACGGTATTTTATCGAGGCCGGACCCGTCAAACCCGGACGCATCTTCAAAATGATTCTGTCATCACCTTCAAGCTTATCGGCATAACCAGGCACATCGGGACGCGGACCCACAAAACTCATCTCACCTATTAATATATTAATGAGCTCCAAAAACGTGTCGACCTTGCTCTCGCGCAGCCAGTGTCCATACGGCGTGATACGGGGATCATCGGAAGTAGTCACGGTGCAATTCACCTCAGAATCGTCGGCCATAGTACGGATCTTATAGATCTTAAACGGCTTCCCGCCTTTGCCAATCCTCACCTGCTTAAAAAGAAACCGCCCCTTCGGCATCCTTATCTTATGGATGATAAAAATGACCAAAATGACTGGCGATAAAATTATCAAACCAATAAATGAAAATAATCGGTCAAAACAATATTTTAATACCATAATCTATCAAATCGTCATTTCGAGCGCAGTCGAGACCTGAGCTTGCGAAAGCATTCACCTTTGGTGAATAAATCCTCCATTCCCGTAATCATTTAATTATCGGTTTTGATTTAATGATTTTACTCAAAAGGATTTCTCCATTTCGTTCCATTTCATTTCACTTCAGTCGAAATGACGGGGTTCATGACTGCATTTTATGCATATTCAGCACTGCATTAACATTCCTGTTCCAAATCAATTTTCTAAACGGCAACAACATTCTCACAGCTATTCCGAGCCACCATTTATACTTTATTTTCAGCCTGCAATACGCTCGTCGGAAATTGAAATTCTTCTCCAAAAAAGGCTGCACATTAGAGTGCTCAGTGATGCTTCGAGCACCGTCGGCTACATATCTAAACTTCCGATTATCAAGATAATACTCGTTCATCTTGTAGAAAAAACCGTAGTACGGATACGTCGCATTATGCTTATATTTCGGATCGAAGCCAATCAAACCATACTCACAGGAATCATCGAATATTCTGACTGCGCAAAAACCCACCAACTCCTGCGTTTCCATATCGAAGGCACCCCAATAATCGAAGTTTTCCTTGTCGCAATCGTCAAGATACTTGGTAAAAACATCTTCGTTCATCGGACGGTCGGTAATGTTATAATCGACAAACGTAGCCTTGACGATAGGATATGCTTTTTCTCTAACTAATTGTTTATCAATAAGTTTGAAATCGAAACTTCTGAAAGCGTGACGCAGCTTCTTCCTCTCATTCTGCGAATGTTCATCCATCCCGCCGAACGTATCTTTTATAAGATACCAAAAATCTGTGGGTGTATCACAATCGAAATCAAAAGTGTTACGCACCATCCAGCCACCTTTTTTCAGCAATGCTTTACATTGAGAATCAGCGAGTTGCGGTTCCTGATGTGGGGCTTTTCTGTATCTCCACGCGTGACGGTAAAGCTCAAAGTCGTTATCAGAAAACATGTTTTTTCACTGCGTTGAATGAATAACAAATGAAGTTTACCGCCGCCGATGGCCATGAGAGTTTTTCGATGTTTCTATACACCCTCCACACATCGCGCGAAGCCTTGAATTTATTGCTCGATGCCGATCCTGGTCTGATACGGTATTGATTCAGCGGACCCGGCACCGGATAGGCATCGTAGCCTTTCTTCATGATCTTGAGCCATAACGACATATCCTCGCTGGTGGCTATGATCGGAGTGAGAAAATCGCCTATCTTCTGTCGGTCGAGCATCACCGTTCCGCAGCAGATGATGGTGTTGCGAAGATATTTCTTGTAGTTCATCACACCAGCATCAGGCACCGTCTTATTCTTCAGGTTGCCCTGCTCATCGATGATTTCGTAGCTCGAATAGGTAAACGCTACATCCTTTTCAAACATAAAACCAATCTGTTTCTCGAGTTTGTCGCTCTTCCAGATGTCGTCGGAATCGAGGAAAGCTATGAAACGGCCCTTCGCTCGCTCAATCGACAGGTTGCGCGTCACTGCGATGCCGTGATGTTCCTTCGATTCCAAGAGATTGATTCTCTTGTCTTTAGCGCAATATCTTTTAACCACGTCAACACTCTTATCAGAAGAACAGTCGTCGGTAATCAGCAGTTCCCAGCTCGCGAAGGTCTGGGCCATCACCGACTCAATGCTCTGCGCGATGAAGCGCTCGGCGTTGTAACAAGGCATTATAACTGAAACCAGCGGTGTCATCTCTTATTCGAAGCTGTAATTTGTCCTTCCTCCAAGCCCTCGGTGCTTTCTTTGATGAACAAGACCTTCAAGGTTAGAAGCAGAAGCTTCAGGTCTAGCCATAGAGAGGCGTTCTCAACGTAAATCATGTCGAGTTTGAGCTTGTCGTATGATGTTGTGTTGTATTTTCCGTAAATCTGCGCATAGCCTGTCAGTCCGGCTTTCACCTTCAAACGGAATGCAAACTCAGGCACCTCTTTCGTGTATTCGTCAGCAATCTCTGGGCGTTCCGGACGAGGACCCACGAAGCTCATGTCGCCTTTCAGTATGTTGAAAAACTGCGGGAGCTCATCGAGACGACAGGCTCTTATAAACTTGCCAACAGGAGTGATACGGTCGTCGTTTTCCGAAGCCAGACGCGCTATTCCGTCTTTCTCGGCATTTGGTATCATGCTTCTGAACTTCAGGATTTTAAAGGTACGTCCACCTTTGGTGTATCGTGTCTGACGATAGAACACAGGACCGCGGTCATAGAAGAAAATCGCCAGTGAGACGATTATCATTATCGGCGAAAGCACTATCAGTCCAAAGGTCGAAAAAACAATGTCGAACAAGCGTTTCAAACCTCTCTCGGTGAACGTCAAGGTATTGTTATGACTGAACAGCAGAGGAGTGTCGAAAACCGCCAGCGACTCAGAACCCCTGATGATGATATCAGAGATCTTTGGAGTGATATAAACCCTTTTTTCTTTGGCAAAACACACTTTCAAGATGCGGTTACGCGTCTCACTCGGCACATCGTTGATCAAAACGGCGTCGTAATCCTCAACGATACGGCCGATCTCGTCGATATCAAGATCATAGTTTATTTCACCACTGATATTGTATTTGTCGATTCTTGAATTGAATTTTTCAGCCAGATTATTCTCATGTATTCCTTTGATATTCAATATCTTATATGGTTTAAAAACCTTAAAGAACAGAGAAATGAGGAGGTATGAAAACAGCGTCAGTATGATAGTCTGAATCAAAAACAGCAGGAAATAATAGACGAAGAAACGTTGCACATAGCTCAGATAACCGCCTATCATGACGGTGAACACGAAATACACGCCATTGGTAATCATCATTCCGATTATCTGCGAGATGATTACGTTCGTCGTCTTGCTCACTCCTATCTTGAATCCGCCGAAGAAACTCATGAAATACATCGCGATGAGACCATAGACGGCTATCACGAAGTAGTTACCTTTCAACAGGAATACCTTGTCCAACATCACGTTAAACTTGGTATACCATAGGTAGGCGAAGCTGGCCATCATCAGGACGGTCAGGAAGGCGCTCGATAGAAACCGATACCACGATTTATACAGGTTCTGCTGTTTCATAGTTTATTTTTTTATCAGACTGAAAATTCTATCAAAATAACGCCAGCTTTGTTTGAAGAAGTTGCTTGGCATTTTGTGTTCGCGCACGCAGCGCATCCTCTCGCGCATGATCTTACGATGCACTTTGAGGCCGTTCGACGAGGTGCCGCCGCTCCGCATATTGACAAACACATCGTTGATATACAACGTGTTGATGTTTCCTTCCCACATCATCTTGACAAACATATCGTAGTCGGAGCATATTGGGTAGTCGAGACTGTACAGACCGAAGCTGTCGTAGCATCCGCGGCGCACGTAGAACGACGGATGCGGCGGCATCTTTCCCCAACATAGCTTCTCGCGTTTAAAGTCCTTGCCCGAGAACATCCTCACCGTCTTGGATGTGTCGTGCCAGTCGACGTAACGCACATCGGCGTAGACGCCATCAAGCGCTGGGTTTCCGGCAAAAGCGCCGTTGACCGTCTCGAGCACACGGTCCGAAGCGAAGAAGTCATCGCTGTTCAAGATCCCCACCACATCACCTTGCGCCATCTTCACGCCTTTGTTCATGGCATCATAAATGCCCTTGTCCGGCTCGGAAACCCAGCGCAACCGGCCTTCAAACAGAGGCTCAAACCCCTTCACGATATCGAGGGTGCTGTCGTTAGAGTTGCCATCGACGATGATATAGTCGATGTCCTTAAACGTCTGATTCAGAACGCTTTGCATCGTGTCACGCAGGGTCTCGGCACTGTTATATGTGGCTGTTATCAGCGAAATCTTCATCTTCTCAATTCAAATATTCGTCAAGAACACCCCTTTCGAGGTATTTATTGAACATCGTTTGTTCTTTTTTCTTTAACAGATTCTTTGTCAGGCACTTAGGAATATATAGCTTCACCCATTGCATGGCCTTGAACATCCATATCCGCCATTTCGGCGTATGGAAATCAAGCCATTGTGCCGGCGTCTGCCAGTCTTTGCCATACCAGTATTCCACAGCACCAACAGTATCGGCAGGAGCGTTGAATTCAACACCTTTAAACTCTATAACTCCTTGATTATCAAGAAATTGTTTTGGCAATGGCTCACCACAGTTGATTAAGAGCTTATTGTTGTATTTCTTAAAGAAATAAATGTCGATATATTCATTGTTTCTTATGATAGAAATGAGACCGCGGTCGTCCCAGCGTGCCACCTCGAAGCCGTGTTCGCGTAGCTCGAAGAGCATGCTCATAAACACATCAACATCCTGATAATCAGCGCCTAAGTCAATATCTTCATCATGGTCGATGAAGTCCTTTTCACGTATCGCGCCAAGCAGAGTGCCGTAGGCAAGGAAGAACCTGAAATCGTTTCTGTCGGCTATCTCCTTGAACAGACAGAGGTTTTCGAAAGCCTTCTCCTTATCGATGAGCTTCCATCCCGGATAAATCGGGATAAGCTTGAACTTATATGTCCCTTTCGGCGTCTTGATCCTCGGCATTACTATAGTCTCTTCAGTGTTTCAACAAGTCGGCTGTTGTCTTTGCGGTCGCGTATCGCTATGCGGATGTAACTCTTCCCGTCGAACGACGATTTCGTGGAGCAGTCTTTGATGAGGATATCGGCTTTCTCCAGCAAAACCTTCGTCAGAGTGGTGGAAGTGTATTTCCCTTTCACCTCGCAGAGGAAGTAGTTGGCTTGCGACTTTATCACTCTCAAGAACGGAATCTGCTGTAACTCATTGAAAAACAGCGTTCTTTCTTCGATATATCTATCACAGGCCTCCAAGTAATCTTTCTCATATTTCGCGAAGATCTGCATGTAATATTCTGCGAATGAGTTAATATTCCAGATGGCCACGTCTTTACGCATCTTTTCAATCATTTCTTTGTCGGAAGTGGCAAAAACACCCAACCTCAAGCCTGGCACACCATACGATTTGCTTATCGACTTCATCACCATCAGATTTTTGTTCGATTCTAGTAAATCGTTGACCAACAATGTGTTATCTTTATGATTTTCCGTGAAATCAACAAAGCTCTCGTCGACAAGCACCATGATGTTACGTTCCGCTGCCCATTTCACGAGATTTAGAACATCTTTTTTCGGAATATAGTTGCCCGATGGATTGTCAGGATTGACCATAACAAGCAACGAAATACCCTTATCACCATAAAATGCCATTAAATCATTGGCAGTGTAAGCAAAATCAGGGTTTTGCGGAATGTATTTTTCGATATTTTTGGATGGAAGTCGGTTAGGATATTCTTCAAAAGTCGGGAAGACAACGCCGATTTTCTTATCGGCGAAATGCTCCATCACACTCTTGATAAGCTCAGCCGCGCCGTTACCAACACACACATAGTCTTGCTTGATGCCGAAGTATTTCCCAGCCAGCAAGGTGTTCACATACATCCCCGACGGATATTCCTGCATCAGCACGTCGAAGTTGGCGCGTAACTCGTCTTTCATCTTCATCGTCGGGAAGTAAGGGTTCACGAGATAGCAGAAATCGAGCAGATTCGGGAAACGCCAGTATCCACCGTAACGTTTCATATACTTCTTCAGCTTCACGTCACCTTCCGCAAAGATGGTCCCGGCAATGTCAAGGTCTTGAATATCATCGATTTCGTACCATTTTTCATCGCCAATCGGCAAGGCCTTCAAACTCGATTTGTCAATCATCGTCAGAACTCGCAAAACCTCCTCGTAGTACTCGTTGTTGCCCTTCATCTGGCAGTAGGCCTCAAGCAGCGGCAGATATTGGTTGTTGATGTAGCTCTTGCTGAACTTATAGATATTTACCGTCTTGTAATATTTGTCGACTTCCGACTGCTTAAACTCCTTTTTCGATATGAAATTTAAGATGTTACGTTCATCATCGATGGTTACCATGGTGCCGTCCATCCACTTCTCGTATTTTGCCACCAACGCCAAGTCAGGTTGTTGATTATCAACAAGTAAGCGCAGCATCGACTCTTCATAAATCAGATCCGACTCAAGTAAAAGGGTGTCGTCTTCCTTGAATTTATCCTTTGCCAATGCCAATGAATAGATGTTGTTCGTCTTGTCGTAGATAGGGTTGTCGACATACTCGATGTTCAGGTTATTGTATTGACTATCAACATAATCCTTGAGATTTTTCGCCTGATAGCCCACCACAATCACTATGCGTTTGAGGTCGAGATGCGAGAGGTAGGTCAACACGCGGTCGATGAGTTTCACACCGTTGACTTCCACCATGCATTTGGTGTTGTTTTTCGTCATCTCACCGAGACGGCGACCCATGCCGGCAGCTAAAATAATCGCTTGCATATCACTTAGTTAGGAGTTTCTTGATTCTACGTTTCAAACCAAAAGGTATCAATTGATTGATTCGATTATATAAAGTGTTGTTATTTTTGTAGAAACGTTTGTCGAATTTGTAATCCGGGACAACGTATTTCGGGTGCTGCAACGGAAACTCGAGCTCTTTCGATGTCAAATATTCGTCAGCGTTTGAGTTAAATGAGGTGTGTGTGGCACCTTCGCCGAAGCCTATGTTCGATATCAGGCTTACTTTCGGATAAACTGTAAGTTGATTTTGTGCCGCCTGCGAGAAGAAAAACTGCCAATCCCAGGCGCTGACAAATTGAGCGTCAATGGCTTTCAGACGATATTTCCAGTATCGCACGTCCACACCTTCATATCCCATGTTTTTGATTATCGACTCGGCGGCATCCGTATCACGCCAACTCATGTTCAAATCCATGTTTTTCCACACTCTGCGCCATGTCGCCCAGCCCCATGTCGATTTATATTTTGAAAAACAGTAGCTCTCACTGATTGTATGTTTCTCGTCGACAGGATTATATCCCGCTATCAGTCCGATACGCTCATCGTTTTTGTAACGTTCCAGCATTTCCTCGACAAACGAGAAGAAGCTCTTTTGTGCCAAACAGTCGTCCTCAAGCACTATTCCCACCTCTTCATTCTCGAAAAGCCAGTAGACGGCGGTGCTCACACCAAGCGAGCATCCCATGTTCTTATCCAGAAAACGCGTCTTCACCTCACAGTCCCAGTCGACCATCGACAGAATCTTATCTCTCAGACTGTCAACGAGTTGCTTCTCACCGACCTTATCTTCGCGAGCGCCATCACAAGCCAGATACAATCTCTCGGGCTGCACCTCACGAATCCTCGAAAACGTCTGCAAAACCACGTCTTCGCGGTTGAAAAACACTAATAATATCGGAATCTTATACATAATCAGTCAGCGTTTGCTTTGTTTTTCATTGAATAATAAAGCTTTGGAAAATATACGTTCATAAATCTTCCGAAAAGCACCATTGGCAGACGTAAAGTCTCATGCCGCCACACAAATTTCACGTAGTCGCGGTTCGAACGCGTCGGCTTGCTGAAGTATTTACGACGCTCGCTCAGCGACATCGCCATCACCTTAGCACTTTCTTCCTTGTCGTGGTCGTGATCGTAGTTGCAACGTCCCACAAAACACGACGTGAGCAGCACCGGGATGCCGTGTTTTCTGGCTTTCATGGCATAATCGCTGTCGGCAATACCATGTTTATAGCCTTCCCAAAAGATTCCTATCTCATCGACAACATCTTTCGACACCAGAAGGATGTTGGCATTGGTCAAATCACACATCTGAGGCTCACCGATAGGACCCAGCTGCTTGGTCTTAGCCAGAAATCTGTTGGTAAAAACAGTTCCTCCATACGACACTGTATCGTCTGTTTTTGAGCATGTTATGCCAGAATACATGCCGTCGCGACCATATTTTTCAATGCAATAGTCGTGAGTCTTCAGCAACTCCTCGAAGGCATTCTCCATTATGTCGGTGTCATCGTTTATAAGTAGGTAGAAATCCCATTCCTCATGACGTTTCAATGCCTCGTTCCATGCAGCACGCATCCCGCCATTCCAAAACAGGTTTCCGTCGCCTTGAATAACATTATATTCTTGATTATCAATGAGTTGTCTTACAGCGTCAGCAGTGCCGTCAGTGCAGCCGTCGTCGGTGAGGTAAGTCACAATCCTAATTTGTTCAGATGCGTCGCGACAGCCATTGTACTTATCCAAAGCAGCAAAAAGAGTGCTGAAGCACGACAACGTCTTCGCCTTCCTGTTATGACAAGTTACTAAAACCGCGATGTTTCTCATATCATTTTGCTGCTATGTCGGTTACTGTCTGGTAAACTCTCATCAAATCGTCGATGATCTTCTCCTTGTCGTGCCGTGCAATGGCTGTCGCGACAGCATTGTGAGAGATGTTTTCACATAAAGCATCGTCAGCATTAAGCCGTTTCAGCAGCTCGGCGAGCTCAAAAACGCCGTTGGCCGGGACAAGGAATCCGTCTTTGCCGTTTTCGATGAGCGAAGGAGTGCCTCCAACGTATGTGGCAACCACCGGAACACCCAGCATCTGCGCCTCACACACACTGTTCGAGCTGTTGTCGATATACGACGGATGGACGTAAACATCGGCGTTCAAAAGTATCTCGCACAACTCGTTAGCACCCTTAACTCCTTGATAATCAATGTTTACATTTTTACCACAAATACCTAGTTTCTTCTCCAGAGTCCTTACAAAATATGAATTCTCATCCAAGCCGACCACCTTCCAAACGAACTTCATGTCGGTGTTTTTGGTAAGAATCTCGGCGGTTTTCAAAATCATGTCGAAACCTTTATAAAGCACTGGAGTAATTGTCGAAACAAGAGTGAAAATGCCTTCTTTACGCTTCCATTGACCAGTATTCTCATAAAACACCGGGCGCAGAACCTCATCGACATGATAATAACTCGATTTCGGTGCAAAGAGCTGTGTTATCTGGGAGTCCCATTCAGTACGACCCATAACGACACGCACTTTTTCCCATAATCCGGACTCTCTCTCGGCCCTGGCATGCATCTTTTTCTTATCGTAAATGATGCCATTGCGCAGAATCCACTCGTTTTTCGAAATCGGATAACGGAACGTCTTCTCACTCATACCTGCCGGGAAAAACGCATTGTCGGCCGGCACCAGCAACCCTTGAAGATGTACAATAACAGGGACATCAGTGTTACCCAAGATGTCGGCAAACGGTATCTCGAGTCCGAACACATGTATCACATCAGGCTTGAAGTCGTTTATAATCCTTTTAAGCTCAGGCAGATACATCAAGCCATCATTCTTCTTATAGCCTCCGTAATGCTCTTTTAGTCTTCTGAAAAACGTGTTTTTCGGACATTTCACCGGGTAATAAGTCGTATTGCCCACAACCTCTTTCTCCTTTAGATCTTCCGAAAGGAAAGCCAAAGCCAGCTCGTTACCGGTCGTCTCCACGAGTTCCTTCAACGAATTGACCCATCCGACGCCGTTATAATACGATCCTACCGTTGCCAACCAAAGAATTCTCATTATCTGATGTTTATTTTCAGTTTCTTATTCAAAAATGACTTCACCATAGCCTTCTCGTTAGCATCAAGCGCCAAAAAGTAAGCTATCGTTATGACTATCAGCACACTAACGATGCCAATCACCACCAATCTCAAGAACGACGATGTCATGAAGTGTCGGATCAAAAGTGGTATTACAGGTGATATCAAAAGTATTACAATGCATGGCATTATCACTTTTTTCAGGTATTCCCTTATGCTGAACGGGAATTCTTTCCGCGCCACAAAAGTGACGATGATCTGGTTGATGAAGATCACCGACAGACTCACGTAGTAAACCACCTGCGGTAAATCGATGATATTCAATGCCAGAATTGCCAGAGGCACTATCGCCAGCACGTTGACGGTCTGTATTATCGAGTAGCGTTTAACATGTCCCGTGGCACCCACAACGATAGTCAGCGGCACATTAAACACCGTTATTAACATGTTGATAATGAACATGATAGTAAAAATAGACGTGTATTCCGGCACCTCACCGCCGAGCCAGAGAGCCAACACATAGTCGAGCTCTATCACGAGCGGCAGCGATATCATGAAAATCAAGATAAACGCTATCTTCGACATGCCAAACATCAATGATTTGGTGCGACTGTAGTTTCCGTCGGCATACGACTGCACCACCTGCGGGTTGAATGCCGTAAACAGGTTGGTGCGGAAGCCTTCCACCGCGTTCGACACCTGTACCGCTATGGCGTTGGCCGCGTTGATAACCGGACCGAAATAGAAATTCAGAATCATGTTCACGCCCTGTCCTTTCATCATGAAGGCAAAACACTCCATGGTGCGCCATCCCGAGAAGACAAGCATCGACTTGAACATCGATTTATCGAACATCCATTTAAACCGTAAGTTCTTGAATTTCAACTTACTGTAACCGAAATACATCAAAAAGTCAAATACCGAGATACCCATGATACAGGCTCCGTAAAACAGCAGCCGACCCTCAGTGACCGCATGTTTCACATACAACGCTATAGCCAGCTTCAACAAAGCATCAATCACGCTGACGATGGCATAATAATCCATCTTCTCGTGTGCCATGATGGCAGCGCTGAACGGCACCTGCATGATGACGAGCACCAACGAGATGGTGGCAAACTGGAACACCCAGTTGGCATCAGCCATGCGCTCATCGGGAATCACCATCTTGTTGTTGACATACCATAGACCGAATGTCTCTATAAGCAGCACCACGATGACGGCGATGAGCAGCTGTATCATCAGCGACGTAACATACACATTGCCAATGGCTTCGTCGCCGTTTTTGCCCATCTCATAGTTGAAATACCGCTGTATGGAGTTCGACATTGTGGCGTTAAGGAACGAAAACAGCGTCACGAAGCCGCAAACAACATTATACACGCCGTAATCGACTACGCCCAGAGCCGCAAGCACAACTCTGGTGGTGTACAACGACACAATAAGCACTATCGCCATCCTGATATAGAGGAAGACAGTGTTTTTTGCGATTCGGTTATTGTTGTTTTCCAGCATGTATCTTATTGATTATCAATCTTTCCAATAATACTCGGCATCATGTGTCGAAGCACGTTTGTCGACAGGCGGAGGCGTCATGTAGTCGCCATATATATTCGTAAGATATTCATCGTAACCTATTGGCGCACAGAACTCTGCGTCTTCAAACGGCACCTTAACCGACTTCTCGAAAACCGATTTTTTATGCCTGTTTTTATATTTGCTATAAGGCGAAATGAAACCCACCGTAGAAGCTGTCGCATAGTCGTATTTCAAGGCGCTCCTCATGTATTTTCTCAAGAAATGATGAGGACCTAAAACATGAGCTAAAACGCTGAGTATAAATAACTTGAAGCTTTCTTTCGATATCGGATTGATACTCAAAAGGAATAGCGAAAACAGTCTCACCCTATAATCAGTGTCTTTTTTAAACTGTTCGAAATGATTCTCATCGGGCTGACCGTCGATCGGAAACACATCTATGTCAATTCCTATCGGTGTATAATCTTTGTGTTTGATTACGTTTTCTTTCTTAACCGTCTGATTATCATATACTTTTGTATAGAAAAAGAACGAACTTTTATCTTTTGGCGATATGATTTTATAACGTCCGTTTTTAGAATAAAGCTCTATGAAACGCTCGTAATCAGGACGTGGCATCTCGATGTCGATGTCGTCATCCCAAGGAATGAACCCCTTATGACGGATAGCGCCGATCAGAGTGCCGCTCGACAGGAAATACACGATATTGTTGGCTTCGCAAAACGCCGCGACATCCTTCAGGATATCCAACATTATTTTTCTTACATCTTCAACGCTTACTTCTCTCATAGCGAATATTTTCTGTAAACATCCATTCCCCAGTCGAAAACCTCTTTGATTACCGGGGTTTCCACTCCCATCTCCTGAGCTTTTTCGTATATGTACCTCAACCCAAACGGGAAATCTTCAATGAAATACCGTGACTTGAAATCAGGAACCCAGCCGCCTTCAACCTGTCTCATCGGTGCCATAATGCCTTTAAATCCTGCAATCGACGATATCTTCCTCGTAAGACTTTGTGCATCATGACTCTCGTAATAGTCGAGCAAAGTAGGAAGATAATCCTTCCTGACGGGCAGTTTTGCGTTCAACTTGAAGAACTCAGCATCCATCTTTATCAGCAGATCCGACGAAAAATCATCCCATTCCTCGTAAAATTTCACGTTATGATCGTAAAACATGCCCTCATGCCAGTCGCGGAACATCGAATACAGCCTTGCCGGGTGCAAAAGTGGGTTGCTGTTGGTGAAACTCGCCTCGTAATAATTCTTCAGCAAAACCACCGGAACATCGAGCATTTGCTCTATCTCCTTGCGGAATGACTCTTTATCGTCGGCATTCTCGATGGCAATGTTCAAACTGCTTTTATACCCCATTAGGTTGGCTTCACGACCGTATTCCTTAACTCTCGAAATAAACGGAACTCGCTGAAAACCAAATAGTTTTACGTCTTTATCAAATATCTTTAAAGCTTCAAAAAAGAAACCTGTCGATGAAAAAACGCTGCCCACAAAAGTCCCGGGCTTCACATAAGGCTGTATCTTCAACAGCTCTTCTTTTATCGCAAAGCCAGGCAGACAAAGTAAAACCACATCACATTGCGGGATAATCAGCGGCGGCTCATCGGTGATAACATTTGGTTTCCCGATAATTACACCATCATCAGGAGTGTTGATTTTCAATAATTTAGACCATCTGTCGGGCTTTGTCGTCAAGATGTTGACGCACGCCTTGCCTTTGCCGCTGAGATAGCCGGCAATAACATGACCCGTTGAGCCGCCGCCGCAGATACAGATGTTTCTTAACATTTCACTTTATCAAAAATCGTAATATTTTCTGTCCAGGCTCGACCTTATGCCGAAGCTGAAGATGAAATCACTCTGAGTATCAAGACCTTGCGCTGCAAAGTTACGATGTGTAGCCTCCACAAAGACATTCATATTGTACCTCGGATTCACCATATACGACACTATCACATCGTTCATCATCAAAGTGGTCTTACGTCCCGTAAGGAGATAATGACCATTGTGTGTATCGTTACCGTTTTCATCCAAATCCAAAGGAATTGCTGTATTGTAATCGTTATAAACGTTATGGCCGTAATTAGCCCAAATATTATTTTCGACATCCCAGTCATCGCCATATTGTCCGTAGTTCAGCTTATATTGGAAATACCAACGATTCCAGTTATATTGAGCACGGAAGATGGCTTCCCAGAGATTTGCGCCCCAAGGATGTGCCAAGGGCTCGTTGTAATGCGCGTAATTATCTTCACCAATTGATTTTTCAGTATGAAGCGAAGAATGGGAATACATATATGGCCTCACCAAATTGCCTTCCAACTGCAAGAAGAGATTCTTTACTCCAAAGCAATCGTAACTCTTTATACCCAATTGATATGACTGCTTATTTCCGGAATAACCTTTACGTGCTATGAATCTATGCACCGTCATCTCGTCGAGAACAAACTGTCCGTAGATTGTGGTATGTTTACCGACAATCAGACTTGCATTTAAGCCCATAAGCGCATTGTCGGGTGACGAGCCGGAGTAATATTCTGCTGAACGAAGGAAGATAATCGGGTTAATGTATTGGAAATCAAAGCCTCTTCGCATATCGATGGTTGCCGTAGTCGAGTCGTTGACCATCACTTCCTGATGTGTCTGAGCCGATGCCATCACAGCATCGAAAAAGCCTATATTCCAACGTTTCGTGACAGCAAAATCGAGATAATGAACAACCATCCATTTACGAGCGAAGGTATTATCAGCCATCACAGTGTTCCGGTCGGTAAGCTGAGCATACAGACAGGTGTACTGAACTCTCCAGAAATCGGCTTTCACCTTGAAATACGGGTAGTTTGCTGCATTGTCGGAGAGCATCATCGAGCGGTAGCCGTCACCGATGAAGTTCTTGCCATAACCCAACGTGGCATCAAGCCACTTCACCGGACGATAAGCAATATACGCAGCAGCATTGGTGTAGTCGCGACCGGTTTTCTTGAAACGGTTGGCAAATCCTTGTCCTGGCGTAACTTTAACCGTCTCACAGTAGTTGTCAACATAAACTGGAAACACAGCCTGATTCTCGCGAGCGTTAGCGTAAAAAGCAAATTTCTTACCGATAGTTCCTTTAATCTCAGCACCTCGAGTGTTCACCCAAGTAGTGCGATGTCCGTCGCTACCAATCTGAAAATCGATGAACGGGTTGATGGCGATATAATAATCGTCGTTCTTCACCCTCACGAAGTCGTCGTTGAGGAACGAATTCAGGATATAATTCGAAAACTTTCCCTTTTTATGAATCGGAATACGATATATCTCATTGATACTGTCGAGGTTAATGATGCCATTGAACTGCGATTCCGACCAACCTCTCATCGCAGTGTGGAAGATGTGATCGGAACTGTAAGCCGCAGCCTGCACCTCCATCTCATAATCGTCGTTAAGAGGGATGAGAAGCTCTTGAGCTTTAGCTGTAAACCCCAGTAAAATCAGAGCAATAACTAGAAAAAACCTTTTCATATCTTTAATTCTATTTAATCCATTTATATAGTCATTTCGAGCTTGATTCCCGTCATTTCGAGCTTGTCGAGAAATCTCCTACAAATTTGAAGACCCTCTGTTAGAAGGAGATTTCTCCACTACGCTTCGCTCCGGTCGAAATGACAGAGTAAACAGCAGCGCATTGAAGAAGCAGAAGAATATGATTCCAAGCTGAACCTCAAAAATCGACTCAAACAAAGCATTGAAGCCTATCATCAGCAAAAACGAGCAATACAGCATATCGAATTTCTTCGTCTTTATCCATAAAACAAACGGTATCACGAAATATGCCAGCAACAACAGCACTCCGATGATTCCCACGCTTATCATGGTCTCGAAAAACATGTTATGCGCATTGATTTCATTATCAATGGCATATCTAATAAATTGATATTCAACAAGATTCTCCGAGATAATATTGGGATCAACACCATGCCTGGCACCTTCAGCCATCATATCTTTACGCATCGACTCATCGGGTTCATACCACTTGTTGTCAATCACTGCGTCGATTATTTCCGCCATCTCCGGAGTTATCTTCTCCGTGATATCGGCTTTGTATCTATAGTACGACGCCATGGTCTCATCTGTACGGTCGCCAGTACCCACGCCAAACAGCCAGTTTTCCTCCAAAACCGACTTGTAACCCTTGAATTGCACAAGCCGATGGTCGGACGAATGCTCCGAAGCGATGTTTTTGATGGTTACTGTTATCCTCGCCACACTTTGCGGAAACGCCACACAAGCTCCAGCGACCATAACCACGAAAACACATCCCATAATCAATCCGGCTTTCTTCTTTTTCATGATGAATGTTAGCCAAATCCACTGCAAAACAAAGGTCAGAACCATCCAAATCAATCCGGCTCGCGATCTCACCAAGATTATCAATACAACTAAGATGATATATGCTAAGATGTTGACACTCTTTTCCTTACGACTCACATCACCAAAGATCGACATGAAACAGAACATCAAACCCAGACTGGCGTACATCGAGAGGTAACTATGGTGCACATAATACCATTTCATCAGATCCTGATCGAAGAACCTACCCGTCGACTCACCGTTGAAAATAACGTCGTAAGCGGCATAAACCACATTCATCAAGAAGAACAGTATGCATCCCAATATCAAGGCGTTGCCTATCGCCTTAAGCCTGCTTCTGTTCATATACGACATGTCGGAAATGATAAATATCACTGGGAAAATCAAGAATCCGAGCTTCTTGCTCACCTGCGCCCATCCTACCGAAGTGTTCTGCGTCCAAAACATCCCGATGAAATAGATGAGCCACGTCAAAGCAAAAACAATATATGCCCATTTGAACTTAAGCTGTTCCTCATTGAGCTTGAATTTCTGGTCAAAAATGAGTTTCAAGACTGCGCAAACAAACAACGCCACCTCAAAATATTGCGCCGCGAGCCAGTAAAACGGTATCGCAAACGCCAAAAACATCATTATCAGCAACTCCGCTTTTTGAAATGGCCTCAGTCCTTCAAAAATTTTGCTCATATATAAACAATTGACAATTAAAAAGTTACATGACTTCTCTATACAGCTTCGCCACTTGGGTCACAAAAGCGAACCAATAAAAAAAGCCTTATCTGTTTAATCTACAAAGATAAGACTTTTTTGTTAAATAAATATAAACAATGAAAATTTTATATCTCAGGCATCATTTTTCTGTAGAAAAGCCAGCGCCAGTCGGAGGCGAGAATTCTGAAAAACTCCTTGTAATCGATGAAGAAAACATAGCTGAAATAAAGGAATATCGTACCTAAAACCGCAATCTCCCATGGTGCGAGACAGAACAATAGTGTCACGCCAATAGCTGAGATCAAAGGATGAAGCACAAACTCCACTCCCATATTGACGGTGTTGCGGAATGCCGGGTCTTTCAACCCGCTGATAATTAACAATGAGACTATCCAAATCGGACTTGTCACCACAGCTGCAGCTACAAAAACCGGAAGTCCGATGATTGCCAGCAACGACTTCAGCAATGTCATGCCAAACGAAGCGTTTCGAGCCACCGCCTTCACTGAGATGTGCTTCTCGCGACGTTTCTTCGTGAACTCCCTTACTTTTTCGAATACCGACTTCGCCTTTTCAAATTCTTTATCTCTGAACTCAACGATTTTCGCTATCTTCTCCTTATTCTTAATCATCTGTTGTTTCAAATCGCACGGACGTCTCCCGACTTTAATCTTCGTCATCTCCCAGATGGCGTCGTAGTCAGGATCATCGGGCACGAATGAGATGAGTTCAGCCATCCTCTCGGTGAGCATCGCCTTTAAGTTATTGATTATCACGGCCTCATTCTCATCTTCGTGTTCCTTCATATATTCCGTCACGTTGATTGGCTTGCCGTAGCTCACCAACACTGTCGAGCGGAAACGGAAATAATCGCCATATTCGAGTCCCACGGGCACGATATACACAGGTTTCTCATGACCAAACTGACGGTTCGCGTCGAGAGCGATGTGGAAGATACCTTTGCTCAGCTGCCGCAACGAATGCATGGTGCGGTGCGTGGCCTCCGGGAACAGATACAACGGCACTTGATCACGCATGACATCGACAGCCTGGTCCATGGTGTCGCCGTTTTTGTCACGCACCGCACCGATGCCGTCTCTGATTCGGAAAATCGGCAGTATCCTCAGCCATTTCAAAATCTTGGCAGTCTTCGGATTTTGGAAGATATCGCCTCTCGCAATGAACACCTTCTTCTGTCGCGTAGTACGCAGAAGGACGAGAGCATCCATCAAGGCATTGCAGTGGTTCGAGCCAAAGACAACGGCTCCGTCGGTAGGGATGTTCTCCTGGCCCACTATCTTAATCCGAGTGAAGCATCTACGCGTATGATGATCAACGAAATATCTGCACAAAGAATATAGTCTGTTGTCGTCCTGAATCTTACCCATATCCTAAAAATTAAAACGCAAAGTTACAAAATTTTATTCATATGGAAGAATTTTTGTATTTTTGTTCGTCATTTCGAGCGAAGCGGAATAATCCTCTTTACTTCTGCGTTTTATCTTATAGAGGATTTATTCACCAGAGGTGAATGCTTTCGCAAAGCTCAGGTCTCCATTTCGCTTCGCTTCAGTCGAAATGACGTTTAATTATGAAATTATACAAATTATAATACTATGGTCAAATTCTTAAACTACTTTTTTGCAATCGCTCTCGGGTTCTTTGCCGTGATGTTCGGCATCGACCGTTTCGGAAATCATGATTTGAACAATTCTGGCACCGGCACCCTTTACACAGCCGAATATTGCCAGGACATCATAGGTTTCAACGGCGCTATCCCTATGGAAATCAACATGGTAGATGGTAGAATCGAGAGCATCGTCATCCTTGACAATGAGGAGACTCCACGTTTTCTTGATAAAGTCACCGATGCCGAACTCGTCGAAAACTTCTACGGTCTGACGCCGAAGGAAGCCATCGACCTCGACCTTGACGCTGTCAGCGGTGCCACTTACAGCTCCAAAGCCATCATCCAGTCGGTGAAAACCCGCATGGCGATATATGAAGAAGAGGTCAGTCCCAATCCGTGGACATGGCAGCTGTTCGGCCTCATTGGATGTGCCGTTGCGCTGTTTATCCTGAGTTTCTTCAGAAAAAAATAACGTTAGAATATATAGTTAAATCCTATATATGACCTCATTCCTTCGCCGTCAAGCTTGTCGAGAGCTTTGGCGAACTCTGCCGACACCACGAAGTTTTTGTTCATGATGAGCTTCAAGCCGCATCCCGCTGAGGTGTGGAGACCTTCGCTTTTGCCGCTGTATAAAAGGTTGTATTCTTCTTCCGTCTCATAGCTGAGATGTTCTTTTATCAGATCCATCGCGGCTTTCTGTTCTTCCAGACGGAAAGACTGTGTCACCATGCCTGCGTCGAACATGGGGTTAAGCGCCACACACCAGTTTTGGTTTATGAACTTGAAGTTGGCAATCCTCCAACGCAACTCCACGTTCATCCACGCCACGCCTTGTCCGATGACACTGTTTCTCTTGATGCCTCGACCAGTTGTCGAACCACCATACGCCTCAGTGTATATCTTCTTGTAAAACATCAAATTGGTGTTCATCATCGCGTAAAACGGGATGTCACCAGCCAACACGTTCTGAGCGCCCAAACGATAGCAGAATGTCAACTTATCTCCGACAATCGGGATGTAATGATGAAAAACTCCAGTAAATGTCAAGTGGTCATAGTAATTTCTGTTATTTACAATTTTACCTGTTGATTTGTCAAGTCCATCAACAGTTCTTTTAATTAAATCAGAAGCAACAGCAAATGTTGCCTCGAAATATATTCCTCTCGTTGGATCGTTTACAAAATCCTTCGAATCGTAAATGATTCCAGCCTTAAACTCTGTCACGTTGCCATCGCTTTCATCTGGACGAATAAGACCGCTCATTATATAGAAATCATAAAGCGTGTATTGATCTTCATATTTTTTGATATTCAATCTATTATTGTCATAATTATAATATGCCAACCCTAATCCGTAATACAAATTTTTCACATTTCCAATCTGCTGCTGCATGCTGATAACAGCACGGAACTGCCTTCTGTCCATCGCATAAAAACCACTTTCTTTCATTCCAGGCTCGCTAACCATACCTGGGGAAAAATCATAATAATTGGCTTCCCTATCTATATTCACGGCCAAATCCTTATAATATGGCGAAGCATATCCGTTGAAACCATAAAAGTCGAATTTTTTATCGATAAAATATCCGAAATCGGCAAAAAGCACACCTTTGGGAATGACGTTGTTCCAGTAAGAATACGAGCGGAAGATGCTCGAGCCCTTGGTGTAGGTCGACACCTCAAAGTTGATCTTGAAGTCGTAGCCCGGATATTTCGAGCCATCGCCGTAGTTGAAGATGTCGACGCAGGCGCCATATTGGAACCCGAGGTCGCTGTTGAATCCTACCACTGGAAGCGGTCCGAAGTTCCAGCCTTTCTTGATGATTTCACCTTTTTCATTTAAGGTCTTCCCGTTGTCCTGAGCGACCATATTTATGGTTGCAAGAACAATCACAAATGTAAATACAACTCTTTTCATATTCATTAGTAGTTATTGTCAATCAACATCGTCATTTCGACTGAAGCGCAGCGAAATGGAGAAATCCTTTTTAGAATAAGCTTTTTCGGATGGAGGATTTCTCGACTACACTTCACTTCGTTCAGTTTCGCTCGAAATGACGAAAAAAAACCGTTTTTCGTTTCAGACAAAAAGTCTCTTTTGGTCGAATTTTTCCGAATTTCGTCACAAATAGCGGAATTTCGTCACAAAATAGTGTCAAAAGGTCGAAAAATGCATGTTTTACTCCGTCGTCGATTCGGACGAATTCGATCCGTCTTTACCTTCAAGAACGATCACAATTTCTCCTTTGACTTCTTTCTGTTTAAAATATCTTATCACCTCATCGAGAGTACCGCGCACGTTCTCCTCGTGTATCTTAGTCAACTCACGGGCTACCGAGACCTTTCTGTCGGGACTGGCAGCCTCAGCCAGCTGTTCGAGTGTCTTCACCAACCTGAATGGCGACTCATACAATATAGTAGTGTATTCATTCTCAACGATTTGCCTTATCTTCGTCTGACGTCCTTTCTTATGTGGAAGGAATCCTTCGAATATGAAATGGTCGGCCGCCAGTCCCGAGTTGACGAGAGCCGGCACGAAGGCCGTGGCTCCTGGGAGACATTCGACTTCCACACCGCGACGGATGCATTCACGCACCAGCATGAAGCCTGGGTCGGAGATGGCCGGAGTGCCGGCGTCGGTGACCAAAGCCATGCGTTCGCCGTTGGCGATGCGTTCGGCAATACGTTCCACCACCACGTGCTCGTTGTTGAGATGGAAAGCCTGCATCGGCTTGCTTATCTCGTAATGTTTCAACAAGTTACCGCTCGTACGAGTGTCCTCGGCGAGAATCACGTCGACCTCCTCACGAAGGACACGTAACGCCCTCAAGGTGATATCCTCGAGGTTACCAATCGGGGTGGGAACTAAGTATAACTTCATGACGATTAAACAAATCTTCTCTCTACTAGATCATTTAGCATCTTATATGCTTGAGATTCTGTGTCCCATTGAAGCTCGATCTGCAGCTCACTCATGTAAACTCTTGCGCCCGAGAGCGTCGGGAAGTCGTTCAAAGCATCGATGGATTTATTGTAGCGTTCCACCGAACCCATAAACAACTCATTTATAATCATAACTTTATCGTTAATACCCAATGCTAATCTGATGTCAGTGACAGGTGTGCGCTGTAAACGGGCTGCCAGACTGTTGTCTTCAGGCTCTTCAACATGAAATGGCTGATCATCTTCATCTTCCCAGTCCTCGTCTTCATCTTCAGCAACAGGTTCATCCATTGGTTCGTCAGCGGGCGAATCATCATTCGCCCCTACAGGGGTTTCATCGGGGGTTTCAACGGGTTCATCGGATGTTCCGTCAACCGTTGCAGCGGGTTCATCCGTTGGTTCGGCATCGATTGTGTCAGGGATTTCGTCAATCATTTCAGGATTGTGAATTTCGTGTTCGTCGTCACAGAAATCCGGGTCATTTTTCGGCGAGACCGGCGTTTCTATCTCGAAATCGACATCTCGGTTTATCAGCTCGCCACCTTCGTTAATTTCGGTTTTTATTGGCTCATCTTCGTCAATTTCTTCAGCGGGCGAATGATGATATTCCCCAGCCTGGTAATCGCACAGCAAATCGTACAAATCGCGGGTGCGTTCCATCATAATGTCGAGGTCCAGACGGCTCATCTCACGGTCGTTGCGATACATATAGTCAACCTGCACCATCATGCGGCCCAGCTGGTGTTTCAGCTCAAGCACGATATTTTTTTCATCATTTTTTTGTGTTTCCATGATAAAATTACCTATTTTTGTAGCTACAAAATTATAAAAAATTTAAACGCGTCGTATATGTTTCTTGAAAAAGATTCTCATAATAAATCGCAAGGATGGATTGAGGTTGTATGCGGCTCAATGTTTTCGGGTAAAACCGAAGAGTTGATTCGTCGTCTGAACCGTGCCCGCATCGCCAAGTTAAGGGTCGAAATCTTCAAGCCGGGAATCGATACGAGATACTCTGAAGAGGACGTGGTGTCGCATAATTCCAACGCTCTGCATTCCATCCCAGTGGAAAACGCTCAGCAGATTCTTTTTTATTCCAACGAATGCGACGTTATCGGCATCGACGAGGCTCAGTTCTTCGGCAACGAGCTCATCGATGTATGTCAACAGCTTGCTAATCAAGGAATTAGAGTTGTGGTAGCCGGTCTCGACATGGACTTCATGGGTAAGCCTTTCGGTCCGATGCCTCAGCTTATGGCGATAGCCGAAGACGTCACCAAGGTACACGCCATCTGCATGCGCTGCGGTAGTCTTGCACAATATTCCTATCGTAAGATCGCCGGCGACAAACTCGTGGTTTTAGGTGAAACCGAGAGCTATGAACCGCTATGCCGCGAGTGCTACAAGAAAGCGATGTCGGAGAAAGCCCAAGAGCAACAATAATTTGGCACGATTTTTGTTATTATTTTACTGAATAAATTTTATTGCTATGAAAAGAATCGCATTTTTCATAATAGCGTTAGCTATATCATTGACTGTCAACGCTCAAGACTATCAGAAGATGTGGAAGGAGTACGATGAAAACATCTCCAACCTGCTTCCTGAATCGGCCGAAAAAGTGCTGAATAAAATCGAAAAACAGGCGCTGAAGGATAAAAACGACGTGCAGCTGCTCAAGACAGTGCTCCGCCGAAGTGATATCCTCAACATGAAAGAGGAGAATCCCGAAGATACCATTGTAGGATATTGCAAGTCATATCTTCCCAAGCTCTCCAAGGCTTCGCAGGTGATCCTGAACGTCGAAATAGCCAAGTATAAGTATAAATACGATGATGTTTTAGCGTACCAAGACGACGATTTCATCAAGGCCGTTTCGATGGAGCAATACGCCGACCTTTTCCAGTCGGGAAACGACCACACCGTGTTCGACATCGAGCTCGAACCGACGCTTTACGACTACGTAATGCATTGTCTGATAGGCAATTACCATTATTATAGCTTCGAAAACGAGCTTTATGACAAGCTTCTTGCCTTCGACCTTGAAAACAACTTCACCAAAGCTTATTATAATAATAGGTTGAAGCAGCTCGGAAATCTTTATAATGATGAAGATTATGAAAAATATGCGGCTTTGGCATCGGAATGCGATGATAACGAATTTGTTGCGAAGATTAAAATAAAACAAATCGAGTATCTCACATATAAAAGAGAATACGTTGAAGCCAAAAAACTGTGCGACGAAACCATGTTGTTGCTCGATAAAACACATCCTCTTTACAAGCAATGTGTGGAGTTTCTCGCCAGCCTTAAAAAGAAAAGCGTATCAGTTGAGCTGAACGATGTTTACGTAGCCGAGCAAAGCATCCCTGTGGGCCTCACTTATCGTAACACGACAAATCCCACATATAGATTGTACAAGGTGTCGTCGAATGAGTTTTTCAATTTCTCTCAAATTGACACAGAAAAACTGTATTCGACTCTCTTAAACAAAAAGCCAGTTATTGAAAATGTGGTTAAACTGCCATCAGAAACTGACTATTGCGAGCATTCGACGCTTATCGCGTTGCCAGCTCTACAGTATGGTATCTATTATCTCGTTTTCTCAAATAACAATAGTTTCAAAGACATCGAAGACCTTATTGTCACGTCTTTCCAGGTTAGCGACCTCGCATTTTTCAATCTTGAGACTGAAGATGGCCTAAATCTTTATGTGGTGAATCGCGAGACAGGACAACCGATGAGCAACGTCAAAGCGCATTTTTCGGAACGTAACTATTCGTATAAAACCAAATCGTACGAACGCAAAGATCTGGGTGAGGCAGTGAGCGACAAAACCGGATACATCGCTGCTCCGAGTAATAATAATAACAGATATTTCATCGATCTTTACCACGACGACGACACCTTGATGTCGACAAGTCTGTTTAACTATTATAAAAACTATGTAAATCCAAATCTCACAATTCAAAGCAGGATTTTCACCGACCGCGCCATCTACCGTCCCGGACAGACAGTGCAGTTCAGCTGCATAGTGTTTCGTGGGAACTCGAAGACCAGGGAAGTGGTTCCAAATTACGAGACTTACATCTACTTTGAAGATCCAAATATGCAAGCCATTGACACCCTGCGACTTACAACCAACGAATATGGTATGATAAGCGGCAGTTTCACCATTCCGACCGACAGAGTCAACGGTTATTATTATCTTATCGGCGAGCACAACTCGATGTATGTTCAGGTTGAAGAGTATAAACGTCCAACTTTCGAGGTGACTTTCGAATCGCCTGAAAAAGAATATAAAATCGGCGACAGCGTTGCCGTTATGGGCAAAGTGGCAGCACTCTCAGGCTTCGGTCTCGACAACATAGAATTCAAATATCAAATCGTCAGAAAGACATTATTCCCGTTCCGTTTCTGGGACTGGGTGCCATATTATGTCGACGATGAGACCATTGCATTAGGTGAGAGCGTTACTGCAGCCGATGGCACGTTTAACATCGATTTTAAGTTGAAGCCGTCAGATTATGTGCCTGTTATCAACATCCCGCAATACACTTATGAGATTGAAGTGACGGCCACAAATAAGCAGGGCGAGTCGCAGAGAGGCAGTTTCAGAATCGTCGCCACCTATAATAAATATGACATCTCGCTGTCAAACAACAACGAGACCGTCGATGTTAACGACTTTAACAACTTAAATGTCAATGTGACGAATGTCAGTGGAAAACCGGCAAGCACAAAAGTGGAATACAAGATTTATAAAATCAACGATATCGACCGCTATTCAAGAGATTTAGGCGATTTTGACAGAAAGATCTTGAACGATGTCATGCTTAAAGCCCTCTTCCCGAAATTCGATTATTATGCTAAAGAAAACATCACCAAAGAAATCGTTTATCAAGGAGTTTTAGATGTCGATGGCAAAGCAAAGCTTTTGCAGGATAAGAAATTAACACCAGCACAATATATTATTGAGCTTCGCTCAGTTGATGACACCCTTTCGGCCTTCTCAAAAAAATATATCGTGTACGATATAAAATCCAAGAAGATGCCTTATAAATCAATGCTTTGGACGAATATCGACAAGACCACAGCCCAGCCTGGCGAGACGATAAATTATTACGTCGGATCGTCTGAAAAGAATGTGTCGGCACTGGTGATGGTGAAGAGCGGCAAGAAGATTCTCAAGTCAGAGCGCGTAAGCTTGAATAACAGCATATATAAGTTCTCGTACAAGGTGAAGGAGGAAGACCGAGGTCGTCTGGATTTCCAGGTGGCGCTGGTGATATACAACACCGAGATGCGACATATCGACTATGTTGAGGTACCTTTTGACAACATGAAGTTGGACATAGTGTTGAACACAGAGCGTAATAAGATCTTGCCGGGTTCAGAGGAGACATGGAGCGTGACGGTGAAGGATTATAAAGGTAAACCTATGGAAGTGCCAGTGTTTGCTGTGATGTACGACGCCGCTCTCGATAATTTCGCTTCGCTCAACTGGTTGTTCAACACCCTGCCGTCGATACCGGCGAGCAGTACTATCATGTCGGACAGAAGCTTTGACACGAAGCGGAAATCGCAGTATTATTACATTTCGCGTTTCTTTATCGAGGAAAACAGCGTTTATTCAGATTTGCCGCTGCTTCCGCATCGCTGGTACGGTTATCGCAGCAGAAACATCTTGGCGAAAAACTCAGTTGTATATGATGCACTGGAGGTTGAGGTTGCAGAAGCAGAAGTGTATTATAAAACTGAAGAAGCTACGGCAGATGAAAGCGTTGTGACTAGTGGTGGTGAGGAAAAACAGCAAAAACAAAAAACCAAACCTGCGAAGATAAGAAAGGACTTCAACGAGACAGCATTCTTCTATCCCAACTTAAAAACAGACGCAAACGGCGATGTGACCTTCACTTTCACCATGCCTGACGCGTTGACACGCTGGAATTTCAAGGTTTTATCATACACCAAAGACTTAAAAGTCGGTAACTATGAAACTACTGTCGTCACTCAGCAGCCGCTGATGATTATGGCCGACATGCCGAGGTTCGCCTACGACGAAGACACGCTCTGGATCGCCGCCAACGTCATAAATATGAGTGACAAAATGGCTTATCCTGAAGCAAAACTTGAGATTTTTGATGAAAACGAACATCCTGTCGACCTGATTTTAGCTCAAGACATCAAACACATGAAGGTCCCGGCCGGACAAAGCCGTAGAGTGCGCTGGAAAGTTGCGATGCAAAAAGACCTCGGAGTGCTGACATTCCGTTTCTCAGCAATCACTGACGGTTTCAGCGACGCGGAACAACATCTGTTGCCAGTGTTGAGCACCGAAGTGTTTATGACACAGACATATTCATTCACAACGAAGGCCAATACTAACGATGAATTCGAGTTTAATATCAAAAACACAGACGAACGCAACCATGACGTTAAACTTAGTTTCAACGCAAATCCTATATTCTACGCGATTCAGGCGTTGCCATATCTCGCCGATGGCGATGAGAAATATGCCACCACTGCCTTCCAGAGATATTTTACCAACAAGATGGCTCAAGAGATCATCGCTAATAACCCGAACATAAAGGAAATGCTGGCAGGTCACGAAGACGACACCTTGTCGGAGCTGCAGAAAAACGAAGACGTGAAGGCTATCTTACTGAAGGAGACGCCATGGGTTCTCGAAGCCAAGAGCGAGGCTAAGCAACGCGCCAACGTCGCAAAACTCTTTGACACAGAAGCCATTGACAAAAACATCGCATCGGCGTTGAGCATCCTAGAGAAGAAACAGACCGTCAACGGTGGTTGGTCTTGGATTGACGGCATGCCTGAAAGCGAGTATATCACACAGTATATCCTGTGCGGACTCGGTCGTCTGGGCGATGATTCAGAGATGACTGAAAAAGCCTTCCATTTCCTTGAAAATGAAGTGGTTACGAGATATAAAAAGCTCGACACTCAGAAGAAGAAAGACAACGCCGTTTGCGACTTCATGACGATGAAGGACCTCTTCGCGATGAGTTATTTCACATACAAGACCGACAAAGATTTCGATGAGGCTAAAGATTTCTATATCAAGAAGTTATACAAAGACTGGAGACGTTTCAACGTAGAAGAGCAGGCTTATATCGCTCTGATTCTCAACAGAAACGGTCACGGTGAGGTCGCCAAGTTGGTCGTTAAGTCGCTGCGTGAGCGCGCAATCAAGAACGAGCTCGGGATGTACTGGCGTTATATCAGCGTGGAGAGCGAGGCGAGGATTTTGGAGGCGTTCAACGAGATCGAGCTTAAGGCTGATGAGATCGACAACATGCGTCTGTGGATTCTGACCCAGAAACGCACTAATATGTGGGAGAACGAGCGTGCCACCGTGGAGGCCATCTTCGCCCTCATGAACCGTGGTACCAACTGGAGTGCCGAAAGCGCGGAAGCCTCAATGACTGTTAACGATGACAGCGTCAAGGTGATGGTTGAAAACCACTCGAATCACGTGGTGTGGGGAGGTGTGTTCCGTCAGTATTTCGTGCCTATCGACAAGGTGCAGAAGCATAACGACGAGATGAAGATCAAACGAGAGATTATAGTGCCTGAAAACGTCAAAGTCGGTGATAAAGTCAAGGTTGAGATCACTTTTGAAAACAGTCAGGACATGGAGTTTGTGTATCTCAAAGACTTGCGCGGTGCCTGCTTCGAGCCCGTGGAGCAACTCTCAAGATATCACTGGAACGACGGATTGTGGTATTATCAAAGCACCACCGACGTGTCGATGGAGTATTTCATTGAGTATCTCCCGAAAGGAAAACACACTGTTTCATACGAGTTATACGTGACAAAAGACGGCAGTTTCAGCGCAGGTTATGCGCAGATTCAGTGCCAGTATGCACCTGAATTTGGAGCATATTCAAACGGAAGCAGAATCAGTGTAAACCCTTGACTGTAGGGGTTCCTGGGACGAAGTCCTTAAGATAGAACGGCTCGAAATAAGCCACATCGACGAAGTCTTTGGTGTCGAGTTTACGTTGCGCGATGACGTTCATGTACTTCGCTGAGCAGTAGAACTCTTTGATTACGGTGATTCTATCGTCGTTTTCGAAGAGTTCGGCGCATTTATCGGCACCGTCGCCGAAGAGATAGAGATGATGGTCTTTTTTCAAATCAGAGAATGAGTTCTCATCGATGATGATGGCTTCGGTGTCCTTTATTTTGTTGACGTTTTCGTCGAAGATGGCGGCGTAGACCTCCATGCGGCGGGCGTCGATGGCCGGAATCAGCAGGAGATTTCTCCGCTCGTTGCGCTCGGTCGAAATGACGTTTCTTCCACCATTTGCCATCGCATGCAATGTTTCAACAGCAATTAACGGTTTGGAAACAGCGTAGCAGATGCCTTTGGCGGTGCTCACGCCGATGCGGAGTCCAGTGTAAGAGCCTGGTCCCATGCTGACGGCGACAGCGTCGAGTTGAGAATAGGAGATGTCGGCTTTTTTCATCACTTTATCGATAAAAAGCGTAATCTTTTCGGAATGATTCTGGCCTTTGGGGTCTTCCTCGCAAGCCAAAACCTCGCCATTATGCACCAGAGCCACCGAACACGACGGTGTAGCAGTTTCCAAACAAAGAATCATGTTTTTTTATTTTTCTGCAAAAATACAAAATAGTTAAAAGTTAAAAGTTAAAAAGTTAAAAGATTTTTTATCTTCAAAGTAAAAATTCGACCTTTTGACACTATTTTGTGACGAAATTCAGCTATTTGTGACGAAATTCGGAAAAATTCGACCAAAAGATACTTTTTTCTATTTTGGGAGAGGCCGGGGATCTATCAATGCGAGTGCATTCGCCTCTGGTGAATGCTTTCGCAAGCTCAGGTCTCCATTCCATTTCATTTCACTTCAGTCGAAATGACGTTTTTTTCATTTTTTCCTTTGATATTAAAATTTAAATATGTATTTTTGCAGGTTATTTGTACATTTTTGAGAGATGAAAATCATTAAAACGGGTATCGAAGGAGTGGTAATAATTGAACCGAAGGTGTTCGGTGACGAGAGAGGATATTTCTTTGAGTCGTTCTCGCAGAGAGAGTTAGAGAGACTTGGGATTAACACCGTTTTTGTTCAGGACAACGAGTCGAAGTCGTGTTTCGGCGTGCTGAGAGGACTGCATTTTCAGGCGCCTCCGTTCGCCCAGGCCAAGCTCGTGCGTTGTGTCAGAGGCAAGGTCCTCGATGTGGCTGTTGACATCCGCAAAGGCTCGCCGACATACGGACAGCACGTGGCTTGTGAGCTGTCGGAAGACAACCACAGAATGTTCTTCATCCCGCGCGGATTCGCCCACGGTTTCTCGGTGTTGAGCGAGACTGCCATCTTCCAGTACAAATGCGACAACTACTACGCTCCGCAGAGCGAAGGAGCATTACAATGGGATGATAAGGATTTGAATATCAACTGGTTGATATCGGAAAAGCAGGTGATTCTGTCGGAAAAAGACAAGCATCACACTCTGTTTAAAGATTTCGATTCGCCATTTGTTTTTGAGAAATAAGAGATGAATATATTAGTCACAGGCGCCAACGGTCAGCTCGGCAACGAGATGCGGATAGTTTCGAAGAACTCATCCGACCGCTACATCTTCACCGATGTGGAGGACCTCGACATTCTCGACAAAAAAGCTGTGATGGACTGTGTGAAACGCGAGAAAATCGATGTTATTGTCAACTGCGCGGCGTATACCAACGTCGACAAAGCTGAAGACGAGCCTGTGTTTGCCGAAAAACTCAACGCAACGGCAGTTGAATATCTCGCTGAGGCGTGTAAAGACAACGACGCCATGCTCATCCACATCTCGACGGATTATGTCTTTGGCGGCAATGAGGGCAACACTCCCAGAACGGAGACGGAGCCTGCGAATCCGACGGGAGCATACGGTAGAAGCAAGCTGCATGGTGAGCAAGCCATCGAGAAAGTGGGATGCAGACATATCATCATCCGCACTGCCTGGCTTTACAGCGAGTTTGGAAACAACTTCGTGAAGACGATGCGCAAGCTGACAGCAGAACGTGACAGTCTGAAAGTGGTTTTCGACCAAGTGGGAACCCCGACGTACGCTCTCGACCTTGCTAATGTGATAGCTGTTTTTATCGAAAAATTAAAAAATGCCAACGGCCAATGGCCAACAGCTAATAGCCTTTACAACTTTAGTAATGAAGGAGTTACGAGCTGGTACGACTTCGCCAAGGAGATATGCGAGCTGAGCGGTAACAAGTGCGACATTCAGCCGTGTCATAGCGACGAATTCCCGAGCAAAGTCAAGCGTCCGAGCTATTCAGTGCTCGACAAGACGAAAATTAAGAAAGAATTGAATATAACGATTCCATATTGGAAAGACTCATTAAAAATCTGCGTTAATAGAATATGAAAAACATCATCATCACCGGCGGAGCAGGATTCATTGGAAGTCACGTTGTGCGGCTTTTTGTGAACAAATATCCTGATTATCATATCGTTAACGTCGATAAGCTAACATATGCGGGCAACCTCGCAAACCTCAAAGACATCGAGAACAAGCCGAACTACACATTCGAGAAGGCTGATATCTGTGACTTTGAGACCATTATGGACATCTTCAAGAAATATAACATCGACGGGGTGATTCATCTCGCGGCCGAGAGTCATGTGGATCGGTCTATCAAGGACCCGTTTACTTTCGCCAAGACCAACGTCATAGGAACTCTGTCGTTGCTGCAGGCCGCGAAGTTATCGTGGAACGGCGATTGGGAAGGCAAGCGTTTTTATCATATCTCAACCGATGAGGTGTATGGCGCGCTGGAGTTTGACGGCACCCTTTTCACTGAAGAGACTCGCTACAACCCACACAGTCCATATTCAGCGTCAAAGGCGAGTTCTGACCATTTCGTGAGAGCATTTCATGACACCTATGGCATGCCTACGATAGTGACGAACTGTTCGAACAACTACGGACCGTACCAGTTCCCAGAAAAGCTTATCCCGTTGTTTATCAATAATATACGACACAAAAAACCACTTCCGGTTTACGGCAAAGGAGAGAACGTCCGCGACTGGTTGTACGTTGAAGACCATGCCCGAGCCATCGACCTCATTTTCCATAAAGGAAAAATAGCCGAGACGTATAACATCGGAGGTTTCAACGAATGGAAAAACATCGACCTGATTAAGGTCATAATAAACACCGTCGACAGGCTTTTAGGCAGAAAAGAAGGTGAAGATTTGAATCTTATCACCTTTGTCACTGACAGAGCGGGTCACGACATGCGATATGCCATCGACTCGACTAAATTACACGAAGAATTAGGCTGGGAGCCATCGTTACAATTCGAAGAAGGTATTGAAAAGACCGTGAAATGGTATTTGGAGAATCAAGCGTGGATGGATAACGTGACGAGCGGCGATTATCAGAAATATTACGAAGAGATGTATGATAAAAGGTAAATTATCACATATAGTAAAATCGAAGTGCAGGTATGCACAGGTAGTCACCCCTTGGCCGTGATTCTAGGGTTTTTATACGCATGAGAGTAATTATTGAACCCTAAAATTTTAAGAAAATGGAAAAAGTAACATTATTACCATATGAAAGTATTTACGAGAATTTCGTCGACAAGAAATATCTTAAGGACGGTCTCGATGAATACCATTTCAGAAACCAGCAGGTTAAGAAACCGGAAAACGGCTGGCGTCACTTGCGTTCCGACGAGATAGAGCGTCTGGTGAAGAACAGCAACACTGCCACCAGTTGGGACGACATCCTAGTCACCGACGAATTCGACACCAATCTGGTTAAAAACAACCGTTTTTATGGTTTAGTGCGGATAGGAACCATAAAAAACGTGATGCTTCAATATCATGACTTGAAGATGACGTGCGGTATCACCGACAGCACCATCATCTCGTGTGATATTGGCGACTATGTGGCTATCCACGACGTGCATTACATTGCAAATTACATCATCGGCGACCGTTGTATACTCTTTAACATACATGAGATTTCGTGCACCGACCACTCGAAGTTTGGTAACGGCATCTTGAAAGACGGCGAGCCTGAGGATGTGCGAGTGTGGCTCGAGGTGATGAACGAAGCCGGTGGACGTAAGATATTGCCTTTCGACGGCATGATCACCGCCGACGCTTATCTATGGGCGAAATACACTGATATCCAGAAGCTTCAGGACCGTCTGTTTGAGATCACACAGAAGTCGCACGACAGCCATAGAGGCTATTACGGCACTATCGGCGAAGGATGCGTCATCAAGAACTCTTGGATTATCAAAGACGCTAAGATCGGTCCGTGTTGTTACATCAAAGGTGCTAACAAGCTGAAAAACATCACCATCAACTCATCGGAGGAAGAGCCGTCGCAGATTGGCGAAGGCGTGATCCTCGTCAACGGCATCGTGGGCTACGGCTGCCGTATCTTCTACTCGGTGGTGGCAGCAAGGTTTGTCATCGGCGACAACTGTAACCTGAAATACGGAGCACGTGTCATTTATTCAGTGTTAGGCGACAACTCCACCATCTCGTGCTGCGAGGTGTTGAACAACCTGATATTCCCTGCACACGAACAGCATCACAACAACTCGTTCCTCATCGCAGCTTGCGTTATGGGACAGAGCAACATGGCCGCTGGTGCTACACTCGGATCTAACCATAACAGCCGTGCAACAGACGGTGAGATCGTGGCGAAACGCGGCTTCTGGCCGGGACTTTGTTCCAGTGTCAAACACTCGTCGAAGTTCGCGTCGTTCACGCTCCTCTCGAAGGCCGATTATCCTAACGAGATGAACATCCGTCTGCCGTTTGCGCTGGTCAACAACAACGTTTCCAAAGACCAGCTCGAGGTGATGCCGGCATACTGGTGGATGTACAACATGTACGCCATCGCACGTAACACCTCGAAATATCAGAAACGCGACAAGCGTAAACGCCGCATTCAAAACATTGAGTTTGAGACGTTTGCGCCCGATACCATGGAAGAAGTCATCGCAGGACGCAAGCTCCTCGAGGTGTGGACGGCCAAGGCTTATCTGCGCTCTAAGGGCGAGTCGACCGATAGAGAATATTACGACTTGCGTGACCTTGGACATAAGCTCCTCAACGGTGACAAGAACGTGGTGAAAGGGCTGGAAGTCCTCGGTGAAGATATGGAGAAGTCACATCGCAAGGTAGTGATACTCAAGCCATACGAGGCATATCATGCCTACGAAGATATGATAATCTATTATTCGGTGAAGAACCTCGTTGCTTACATGGAGATTCATCCGAAGGAGACGTTTGAACAGATGTGCAAGCACCTCACCAACGTCCGTCAGCGTGAATGGATCAACCTCGGTGGTCAGCTTGTGACTGAAGACGACCTTGAGAAGCTCATCGACGATATCTGCAACGGCACTCTCGACAGTTGGGAAGACATCCACAACCGTTACAACGAGCTGTGGACTAAGTATCAGACCGACAAGCTGTTACACTGCTATCAGGCTTTGAGATTCATCTACGATAAGTGTCCTTCTTTGACAAAAGAGATATTCAACGACGCGTTGAACAGAGGTGAGAAAGTGCTTCAGTACGTATGCGATCAGGTTTATATCTCGAGAAAGAAAGACTACGAAAACGTCATCCGTAACTCGACATTCCGCAACGAGGCTGAGCGTGACGCGGTGAACGGCAAATTAGAAGACAACAGCTTCGTCAAGCAGATTAAAAAAGAGACGGCAGAGGCTATGCAATACATTGCCGATGCAAGAAAATTGATTAAATAAACTTATAAACTATAAAACTATGAGAGTAATAATTGAACCTAATTACGACAAGATGTCACAGTGGGCGGCAAATCATATCGTCCGCAGAATCAACGAATTCAAGCCAACGGCAAAAAAGCCTTTCATCTTAGGCTTGCCAACAGGCTCAACGCCTATCGGCACTTACAAAGCCCTTATCAAGGCTTACAAGGCCGGCAAGGTGTCGTTTAAGAACGTGGTGACATTCAATATGGACGAATATGTAAATATTCCTGAAAACCACCCGGAGAGCTACCACTCATTCATGTGGAACAACTTCTTCAAACATATCGACATTAAGAAAGAAAATGTCAATATCCTCAACGGAAACGCTAAAGATCTTGAGAAAGAATGTGCAGACTATGAAGCCAAGATCAAGAAATACGGCGGCATCCATCTGTTTATGGGCGGCATCGGTCCTGATGGCCACATCGCCTTCAACGAACCTGGCTCATCGCTGACATCACGCACAAGAGTGAAGTCGCTGACGACAGATACCATCATTGCCAACTCACGTTTCTTTGAGAACGACATCAACAAGGTGCCGAAGACTGCTTTGACAGTCGGTGTCGGTACTGTGATGGACAGCGACGAGGTGATGATTCTCGCCAACGGTCACAACAAAGCCCGTGCCTTGGCAGCAGCCATCGAGGGTGGAGTTTGCCATCTCTGCACTGTGAGCGCGTTGCAGATGCATCCGAAAGGCATCATCGTGTGCGACGACGCTGCAACAGAAGAGCTGAAAGTCGGTACGGTGAACTATTTCAAAGACATTGAAAAAGCCAACTTATAATGTTTTTTAAACACGAATCGAGTTATATAGATGAAGGTGCCGTCGTGGGCGACGGCACCAAAATCTGGCATTTCTGTCATATCCAGAAAGGTGCGGTGATAGGAAAAGACTGCTCGCTGGGACAGAATGTCAACATAGGAAACAATGTGAAGATTGGAAACGGCGTCAGGATACAGAATAACGTGTCGGTGTATGAGGGAGTGGAGATAGAAGACAATGTTTTCTGCGGTCCGAGCTGCGTATTTACTAACGTCGTGACACCACGCGCGCACTTTCCGGCGCACGGCGTTTATGCGAAGACATTAATAAAAGAAGGTGCGTCACTGGGTGCCAACAGCACGGTGGTATGCGGACATACCGTCGGAAAGTGCGCGCTGATAGCTGCCGGAGCAGTAGTGACTAAGGATGTGAAGGACTACGCCCTGATGGCAGGAGTGCCGGCACGACAGATAGGATGGGTTTGTGAGTGTGGAAAAAAACTGAATAAAGATTTGAAATGTGAGTGTGGAAGAAAATATAGGTTAGATAAAGATATTTTAACAAAAATATGAAAAATTTTGCGATTATCGGAGTTGGAGGTTATATCGCGCCAAGGCATCTGAAGGCGATAAAAGACACGGGAAACAACATGGTTTCGGCCTACGACAAGAGCGATTCGGTAGGCATCATGGACAGCTATTTCCCAAATGCGGCTTTTTTCACTGAACAGGAGCTTTTCGATAGACACAACACACGTCTCATCGAACGTGGCACGAATATCGACTATGTCACCGTTTGCACGCCGAACTATCTGCATGACGCTCATACCAGATATGGCTTGCGACTCGGTGCCGACGTCATCTGCGAGAAGCCGGTGGTGCTGAATCCATGGAACATCGACGCACTCGAAAAGGTGGAGCAAAGCACTGGACATAAAGCGTTTACTATACTTCAGTTGCGCCTCCATGATTCGATAGTGGCATTGAAAAAGAAGATCGATGAAGGTCCGAAAGACAAGATATACGACGTCGATCTGACATATATCACCGCAAGGGGCAACTGGTATTATACCTCCTGGAAAGGCAACGAGAATAAGAGTGGAGGCATCGCCACCAACATCGGAATACATTTCTACGACATGCTTTCGTGGATATTCGGTCCGGTGACGAAAAACGTGGTACACATCTCGACTCATGACCGCGTTGCTGGATATCTCGAGATGCCGAAAGCCAGAGTGCGTTACTTTTTGAGTATCAACGCTGATACGCTTCCAGCCAATGCCATTCAAGGAGAGAAAAAGACCTACAGGACCATCATGATTGACGGCTCAGAGTTTGAGTTCAGCGCCGGTTTCACCGAGCTGCATACCAAGAGTTACGAGAAGATTCTTGCAGGCGAAGGCTTCAGGATTTCCGAGGCCAGAAACTGCATCGAGATAGTGTACGAGATTAGAAACGCCAAGCCGATAGGACTGGTGGGCGACTACCATCCACTGGCGAAATTAGCATTAAGCGAGCATCCTTTTGGATGGAGATGATATGAAGATTTTAGTTACAGGCGGAACAGGATTCATAGGTTCCCACACAACAGTGGAACTGCAGCAGCAAGGCTACGATGTGATTATCGTGGACGCCTTGTTTAACTCGAGAATCGAGGCACTCGACGCTATTGCTTCCATCACAGGAAAACGCCCTGAGTTTGAGCAGTTTGACCTCGCCGACAGAGTAAAAGTCGATGATTTTTTCAAACGTCATCAAGATATAAAAGGCGTCATTCATTTTGCTGCACATAAGGCAGTGGGAGAATCTGTCGAACAGCCTTTGAAATATTACCGCAACAACCTTGATTCGTTGATGAACATTCTCGAGTCAATGGAGAAATACGGCGTTCAAAATCTCGTTTTCTCGTCTTCATGCACTGTATACGGCGAGCCTGATCCTGAGAATCTTCCGATATCGGAGAAGGCGCCTATCAAGAAGGCTGAGTGTCCATACGGCAACACCAAACAGATTGCTGAAGAGATAATGCAGGACTGCATCACAGCATATAAAGGTCTGAACGCCATCGCATTACGTTATTTCAATCCTGTCGGGGCACACGAGAGTGCAAAACTCGGCGAGCTGCCGTTTGGAGTACCTGCCAACCTCATGCCTTATGTCACGCAGACAGCTTACGGCATCCGTCCGTTCCTGAGAGTATTCGGCAACGACTACGACACTCCTGATGGGACTCCTATCCGCGACTACATTCACATCATGGACCTCGCAAAAGCCCATGTAAAAGCTGTAGAACGCATGATTCAAGGTAAGATGAAGGCTCGTTTCGAGGTGTTTAACGTTGGAACAGGCACTGGATATTCAGTGTTGGATATCATAAAGTCGTTTGAAAGAAGCAACGGCGTGAAGCTGAAATACGAGATTGTGGGCCGCAGAACTGGCGACATCGTGAAGATCTGGGCCGACCCGACATACACCAACAAAGAACTGGGATGGAAAGCTGAGCGCAGCCTCGACGATATGACGCGCAGCGCTTGGGAGTGGGAAAAGGCTTATCGCGAAGGTAAAACATGTTTTAAAATTGATAAATAGTTAAAAATGAATAATAATCATCTTATAATCATGGCAGGTGGCGTGGGCTCACGTTTTTGGCCAATGTCGATACCTGAGAAACCGAAGCAGTTTATCGATGTGATGGGTATAGGAAAAACCATGATTCAACTTACAGTGGAACGTTTTGCAGGTATCATCAGTCCTGACCATGTCTGGATTGTGACGTCTAAGAAATATAAGAACATTGTGATGGAACAGCTTCCAGAAGTGCCTGAGACTCAGATACTTATGGAACCATGCATGCGCAACACAGCACCTTGCATCGAATATGTGAGCCGTAAAATTTATTCAAAATATCCTGATGCAAACCTCGTGTTCTCCCCTGCCGACCATCTGGTGCTCGACGTGCCACATTTTCAGGAGGTCATCAAGGAATCGCTTGAATATACTAAGGACAACGACGTTATCGTAACACTCGGAATGATGCCGACACGTCCTGAGACAGGCTATGGATATATCAAATCGATAGATGCCAACTCTAAGGAGAAAATACAGAAAGTGGAGGCTTTCAAGGAGAAACCGAACCTTGAGACAGCCAAGAAATACTTGTCTGACGGCGGTTATTATTGGAATGCAGGCATCTTCATCTGGAACGTGAAGATGGTGGTGAACACAATTGCAAAACTAGTACCTGATCTGGCTGCTGTTATCGATAAGATTGAGCCGCATTTCTATAAGAACGATGAACAAACTGTCGTTGACGAGCTATTCCCGACATGTCCAAACATCAGCATCGACTATGCGGTGATGGAGAAATCGAAGGATGTGCTTGTATATCCGGCCAGTTTCGGATGGAGCGACATCGGCACTTGGGGTAGTCTTTACACACATATCCCTTACGACGAGAAAAAGAACGCCATCATCGGAGAAAACATCCAGATGGTCGACAGCAAAAACTGTGTCGTACGCTCCTACGGAAGAACGAAGGTGATAGTGCAAGGACTTGATAATTATATAGTTGTCGACGACAACAACCGTCTGCTCATCTGCAAGATGCAGGACGAGCAACTCATCAAAGAATGGCAAAAATAGATTAACCTAATATACTATGAAGAAATTCTTAACTAATATCGCAAAATTATTTTTTGGAAAACGAAATTCAGGTTCATTATCAAGAATTTACGTTCTCGCTTTTGATATTTTCATCGTGATAATGGCCTTGATTTTCGTGCCTTTGGTTGGATATTATCCACACTACAGTAAGGCCGTTTTATCGTTTTTCTTCCAAAGCGTTTCTTCTGTTTTGGTGTTTTTCATCATAGGATTTTTGACGACAGGATCGTATAAAGGACTTGTCAGATACACCGGATTCAAGGACATTGAGATGATTTCAAAAACGACAGTATGGGTTTTTATAGGCCTTGGAATCTGTAAGTATCTGATAAATAATATTAAAGGATTAAAATTTCTTGATAGATTTTTCCCGAATTATCTAACACTGTTTTTGACGTGTATTGTGGCCTTGGTTTTTTTGGTCATAGCACGACTCATTATCCGTCGTATTTACAACGAATATCTGCGTCCGCAGCCGAATAAGATCAATGTGGTTATCTATGGTGCAGGCGATGCCGGTCCTATCACACAAAGTGCGTTGTATCAAGACACATCTACACAATACAACGTCGTTTCTTTCGTCGACGATTCACTGTCGAAAATAGGAAAATCAATCAACGGAGTGCGTATTCGTAAGCCGGAAATGGTTCTTAACAAGGATTTCATTCAGAAATATCATGTGGACATGATTATTCTGGCGATGCCGAGTCTGAGTATCGACAAACGTAACGAGATTGTTAACAATATCATCGACCTTGGGGTTACGGTAAAGGCTGTGCCGCATGTCGATTCATGGATCAATGGTAATCAATTGAATTTCAATCAGATCCAAGATATTAAGATTGAAGATTTGCTTGAGCGCGACCCTATCGTTCTTGGCAAGGAGAACGTAAAGCATGAACTTGAAGGCAAGGTGGTGATGGTTACTGGTGCAGCCGGTTCAATAGGTAGTGAAATATGCCGTCAGGTGCTTCAGCACAACCCGAAATGCCTTGTGATGTTCGATCAGGCTGAGTCGCCGATGTACGACTTGCAGTTTGAGTTGAACAACGAGGAACCTTACAAACATATCGCAGTGCCGAAAGAGTTTGTCGTTGGTAATGTCAAAGATATCAACAAAATGAATGAGGTATTTGAGAAATATCAGCCTCAGATCATCTATCATGCCGCGGCTTATAAACATGTCCCGTTGATGGAGAGTTTCCCGTATGAGGCTGTCTTCGTCAATGTTTTAGGAACGAAGATTGTAGCTGATTTGGCAATAAAAACGGGTGTTGAGAAGTTTGTGATGATCTCCACTGACAAGGCAGTGAACCCTACCAACGTGATGGGCGCCACCAAGCGTATAGCAGAGATTTACACACAGAGCCGTAACAGCCAGACGAAATTTGTGACAACACGTTTCGGTAACGTTTTGGGATCAAACGGTTCAGTTATTCCGTTGTTTAAGAAACAGTTGGCTCATGGCGGACCTCTTACCGTCACCGACCGTAACATCATACGTTACTTCATGACGATTCCTGAGGCTTGCAGCCTTGTGCTTGAAGCAGGTGCCATTGGCGAAGATGATGATATCTTTGTGTTCGATATGGGCAAGCCTGTTAAGATTTACGACTTGGCAAGCAAGATGATCAAGCTGTCGCATGTGCCTGACGTGCAAATCGAGATAACAGGTCTGCGTCCAGGTGAGAAACTTTACGAAGAGTTGCTGGCGACAAAGGAAAACACCATCCCTACCGAGCATCCTAAGATTATGCGTGCTAAGGTACGTGAATATACCGAAGAAGAGGTGAATGAAGAGATTGGTAAACTGCTTGAGATTCTTCCAACCTGCAACGATTTCGAGATAGTAAAGCAGATGAAGAAGATAGTGCCGGAATTTAAGTCGAACAACTCTGTGTATCAGATACTCGACAAATAAAAAAAGAGCCACGTGTCGGACTCGAACCAACGACCTACGCATTACGAATGCGTTGCTCTACCAACTGAGCTAAAGTGGCTTTTTTGAGACGGCAAAAATACATATTTTTTTGTTAAGTACAACAAAAATTTAAAAATATAGGATGTTTTGGAAGATTGTTTCTGTCGTTTTGGCGTCGATTTTGAAGACGTTTTTCGCGCCAGCAGCCGGCTTTGCGGCAGGGCTGTCGTTTGGCACGACATTTGCGGCTTCAGCCGTAGGAGCAATCATCGGATTTGTGTTTTTTTACTTTCTTTTTGACAAAATCTCAAATTTTTATTACAAAAACAGAAAAAAAGCAATGACTGCCAAGAGAATAAAGCGTGCAAGGAAAATAGTGATGATGAAAAAGAAATACCCCGTATGGCTGTTCGTCCCGATGCTTCCCGTAACGTCGATACCAGTAATGGCAGTGATTGTCAGACGTTTCTTCCATCACAACAAACCAGTGTTCGCATTGTCACTGCTGACAGTGACTCTGTTCGCACTGGTTGGATGTTTGGTATTTTCGCCTATTCAGTATTTATAATTGGCAAAGTGCGGCAGCACCAAGTATTGCTACCTCGTTGTCTTTCAACTCAGAAACACGGATTTCTACCGTTCCCTGATAAATGTTCAACAAATGCTCGTCGAACGACTTGCGTAGAGGCTTCATCAGCACCTCGCCAGCGTGAACAGGACCTCCCATGAGGAAGATAGCCTGTGGAGCGGAGAACGTGACAGCATTTGCCATCGCGATACCGAGCAGATAACCAACATTTTCGAAGGTCTGGATGCCTATCGGGTCGCCTGCATTGGCGGCGTCGCCTACCATCTTAGAGGTGAGATTCTCAGGTGCTACCTGTCTCAAAACGCCATTGTACAAAGGATTCTGTTCCATCAGCTCGAGGGCTGTGCGACGGATGCCACCGGCCGAGGTATAAGTCTCCAAGCATCCTTTACGTCCGCAACCGCATTGACGACCGTTGATGATTATGATTGAGTGACCTAACTCGCCAGCTGTACTCGTTGAGCCCAAAATCAGCTTTCTGTCGATGATGATGCCGCTTCCGACACCTGTTCCGAGCGTGAAGGTGGTGAAATGGTCTAAATTCTTGGCTCCGCCGTAAATCATCTCGCCGTAAGCCGCAGCGTTTGCATCATTCGACACCACAACCTTTGTGTTGATGTGCTTTTTCATCATCTCGGCAAGCTTCACCTGACCTTTGAAGTTGAGGTTCGGAGCCTTGTCGATGCTACCGGTATACGTATTTCCATTCGGCGCCCCGATGCCTATGCCATCGATCTCGGAGATGTGGTTTCTCTCCAACAAAATCTTGATCTTGTCGGCCATATCCTTCACATAAAGCTCAGCGTCGTAATATTCGTTGGTGTGCAGGTTTTCCTTGTCGATGATTTTTCCGTCGGCGCGGACGATTCCGATGTCGGTGTTTGTGCCGCCAACATCAATGCCGATTGAGTGAGTCATTTTCATATCTGATGAATTTTATTTCAAAATGTGGATTTTTCACTGCAAAATTAAAAAATCTTTAAATAATTCAGCGAAAATCAATTCTTTTTTTTATCTTTGCAGATTATTTGAATATATACTTACGTTTTATGAAAAACGCATATCGCGAATATAAGTTTTTGAATCTCACCAATATTGCTGATGAGATTCGTAAGTTTTGGGAAGATAACGATATCTTCAACAAGAGTTTGGAGAACACCAAGAACGGCACAGCCTATGTGTTTTACGAAGGTCCACCGTCGGCTAACGGCATGCCTGGCATCCATCACGTGATGGCACGTACCATTAAGGATACATTCTGCCGTTTCCAGACTTTAAAGGGAAAATACGTCAGCCGTAAGGCAGGATGGGACACCCACGGACTGCCAGTGGAACTCGGCGTTGAGAAGAAATTAGGCATCACGAAGGAAGATATCGGCAAAAAAATCAGCGTCGACGACTACAACCGCGCCTGCCGCGAAGAAGTGATGAAATACAAGGACCGCTGGGATGACCTCACCCGTCAGATGGGCTACTGGGTCGACCTCAACAACCCTTACATCACCTTCACAAACGAATATATCGAGACGCTGTGGTTCCTGCTTAAAGACTTGTATAACAAAGGTTTACTTTACAAAGGATACACCATCCAGCCTTATTCACCAGCCGCCGGCACAGGCCTCAGCTCTCACGAGCTTAACATGCCTGGCTGCTACCGCGACGTGAAAGACCTCACCTGCGTGGCGATGTTCAGACTGAAAGCTGACCAACGTAAGTTCGAGAAACTGCCATTTGGAGTGGATGTAAACTTTCACGACGTGCAGATCGTAGCATGGACCACCACACCGTGGACATTGCCGTCGAACACAGCATTGGCCGTGGGTCCTGGCATCGAGTACAACCTTGTGAAGACAGTGAACCCGAACAACGGCCAGCAGATTAATATCATCATCGGAAAGCCATTGATGAGCGCTTTCTTCCCGTCAGAGGAAGAGAAACCGAAGTTTGAAGACTGGAAAATAGGCGACAAGAAGCTTCCTTACGAAGTGCTTGGCACCTGCAAAGGTAAAGACCTCGTCGGATTGGACTACGAGCCGCTCATCCCGTGGGTGAAGCCTGACGGCGACGGTTTCCGTGTGATCCCTGGCGACTACGTCACAACAGAAGACGGTACTGGCATCGTCCACATCGCTCCTACCTTCGGTGCTGACGATAACCGCGTGGCCAAGCAGACCAACATACCGCCACTGCATCTCATCGACAAAGACGGCAAAGCACAGCCTATGGTCGACAAGACAGGTAAGTTCTTTCTCCTCGAAGACCTTGATCCTGAATGGGTTAAGACACATGTCGACGCTGAGGAATATGCAAAATACGCAGGCAAATTCGTGAAAAATGCCTACGACCCGACGAAGACCGACAAAGATATCTCACTTGACGTCGAAATCGTCATCATGCTGAAGGAACAGGGCAAGCTCTTCAAGAGCGAGAAACACACCCACAACTACCCGCATTGCTGGCGTACCGACAAACCTGTGCTATACTACCCTCTCGACAGCTGGTTCATCAAGACTACAGCGTTGAAAGACAGGATGATTGAACTCAACAAGACCATCAACTGGAAGCCTGAGGCAACAGGAAGCGGACGTTTCGGCAACTGGCTCGAGAACCTCGTCGACTGGAACCTCTCACGCTCACGTTACTGGGGCACCCCACTGCCAATCTGGAGAACAGAAGACGGCAACGAAGAGATATGCATCGGCAGCGTGGCACAGCTCCGCGAAGAAATTGAGAAGTCAATCAAGGCCGGATTCATGAAGGAAAATCCTTATAAATCAGAGGATTATACCAAATTTGACTTACATCGTCCATATATCGACGGCGTGGTTTTGGTTTCAAAATCAGGCAAGAAGATGTTCCGTGAGCCCGACCTCATCGACGTGTGGTTCGACTCAGGCGCGATGCCTTACGCACAGATACATTACATGGGCAAGCCAGGCCAGCTTAACGACAAGACGTTCCCGGCCGACTTCATCGCAGAGGGCGTCGACCAGACACGTGGCTGGTTCTTCACCTTGCACGCCATCGCGACGATGTGCTTCGACTCAGTGGCTTATAAGAACGTGATTTCCAACGGATTGGTGCTCGACAAGAATGGCAACAAGATGTCGAAACGTCTCGGAAACGCTGTCGACCCATTCGGAGCCATCACCAAATATGGTGCCGACGCCGTGAGATGGTACATGATGACCAACTCGCAGCCTTGGGATAACCTGAAATTCGACGAAGACGGCGTCGATGACGTGCGCCGTAAGTTCTTCGGAACATTATACAACACCTACGCATTTTTCGCACTCTACGCTAACATCGACGGATTTGAGTACAAAGAAGCCGACATCCCATTCGAGAAACGTCCTGAGATCGACAGATGGATTCTTTCTGAACTCAACTCGCTCATTCTCGAAGTCGAAAAAGACTATGAAAGCTACGAACCGACTAAGGCTGGCCGTGCTATCGGTAACTTCGTCGACGCTCACCTCAGCAACTGGTACGTGCGTTTGTCACGCCGCCGTTTCTGGAAGAGCAACGGCTCCGACGACAAAACCTCGGCATATCAGACCTTGTACACCTGTCTCGACACTTTGGCACGCCTCATCTCGCCTATCGCACCGTTCTTCAGCGAGCAGCTTTATCGCGACCTCAACGCAGTGACACACCGCGACAGCGCAGAATCAGTGCATCTCACCAAGTTCCCGATGGCAAATGAGAAATGCATCGATAAGAAACTCGAGGAACGCATGGAGATGGCACAACTCGTCGCTTCTATGGTGCTTTCACTCAGAAAAAAAGCCAACATCCGCGTACGTCAGCCATTGTCAAGAATCATGATCCCCGTACTTTCAGACGAGATGATGCAACAGCTGCAGAAGGTCGAAGGCCTCATCCTCTCTGAAGTCAACGTGAAGAAGGTGGAATATCTCACAGGCGAACTCAACATCTTAGTGAAGAAGATAAGACCTAACTTCGCATCACTGAAGACCCGTTACGCCAAGTACATGGGACAGCTCTCACGATTCTTCGCTGTCATGACTCAGGAAGAAATCAGAAGCTTTGAGAAGAATGGCGGAGTGACGTTAACAGTTGAAGGTGAAGAGGTAAAGCTCATCCTTGAAGACGCTCTCATCACCACGGAAGATATCCCAGGCTGGACAGTGACCACACAGGACAACATGACTGTTGCCCTCGACATCACCATCTCGCAAGAACTGTTTGAAGAAGGTCTCGCTCGAGAGATCATCAACCGCGTTCAGAATATGAGAAAAGACAGCGGCTTGGAGGTCACAGATAAGATTATTCTCACGATAGAGAAAAACAAAGATATCATGAAGCCGGTGGAACGCTTTGGCGATTACATCTGCTCGGAGACACTTGCCACATTGGAGATGGTCGACAAACTCGAAAGCGTTGAAGCTCAGGAACTTGTAGACAAGATCTCTGTGAAATTAACAATTAAGAAAGCATAACAAACTTTAACGATATGGAAGGAACAGTCAATACATCAGAAAAGACCAGATATTCTGACGAAGAACTGGCTGAATTCAAGGCTTTGATTCAGGAAAGACTGGCGCAGGCTCGCAAAGATCTCGAGCTGCTTCAGGAAAACGTTGCCAACAGCGAATCCGACGACACCGCCCCTACTTTCAAGATTTTGGAAGAAGGCGCAGCAGTGCTCTCTAAGGAGGAAAACAGTGCTCTTGCAGTACGTCAGATCAAGTACATCAAGAACCTCGAGAACGCCTTGATTCGCATTGAGAACAAAACTTACGGCATCTGCCGTGTGACAGGCAAACTTATCCCGAAGGAACGTCTGCGCGCCGTGCCGCACGCCACGCTGAGCGTCGAGGCTAAGATGAATCAGAACAAGAGGAAATGAAAAAGCCGCTGATTGTCATCTTTTTGGTATTGTTGCTCGACCAGTTTTCAAAGATTCTGGTCAAAACGACGATGGCAATCGGCGAAGCCATCCCCGTTTTCGGGAAATGGTTTTACATCCTGTTCATTGAAAATAACGGCATGGCGTTCGGATGGGAGATCTCGGGCGCGGAGTGGGGAAAACTCTTCCTCAGCCTATTTCGCATCGCGGCGGTGGTGTTTCTGATATGGCTTCTCGTCAAGCTAGTGAAGAAAAATGTGAAATTTGGCCCGTTATTTGGCATCTCGCTCATCATCGCAGGTGCGTTGGGAAACATTATCGACGGGATGTTTTATGGCCTCATATTCGATTATGCGGGCTTTATGCAAGGCAGAGTGGTCGACATGCTATATTTTCCTCTTTTCACCTTTCCGGAATGGGTTCCATTCTTCGGTGGAGAGATTTTTTTCAGCCCAGTGTTTAACGTCGCCGACAGCGCGATAACCATCGGAATATTTTACCTGATAATCTTCCAATGGAGTTTTATCAGACGTTTTGAATCAATTTTAGGAATTGAAAAACAAGAAAATGGAGAAAGAGATTAAAGGTCGTATTGTACAGATCATCGGACCTGTCATCGACGTGGCTTTTGACGATGAGAAGAACCTCCCGAGCCTGCTCGATGCACTCGAGATCACTCGTCCTAACGGCGACAAGCTCATCACCGAAGTGCAGCAGGACATCGGAGAGAACACCATGCGTACCATCGCCATGGACTCGACCGACGGACTGCGTCGCGGCATGGAGGTGCGAAGCCTCGGACATCCTATCACCATGCCTACTGGCGACCAAGTGAAAGGACGTCTGTTCAACGTCATTGGCGACAGCATCGACGGCCTTAAGCCGATGAACCCAGGCAAACGCAACAGCATACACCGCGACCCGCCGAAATTTGAGAACCTCTCGACAAAACAGGAGATTCTATTTACCGGCATCAAGGTCATCGACCTCATCGAGCCTTATGCCAAAGGCGGTAAGATCGGCTTGTTTGGCGGCGCTGGCGTCGGTAAGACCGTGCTTATAATGGAGCTCATCAACAACATCGCAAAGCTGTATTCTGGTATGACAGTTTTTGCTGGCGTTGGCGAGCGCACCCGTGAAGGTAACGACCTCCTCCGTGATATGATTGAAGCAGGCGTCATCAAATACGGCAAAGAGTTCCAGGAAGAGATGGCAAAAGGCAACTGGCCACTCGACAAAGTCGATTACAACGAACTCGACAAATCGCAGGCTACGCTGGTGTTCGGACAAATGAACGAGCCGCCGGGAGCACGTGCAAGAGTGGCGCTTTCGGGACTTTCGATGGCTGAATATTTCCGTGACGGCGACGGCGAGACAGCAGGTCGTGACATCATGTTTTTCATCGATAACATCTTCCGTTTCACGCAGGCAGGCTCGGAGGTGTCGGCCCTTCTCGGTCGTATGCCATCAGCTGTGGGATATCAGCCTACGCTGGCATCGGAGATGGGATTGATGCAAGAGAGAATCACCTCGACAAAGAGCGGCTCCATCACCTCAGTGCAGGCTGTATATGTGCCTGCCGATGACTTGACAGACCCAGCTCCTGCTACTACTTTTGCACATTTGGATGCAACGACAGTGTTGAGTCGTAAAATCTCGGAATTGGGCATCTACCCTGCTGTCGACCCGCTTGACTCAACCTCAAGAATATTAACCCCTGACATCGTTGGTGAGGAGCATTACAACACCGCTCAGCGCGTGAAAAATATCCTTCAGAGATACAAGGAACTGCAAGATATCATCGCTATCCTCGGTATGGACGAACTCTCAGAGGAAGACAAGCTCATAGTGCATAGAGCACGTCGTGTACAGCGTTTCCTTTCGCAGCCGTTCACCGTGGCAGAGCAGTTCACAGGCTTGAAAGGCGCCACCGTGAAGATTGAAGACACCATCAAAGGCTTCAACATGATTATGGACGGCGAAGTCGACCAGTATCCTGAGGCTGCTTTCAACCTCGTTGGAACCATCGAGGAAGCTATAGAAAAAGGCAAGAAGATGTTAGAAGAAAGCAAATAGTAAGCCATGAAGCTCGACATCACGACACCCGACAAGCAGATTTTCAGCGGCGACGCTGTGCTGGTGCAGCTGCCCGGCAGCGACGGACTGTTTGAGATTCTGCATAACCATGCCCCGATGATCGCGGCCTTAGGAAAAGGTAAAATCAAGGTGCAGGACGCTGCCGGGCAGCTTCAATATTTCGAGATTCGCGGCGGAGTATGCGAGGTACTGGATAATAGAATAACTGTTCTGGCAGAATAGAATATTCCGAGAATATTTCCGGACGAAACGATGTAGGGGCACATGATGGTTTGCCCCTACAATTTTTATACAATTTTTTAATATAGATGGTATCAAAAATCTTTTATTTTTTTGAAAAAAAGTAAATGCTTTTACTTTTTTCTTATATTTGCAGCCGAAAACGAAAAGAAATATTAATCAAATCTTATAAAATATGAAGAAAACAAGACTTATTTTATTGGCTACACTGATGATATTCAGCAGTTTAGCATTTGCACAAGAGAAAGTTGACATAAAGCCTAAGGTCTCAGGTTTTGCGCAGGTTCGCTACGATGCCAACTTCAGCAATGACTTTGATATGAAGAGCAACACCTTCTTCTTGCAGCGTGTTTGCGTCAATTTCGACGGTAAATTCACCGAAAAGCTCAGCTATCGTGTCGGTGGCGACTTTGTCAGAAGACCTGCTCTTACTGATGCTTTCTTGAAATACACGATTTGCGACGCTTTTGTGATTCAGGCAGGTCAGATGAAGACTCCTCTCAGCATCGAGAATCAGTTTAATCCGGCTTTCGACTGCGAACTTTTCGATTATTCCACTATTATCAAGCAACTCACTGGCTATGAGGGCGGTGTCACAGGCATTGGCGCATTGGGTCGCGACATCGGTATTATGGCGAGCGGTAGTCTCATCAAAATGGAAAGCAAAAAAGGCGAGAAATTCGGTTTTATTGAGTATAAAGTCGGAGTTTTCAACGGAAACGGCATCAACATCAAGGATAACAACAACCGCAAGGATTTGATCGGTCGTATCGACATCCATCCTGGAGTCAAAGCTTTGACATTGTCTGGATCTTACCAGAATGGCGAGTATTTCTGTGATTCGACCATGAATGGTGTCAACAACCGTTGGAGTGCCGGCATCCAGTTTAAAAATGAGAGAATTGTCGTCCGTTCGGAATATATCAGCGCAAAAACCGGCAGATTGGACTATGTCAGCAACAGCAACAAACAGTTCAACAGTACAGGTTTCTATGCCACAGCCGGCGTATGGATCAACCTCGGCAAGGAAAATACGCAAAAAATCATGCCTGTGGTACGTTACGAACGATACGACTCTGACAATACCATCCACAATAATACCGTCACTTACTACACTGCTGGAATCTATTATCTGCCTATGAAACAGGTCAACTTCAAATTAAACTACCAGTATGTTGATCCTGACGGAACAAAATCGATGCATAATATCATCGCTATTTTGAACTATAGATTCTAATTTAAAGATTTTGTATTATGTCGAAAGATTTATTGAAAAAAGAAGACTGGTTGGCGGTGTGGATTGGATTCATCGTCATCGCAATAGGTTGTGTGTCGGTGCTTACCGGCTGGTTTGACTTCTCGGCTGCCAAATTCAGCACATGGGTCGTCGGTGAGGAAGGCGTTTCAAAGGCTGTGCCGCTTGGCGTCCAGCTCGGAAAATGGATATTCTGGCGTAAGCTCATCGTCACTGTACTCGTGCTTGGCACCTTATTTACCATAGGTATCAAATTGCAGGGTGAGAAAATCGGGAAATACATCCCAGCATTCTTCGTATTGTTTGGAGTCGCTATTTTGGTGCGTTTTGTGAGCGCCGAGTTCACCCTTAACCGTTACCTCGAGTGGGCGTTCTGGGCATTGCTCATCGGCCTGTTGATTTCTAACACAGTCGGCACCCCTGAATGGTTGAAACCTGCTATCCGCACTGAGTTTTACATCAAGACCGGTTTGGTCATCATGGGATTCTCAGTGTTGTTCAGCAACATCGCTAAGTTCGGTCCTTACGGCCTCGGCATCGCATGGATTGTGACACCTATCGTCATCATCTTCATGTGGTGGTTCGGCACCAAGGTCTTGAAGATCGGCAACAAGCCTTTGGTTATCACATTGGCATCAGCGACTTCGGTGTGCGGAACATCGGCCGCCATCGCTACAGGAGCAGCAGCTAAGGCTAAGAAAGAAGATCTCTCATTGGCCATTTCAATATCTATCATCTTCACCATTTTGATGATGGTGTTTGAGCCTATGATCATACGCTGGACGGGCATGAGTCAGCTTATGGGCGGCTCGCTCATCGGAGGCACCGTCGACTCGACTGGCGCTGTGGTCTTGGCAGGTAACGCTCTCGGACCAGAAGCTGAGCAGGCCGCAGTTCTCGTGAAGTCGATTCAGAACATCCTCATCGGATTCATAGCTTTCTTCGTGGCTGTTTTCTTTGCTTTTAAAGTCGACAAGACAGGCGATCAGAAAGTCGGTGCAGGTGAGATTTGGAACCGCTTCCCGAAGTTCATAATCGGTTTCTTCGTGGCATCATTGGTGGCCTCGTTCGTTGTGCTGCCTTTGACAAGCGGCGCTGAGGTGAAGGCTATCAACGGCGTGCTCGACCAGTACAAAAACTGGGCTTTCGTGCTCGCATTCACCAGCATCGGATTAGATACCAACTTCAAGTCTTTAGCCAAGCAGATGCAAGGTGGTAAGGTGCTGTGGCTCTACGTTGTGGGACAGCTGTTCAACATCGCATTGACGCTATTTGCGGTGTGGTTCCTGCTCTCAGGCGTAGTGTTTGACATCCCAACACTCGATATGTTCAAATAATGGACAAAAAACACATAATTTTCAAGGTGATTACCATCGTCGTGGTGGTAATCACTTTGGTTTTGGCAATGTACATCATGCTTAACCGCAAAGGTGTAGTAGAGAACTACGACTTCGGTGCGGGAGCCTATTATTATGCCGACATCCCGACGGAGGAATATGCTGAAATCGACAAGGAAGGCGTTTATCACAACGTCATACCGAAATGGATTTACTATGTTTTATTCCTTGCCTGGGGATGGCTGATGTGGCGATTATGGGTATGGGTTGACGGTCGGAAAAAATAAATTTTTTCAAAAAGCGTTCAGATATTGAAAAAAGTTGTATTTTTGCAGTCCCAATAACAGGGTATCATGGCCGAGTGGCTAGGCGAAGGTCTGCAAAACCTTTTACGGCGGTTCGATTCCGTCTGGTACCTCGGAAAACGTCAGCAGTTTCTGTTGACGTTTTTTTATCCCCATTAATGATGACTATTTTTGTCAAAAAACATTATTAATAATGATGCAGCCATTCAAAATAATGCCGTATTTTTGCATCATGAAAAAATGCATCTGATGACAACACTCGATAAACTCGAAATCGGACAGTCGGCCATGATAAAAACGGTCAAAGGGAAAGGCTCGCGACGCCAGCATTTCCTCGACATGGGTATGATTCCCGATGCCGTGGTGAAGCTGGTGAAATACGCTCCGCTCGGCGACCCGATGGAGCTGCTCATACACGGCTACTCCCTCACGCTCCGCAAAGCCGACGCCAAGATGATCGAAGTGGAGCCCAATGCAACGGCCACCGATGACATAAATGATGATTTCGACTATAACCGATTGTATATCAGCTCGTTACCAGATCACAACGCCCACCCTGGACTCGGTGAGGAAGGTATCTATCACGATAAGACACATGAGAATCCTGTTCCGAAAGGCACAGTGTTGACGTTTGCTCTCGCCGGACAGCAAAACTGCGGCAAGACCACCCTCTTCAACCAGCTGACGGGCGCCAACCAGCATGTGGGCAACTTCCCTGGCGTCACCGTCGACCGCAAAGACGGCGTCATCAAAGGACATAACGACACTCTCGTCACCGACCTGCCGGGTATTTATTCGCTTTCACCTTACACCAACGAAGAGATAGTCTCACGAGAGTTTATCTTGAAAGAAAAACCGAAGGCGATAATCAACATTGTCGACGCAAACAATATCGAACGTAACCTCTACCTCACCATGCAGATCATGGAGCTCGGCATTCCTATGGTGCTGGCGCTCAACATGATGGATGAGGTGCGTAACAACGGAGGCACTATCCTCGTCAACGAGATGGAAGCTATCTTAGGCTTGCCAGTGGTGCCTATCTCAGCTGCTAAAAACGAAGGCGTCAGAGAGCTCGTGGAGCACGCCATCCACGTGGCGAAATATCAGGAAGAGCCTATTCGTCAGGACTTCTGCGACAAAGACGACCACGGCGGCGCGGTCCACCGGTGCCTGCACAGCATCATGCACCTCATCGAGGACCATGCGCAGAGAGCAGGGATACCGGTTCGTTTCGCAGCCTCGAAGCTCGTCGAAGGCGACAACATCGTCCTCGAGGCCCTTCAACTGTCACAGAATGAAAAGGAAACACTTGAACATCTCATCGTCCAGATGGAGGAGGAACGTGGTCTAGACCGCGCCGCCGCCATGGCAGAGATGCGTTTTACCTTTATCAAGCATCTGTGCTCTAAGACAGTGGTAAAACCTAAAGAAAGCAAAGAATATCAGCGTAGCCGCCGTATTGACAGGATATTGACTGGCAAATGGACCGCAATACCTATCTTCGTCCTCGTGATGATGGCGATTATTTATGTCTCCATCGACTTGCTCGGCGCACCGCTACAGGATTTACTCGACGACGGTATCTCGTGGCTCGCAGGCGTCTGCGGAGCGGCACTGGCTGGTTGGAACGTCACCCCAGCGGTGCAGTCGCTGGTGGTCGATGGCGTCTTCGGAGGCGTGGGAACCATCATCAGCTTCATTCCAATCATCATACTGCTTTTCTTCTTCCTCAGCATACTCGAAGACAGCGGTTATATGGCGCGCGTTGCCTTCGTGAGCGACAGCTTCTTACGAAAACTCGGTCTCACGGGACATAGCATCGTGCCGTTGCTCATCGGCTTCGGATGCACCGTGCCTGCTGTGATGTCGACACGGACGCTGCATTCAACACACGACCGTTGGCGTACGATACTGCTCACTCCGTTTATGAGCTGCTCGGCGAAGATTCCGATCTACGCCTTCTTCACCGAGTATTTCTTCCCTCACCACGGAGGTCTGGTACTGATAGGATTGTATCTCTTCGGAATCTTCGCCGGCATAGTCACCGCGTTGGTTACCAAGTGGTTCGGCAATAAAGGCGATGTGGCTCCTTTCGTGATGGAACTGCCAAACTATCGTCTGCCAAGCGCTAAAAACGTGGCACATCTGCTGTGGGATAAGACCAAAGACTTCCTCCAGCGTGCTTTCACCGTTATCTTTGTAGCTTCGCTGGTGATTTGGTTCCTGCAAACCTTTGATTTTCAATTCAATATGGTTGAAAACGGCGAAGGTAGCATACTCGCTGTAGTTGCGGGATGGATAGCCCCTATTTTCCGCCCTATCGGACTCGGCGAATGGCAGATCGTCACCGCCTTGGTCAGCGGATTCATGGCTAAAGAGAGCGTCGTGGCTACCCTCGAGGTGCTCAACGCTATGCCGTTGTTCACCACACTCACATCACTCTCGATGTTGGTGTTCTGCCTGCTCTACACACCTTGTGTAGCGGCGATGGCGGCTATCCGTCGCGAGCTGGGTACTAAATGGATGATTCTTGTGATTCTGTTCCAATGCTCAATAGCATGGCTGTGCGCATTCTTTGTCTATCTAATCGCTGGCGCGATCATTTAATTCTTCCAGACATTCCTTGCACAAACAATCAGTGTAGTTTTCTTTAAGATTTGCCTTCGCGCGGTCGCTGAGGTGTATCGTCACACACCAACAATTGATTGAATGAACACATTCGAATTCTTTTCCGCAGCGAGGGCAAATCTTTTTCATAATTTATTGATTATCTTATGATTACACGTTCTGTATAAATATTTTCGCCACAATTGACACGGACGAAATACATTCCTGGCTCCAAATCCGAAACATTGATTTCAGATTCGGTGGTTGACATCATTATTTGTCCTGTAACACCATAAATATCAACGTGTTGCACGTTTTCGGCATTCACAAACAATTTATCATGTGCAGGATTTGGATAAACAGAAACCATCACATTTTCATGTTCTTCGACACCAAAACCTGGTGTATGTGCCTGATCATGAATCACACCCACTGCATCGAGGTCAAAGCCGCTTGATGCGAATGGTGTAGGCCACGGGTCGTTGACAGGATGATCTTCTGAGTCATATGTGGCATACTGTGGGTCGATGCATCCAACGACATCGACAACGCGCACATGAGTGATGTTGTTTTTGTCGAGAAGCGGGTTATCCGGAACTTCGTCGAGGTCGAACGGGGTACCATACATGGCTCCGTATTTGCCTGCGAAGTTATGAATCTTTGCAGGATCCATAGTCGCAAAGCCGTCAAGCTGTGTGTCGAAAGGAACAAGTGTGATGGCAGGGAAACGGAAGAAGTTATCGCCGTCGGAACTCACCTCTACGAATGCTATCTCGAGGAACCACTGGCTGCCGCTCTTGAAGCCGTTCTCAAACACCGCAAAGTCGGGCCCTTCGCCGTTGCAGATAGGTGAATCGAATGTCAAGGTGGCTCTGCCTCCGTCACCGAGACAAGTAACGCCCATCGTTCCCTGTGGGAAGCCTATAGCGTTTTGAGCAGGCCAACCGGCACCTGCCACTCCGGCACTCGGGTTGGAGATGTTCATAGGTCCCGGCTCGGCGACGCATCCTGTAGCCCATGCTACGAAAGCTGTCGAGTCGGCATGCATGGCAGTGGTGCCAGGCTGGTCTTGTGCAGGAGCAAACTGCGCCAAGGCTAAACCCGGCATCATTGCCATTATTATAATAACTAAAAATCTTCTCATTTCACAACGAGTTTGGTGGTATTAACTGTGTTTCCACTTCTAACTTTGACGAAGTAGACACCAGCCTCAACACCTCTCAAGTCGATAACCGATAATGTTGTGCTCAACACGTTACGGCCGACCATGTCGTAAAGCTCGACACGCTCAACGTTTTCAGCGTTGACATACAATGTTTCTGAAGCAGGGTTAGGATACACTGACAATGATGAAGTCCCAACTTCGTTAATGTTATCGTAAGCCGTCACAGGCTGAACTGGTGTTTCCCAAACGTATGTCCAAGCAGCAATCTCAGTACCTATAGTATAGTCACCCCATTTCACAAAGTCGCCATTGACTACGGTTTGCTCGTCAAAAGTGTACCACGACTGCACGCCGTTCACATTGTACATGGCGTTATAGCCACTGAGGTCATAATGTGTCCTGTCATAGTCAAAGGATAGGTCGGTAAGCATATATCCACCCCATGAAGAAGGTTCGTCGGTAAAAGCAAAGCGAAGGTCAACATCAGCTATTGCTTGCATCATTTCTTTAATTGTGACGCTTTCTCCGGCGAATCTGTAACCCCAGGCAAAGCACACATCTTCCGGGTCAGCGAAGTTAACGGCAAATATCGCTTCGTTTTCGCCTTCGCCAATCCAATAAGCTATATCAGAAGGGTTAATCGTAGCTTCCTCGCCAAGAGCGTAGACTGGAGCCACCTCTTTTTCATAGACATAAATCCAATTTTCAGGATCCACCATTGTGCCACATTCTGTGTCGCCGATTTTCACATATTCGCCATTGCCGACCAATGCTGCATCAAAGAAATCCCATGTGGAATTACCGTCGATAAGATAGGTAAGCCATCCTGGTGTAACGAGACTCAGATTGAGCACACCGTCGTTGAAATGCAAGTCGTTGAGCATGCTGCCGCTTGACTCATAGCTGAAACGGTAGTCAACTGCCGCGATGTCGTCCATGATGGTTTTCAAAACGACGTTCTCGCCAACAAAACGATAGCCCCATGCCAATGCTGTGTCAGGCTCAGCCCAGTTGACGATGAAAACAACTTCACTATCACCCTCTCCTATCCAATATTTGATTTGTGAAGGGTCGATTGTAGCGTCCTCTTGTGCGAAGAGGTTGGTCGTAAACAGACCGAAGATTCCTAAAAGGAAAAACAAAGTAAATTTTTTAACCATACTACTTAGATTTTAAAGGTTTAATAATAATTTAATTACCTCAAAACCTCGTGAAAAATGTTGGTAGGCCTTATAACAAATAAGGGAAAGCCAGCTTTTATCCCGAAAGCTTTGTTTACGATTTGTGGCAGGTCTTCTGACTCGCTCCCTGAGGTCTGCCGCCTTCCCGAAATGTTCATTTCAGTGGCATTCTGACAGATTTTAAGAGCTCACAGCAGCGGGAACTGTCCGGGATTTTCACCCGATTCCCTATTGAGCCTCATCGGCACCAAAAATCGATGCAAAAATACGAAATATTTTTTATTTTGTCGCCTACGGCGAGAAATCTTTAGAAAATCTATTAAAAAATTGTCAGGTTTTTAAATTTATGCCCCAAGGGCATCCCAAAAAACTAACTTTCAAGTTCCACAGAAACCGATTCCATCTTGCCACCAAGCGGCGGATTCATTTTCTTGATCTTCACCCAGGCGTATGAGACGGTCGGAAATTCCTTTTTAACGGCATCCAAAATCCTTCTGGCAACGTTTTCAAGCAACTTCGAGGAAATTATCATCTCGCGCTTCACAACGGTGTAAACTTCCTGATAATTGACTGTATCTTCAAGGTTGTCGGTTTCTTCAGCCTTCGAGGTGTCGACCTCCATGCTCAAGTCAACATTGAACCATGTCCCTATCTTGCGCTCCTCTTCGAAGCAGCCATGATAGGCGTAGAATTCCATTTTTTCAATAGAAATCAGTGCCATTATCCCAAAATCTTTATGCCTTTTTCGATGCGTTTCAACGCTTCCTCTTTTCCAATCAATGCAAGGATTTCATGGATATGCGGACCTTTGCCGGCACCGACGAGCATCAAACGGAGGCCGTTCATCACTGGTCCCATGCCGAGTTCATTCTTTGTGATCCATTCGTTCAACACCTTATCGATGTTTTCAGCGCTGAAATCGTCAATATTCTTTATCACTTCCGAAGCCTGACGCATGAGGTCGGCACTGTTTTCTTTCCAGCGTTTCTTCACTGTCACCTCGTCGTAAGTTGTCGGTTCTTCAAAGAAGAAGAAACTCTGATCCCACATCTCCTTCACGAAGTTGACACGGTCTTTCACCAATGCAGCCACCTTCGTAACATATTGAATATCAGCGTCGATATTCTTCTCTGTCTTCAGCCACTCCTGATATTCCTCACCCACTTGTTCTGATGAGCGGCGCATCAGATATTCATGATTGAACCACTTGGCTTTTTCAACGTTGAAACGTGCTCCCGACTTACTGCAGTGGTCGAATGAGAACGCCTGGATGAGTTCGTCCATCGAGAATATCTCCTGTTCTGTACCTGGGTTCCAGCCAAGAAGTGCAAGCATGTTGATAAAAGCCTCGGCGTAGTATCCCGACTGCTTGTAACCCGACGAAATCTCGTGAGTCTCAGGATTCTCCCATTGCATAGGAAACACTGGGAATCCCAGACGGTCACCGTCACGTTTGCTGAGCTTGCCGTTGCCATCAGGTTTGAGCAGCAATGGAAGATGTGCAAACTCCGGTGCTTCCCATCCGAATGCCTGATACAGAAGCACATGCAACGGCATCGACGGAAGCCATTCTTCACCGCGGATGACGTATGAAATCTTCATCAGGTGGTCGTCGACGATGTTTGCCAAGTGATATGTCGGCATGCCGTCTGACTTGAACAGCACCTTGTCGTCCAAAGTGTTTGTGTTCACCTTGATGTCGCCACGGATGATGTCGTGCATCTCCACCACGTAGTTCTCCGGCATCATGAAACGCACAGTGTAAGGAGTGCCGTTTGCAATCAGTTCGTCAACGTCTTCTTTGGTCATTGTCAACGAGTTACGTAGCTCCTGACGTGTCTCGGCGTTGTAGATAAAAGTCTTTTTCTGTGCTTCGGCTTCCTTGCGGAGGTTGTCGAGTTCCTCGGCTGTGTCGAATGCATAGTATGCATGGCCTTTTGCGATGAGTTCGTCGTTGTATTGTTTGTAGAGAGGCTTACGGTTGCTCTGTTTGTAAGGACCGTAAGGACCGCCCACGATATCGCTTTCGTCGAACTTAATGCCGCACCAATCAAGCGATTTGATGATATATTCCTCGGCACCAGGCACAAAACGTGTCTGGTCGGTATCTTCAATGCGGAGCAGCATCTTTCCACCGTTTTTCTTGGCGAAAAGGTAGTTATACAAAGCGGTTCTCACGCCGCCGATGTGCAACGGTCCGGTCGGACTTGGAGCAAAACGTACTCTTACTTCTTTCATTTCTCAAAAATTTTTGCAAAAATAGGAAAAAGTTTACATAGTTTACGTAGTTTAATAGCTTAAAAATCAAAAAAACAGTTTTTTCTTGCATTAATAAAAATTATGGTATAATTTTGCGAGTGCATACGATTACAAGACAATTCAAACTAATGTTTAACTAAATTAATAAGCTATGAAGAGATTTTTACTTCTTGTTTCAGCAATGCTGGTAATGACTAGCGTTATTTCACAAAATGTTGATGTTTATGCATCAGGTTACTACACTCAAGACGGTCAGAAGCATGCAGTGGTGTTTAAAAACAGTGAAAAAATCCACGACATTTGCAATGGATCGTCTGATAATATTTCAACAAGTGTTGTGGTGGATGAATCCACTAACGACGTTTATTGGGTTCGTAACAATGACGTCTATGGTGATGTGTACAAAAACTCAGCAGTGTACTTAAACAACGTAAGCGACACACACGTTAATGATTTATGCTTCTCCAATTATGTCTTTGCCGCTGGTCATAAGGAGATCAGTGGAGTACAAACCGCTGTACTGTGGAGAGGCTCCGACACAACGCCGTTGTATACTTATGGTGACGGCACAAATGAAAGCGATGCCACATGTGTTATCCTTGCTGACGGTATGGCTTATGTCGGTGGTTATATGTACACCAGCTCGTCTGAATATCATGGTGTTGTATGGTATTCGGGGTCTCCGGTAATGACCCTTTCCGCAAACACCAAGATTTATGATATCGCCTTTTATAATGATGAACTTTATGCGGTTGGTACAGAAACTGTTGGCAAAGCTACGCACTTGAAAGTTTGGAAAGATGGTAATGAGATGTACACACTCACTGAATCCGGATCAAGCCGCGCCAGCATCTGCATTTATGGTGGCGATGTTTATGTTGCTGGTTACGATGGCAGCCCTGACAAGGTATGGAAGAACGGTGAAGATATCTACAGCACAAGTCAATACTTCAAAGGAGTTACTGTTAACAGTGAGGGTATTTTCTGTGCCGGTGGTACCAAAATTTACCTGGATGGCGCAGATTACCTTGCACCTAGCGGTATCGAGATGTTTAACTCTATTTATGTAACCACAGAATGTACTGACAGTGGTGTCCGCACATTGCCTTACACAGAGGATTTCGCTATGGGTGCAACCGACTGGACTTGCTGGACAGTGACAGATGAAGGCCAAAATGGCACCTATAACTCTAAATGGTGTCTGGAAGATCAACTCTATGATGGAGATTACAATGCCTTCCATAGATGGAATAGCGATGCAGCACAGGAGGGATGGCTTATTAGCCCACGTATTTCACTCAGCGGTGTCACCTCGGCTGAACTTAGTTTTAATACACGCGAAGCATGGGCTGAAGATTACACATACGAAGGTGTTTGGGTCTCAACAACTGGCACGAATCCAAGTAACTTCCAGGAAGTATGGACACAGTCAAATCCAATGGACGCATGGTATTATGTAAGTATCGACCTCTCGGCTTTTGCAGGTCAAAACATCTATGTAGCGTTCAAATACACAGGACAAGACGGTCACGGTTGGTATGTTGATGACATATATATCAACGGCAACTTAAGTGTTGGTGAAAATTCATTGGATGCTGTTGCAGTATATCCTAACCCAGCCAACGATGTGCTTTACATCAGAGGTCTCGAGAACACTACAGAAGTCAGCATCTACAATGCAGTCGGCGTATTGGTGAAGGTTGTCAATGTCAACGACAATGAATCAATCAACATCAGCGAGCTCTCATCAGGCTTGTATATTGCAAAATTCGGCGATAACGTTGTCAGATTCACAAAAGAATAATTGACAATTATGTCTGGGGTTCAATAGATTCAACTAAAAAAGGCTCCCAATTTGGGGGCCTTTTTTGTAATAATTTTGTCGTTTCCAGGAAATTTCGTATCTTTGCGAGTTTATACTATATTATAATGGTAAATTCTGCTTTGATATCAAAAATCGAGCGCTTCATCAGGAAGTTCTACCTCAACCGCCTCATACAAGGTGCGCTGATAGGTGCCGTCTTGATGATAGTTTTGTTTTTGATTATCAACGGAATTGAGTATTTTTCATGGCTTCCGCAAAAAGGACGACTGATACTGCTTCTGCTCTTTATCTTAGGCGCAAGCTTTGTCGCGATTTTCTATTTCATAATTCCAATTATAAACCTCATCCGATTCCGTAAAAAGATGAGCGACGAACAAGCTTCCGTCATCATAGGAAAGTTCTTCCCGGAAATCAGCGACAAGCTTCTAAATACAATTCAACTTTCGAATGAATTATCAAAAGACGCTGACAATCAGTTACTTATCGCGACAATAGAACAGCGTACCGAACATCTGAAACCTATCAACTTCTCAGATGCAGTTAACCTGAAAGAGAATTATAAATACTTGAAGATATTCGGATTAGCATTCGTTGTTTTAAGCGTTACTTTAATATTTTTACCTGATTTCACCAAAAAACCTGCCGAGCGTATCATCAACTACTCACAGGAATATGTAAAACCGCTTCCTTTCGAAGTAAAACTTTCAGCCACAAACCTTGAGACAACGCAAGGCAAAGACGTTGAATTCAGCATACATGTCACCGGCGAGCGTATCCCTGATGCATTCTACATCAAATCAAACACGGGAATCCGCATGATGAAACGCATGAGTACTAACGACTTCAATTTCATCTTCAAAAACATCTATCAAAACGAGGAATTCTTCGTCGAAGGCGGCGATTACCGCAGTCAGATGATAAATCTCACCGTTAGGCCGAACCCGACGATGCTGTATTACGAGGCTAAACTGATGTTTCCAACATATATCCATCGCAAAAACGAGACCGTCAACGGCAAAACTCGCATCATAGTGCCGCAGGGAACTGATGTTGAATATACATTTCACACACGTGACGTAGAAGCAATCTTTATCAATGATTCTATTTTTATCGATAATTCCATTTATAAATTTACAGCCATAAAATCCACAAAATTTACGGTTTCATTGCATAATGATTGGAATTCAACTGATCCTATAGTATTCAACGTCGAGGTGGTCCCCGACGCCTATCCCGACATCCAGGTGCAGAATTTCCACGAGGATTTCGCCAAACAGACATACTATTCCGGACTCATCGCCGACGACTACGGCTTTACCAAACTTCTCTACCATTTTGAGGTTGATGGAAAACCTCAACAGTCATTTGTGAAAAACATCCCGATTGACAAGAGAAACACTCGCAACTCATTCTACTATAGCATTGATATTGATACTCTTACGCTTTATCGCGGTGATGAGATAAAGGCTTATTTCGAGATATTCGACAACGACGGCATCAACGGTCCAAAATCGAAACGCTCGGAAGTGTTTTACCTCACCTTGCCTACCACAGAACAACTCGATTCTATAGCTGATAACGTTGAAAATCAAATACTTAACAACCTTAACCAGCGTTCCGATGAGCTTCAAGATCTCCGTAAGGACATCGAAGATATGCTTCGTGACTTGATGTCGAAAAAAGACCTCGACTGGAGTGATAAAGAGAAGATGAAAGAGCTTCTCGAGAAGCAAAAAGAGGTTCAGCAGGAATGGGAGAAGATTCAGGAGGAACAGAAGGAACTGTCTGATTTCATTAAGGAAAACGAACTTTCGTCGGAAGAACTCATCAAGAAACAAGAAGAGATAAACAAGCTCTTCGACGAGGTGATTCCCGACGAGATGAAGAAACTGATGGAAGAAATCGAGCAGCTGCTCAACGACATGCCACGCGAGAAGATGCAGGAGATGATGAAGGAACTAAAGAAAAACAACGAGAACCTGCAGAATCTGATGGATCGCAACCTCTCGCTATTGGAACAGCTTAAGGTAGAAAAAGACATGAACCAACTTCTCGACGAGATGCAGAAACTCGCCGATCAGTTGCTCGAACAAACGGACTCTATCTCGGCCCAAGACGCTGAGAATCAATTCAATAAGATGGAGCAAAATCTCGACTCTATCATGGAACGCAATCAAGGACTGAACGATCCGTTTGACATCGAAAAAGACGAAGAAGCCTTCGACGACATTGAGCAAGACCTTCAGGATGCTAATGAAGCAGAGGAATCGGGCGACCAGAACAATGCCCAGCAACAGAAGAAAAAAGCCGGCAAGAAGATGAAGGAAATGTCCGAAAACATGATGTCGATGATGATGGGCGGAGGCATGGAACAAATGGCTGAAGATGCTCATCTGGTAAGGATTCTGCTCGAAAACGTGGTACGTTCCTCACATGCCGAAGAAGCACTGATGCTCGAGATCAGCACCATGAAGAAAGACGATCCTACTGTGTCGCAAAAGATCAGCCGTCAGCAAGAGATACTCGAAAACTTCGAGATGGTGGAAGACTCGCTGCGTAAGATGGCAATGCGACAGACGGCTATTAAGAACTTCGTATTCAGCGAGTTACAGATCATCGACCAGCAGCTGGAGTCATCGATGAAAGACATCCTCGAGCTGCGTTTCAGCACAGCAACACAAAAACAACAGAAGTCAATAATGTCGATGAACAACCTCGCCTTGATGCTTGCGGAGTCGCTCAACGACATAGACATGCAGATGAACGGCATGGGCGGCAACGCCTGCAAGAAACCTGGCAAACAGAAAGGCAAACAGCCAAAGTCGATGAAAGACATGAAAGATCTGCAGAAACAGCTGGGTGAACAGCTCAAGAAGATGCAACAGCAGATGCAGCAGCAACAGCAGGATGGCATGCCGATGCAGACTATGAGCGAAGAGCTGGCGCGCATGGCTGCCGAGCAGGAGATGATACGTCAAGGAATGCAGCAGATTCTCGAAGAGATGAAGCAAAACGGAATCCTCGGCGATGACGGTATCAACCAGATTATCAAAGACATGGAGCGACTTGAAGAAGATATTATAAATAAACGCATTACCAATCAAACGATAAGGCGTAATAAGGATATAATGTCGCGCATGCTTAAGGCTGAAAATGCCCAGCAGGAACGCGAAAAAGAGGAGAAACGCAAGTCGGATGAATATAAAGGTACAGAAAAAACGCATAATATTGACGAATTGAGATACGAGGAGAACATAAAGAAACAACAGGACTTCTTGCGCACGAATCCTATTGAGTATCAGCCGTTTTATAAACAGAAAATTAACGAATATTTCTTTAAAAAACAATGATAAAATTTGAAAACATCGACATTGAAATGCCATCTTTGAACCAACGTTTGGCCAAAGAATGGATTGAGGAGTTTGTCGCGTCATACGGCAGGAAAATCGGTGAGCTATACTACCTTTTCTGCAGCGACGAATACCTTCTGGAGTTTAACCAGAAACGGATGAATCATGATTTCTACACCGATATCGTGACGTTTCCGTTGAACGACTGCAGCGAGTATCTCTCGGGCGAGTTTTATATCAGCATCGACAGGATAAAAGACAATGCCGAGCAGATGGGCAAGCCTTTCAAAGACGAGTTTCACCGTGTTTTAGCCCATGGCGTGCTGCACCTGATCGGTTTTAAAGACAAGACCGACGCTGCCGCCGCCGAGATGCGCGAGCAGGAGGAAAAATGTTTAAAAATGCGACGTAACGAATTCTAACACAACGACTTATATAAAATGTTCCACGTGGAACAATTGAAGATATGATATTTGAAAAATACGATGTGATAGTAGTCGGCGCTGGCCACGCAGGATGCGAGGCGGCGGCAGCGGCGGCCAACCTGGGCAACAAGACCTTGCTCATCACCATGAACATGAGCTTCATGGCAGCTATGTCGTGCAACCCGGCAGTCGGAGGCATTGCCAAAGGTCAGATAGTACGCGAAATCGACGCCTTGGGAGGACAGATGGGCATCATCGCCGATAAGACGATGATACAGTTCCGCATGCTTAACAAGTCGAAAGGTCCAGCTGTGTGGAGTCCACGCGTACAGAGCGACAAGGCGGCATTTTCGGCAGAATGGCGTGACACCCTCGAGCACACCCAAAACCTCGAGTTCTGGCAAGACCATGTCGACGGCTTGATAGTTGAAGGTGACCAGATAAAAGGCGTTCACACCATGATGGGTGGCGACGTGTATTCAAAGACAGTCATCCTAACAAACGGGACATTCCTCAACGGTAAGATCTTCATCGGTGAAAAGTCGTTCTCCGGCGGCAGGATAGGCGAAGCGGCGAGCCACGGGATAACCGAACAGCTCGTGGAGTTGGGCTTTGAGGCCGACAGGATGAAGACAGGCACGCCGGTACGAATCGACGGTAGAACCATCGACTTCAGCAAACTGACGGAACAAAAAGGCGACGAGGAAGTGACAGGCTTTTCGTTTATGAACGTGGCGAAGCCGCTTCGTCAGCGCTCTTGTTACATAGCATACACATCACAAAAGGTACACGACATACTGCGTAAGGGTTTCGACAAGTCTCCAATGTTTACAGGCAGGATACAAGGCATAGGACCGCGTTACTGCCCAAGCATCGAAGATAAGATTGAGCGTTTTGCAGGCAAGGACTTCCACCAGCTGTTTGTGGAACCCGAAGGCGCCATCACATGTGAGTATTATCTCAACGGGTTCAGTTCATCATTGCCCGAAGATATACAATATGAGGCTCTGCGTAACATCGAAGGCTTTGAAAACGCCAAGATTTTCCGTCCGGGATATGCCATAGAATACGACTTCTTCCCGCCTGATCAGTTATATCACAGTCTCGAGACACACAAAATTCATGGCTTGTTCTTCGCCGGACAAATCAACGGCACTACAGGTTACGAAGAGGCGGCAGCACAAGGCTTGATGGCAGGTATCAACGTACACAGATTGTTGCACGATGAAGAGCCTGTTGTGATTAGCCGCGACGAAGGCTATATCGGTGTATTGATCGACGACCTAATCACTAAGAGTGTAGATGAGCCTTACCGAATGTTTACAAGTCGCGCAGAATACCGTATCTTATTACGTCAAGACAACGCCGATGCCCGTCTGACACCACTGGGATATAAGCTCGGACTCGCAACACAGGAACGCTATGACCTGTTCCAGCAGAAACAACAACGTGTTCAAGATATGGTTCAATGGCTGAAAGAGACAAACGTCGCTCCAGAAGAAATCAACGCTTTGCTGACGGAAAAAGATACGCCTGAAATTGCAGGCAAGACACGTTTTGCACATGTGCTGACACGTCCGCAGGTCAGTCTGCGTGAGATTATCAAGCATATTCCAACGCTTAGTGCTCAGTATAACCTCGCCGACGAGACGACGCGCAGCGTTGTCGAGGAGGCGGAGATATTAGTGAAATATGAAGGATATATCGACAAGGAACGTGAGGTGGCTGGTAAACTGAAACGTCTCGAAGATGTAAAGTTAAGTCCAGATTTCGATTACAATGCACTTCACTCGCTAACCATCGAGGCTCGACAGAAACTGACGAAGCACAAACCACAAACGCTTGGACAAGCCTCACGCATCAGTGGAGTAAGCCCAGCGGATATTTCGGTTTTGGCTGTATTTTTAGGACGATAATGTTCCACGTGGAACAATTTTTTAAAACAACAATAATTACTATATATTATGAGCATTAAATGCCCGTTTTGTGAATCAGAAAATACCCGTTTGCACCTCAAACTGAAGGATTATTTCCTTTCGCAAGAAGACTTCGAAATTCATGAGTGTGACGACTGCAAACTTCTTTTCACCTCTCCCCGACCAGACAAATCGGTCATCGGGAAGTATTATAAATCGGAGAATTATCTCAGTCACAATGAGCATAAAAAAGGTCTCGTGCCTTTTATTTACAATTGCGTCAAAAAAATAAATGTAAAAAGAAAGTATAAAATCGCCACCCATACCAAACCATATCTTCTTGACTTTGGCTGTGGCGTCGGTGATTTCCTGCATTATGCCCAACAGAAAGGCTGCGAGGTGATGGGCTGCGATCTGAGCGAAGACGCGCGCAAGCTAGCATCGGAAAAGCTTGGTAAAACCATCGTCACACCCGAAGAAATCTTCACACTCCCCCACTCTACTTTCGACGTAATCACAATGTGGCACGTGCTCGAACATATCGACGACCTGAAGTTCCAGGCCGATCAGCTTTACCGTCTTTTAAAGGACAATGGAAGACTAGTCATCGCGGTGCCAAACTACAAATCATACGACGCGGAATATTACAAAGATAAATGGGCGGCCTACGACGTGCCACGACATTTGAATCATTTTCATAAAGAATCGTTGGAAAACATTTTCAACGGTAAATTTCAACTCGAAAAAATCCATCCGATGAAATGGGACGCATATTACATCTCAATGATGAGCGAAAAATTCGCCGGTCATTGCAACTCATTTATCAGAGGTATCTTCCGCGGCTTTATATCAAACTGCAAAGCCTGTAGGAGCGGAGAATATTCGAGTTTGATCTATGTTTTTCACAAAATTTGATTTTAGCCTATTTTTAGCCATTTTAAGGCGATTTTGAAATTTAACATGTTGCGCATCAAATTTTTTTAGAAAATGCCGTAGATAAAAGCAAATTTTGGAACGATTTTTGATATAAAAAGGTCATGAAGAAAATATTTATCATACTAATCGCCATCGCACTCATCGCCGTCTCATTTTTCGTGTACGAAAAAAATGAACGCGACGAGAACGCCGACATGGAACAGTTCGCCAAAGTGATAGCCGACGAATCAGATAAGGATTTTGAAACGGCCGCATGCATATTTATCGAGAAGCTAAAAAACGATTCGACCGTCAACAGCTGGTTTGAGAAAAACATACCGAGCGACGACAGCATCTTCAACTATCTTAACAGTAAATATTTCGACAAAATCGAACTGCTTAACGACTATGCCATAACATTCGCACTGTGCGACAACAACACCTATATAAATATTGACGGCGACGATGAAGTGCTCTGTAACGACTGGTTTGTGAACCTCATCGATGCCAACGACAAGACCGTCGTTAACGACAACCTCTTCCAAGTCGACGACCCGACAACTGACACGTATTACCTGATATCCGTCGATTTTCCGCAAAACCACAGCATATATCTTGAGTTTTATAAAGATAAAAATATCAACAGGTTTGCTACTGACAACCTGAGAAACTACTCGTTCAGTATCTACAAAAACAATATCCTCGACTATAAATTCGGCAACTACCTCTACCCTAACAGTCTCAAAAATTTTATCGCACAAGACGACGGTATTCATAAAGGCAATAGATATAAACATCTGATACTCAACGATTTAAATCTCAACAAAACGATCGTTGTAACTATCGAATATGAACGCTGGCTGCGTTTTGTGGCACCGTTCTCCATCATCTTTTTCGCCCTGCTCCTCTCCTATTTCCTTTATATTTATTTCTATGAAGGCCGCACCTATTTCCGTAATAGTTTCCATGGCAAGATGCAGACTACCATCCTTCTGACTCTTGCGTTCTCGTTCTTCGTAGTTGGCTTTGTTTCATTTCTGTTTTTGAACAATAATATCAAAAAGAAAACTGAAATTTCACAATACAAACAGGCTAACATCATTCGTAACCGATTGGAAACTAACATTTTAGATGAAAACAGTCTGACAAACAACGAGTATCTGGTTAATCTCGCCGAGACTTTCATCTGCGATATCAAAATCTATGACCTTGACGGAAATCTTATAAACTCCACACTAAGTTACCATTCGCATGTCGATGATTATCAGTCGATTAATGAAGAAGCTTATAATATCATCTATTACGAAGGAGCCGGTTATTACATGCAAAAAGAAATCTACGGCGATGAAAAATGCAGCTCATACTACTTCCCCATTCTTGATAAAAACAATGAGCTAATTGCCATATTGAACGTCCCATATTTCGACTCCGATTCAGAATATGACGACCGTATCTCCAGTTTCATCCTAAATTATATTAACATTATCATTGTCTTGCTTTGCATCACGTCCATCATTATGATTTTGATTACGCGCAAGACGCTCAAGCCGTTGAAAATCATCGAGGAACAGATGAGTAAGACTACGTTTGGTGTTACCAACGAACCGATCAAATGGGATAGTCGTGATGAGATTGGCGCACTCATCCAGCAATATAACAAAATGCTTGATCAGCTTGAGAATACAGCAAATCAGCTCGCCCGTAACGAACGCGAAAACGCCTGGCGCGAGATGGCACGTCAGGTGGCTCATGAGATCAAGAACCCGCTCACCCCAATGCGTCTGAACATTGAGTATCTGCAGATGCTTTGGGAAAGAAAAGACCCTGATTTCGAGGCTAATTTCAAAGAGACATTGTCATCGCTTCTCGAACAGATAGATACACTTTCGAAGATTGCAACAGCATTTTCCAACTACGCTAAGCTACCTGAAAACACACCCACAACCTTCGACCTCAGCGAGCTTCTTAGGAGCACGATAAAACTTTATGACGTAGAGAAAAACATCTCTATCTCATTGATATACAACGAGAAAGAAGAATGGCCACTCTTCGCCGACCGTAACAACCTTGGAAGAGTTTTCGGCAACATCATCAAAAACGGCATTCAGGCCATCGGCACAGAAACAGGTCATATCGAAGTGATACTCAATAAGTTAGGAGAGAGATACAAAATACAAATATCCGACAGCGGCTGCGGCATCAAAGAGGAAGACAAAGCAAAGATCTTCTTCCCTAACTTTACCACAAAATCAAGCGGAATGGGAGTTGGACTGTCGGTGTCGCAAAACATCGTGCAGGCCATGGGAGGCAACATCACATTCTCGAGCAAAGAAGGAATCGGCACAGTTTTCACAATTGATATACCTATTTTAAAAGAAATGTAATATATTTGCATTTTTAAACGTTAACGACAAAAACGTAATGAGCAACAACCCGATAAAAGCCCTCGCGGGTCAGACAGTAATCTACGGCATGGGAACCATCGTGCCGAGGTTATTGAATTATCTGCTGGTACCTCTTTATACTCGCGTCTTCGCCCCGGGAGTCTACGGTCAGATCACCGACCTCTACGCTTGGATAGCATTCCTTCTCGCACTGCTGACCTATGGAATGGAGACGACTTTCTTCCGTTATACTCAGAAAGAGAACCCCGACAAGGTGTTTAACAACATCATCTCATGTATCATCACCACGACGGGAATATTCCTGATTTTATATTGTTGCTTATACCAAAACTTTGCGCATCTCATTCAGTATGAGCACAATACGCAATACGTCCTTTTCCTCGGAATCATCGTCGCACTTGACGCGCTGACAGCTGTACCGTTTGCAAAGTTAAGAAAGAATAATCAGGCTAAGTTATTTACTATCATCAAGATAGCCAACGTCACACTCTGTGTGGCATTGAATCTTTTCTTCTTGGTCATCATCCCGGAAACAGCATTGGCGATATCAGATAAAGTCTTCGGTCCACAAGCCGGATTGCTTATCTGGGTGCTGATTTCCAACGTCTTATCGAGTCTGTTAAGCCTCATTTTGCTGCTTCCACAGTTTAAAGGCTATCATTTCGAACTTGATAAGAGTTTCATCCGTCCGATGCTGGCCTATGCATTGCCGATTTTGCTCATCAACCTCGTGGGAATGGTCAACGAGGTGGCCGATAAGATCTTGATAAAATATCTCACCCCGATTCCTGACGCTGAAAGTCTTGCAACGCTTGACATGACAGGGGAGGAGTACGCCCTGCAGCAACTTGGCATTTACGGCGCAAACTTTAAACTCGCCGTGCTGATGACAATCTTCATCCAGATGTTCCGTTATGCCTCGGAACCTTTCTTCTTCGGCAAGGCGAAAGACCGCAATGCACCTGAACTTTACGCCAAGGTGATGACATATTTTGTAATCTTCTGTTTGCTGATTTTCCTCGGCGTGATGCTTTACATCGACGTGCTGAAATATTTCATCGGAAGAGGCGGAAGTAACTACCATGAGGGCTTGATTATCGTACCTATAGTATTGATAGCCAATATGTTCTACGGAATAGTCTTTAACCTCTCAATATGGTTTAAGCTCACCGACAGAACGTTTTCGGGCACCATAATATCCATTATCGGCGCCTCGGTAACATTATTATGTCTCTTCATCCTTGTGCCGCGCATCGGTTACCTCGGCGCCGCCATCGCACACCTCGGCTGTTACACTATCATGATGTTAGTGTCGTATTTATGGGGACAGAAAGTGTTCCCAGTACCTTATCAGGTCGGAAGAATCTTCATGTACATGGTTTTGGCAATCGGATTATTCCTGATAAGTACAGTATTTGGAGATTTTAGCATTGCTATCAGACTGACAATCAACACATTATTGATATTGATATACTTAGGTATAGTATTTGTTTTAGAACGTAAAAATCCTTTGAAGATATGAAATTAAACATTGTTAATAAATCTGACAACGCATTGCCGGCTTACGAGACAGTGAACTCGGCGGGCATGGATTTGAGAGCATATCTCCCTGACAGTGAATTGGTTATCAAGCCGATGCAACGCGCATTGGTACCAACAGGACTCTTCATGGAGATTCCGGTAGGGTATGAGGGACAGGTTCGTCCACGCAGCGGACTGGCCATCAAGAGCGGCATCACCGTTTTGAACTCGCCTGGCACCATCGATGCCGACTACAGGGGCGAGGTGAAAGTGATTTTGATTAACCTGTCGGATGCCGACTTCGTCATCAAGAGCGGCGACCGCATCGCACAGCTTGTAATAGCAAAGCATGAACAGCCAGATGTTGTTGAAGTTCAGACACTTAGCGAGACGGAACGCGGTGCCGGAGGCTTCGGACATACCGGGAAGAGTTAAAAGTGTAGAGTTTAGAGTGTAGAGTTAATGAAGATTAAGTTTTTCATATTAAGCCTTTTAGCTTTATTAGTTACTGACGTTTTCGCGCAGAACGACACTGTTGTGCCCCGCAATCTCCCGAAGAACGCCGAGTATTTCTCAAAAGGTCTGGAAGCTAAATACAACGAGAACTATCCTTTGGCAATTGCCAATTTCGAGCAGGCACTGAAGTTTTTCGACGAGGACGACGCCTCAATGTACGAACTTGCGGCACTGTATCAGCAAGTAGGTCGTAACAGCGAAGCCCTTTCGATGATACAACAGGCGGCCGACATGCAGCCCGATAACAAATGGTATCAGATCCGCTTGGCGCAGCTTCATCTGAAAAACTCCGATTATCAGACGTTTATAAAGATTTACGACAAGCTGATTGAGGCAGAACCCGACAATCTGGAGTACGTCGAGACTTACATCGACGTGTTGCTGCGGGTTGGTGACTTCGACAAAGTGCTTGAAAAACTTGATATTTTAGAGCAGCAAGTGGGCAAAAACGAGTATATCTATCTGCAAAAGATTCAGATATTCGACGAACAGGGCAAGAAAGACAAAGCCATTGAGGAGATGGAGAAACTCGTGGAGTTTATGCCCGACAACACCCGCTACAGAGCGCTTCTGGCCGAGGCCTACCGTAAGGTGAAACGTGACAAGGATGCTTATCAACAATATCTGAAAATCAAGGAGTTAGACCCCGAAGATAAATACGTCGACGTTTCGTTGATGGATTATTATCTGAGTATAGGCGATGTCGACAAGGCCTTTGATGAATTGATCTCAGCCATAAAAAACAAGAATCTTGATTTTGAAACGAAATCGCAGATTTACGACTTCTGGTTTGAGAAACAAAAGAATAAAAATTCGAGCAAAGACGCTGAAATGGCAGGAAATGCTTTCATTGAAACGCATCCCGACAAATCGATCGGTTATTATATTCTCGGTACTGTTCATTATCTCGACCGTTCGTATGTAAAAGCCAAAGAATACTATAAGACAGCGTTAGATTGCGACAGTAAGAATTATGTTACTTTGTATCAGATTACATTGTGCTGTTTTGATCTTCGTGAATATCAGGAGGCAATAGAGTATTCAGAAAGAGCCTTGTCGCTATATCCTGAACAGCCACTGTTTTATTTTTTCAATGGCATGGCATGTTACAACATAAAGGATTATGAAAAGGCAATAACGGTTCTTGAAAAAGGTCGCAAACTATCGGCAAATAAAGAACTTACAGCAAATTTCGATATGAGCATCGGCGATACTTATATCGTCTTGAATAACCATAAGAAGGCGTATGAGGCATACGACAGAGTGTTGCGTTCAGATCCAAATAATGTCAATGTCTTAAACAACTACGCCTATTATCTATCACTTGATAACCAAGACCTTGAGCGTGCTTTGGAGATGTCGGCAAAGACCATTAAAGCTGAGCCTAAAAACGCTACTTATCTCGACACTTACGCTTGGGTTCTTTATAAATTGGGCAGTTATCAGGAGGCAAAAAAATATATGGATAGGGTTTTTAAATACGATAAGAATCCGAATGGCACCAATTATGAGCATTATGGAGATATCCTTTATAAGATGGGCGACAAGAAAAATGCCGTTAAAAACTGGAAAAAAGCCAAGAAAGTCGGCGATGAAGTATCGGAATTCCTTGATCAGAAAATAAAAGATGAGAAATTGTATGAATAGAATTCGTATTATATTGATATTCTTTGTTTTAACACTTCTGTTCGTTGGAACAGGCTGTTCATCGAAGAAAAAGATGACGAAGGCCACATTGCGCGAGTTCACCGCAAGCCATCTCATCAAGGAAGTGCAGGAAAACGAGTTTGATTTCGACAGTTTCCAAGCTAAGATAAACCTAAAGGTCGAGACCAACAACAAGAGTTTTAGCACTAAAGGACAGCTCCGAATGCAGAAAGACAGCATCATCTGGACAAGCATCTCGGCACCTCTCGGAGTTGAAGTCTTGAGAATGATGGTGACGCCCGATTCGGTGTTTATGCTTAATCGTAACGACAAGACGTATCTCTGCGAAACCATCAGTGCCTTCAACGATATCTCGCCGATGATAACTACCATCGATTTCATCCAGGCGGTGCTTATAGGCAACGATATCAATCTTCGCGAAAGCGATAATTACAAGGTTTCTATCGACAATGGACAATATAATTTATTGATATCCAATGAATTAAAAAAATCCATCAAGCAAAGCGAAGAGGATTGGAAGGTGATGCTGAAAGACATCTGGATCGACCCGCAGCTGTTTAAAATCACGAAATATTACATCAAGGAATATTCCGACAGCAAACGTAAGATCGAATTGCAATACTCTGATTTTGAAGAGGTTAACGGGAAATATATCCCAACAAAAATCTTAATCGACATCCATGGTGACTTAAACCTTAAGGCTGATATCACATATTCGAATATCACTGTTGGTGACAATATCGAATTTAACTTCAACGTTCCTAAAAAGTACGACAGAATCTTTAAATGATTAGAAAAACCGTATATTCGCTGATGCTTTTACTGATGTTTTTCGGCATCGGGATGACGGTTTTTGGCCAATCAACAGATGATTTGGAGAAGAAAGTCGCGAAATTGCAGTCGGAGATCAAGACGTCGCAGAATTTGCTGAAACAGACGTCGAAAAACAAGGAGACGACTTTGCATGAAATCGAGCTTTTACAGACTCAGATTAAAAAAAGACAAGATCTTATCAAGGCATATAAAGGTCAGCTTGACGGTCTTAATAAGGATATTAAGACGTATAAAGGCGAGATATCTAATCTTCAAAGTGAATTGGAAAAAAATCGTCGCGAATATGCCGATTTGCTGGTTATCAGTTATCGTAATCGTAATAATATCAATAACTTACTGTTTGTTTTCTCATCGAAGGATTTCAATCAGGCAGTGCGAAGAATCAGGTATATCAAGCAATTTAACGAGCTCCTGAAGCAGAAAATGGTAGATATCGACAATAATAAGTCGGATATCAAGGTGAGGATCGATAAGACGGAGGCTGACAAGAAGCGCATCGAGCAGCTATATGCCCAACAAAAAAAGGAGGTTGAGAATCTAAACAAAGACAAGAAGACGCTCAACGATAAGGTGGCGAAGCTTAAAAAAGACGAGAAAAAAATCAAGAACGAGATAACGCAGAAAGAGAAGGAGACGAAGGCTTTGCAGGCTAAGATCAAGAAGATTATAGAGGAGGAGCTTGCAAGACGTCGTGCCGACGCCACCATCGACACCAAGCTCGCGGCTTCGTTTGAGAGTAACAAAGGCAAGCTGCCGTGGCCTGTGGCAAGTGGTATTGTTACCAAGAAATACGGCAACAGTCCGCATCCCACACAGCCCAAGGTGACGGTGTTCAACAACGGTATCGACATCTCAACAGATCAAGGTGCCAATGCACTTTGTGTGTTCGACGGACAGGTGTCGACCATCTTCAACACCGGCTCAACCAACGTGGTGATGGTGCGTCATGGAACGTATTTCACCCTTTACGCGAACCTCGACAAGGTGTATGTGAAGTCGGGAGACAAAGTTAAGACAGGTGATAAAATTGGATTGATTCACACCGGTGCCAACGACAACGTGACATCGTTGCATTTTGAGGTGTGGAATGATAAGAACAACACAAACCCAGAATCGTGGCTGAAGTAGTTTACTGTTTAAAAAGGAATTATGAAGAAAAGATACATAATAAAGTTTCTATTGTTAATCATTTCATTATCAATAGTTTTCGTATCCTGTTCGCGTGCTTACGAACCCAGTAATTATCAGAAAAAAGGAAAGGATTGCGATTGCTCAAGATGGAAATAATTATGGTTAAGGGTTAAAAGATAATAGTTAAAAGATCTTTTAACTTTTCTCTATCCTCTTTTAACTAAAAAAGTCAGCTTTTCAGCTGACTTTTTTACTGTCGGGATGACAAGATTCGAACTTGCGGCCTCTTCGTCCCGAACGAAGCGCGCTACCGGGCTGCGCTACATCCCGAACCCGATTTTCGGACTGCAAAAATACAACTTTTTTTTATTGGTTCCGTTTTTTTGAAAAAATTATTTCAAGCTTTCGTTCCCAAACCAACAACAACGACATTGCCCAGCGGGAGAGGAGCATCCATAAAAAGCTACCTCCCATTGCCGTGAAAAGCAGCAAATCCTCAAGGTTACTATGTGATACCCCAATATGGTGATTTAATATGTCGTTTTCTTCTTTGGTGGTGCTTCCATGTTCCGTTTCGTCGATCATCACAGCCGCTCCGTAAGCGAGTCCGAGAGTGTTCGCCACCAGCCACAGAAACGCGGTGCGAGGCGGCAACCCGAAGAACACCATCACGGGTTTCAAGAAGTTTGCAATATGCTCGATGATGCCAAATTCATTCAATATACGCTGCAGCAATGTCAATAGATAGACCAAAACTATCATCAGTGCGACGGTCTTGACGGTGCGAAACGCCCAACTTTTCAACATCTCTACGAAGGTGACGTTTTCGGCCGTGACAAGATGCGACTCACCAGCGACAAACTCACCAGGCATGATTTTGTTTAATACAAAAGCCAAAATGAAAGCCGATAGCGTCCTGATAACCACTATTCTTACTGCCGAAGAACCAGTTTTGGCTTGCACTGTCGTCTCCACAATCATGTTATGCGAGCAAAGCACCATCACTGAGAGGATGGTAGCGGCACGCATGTCGAGACCAAGCGTGCTCATGACAGCCATGGCCGTGTAACAGTTGACGAAATAACCCGACACGTAAGCCAGCGCCGCCTCACCAGGGAGTCCGAAGCTTGAAAACACAGGTGTGAGTAGCCCAGAGATCCATTCGATGACGCCAAAATACTGCAGAAGCATGATGGCAAACGACACTCCGACCATGATCTTGGTAAGCCACCAGATAGTCTTCAGTGCACTTGGAGTGGCAGAGCGCACACATGAAAGCATGCGCTCTGTAAACTTTTGATTATCAGTCATTTTATTCAATAGTCATCTCGTCGATGAGACGTGTGCAGCCAGCGTATTTATCGATGAGGAACAGCACATAACGGATGTCGACGCTGATGTTTTTGCATATCGACGGGTCGTAGATGAGGTCGCTCATCGTACCTTCCCATGTACGGTCGAAGTTAAGACCCAAAAGCTTACCCTCGGCATTCAAGATCGGGCTACCGCTATTGCCGCCGGTAGTGTGGTTGCCTGCAATGAATGCCACATGCATCGAACCGTCTTTATCGGCATAACGACCATAGTCTTGAGCCTCGTAAAGCTCACGCAGTCTGTCGGTTACAACATAATCGTAGATATTCGGATTCTCCTTCTGCATGATACCGTCGAGAGTGGTGAAATAACCGTATGTGACGGCATCTTTCGGCTTGAAACCGCCCACCTTGCCGTAAGTCACACGGAGGGTGAAGTTGGCGTCAGGGTAAAGCCGCTTTTCAGGATAAACCTCAGGAATCATCTTCATCTGACCTTCCATGTAAACACGGCGCAAATCGTTGATCTTGGCATTACATTCACGCGATTTTGCCATTACATTCTCGACATAGAAGTCCATCATGCTGTTAGCGGCAACAATGGCTGGGTCTTTTTCAATCTTTTTGACTTTCGCAGGTGTGAACTCGTCAAGGAATTTATTGACTTTTTCTTCAGATGTGAAGATAGATTTTGAGAAGAGATAATTGACATATGATTTCACGTTTCCTTTGAATTTCTTGTCGATTTCGTTAAGAATCTCGGGACGGAAATCCTCCGGTTGAGCAGCGCGATAAGCCTCAAGCATAGTAACTGCAACTTCCTCGTCGATAGGCTGGTAGTAATCTTTGAAAAATGTTGCTGTAGCTGATTTTAATGCATTGACAAGCTCATCTATTTCTTCTTGCGGAGTATCTTTCGTAACCTCTGTAATCTGTGCAAAATTGGCAGCAAATTCAATCAATTCGATAGAAAGTCCAGCTTCTGTGAAATATGTGGTGGCCATGCGGTATTTCTCATATTCTGCATATACATCGTCGAATTCACGAAGAGCGCGTGTATAAATCACGCGACGGCGTTCTTTCTGGCACCAATCGTAGAAAGATTCTTCAAAAGCTTTTTTCTTCTCAATTCCTTTGAAATTACGGATACCTTCGATGACGCCCATCCATTTCTTCCAGCCATTACCCAAACCGGCGTGTTTTGAGGCATACTGAAGACGTACTTTTGCGTCTTTTTCCTGATATTTGTTATAGATGTCAAGAATCTGAGTGCGAAGGTCGACAACTACAGGGTAAACCACGTTAGCCTCTTGATCCACAGCCACTGCCGGCAGATATTCGTTGGTACGGGCAGGGTAGCCGAACACAAAGGTGAAATCGCCTTCTTCGACTCCATCCAATGAGATAGTGAAGTGATAGTCAGGCTTGTAAGGCTTGCCGTCTTTATAGATACGGAATATCGAGAAGTCACCGGTGTGACGAGGCCATACCCAGTTGTCGGTGTCGCCGCCGAACTTACCGATATTTGAAGGCGGAGCACCCACCATGCGGATATCGGTGAATATCTCGTTATACATCAGAAAATACTGGTTCCCAATATAAAACGACTCAACGGAGACCTTATATTCAGTGTCTTTTTGTACCGATTCAATGATGTTTTTAATATTGTCACTGATAATTTTTGCGCGTTCTTCATCGGTTGTCTCATTGGTGATGCCGTTGAGTACTTTTTCAGTTACATCGACCATATTTCGCAGCATCTTGGCAGTCAGACCAGGGCAGGGGAGCTCTTCTTCCATCGTCATGGCCCAGAAACCTTCAGTGAGGTAGTCGTGTTCGACGGTAGAATGTTTCTGAATCCAGTCGAAACCACAGTGATGGTTAGTGAGAAGCAGTCCTTGGTCGCTGACAATCTCGCCAGTACAGCCGCCTCCGAAGAGCACCACGGCGTCTTTCATTGAACTGTGAGTGATTGAATAAATGTCGTCGGCAGTTATTTTCATGCCCATAGCCTGCATCTCAGCCTCGTTTTTCTGAAGCAAAGCAGGAATCCACATACCTTCGTCAGCACGTACTATGGTGCTGATGCATAGGATGATTGTTAATGTTAGAATTACTTTTTTCATATTTAATCGTGATGATAAGATTCTCCTTTTAAAATAGTGAATGCCCGATAGAGTTGCTCCGTGAAGACAAGTCGCACCATCTGATGCGAGAATGTCATCTCAGAAAGGCTTATTTTCGCATTGGCCTTGTCGTAAACATCCTGTGAGAATCCATACGGACCGCCGATGACGAAGACAAGTCGCTTGCAACCCGTATTCATCTGACGCTCAAGCCATTGCGAGAAGCCGCGTGACGAGAAAGTCTTGCCGTTTTCATCCAAAAGCACAATTTCGTCACCAGCCGTGAACTGTGCGAGAAGAAGTTCGCCTTCAAGCTTTTTCTGTTGCGATTCGGATAAAGTTTTACGGTTTTTAATGTCGGGAATGACCTTCATCTCAAACTGTGCATAATGTTCTAACCGACTGATATACTTTGAGATACCAGTCTCGAGATATGTCTCGTCGGTCTTTCCTATCACGAGCAACACTATTTTCACCCTGCAAAGATAATAAAAAATCAGTTACCTGCACATGCAACTGTCGCCACGCTGATTTTTATTCCTTCGACCTGCATCAGGGCTTTGCCTGCCGACATAAGAGTGGCGCCTGTGGTGAGCACGTCGTCGACCAGAAGTACGTGTCTTCCTTGAAGTTTCTGTGGATTTTTGAGTTCAAAGATATCTTTCACATTCTGCCAGCGTTCTTCACGCGATTTCTTGGTCTGTGTGTCGGTGAAGACGCTCCTCACGAGACATTTTTCGGCAATGGGGACATTCATCATCTCGCTAATTCCTTCGGCGATGACGTGACTTTGGTTGTAGCCTCTTATTTTCTCTTTTTTAGGATGGAGCGGAATAGGGATAATATAGCTAATTCCTTGATAATCAGGTGCTTTAAGCAAACTTTTACCTATTTCTTCACCTAAAAATATCCCATTTTCACGACAGTGATGATATTTCAGGCCATGAACGAGGTGCTGCACCTTACCGGTTTTGCTGAAGAAAAACTCAGCCATCACCGCATTGAACGGCATCTGGCCATAAAACATCTGGGCTAGGGGATTATTGGGATTCAGTTCATAGCCTGTCTTGGGCAAAAGAAAACGGCAAGTGGTACAAACGTCATTCTCGCCCTCAAGAAGAATATTGCCGCATGCCGCGCAAACGCGTGGAAATAAAAGGTTAATCAAATGTTTAAATGGTTTCATAAAAAAAGTTTTAGCGAGGACACACCACGTGCGTCCAAATAAATTACTTTTTCAGCACTGCTGATTTCACCTCGATCCCGTCGAGTTTCCCGAGCTGTCCGGTGAGCGCTCCTATCTCGTCGGTGGTACCTTCTACCACGAGATTTATCAGACTCATCCCTTCATTTCGAGGCAGTCCGAGTCGCCCGATGACGATATCGGAATGTTTCGAAATAACCGCGTTGACACTCGGTGCCGCTTCACGGTTTTCAATACCGATGATGACTGTTCCTATTCGTTTTTCCATAAAGATTTATTGTTTATGTGACAATCTGTATTCAGTCATCGATATGCCGTATTCTTCACGGAAGAGTTTTTGCAGGTTACGCAGTGTAAGTCCCACTTTTTTAGCCACATCGGCAGCTTTCATATCAGGATGTTCACGAAGTATCTTACAGGCTTTAGAGAGATAGTCATCGTTTTTTGGCTGTTCTTGTTTCGACATCTCGTCGATCAGCTTCACCAAAGCGGTGTTCTTCTCTTTCAATCTCTGTTTTTGAAACACGGTGTAATTATAGAAGAATACTATCACCAACAATGCTAAAAACATAATCAAGATGATGATGTTTTGCATACGGTTTTGGATGGTATACTTTTCGATTTCCATCTGCTGCTCCTTAGCGCGATAGCGAGCGGCATATTCGTGAGCCTCACTTTGTTGCAGCTGTTGGTTAAGTATCTCCTTCAAATCGGCATAACGATGCCAATAACCGCTCGCGGCACGACTTTCGCCTTTGGCATCGGCAGCAACGGCACGACCCCATAGTACGTTAGCATAGTCGGAGTTTAACGTGTCAGCACCCATACTGGCGGTCATCTCATCAGCGACATCAAGAGCTTTATCATAATCGCCCAGTCTAATCCACGTAGGAGATATTGCTCTTCGTCCAGAGAATGTCTTACCGTAACTACTATTTTCGAAAAGTGTCACATAATAACGGGCACTGTCGTATGCATCTTCATTGGCATATGCATCAGCTAAATAACTATATACTATGGTACGTGTGAATTCAATGTATCTGGCACGGTCGGCCGAATCAGGCAAAAGACGGTATGAGTCGTTGGCATATTGACTGTGATTCTTTTCATAATGGTCAATTTTTGCCTCGATATGATGTGCGATAGGGATGATTTCAGAGTGACGGCCGTTGTATCTCAACACATTGATTTTACGGCGCATGGCGATGATTGAAGCATCCAGACGATTGACACTTCCGATACCGTCGAGTTGTTCTATCACTTCATCAAGTTTTGTCAAACCTTCTTCCGTTCTGCCTAAGTTTGATAGAATGACTCCTATCTCAGCTTCGGTACGCAAAGCTTCCACCTCATCACCTTTTTCACGGCATAAATAAGCTTTTTCGGTCGACCATTTCAACCATTGTTCGTTGTCTTGTTTTTTTCGTGATATAGCTATCAATAAATCAAGAACCTCTTCGTATTTATCATCGTTTTTCACATATTTGCTCTGCAACAGCGAGTTACAAATAATCTGTGCGGAGTCTATACGTTCTTCGCCGAATGTCATGACAAACACCTTAGCCCGCAAAAAAGAGGCGTCGTCAGCCTTGAGGTTTCCAACGATCTCAGCTGAGTCGATTATCACCAGAGCCTGTTCGGGATTATAGCCGTAAATTTTCATCGCAGCATTGGCGGTATAAACCGTATCGGTAGGCAGCGGCTCACGATTAAGGGTGTCGTATCCAGTACAGCTCGTCATTAGAACTGCTATGATTGTCAATAATATGTAAAACGATTTTTTCATGTATATGAATAGTTTACGCGGTGCAAATATACAAAAAAAAATTGTAGAGACGTGCAATATGGCATGTCTCTACTTGAATTTTTTTGTACATCCTCAGGGATTCGAACCCTGGACCCATTGATTAAGAGTCAATTGCTCTACCAACTGAGCTAAGGATGCATCAATTTTCAGGCTGCAAAAATACTACATATTTTAATACGTGCAACATTTTTCTTAAAAATATTTTTTTGAGTCGTCATTTCGAGCGTAGTCGAGAAATCTTCGACTTTATTTGCAGGAGATTTCTCCATTCCACTTCGTTTCAGTCGAAATGACGGAAAGTTTTTATTTTTTTTATTAATTGAATTATCTTTTTCGTAATTTTGCAAAAAATTTGAAAACAACATTAAAAAATTAAATATCATGGCATTTAACCTCAGAAACAGAAACTTCCTGAAGCTTTTAGACTTCACTCCAGAAGAAATCAAGTTCTTCCTCACATTGGCAGCTGACCTCAAACACGCCAAATACACCGGCACAGAACAGCCACGTTTGAAAGGCAAGAACATCGCTCTCATTTTCGAGAAGACCTCGACACGTACACGTTGCGCTTTTGAGACAGCAGCTTACGACCAGGGCGCTCACGTCACTTACCTCGGCCCAACAGGCTCACAGATCGGTGTTAAGGAATCAATGAAGGATACAGCACGCGTTCTCGGACGTATGTACGACGGTATCGAATACCGCGGCTTCGCCCAGAAGACAGTGGAAGAGCTCGCACAATATGCTGGTGTTCCGGTTTGGAACGGCCTCACCAATGAGTTCCACCCGACACAGATCCTCGCCGACTTCCTCACAATGCAGGAACATGTCGACAAACCTCTCAACCAGGTTACTTACGCTTACATCGGCGACGCCCGTTTCAACATGGGTAACAGCTTGATGGTCGGTGGTGCAAAGATGGGTATGGACGTCCGCATCGTGGCTCCAAAGGCTCTCCAGCCTTCAAAAGAACTCATCGACACCTGCAAGAAGATCGCTAAAGAGACAGGCGCAAAGGTTACAGTGACCGACGACGTCGCGAAAGGCGTTAAAGGCTGCGACTTCCTCTACACCGACGTGTGGGTATCAATGGGCGAGCCAGCTGAGGTCTGGAAACAGCGTATCGACCTCCTCCGTCCTTATCAGGTCAACCAGAAGATGATGGACATGACCGGCAATAAGAACTGCAAGTTCATGCACTGCCTCCCAGCATACCACAACCTCGAGACACAAGTCGGCCGCGACGTTAACAAACAGTTCGGTCTGGACGGTATCGAAGTCACAGAAGAGGTGTTTGAAGGCAAGAACAGCATCGTGTTCGACGAAGCTGAAAACCGTATGCACACCATCAAAGCTGTTATGGTGGCAACATTAGGTGACTAATAATTTCATTAGATAAGCACGGAAATGCCCTGCTTCGGTGGGGCATTTTCAATTTATAAATCCCGTACGGACAAGGCATGCCTTGTCCCTACATGAAATCAAAACAAAAAACATGTATAATCTTTTCACTGGTTCGGGCGTCGGCCCATGCATTTTATACCTTGCGATATCCATATTTCTTGGACTTTTGCTCGGTAAGATAAAAATCGCCAATGTCTCATTGGGAATCACATGGGTTCTCTTCATAGGCATAGGCATCAGCGCTCTAGGCGTGACGCTCAACCCAGGAATGCTTCATATCGTAAAGGAGTTCGGACTGATTTTGTTCGTCACCGCGGTAGGGTTGCAGGTCGGACCAACATTCTTCAACTCCTTTAAAAAAGGCGGCCTCGCGATGAATCTCATGGCGTTGGCTAACGTGGCACTCGGCGTGCTGATAACATATATCATCGCCAAGGTCGCAAATCAGAGCCTCACCGATATGGCTGGCGTTTACACAGGCGCTATCACTAACACTCCAGGACTCTCGGCGGCACAACAGGCCGTCACCGATGCCGGCGACCCAGATGCAGCAAACCGACTGGCTGCCGGCTACGCAGTAGCATATCCTCTCGCCGTGGTGGGAATGATTATGACATGTATCATCTTGCGTCCATTATGCAAGATTGATTTAAAGAATGAGCCAACGACGATGCCTGTAGAGTCATTATCTGAAACGCTTAACAACAATACAAAAAAGGTATTAAAACAGCCTTTGATTCCATTGTTTATCATCATCGCCCTTGGCATTATCATAGGCTCCATCCCGATTCCTGTGGGCATGGATGCCCCTGTGAAACTCGGATTGGCAGGCGGTCCATTGGTTGTCGCCATCATCGCGGGCTGGCTTGGCGTGAAAAAAGGCTGGTACACCACCGAATTCACCGATGGCAAAGGCGTTCACATGCTTCGTGAGGTAGGAATCGCGTTGTTCCTTGCCGGCGTGGGACTGGGCGCTGGCGGTATCTTCGTCGAGACAGTGAAACTGCATTATATATGGGTACTTTACGGCTTCATTATCACCATTGTGCCTCCAATAATCGTGGCAACATTCGGTCGTTTGGTGTTGAAGATGAACTACTACGCCCTCATGGGCTTCATCGGCGGCTCGCACACCGATCCTCCGACACTTGCATTTGCCAACAACATCGCCCCCGACGGCTGCAAGCTGCCAAACACCAGCTATGCAACTGTTTATCCGCTGACGATGTTTTTGAGAATATTCACAGCTCAGTTGTTAGTGTTGTTAGCAATGTAATTACCATAATTTTTTCCGAATATGCAAAAATCAGTCTGGATATGCTTCGCATACCGCAAGGCCTGATTTTTTACATATTCTACAAAAATTATTATATTTGCACACAAAATTATTACATAAAAAACATATAACATTGACTATGAAAAAATTCCTTTCGACTTTAGTATTGATTTGTTGTGCATCTTTTATTTATGCTCAAAACATTGATAGTCAACTGCTTGAAGAGATGAGTCGTCGGGCGGATGATGATGAAATTGAGGTCGTTGTGGTGATGAAGGAGCGCTACGACAGAACTCTTCTCAATCAGAAGGCCGATGCGTTCACTTCACGTGCAGAGCGTAGGGATTTTGTGGCAAAAGAACTGAAAACGTTCGCTGAAAAATCACAGAAAAACATTGTCGATTACCTTGAAAACACTGCTAAAATCAACAATGTCTCATCATTGCATTTTGCAAATACGTTGTATTTTTCAGCAACGAAGGCTGTGATTATGGAAATAGCCAATCGTGATGATGTTGAAATCATTGGATTTAACAAGAAACAGAATGTGATACCCGAATGTACAGACGCGATTCATCGCGTCTCCCCAGAATCCCGCGAAATAACCCCAAATATCACCCAGGTCAATGCCGATCAGGTTTGGGCACAGGGTTATACCGGTGCCGGTGTCATCGTCGCTGTCGTTGATTCAGGTGTCAACTATGAGCATGCTGATGTAGCCGACCATTTGTGGGATGGTGGCGACGAGTTTCCTCATCATGGCTATGATATCGTGAACGATGACGACGATCCGATGGACGACAAAGGTCACGGTACTCATGTCGCTGGAATCGTTTGTGGTGACGGCACTTCGGGCTCGCAAACAGGTGTGGCTCCCGATGCCACATTGATGTGCGTGAAAAACATCGCCGCAGATGGATTCGGAGGAGCGGTCAACATTGCGGGAGGCATGGAATGGGCCGTTGAACATGGCTGCGATATGATAAGCATGTCGCTGGGAATGGCAGGTGCATCAGTCACCGACAAGATTGTGTTGCGGCGCACTTGTGTGGCAGTAAATGATGCTGGCATAGTGGCTGCGGTATGCGCCGGCAATGAAGGTCTCGACATTCTTTTGATGGCTTATCCTATTCCCGACAATGTGCGCGTGCCAGCCAGCTGTCCTCCGCCATATCTCGACCCCGACCAGTTTGTAAACCCAGGCGAACTGAGCTGCGTGATAGCGGTGGGCGCTGTCGATGGCAACGACGCTGCGGCATCGTTCACCTCGCGAGGTCCTGTGACTTGGCAAGATACCGAGTTTGGTGATTATGCTTACGAGCCTGGTATCGGACTGATAAGACCGGATGTCTGCGCACCAGGCGTAGCTATCAAATCACTTGATTATCAGAATATTAACGGTTACACCAACATGGACGGCACCTCGCAGGCCACTCCTTGCGTGTCGGGCATTGTAGCGCTGATGTTGCAGAAAAACCCCAACCTCATGCCAGCTGATATCTGCAGGATTTTGGAGGAGACATCGTTGAAACTCACTCCAAACAAAAGCAACATCACCGGTGTGGGCCGCGTCGATGCCCTCGCCGCCATAAACGCCGTGGAACCATACGATGCCGTAGAGGAAAATGAAATCTCAGATAATGGATTTGTGGTGTATCCTAATCCCGCATCTGATTACATAATCATCAATATATCCCTTGTACAGACGCGATTCATCGCGTCTCATGAGACGACACACTGTGACGTCTCTACAGGCGGATACAGTATCACAAACCTGACGGGACAGACAATAATGACTGGCAGAATTACATCAGAAAATCAAAAAATTGATATTTCATCATTGCCAGAAGGAATGTATTTCATCAAAATTGGTAAGGTGACAATGAAATTTTTGAAAAATTAAACAAAAAATAATATCTTTGCAAAAAATTCAATAATAAAGAAAGCATAGTAAAACAAAAATATTAAGATAACATAGCGTTTGCTGCTATTCTGAAATCATTCCAAAGCTTGGTCGCAAAAGGAATATCTACAGAAGGTAGAGCAAGCCTGCGTAATGCGTGGGCGGCTTATCTGTAGGTATGGGTATGACCAAGCACCCGGAATGTGGATAAGTTTCGTCCACGTTTCTTTTGTGCTTGGTTGCAAGGTTTTAGGAAATGCAAACGCCCTAAAATCGAGATAAATGCCCAAAACCCTCATCGAAGAATTGCCTCGCATTGCGGCTGATGGCCGGCGTGAGGCCCAACAAGTGCTCGACCGTCTGAGTGGCGGTGTACAAATTGGCCTGCAAACAAACGAATTAGTGCTTCCTGCTCGCGACACGTCAGGACTATGGCGTGGACAAACAGGTGCCGAAGACCTTTACCAGCCTTGGTATAATCGTCTTGTTTATGGCGATAATATGCTCGCAATGCAAGCGTTGCTGAAAGGTGACCCAGCCAACGGAACGCCATCGCTTCGTGGTGCCGTCGATTTGATTTACATTGACCCGCCGTTTGATAGCAAAGCTGATTACCGCACAAAAATAAACCTTCCAGGCACTACAGTTGAGCAGCGTCCAACGGTGATTGAGCAGTTTGGCTATTCCGACCTTTGGCAAAACGGTACGGTGAGTTACCTTGAATATATGTATCCTCGTCTTGTACTTATGCGCGAACTTCTTTCCGAACGGGGTAGCATCTATGTGCATATCGATTGGCATGTGGGAGCGTATATGAAAGTGATTTTGGATGATATATTCGGGAAAGAGAATTTCGTGAATGAAATAATATGGTGTTACTCACAGGGAGCAAAATCTCATAAATCATTTGGCAAAAAACATGATACTATTCTATTTTATCGAATGAATGCAGAAAATTGTGTGTTTAATGTGGATGCGATTAAAGTGGCGATGAAATCTGGTAAAGAATCATTTGGTGGTAGATTGGAAACAGATGAGGATGGCCGAAAATACAGATTAGTCTATGGAACAAAAAATGCGCAAGGTGAAACGAGATATTATAAATACTATTTAGATGAGGGTAAAATCCCAGAAGATTATTGGACAGATATCAATAGTCTTCAATCGGGTGTGACAGAAAGAGTGGGGTACGCCACCCAAAAACCTGAAGCTCTTTTGGAACGTATAATCAAAGCCTCTTCCAATGAAGGTGATTTGGTTTGTGACTTCTTCGGCGGTAGTGGCACCACTGCGGCTGTGGCTGAAAAACTTGGTCGTCGTTGGATTACAACAGATATTGGGAAACCTGCAGCCCTCGTCATGCGCAAACGCCTCATCGATCAAGAAGCCAAACCATTCCTTTATCAAGCTGTGGGCGATTATCAAAAACAGGCATTTGCCACAAGCCATATCAAACGAGTAGGCGATTTGAGTCAGATTGTGCTCGGCCTGTACGGTGCATTGCCATTTGCTCCAGACCAGTTGGCAGACCGCAATTTTGGTTATATGAAAGAAGGTCGCACTTTGGTGATGGTGGATAGTCCAAATCGTCTAACAAGTCCGGCAACAATTAAGAAGGCTTACGAAGCCAAGGGCAGTCTGCTTGGTGGCGGTTGGAACAAAGTGGTGGTTCTCGGATGGAATTTCTCATACGACATTTCACAAGCCATTCACGATTATGCCGACAGAGGCGTTGAAGTGCTGGTAATTCCACCAGATTTGATAGACAAGCTTTCAAAGAAAGGTTTCCGCAATCTCATTAGCGCAGGCGGTATACGTTTCAGCTCTCTGCAATATTTAATGCTCAAACCGTTGCGAATTGAAAAAAGCGACATCAATGGAACGGAACTTTTGAATGTCGAGCTGGACAATTATGTTTTAATCTCTCCAGATAACTTGCCGTTGGATGATGCAAATAAGAAAAAACTGCAGCAGGTTATGGCTGAAGATCCATTAGCACTAATTGAATATTGGAGCATTGACCCAGATTACGATGGTGTTACATTCCGCAGTAAATGGCAGGATTATCGTGAAAATACTGAAAATGATAACGATCCGCTGCATTGCATATATAAAGCTTCGATGGTTGTTCCAATAAAAGCCGAGCGCACAGTGTGTGTGAAATCGGTTGATGTGTTTGGTTTTGAATCAATGGTTGTAGAAAGGGTGAAACAATGAAAGAGATTCCATTAGAATTGGCTGCACATCTAACTACCACAGTAAATGAGGTTTTCGCAACGGGTGAGATGTTTGAGCAGGTGTCGCCTGTGACGACTGAATTGCTTCGTTTTTGGTTTTGCGAACCTTTTGTGAATGAACGCAATGTCAATTTCCACGAAGGACAGCGTCAAGCGATACTGAATGTTATATATCTGCACGAAGTATTGAAAATAAACAACGTCACCGATATTTACAAATCGGTTGTTCCAAGTCTGCTTCCGCTTACCGACCTTTCGATGTTGGCAAAACCGAAATATTCTTTTCCGAAATATGCAGTCAAGATGGCGACAGGCACAGGAAAGACTTGGGTTATGCATGCATTATTACTTTGGCAGATTTTGAATGCGCGTCACACTGAAAACATTGATGACGATTGTCGTTACACTCAGCGTTTTCTGATCGTTGCACCAGGTTTGGTGGTTTATGATAGGTTGCAAGATGCATTTAAAGGTCGTTTGAAAACAGGCGGCAGTACCGAACGTGACCCGATGACTAACGATTTTCGGAAGTTCCAAGATTTGTTTATTCCACCAGCGTATCGCGAAGAGGTTTTTGGTTTCCTACAAAACAATGTCGTCAGCAAAGAAGATGGCATAGGACGTAAGGTCACTGGCGAAGGGTTGATTGCGTTGACGAACTGGCATCTTTTTATGAGCGGAAACGACGAAGAGACGGAGGAATCCGATTCAACACAGGCAATCATCAACGATTTGCTTCCGGCTCGTCCGGGTACTGCAGCTGGCAATGCGTTGGATACTTTAGACAATGCCTATCTGCGTGGCAACGAACTTGACTATCTCGCATCTTTGCCAGATTTGATGGTCATCAACGATGAGGCACATCATATCCATGAAAGCAAAGTGGCAGGTGAGATTGAGGAAGTTGAGTGGCAGAAAGGCTTAGATTTTATCGGCAATAACAAATCCAAGTTTTATCAGATTGACTTTTCTGCAACACCTTATTCAACTTCAGGAACAGGTAGCAGGGTTAAGAAACACTATTTTCCGCATATTATCGTCGATTTTGACCTTACGACTGCAATGAAAAAAGGTCTGGTCAAGACTTTGTTGTTGGATAAGCGTCAGGAACTTACCGAGTTGGAACACTTGGATTTCAAAGCTGTCCGTGATGAGCGTAATAGGGTGGTCGGATTAAGCGAAGGTCAACGGCTGATGCTTCGTGCAGGTTTGACCAAGCTTGCCATGCTTGAGCAAGGTTTTAACAGTTTGGATTCTCACAAATGTCCTAAGATGATGGTGATTTGCGAAGATACATCTGTGACACCTTTTGTGACTGAGTTTTTGGAAGGCGAGGGGCTTGGAAAAGATGATTATTTAGCAATCGACAGCACAAAGCAAGGTGAAGTTAAACCAGATGAATGGCAGCAAATCAAGGAGAAACTGTTCAATATCGACCGTTATGTTCAACCTAAAGTGATTGTTTCGGTTTTGATGTTGCGTGAAGGATTTGATGTTAACAATATTTGTGTCATTGTTCCATTAAGAGCATCGTCAGCATCAATTTTGTTGGAGCAGACAATCGGTCGTGGACTGCGTTTAATGTGGCGAGAGCCTGAATATCAGGATGAAAAAGAAGAAAACCGAAAGGCCGTTTTGGTGCGTAAGGAACGTCCGAAGTCTTATCTGGACATGCTTTCCATTATTGAGCACCCTGCTTTCCAGCAGTTCTACGATGATCTGTTAAGAGAAGGTCTGGCTGGAGTTGATGAAGATGACATTAGTAATGCCAACGCAACAGGCGACATGATTAAGGTGGGCTTGAAAGAAAATTATCAGGATTATGATATGTTTTGGCCTATTGTTATTCGTGATGCCGAAGAGGAAATGGCTGCGATGCAAATTGATATAAATAAACTTGAATCGTTTAATTTGTTCCCTTTGGAGCAATTGCGTAAGTTTTTAGCCGTTGAGGGTGAGACATTTTATTCAGAAGCGATTTTGTCTTCAACAACATTTGGAAAGTATGAAGTTAAAGCCGATTTATTTTCGGCAGAATCATATAATGAATATTTACAAAAGATACTTCGCACTATTACTTTGAGAGTTAATCGAGTGGGAGGCAAGGCTTTGCCGAGTCTTCAAATCAATGAGATGGAAATCGTACGTGTTGTAGATACTTATATTCGTACAAGATTGTTCGGCAAACCGTTTAATCCTTTCAATGGTAACGATTGGAAAATATTATTGTCGAAAAACGCCATTGTTACACAACATATCATAAAAGTGATGAGCGTTGCGATTCATGAGATGCAGGAAAATACATTAAGCAATGATGCTGTTGTTGATAAAATCTGGTTCTCATCGGTTAAAAATTTGAGAATGCGTGAAAGCTATTCATTAGAATTACAAAAAGTGATTTATGAACGGTTGAATTATCCTTCAAGCAAAGGAAGACTTGAAAAAGAGTTTATGGAATTTCTTGATAAGGATGCTGATGTGCAGCATTTTATAAAAATCAACGAAAGTCAGCACGATTTTGCCAAGTGTTTCTACATTCGCGAAGACGGTTTGTTGGCATCATATCATCCTGATTTTCTGGTTTGTACAGATAATGAAATCTATATCGTTGAGACCAAGGGTGATGATAAAACAAATGATGTCAATGTTAGAAGAAAACAACTTGCTACCTTGGAATGGTGCAAGAAAATCAATCAATTGCGCGGTTCTGACAGGATGGATAGAGTTTGGAATTATATCCTTCTTGGAGAAAATGATTTCTACACATGGTCAGGTAATGGTGCAACATTTACAGATATTGCTAATCTTTCCAAGGTGTCAAAGACAAGCGTTACGGGATTATTGTTTGAATAAAGTAAACTAATTTTCAGGTGGGGTACAATTTGTACCCCTGTTGAAATGTTGACAGATAATTGTTAAAAAAACTTAAAAAAGGATGCTATTAAGAAAAATATTTATTTCATTTTAAAAAAGTTCGCAAAAAGTGCGAACATATTAGAAAAAGCATTATCTTTGCAGCTGTAATTTGTTGTGTTATGGAGATTGTTTTTGAGAAAGATTATTTGAGGGAGCTTTACTACGATGGAAAAACAAACGACAAACATCATCGCTATCAGCCGCAAATAGTGAAGAAATATGTTAATGTGGTTAATATCCTTGATGCAGTAACCAAAGTTGAAGACCTTTTCCGATATAATTCCTTGCATTATGAGAAATTGCATGGTGACAAGGAAGGAATGGAATCTGTACGCGTGAACGACCAGTATCGAATTGAGTTTAAATCGACGGAAAACGTTGAAAAAAGTATAACAATCTGCAATATCACTGAATTGTCGAACCATTATAAATAAGATAATCATGGGTAATTTAGGTTACGGGGCATATCCCACACATCCTGGAGAAGTGTTGAAAGACGAAATAGAATCTCGTGGCATCAGTCAGAGGCAACTGGCTGACAGCATGGGACTTACATATTCGGTGGTCAACGAAATTCTGAACGGTCACCGTTCTCTGACAGCCAAAACTGCCCTTATGTTTGAGGCCGCTCTCGATGTTCCTGCAGATTCATTGATGTACTTGCAAATGAAATACAACATGCAGACTACAAGAAATGATAAATCTTTCCTTAGTGTTTTGAAAGGTGTAAGGAAAGTCGCAGCAGTATTATAGTTTTTTATTCCATTTTCTTAAAATTCTGCGAAATCTGCAGCTTGCTTTAGCAAGCATCAAATAGTTGTTGTCCAAAAAATTTCTGCGTTTTCTGCGATATCTGCGAGAGATTTTCTTATCTTTGCAGTTTGAAAAAATTCGAAAAATGGAAAAGAATTTCAAACGTTATCTGATAACTACGGCGCTGCCTTACGCCAACGGTCCGGTGCACATCGGCCACCTCGCCGGCGTTTACGTCCCTGCCGACACCTACGTCCGCTACCTTCGCATGAAAGGCGAAGACGTACTGTTTATTGGCGGTTCCGACGAACACGGAGTGCCTGTCACCATCAAAGCTGAGAAAGAAGGCGTCACACCTCAGGATATCGTCGACCGTTACCACGAGATGATTAAGAAATCGTTCGAGGATTTCGGCATGAGCTACGATATCTACTCGAGAACGACCTCGAAGATTCATCACGCCACAGCGGCTGAATTCTTTGAGAAGCTTTACAAAGAAGGCAAGTTCATCGAACGCGAGACCGAGCAATTCTTTGACCCTGAGCGCAACAAGTTCTTAAGCGATCGTTACATCATCGGCACCTGCCCGAAATGCGGCAACGACCGCGCCTACGGCGACCAGTGCGAGAAATGCGGTAGCACGCTCAGCCCCGAAGAGCTCATAGACCCGCATTCAGCTATCAGCGGCGCTAAGTTGGTGAAAAAGATGACGAAACACTGGTATCTGCCACTAGAACAGTACGAGACATGGCTTCGTCAGTGGATTCTTGAAGGACATAAAGAGTGGAAAACCAACGTCTACGGTCAGGTGAAGAGTTGGCTCGACGGCGGACTGCAGCCTCGTGCTGTCACCCGCGACCTCGACTGGGGAGTGCCTGTACCTGTTGAAGGTGCTGAAGGCAAGGTGCTCTACGTATGGTTCGACGCTCCTATCGGATATATCTCAAATACCAAGGAAATCTGCGCAAAACGCGGCGACAACTGGGAGAAATGGTGGAAGTCTGACGATACCAAGATGGTGCACTTCATCGGAAAAGACAACATCGTGTTCCACTGCATCATTTTCCCTTGCATGCTCAAGGCTTATGGCGACGGCTTCATCGTTCCTGAAAACGTGCCAGCCAACGAGTTCCTGAACCTTGAAAACGATAAGATCTCGACCTCACGCAACTGGGCAGTGTGGTTGCATGAATATCTGCAGGAATTCCCAGGAAAACAAGACATTTTACGTTATGTTTTAACAGCAAATGCTCCTGAAACAAAAGATAACAACTTCACTTGGAAAGACTATCAGGACCGCAACAACAACGAGCTTCTTGCCATCTTCGGAAACTTCGTCAACCGTATCCTGGTGTTGACACACAAATATTACGAAGGTGCAGTGCCTGCATTGGAAAACCTCAACGACCGCGATAAGGAAGTCATCGCTGAGATGAACCAATATCCTGAAAAGATTGGCAAACTCATCGAGAACTATAAGTTCCGTGAAGGTGTGAGCGAACTCATGAACCTCGCTCGCTTGGGCAACCGTTATCTCACTGAAAACGAGCCTTGGAAGCAGTTCAAGACTGATCCTGAGCGCACCAAGACAGTGATGGCACTTTCGTTGCAAATAGTAGCAAAACTTGCTATTCTCAGCGAGCCATTCCTGCCGTTCAGCGCAAAGAAACTCCAGAAGATGATTGGTCTCGAGGTGACAAGCTGGAACCAAGCAGATGCAACGATTTTGCTCAACGCAGGTCATATCATTGGTCAGCCGGAGCTGTTGTTTGAGAAGATTGAAGACAGCGTTGTTGAGGCACAGATCAAGAAGCTGGAAGACACTAAGAAACAGAACGAGCTCAACGCTTGGAAACCTAACGATGTCAAGCCAACCGTAAGTTTCGACGACTTCATGAAGGTTGACATCCGCGTGGGAACAGTGCTCGAATGTACCAAGGTGCCGAAGGCTGACAAGCTTTTACAGTTCCTCATCGACGATGGCATGGAGAAACGTACCATCGTGAGTGGCATCGCCAAGTATTACCCAGATCCGCAGGTCCTCGTAGGAAAACAAATCTGCTTCATCGCCAATTTCGAGCCGCGTAAGCTCAAAGGCGTTGAAAGTCAGGGCATGATACTCTCAGCGGAAGACAAAGACGGCCGTTTGGTCGTGGTCACTCCAAGCGAGATGGTGGCTCCAGGCTGCAACGTAGGATAATCTGTTGATTATCTGCGACTTAACATCGGGTAGAACGCATTTTCAATGTGATCTATCCGATGTTCGTTGTTTTTATCCACAACTATAGCCACAATGTCGAATCGCACGTCAACATCGAGGTTGTTGCGCTCAACATACGACTCCGCAGCCCATATTAAAAAACGTTGTTTGTATTTGTCGACAGTCTCTTCAGGTTCAACTAAAAACGTCACCCGACGCGTCTTCACTTCCACAATCACAAGTTCTTTGCCATCCATAGCAATGATGTCGATCTCCTTGTGACCGCACACCCAGTTCTGTTCCAAAATCTGATAACCTTTGGAAATCAAAAGGTCGCGGGCGATCTGCTCGCCCCATCTTCCTAATTCGTTATGTTCGGCCATAATTCCAGTTTTTAGCTTTTGGCTATTGGCTATTAGCCATTAGCTGCCAACAGCTAACAGCCAACGGCCAATGGCCTAAATTAATGCGCTTCCAGCCAATTAGTTCCAGTGTTTAATTCCACCACCACCGGAATATTCAGTGGCAACGCATTTGTCATTTTGTCGTTAACTAATCCTTTTAAAACTTCTAATTCATCCAGACAAGCATCAAAAACAAGTTCGTCGTGCACCTGAAGTATCATCTTCGATTGTAACTGCCTGTCGTTCATTTCTTTATAAATATTCGACATTGCAATCTTAATCATATCTGCGCTGCTTCCTTGAATAGGAGCATTCACCGCGTTGCGTTCGGCAAAGTTACGCACCACGCTATTCGAAGCGTTGATGTCGCGTAAATAACGGCGCCTTCCAAGCATAGTCTCCACATACCCATGCTGACGTGCGAATTCGATATTGTTTTTGATATATTGTTGAATACCAACGTATTCCTTGAAATAATTTTCAATAATCGAAGCCGCTTCTGAACGTGAGATGCCTAATCTTTCAGCCAATCCGAAGGCCGACATTCCGTAAATTATTCCGAAATTCACCGCTTTCGCGTGACGACGCATGTCTTTTGTCACTTCCTCAATCGGCACTTTGTAAACACGTGCCGCCGTTGCCGCGTGGATGTCCAATCCTTCACGGAAAGCCTCGCTCATCGCAGGATCGCCGCTCAGATGCGTGATGATACGAAGCTCAATCTGAGAGTAATCGGCCGCCAAAAGGATGTGGTTTTTGTCTCGTGGCACAAACGCCTTACGAATCTCTCGGCCTTTATCTGTTCGCACCGGAATATTCTGCAGATTCGGGTTTGTCGAACTCAAACGTCCGGTTGCCGTAACCGCCTGATTATAAGAGGTATGCACCAAGCCATCTTCTTTGTTTATCAAAGCCGGCAGAGCATCAACGTAGGTCGATTTCAACTTCGTAAGTCCGCGATAATCAAGGATTTGCTGAATTATCGGATGCTTGTCGATAATCTTCATCAAAACTTCTTCGCCAGTTGGATATTGACCGGTTTTCGTCTTCTTTGCAGGCGCTTTTATCTTCATCTTCTCAAACAAAACCTCGCCAAGTTGTTTTGGTGAAGCAATGTTAAACTCCGTTCCGGCCGCTTCGTAAATCTTATTTTCGATTTCCTTGATCTCTAAAGCCTGCTGTTCGCTGATCTGCTTAAGGTTTTCGCTGTCGATTTTCACACCATTAGCCTCCATCGTGGCAAGCACAGGAATCAGTGGCATCTCTATCTCATCAAACAACTTAACTAATTGATTTTCAAGAAGAATTGGTTTAAATTTCTCATACAACTGATAAGCGATATCGGCATTTTCAGCTGGATTATTCGTGACGGTGTAATTCAAATACACATCGGCGAGATAATCCATGGTGTGCCTTTGCTCCGGCTCGATAAGATAATGAGCAATCATGGTGTCGAAAAGCTTGTTTTTTAGCTCTATGCCATGACGACGAAGCATTGATAATGCCAATTTTATATTATGAGAAATGGCTGTCTTATTGGGATTTGCAAAGATTGTTTCAAATTTATTAACAAAAGAAAGAGGAATGCTATAAGCCTCATGCACCTTCACCGCAAACGAAAGTCCTGTGTTATTGACTTCCATTGCGTAAACCTCAGCTTTTTCAAGAAGTTGCAAAAGCGGCTTTAGGTCAGCGTCTGTCGCTATCGTTTTATAGCTATGACTTACCGAAGCAGCAGTTGCTTTTGATGAAAACAGCGAGTACTCCGAGCCATATGAGTTCTCGGCGAGCTCAGAAAACAAATCTAATTCCTTCGCTGGCTCCGTTTTTGCAACTGCTCCTGTCTGCTGCTTTTTTTCAGAGTTCTCTTTTTCTCTTTTAACTTTTATCTCTCCCTCTTTTAACTCAACTTTTCCGTAATCTGCCACAATCTTCTTCGCCATCGTCCTAAACTCCAGCTCCTCAAAAATCTTCAACAATGCCTGCAAATTCGGCGTTTTCACCTTCAATTCCTCGGCATTAAACTCCACTGGCGCATCAGTGTTGATGGTGGCGAGCATCTTCGACATCCTTCCTTGCTCGGCAAAATTTATGACATTTTCTTTCATTTTGCCTTTTAAATCCTCGGTATGCTCAAGCAATCCTTCGAGCGAACCGTATTCCTGCACAAATTTCGACGCCGTCTTCTCGCCAACACCGGGAATTCCAGGAATATTATCGCTCGCATCGCCCCAAAGTCCAAGAATGTCAATAAGTTGAGTCGGAGTGTTGATGCCATATTTCTCGCAGACCTCTTTTGGTCCCATGATGGTTGCCGGATCATTGAATTTCGCTGGCTTATAGATGAAAATATTATCACTCACAAGCTGACCAAAGTCTTTGTCGGGCGTCATCATATAGGTAAGATAGCCTGCTTTTTCAGCTTTTTTCGCTAAAGTACCTATCACATCGTCGGCTTCATAGCCTTCGGCGGCGTAAATAGGGATGTTAAAACCTTTTATTATATCAATGATATAAGGAATCGAGGCTCTCAAGTCAGGCGGCATCTCCTCACGGTTTGCCTTGTAATCGCAGAAGTTTTCGGTGCGCAGGGTAGGGGCTCCGAGATCAAAAGCGATACCTATATGCGACGGTTTTTCGTTTTTCAAAACCTCGTATAGAGTGTTCAAAAATCCGATAATCGCTGAGGTATTCAGACCTTTCGACGTCATCCGCGGATTCTTGTTCAAAGCGAAAAACGCTCTGTAAATCAACGCATAAGCATCTAAAAGGAATATTTTTTCTGTGTTTTTAGTTATCATTTGCATTAATATTATAAAGGTGTAAAATTACGAAATTTTTATCAATAATCCATTAAAAATCTGAAAATTCAAAATTTCAATAAAAATTGTAAATTTTTCTTTAAAAAAGACATTTTATAAGTTATTAAAAATCAATACATTACGTTTTTGAAGTTCAAAAAAGGCATTTTTTTTGTCGGTCGTTTGAAAAAAAGACTTACCTTTGCAGAAGTTTTTCTTAAGAGCAGAAAAAGATTTATTAATTAAAAATTATTGAAAATGTCAGAAATTAAAGAGAAAGTTGTATCAATCATCGTTGATAAATTAGGTGTTGATCCATCAGAAGTTGTTGAAACAGCAAACTTTACACAAGATTTAGGTGCCGACTCTCTCGACACAGTTGAGTTGATCCTCGATTTCGAAAAGGAATTCGGCGTATCAATTCCTGACGATCAGACAGAGAATATCCAGACAGTTGGCGACGCTATCAAATATATCGAAGAACATATTGCTTAACTTATGGAGTTAAAGCGTGTAGTTATCACAGGCTTAGGAGCTATCACGCCAATAGGCAAAAACGTCCAGGAATACTGGGATAGCCTCTGCAAGGGCGTTAGCGGCGCTGCGATGATTACACATTTCGACGCAGAGAAATTCAAGTCACGCATAGCTTGCGAGATCAAGGATTTCGACCCGTTGCAATACTTCGATAGAAAGGAAGCACGTAAGCTGGACTTAGTCGAACAATACGCCATGATTTCGGCGGATGAAGCGATTAAAGACTCTGGCATCACAAGCGATAACACTGACTTCACTGAAGTCGGTGTTATCTTTGCATCTGGCATAGGCGGAATCGAAAGTCTTTCGCTCGAAACCATCGATTTCGCAAAGGGTGATGGCACTCCTCGCGTGAGTCCATTCACCATTCCAAAGCTACTTCCTGACCTCTCAGCAGGTAATATCTCAATAAAATATGGTTTCCAAGGTCCGAACTACTGCACCGTCTCAGCATGTGCTTCGTCGGCCAACGCCATCGTCAACGCTTTCCGTTACATCCACTATGGTCGTAACGAAGTAATGATAGCCGGCGGCGCCGAAGCTCCTATCTGTCCTATCAGCGTGGCGGGCTTCGAGGCCATGAAAGCCCTATCAACCCGTAACGACGATCCTAAGACGGCCTCACGTCCGTTCGACGCCGACCGCGATGGCTTCGTGATGGGTGAGGGTGGAGGTTGCCTCGTGCTCGAGGAACTTAACCACGCCCTCAAACGCGGCGCCAAGATCTATGGCGAGATCGTGGGCTGCGGAGAGTCAGCCGACGCTCATCATATCACCGCACCGCATCCTGAAGGACAGGGCGCCGCGTTAAGCATGCGTCGCGCATTGAAAGAAGCCAACATCACTCCTGATGTCATCGACCATATCAACACCCATGGAACATCAACACCAGCGGGCGATATCCCGGAGATAGTCGGAATATTGTCGGTGTTCGGCGAACATACCTACGATATGTCGATAAACTCAGGGAAATCTATGACAGGCCACCTCCTCGGAGGCGCAGGCGCAGTGGAAGCGATTTCCGCAGTGCTGGCTTGCAAAAACGACATAGTACCACCAACCATTAACCATTTCACCGACGACCCAAACATCGATCCTAAGATCGATTTCACCTTCTGGAAACCTAAGAAGAGAACCGTCAACTACGCCATTAGCAACGCTTTCGGCTTCGGCGGGCACAACGCAAGTGTCATCTTCAAGAAATATTAACGATGTTAAGCCTTTTTCGCTATCGTAACAAGGCCGAAAAAGAATTGGCTCGCTATATAAATAATGTGTTCGGATTTTATCCACACAACATCTCGCTGTATCAGCTCGCCTTCACACATAAGTCGGTGAGTACCAAGAAGTTAAATAGTATCATCATCAACAATGAGCGACTGGAATATCTTGGTGATGCAGTGCTGAGTTCCATCGTGGCACAGTATCTCTTCAAGAAATTTCCGACCAAACAGGAAGGTTTTCTCACCGAGATGCGCTCGAGAATCGTCAGTCGTGCCTCGTTGAACAAACTCTCAATGAAACTTGGCTTCGACAAGATGGTGATGTATTCCAAGTCGCACGAAAAACACTCCGGTTTCCGCTCTATAGGTGGCAACGCCTTCGAGGCTTTCACGGGCGCTTTATTCCTCGACAGAGGCTACAATTTCACATATAAAATCATCGTCGATCATATTATTCTGATACATCTCGACCTTGATGATATCGAGAAAAACGAGGTCAACTATAAGAGCCGCCTCCTTGAATGGTCGCAGAAAGAAAAACATCACGTCGAGTTCAAACATATCGGCACCCAAGGCGACGGATTCGATAAACTCTATGTGATTCAGGTCCTCGTCGACGATAAAGAATACGGTAAAGCCGTCGATTATTCAATAAAAGGAGCTGAACAACTGGCAGCCGAGAAGACTTGGCATCAGATGGAAGAAGAGTCGCAAGACACTGAAAAACAATAAGTTATGGTTAAGAAAAAGAAAAAAATTGTCGTCGAGCCTTTCGATGACATAAAAATCGTAGGCATCTGCACCCATCTTGAGGATTACAAACTCGCATGGCACATCAATAAGTTATTGAATATCAATCTTGTAAAGTATTCCGACATCGTCAACGAAGATGGCCTTGAGTTCTCTTTTTATCTTTATGACGGCGGTGAAAACTGCAATACTTTCAACCTTGTGGAGATTGTGAATGCTGAAGGTCGTTGGGTCAATTTCACTCCACCTACCGACTATCTCATCGTAATCCGTAACTTCATCAACGACGAAAATCTTAGCGATTTACTCAACAAAATCAAGAGTATACAAGATGTCCAGTTCGCATATCTCGTTGATTTGGACATGAATAGCAAAATCGACGCCCTTTTGGAGGACATCGAAATGCATGAAATGGAATTAGTTAAAGGTTAAAAGAGTAAAGTTAAAAGACGAAAGTCAAAATATCTTTTAACTAATATCTTTTAACTTTTAACTGAAATCAGGCGTTTTCGAACTGTTTCAAGAATCTTAAGTCGTTCTCGAAGAACATTCTCAAATCGTTGATCTGATACTTCAACATAGCGATACGTTCGATTCCCATACCGAACGCGAAACCTGTATATTCTTCAGGGTCGATGTTACAGGCCTTGAGGATGTTAGGATCGCAGATGCCGCAGCCGAGAATCTCTACCCAGCCGGTGTGTTTGCAGATGTTACAGCCTTCGCCTCCGCAGATGTTGCATGAGATATCCATCTCGGCTGAAGTCTCAGTAAACGGGAAATATGACGGACGGAAACGCACTTTTGTGCCTTCTCCGAAGTATTCCTGCACGAAGTGATAAAGGGTCTGTTTGAGGTCGGCAAACGACACGTTTTTATCGATGTAAAGACCTTCTATCTGATGGAAGATACAGTGTGCGCGGGCTGAGATGGCCTCGTTACGGAACACTCTACCTGGGGCTATGATACGGATTGGGAGCTTGCCCTGTTCCATCACACGCACCTGTACGCTTGAGGTATGTGTACGCAACACCACGTCGGGTGATTTTGTCACGAAGAAGGTATCCTGCATGTCGCGCGCCGGGTGATCGGGTGGGAAGTTAAGGGCAGAGAACACGTGGAAGTCGTCTTCCACCTCTGGACCTTCTGCCACCACGAAGCCGAGACGTTTAAAGATGTCGTTGATCTCGTTTCTCACTATTGAAAGCGGGTGACGTGAGCCATTCATGGCGTCGACCGGCAGACTGAGGTCGAGGTCGGTTTTGCCTTCGCTCTTTGTCTCAAAATTCTTTTGCTGCTCGTCGATGATGTCCTGAATGGTGTTTTTAAGCTCGTTGAGCTTCATTCCCATCTCCTTACGCATCTCAGGAGCTACCTGTTTAAACTCGGTGAAAAGCTCTGTAATGGTACCTTTTTTGCTAAGATATTGAATACGGAACTGCTCCAAAGCCTCTTTACTATCGGCTTTGAATGCTTTTACCTCGTTGAGTATTTGTTCTATTTTGTCTTTCATTTCACAATTTCCATTGAAATTATTGTAACTGGCTCGACCGGAACGTCCATGTAGCCAGTCTTTACTGCCGCAATTTTGTCGACGATGTCGAGACCATCTGTCACCTCACCAAACACGGTGTAGTCGCCGTCGAGATGAGGTGTGCCGCCTATCGACTGGTAGGTCTGACGCTGTTTTGCGCTGAACACCTTGCCGTAACGTGATTCGAACATGTTGAGTTCGGTCTCATTCCATGTCTTGCCTTGCACGATATAAAACTGTGAGCCGCTCGACATCTTCTGAGGGTTCACCTGGTCGGCCTGACGAGCCGCTGCGAGGGCGCCTTTCTTATGAAAATGGTTCGATTTTATCTCTGCCGGGATACGATAGCCCGGGTCGACGCTACCGTCGGCATTCTGTCCGCCCTGAATCATGAAGTTCTTGATGACGCGGTGGAACGGAGAGCCTGTAAACCAGCCTTCGTTTATGAGTTTGATAAAATTGTCGCGATGCTGCGGTGTGTCGTTGTAAAGCATCACCGTGATGTCACCCATAGTAGTCTTTATCAAGACCTTAGTCTCTTTGTCTTGTGCTTGTGCTGCCATACCTAAAAAAACGCAAAGTATTAATAATAATTTTTTCATATTTTTCAATCATTTAACAGTGAATAAACAATTTCCAGTCGCACACGTTTGTCGAGGCTGTCGCTCTGTGGTCCGTGGAAAGCCCAGCGGCGCGGCGAATAAGAACCTTGGTCGGCGTAGATAAGCAAACCGTCGCATTCGGTGGCATATACGCCGTTTTGTATAACATTTTGGATGTATTCCGTGATGCGGAACCACACTGTTCCGTCTGTCGCATCGTAATAACCGCCGTAGTATTCCGATCCGATCAACTGATCGGGAATGAGGGCGTAGGTGGTGTCGGTGTCGAACTTAGCACCAGCTGCCACAAGTCGCACCGGTGGAGCGTATTCTGCCGTATCGCTGACTGCTTCTGATAATACCAGCTTTGCCTCATTGATAGCCACATGGCCATGAAGGGTGTCGACCCACTGTTGAAGATTCGGGAAGTTTAGCCATACCCTTGTTCCAGAAGCTCCTTGTATGTAAAGTTTGGCGTTGTTTACGGTATCATTGAACGTTATCGGATTAGGAGCGGCGTTGAAATCATGATAATAATGATTAAATCTCACATCCGACGAAGTTACCTTGAAATCATATTTAAGCGTATCAGTATCATTGTGATAATAAACACGCAGATATGTATAGCTATGCGTCATGTTGAAGTAACAGATAGCCGCTTCCTCGTTGGTGATGTCGCATTGCACATGAAGTCCTTTGAAGAACTCCTTAAACTTCGCATCGGAAACCATTTCCGACTCGTTTTCAACGAATCTCTGACCGAGAGCCGGGTTGATAGGGATACGCAACACTCCTCTGTCGAGGATGGTATCCGGCGCGGTGTGCGGCCTTGGACTGAAATCATGGTTTGCGAGTTCCACGTCATCGCAATCAAGAACCGTGTTTGAATAATACGATGAGTCGGCATACATTTCTTCAAGAATCTCATACGCCTTCACTGTCATATATCCCGTTGTATCGCCGTAATATCCGTTGTAGGTGAGGTTGAGCACCATAGAGTCAACGATAGCATTGTTGCCCCATGTCTGACTTTCTGTCGATAGTGAAAGCTGCGTATAAAAATCGAAATTGGAGATTCCGAAGATAGGATCGTTGTTGTTTCCCAAGAAGGTATAACCCAACATCTTTGTGCTCAGATACGGCACGGTGAAGGTGCTTGATACGATATCCTGTTCGTCGTTAAACGCCACTGTGACAAGGCTAATGCTCGGTTGCAAATCGTTACCGATTTTGTTCGGGTTTTTTTTGCAAGATGAGAAGCCTATCAGACCTAAAAGAAATATCAGTGTTAAAACACGTGTCTTTGTCATAATGCCATTATCTTATCATAAAAATCGTTGTATGCATCAACGTAATTTTCTTCTCCTTGGTATTCAAGGATAGGTTTATTTAATGATCTGGCGTATTTTTCGACATCTTTGTTGATATTTGGACTTGCCATGACTATACCGTCGGCGAAGTCGAGTGCCGACTTCTGGATATTGGTATAAGTCGGGTTTTTGAGCCATTTTATCTCTTTCGCGACTATGCCCGGCATCTTGAGTTTCTTGTCATAACTATCATTGAAAGAACCCTTGAAATCGTCATCATACAGTGAGTATATCACCTTCGAGTCGCTGAAGAGCGGATTGTCTTTGAATGCGCGTTTGATATAAAGCGGCACAAGGGAGGTCATCCAGCCGTGGCAGTGGATAATGTCGGGCGGCCAGTTGAGTTTTCTCACCGTCTCGATGACGCCACGCGAGAAGAACACGGTGCGGTCGTCGTTATCCTCATAGAAATCTTCGTTTTTATCAGCTATAGTGAATTTTCGCTTTGTAAACAAATCGTCGTTATCAATGAAATAAATCTGAATCCTTGCCTTCTGGATTGAAGCAACCTTGATAATCAACGGATGGTCGGTGTCGTTGATAATCATGTTCATACCCGAAAGACGAATCACCTCATGCAATTGGTTGCGGCGCTCGTTGATGTTACCGAAACGCGGCATGAAGATGCGGATTTCCTTCCCTTTTTCCTGAATCCCCTGCGGTAAGTATCTGCCAATCAAGGACATCGGAGTCTCTTTGAGATACGGCGTGATTTCTTGGTGGATAAATAATACCTTCATTGTGTCGAAAATTAGCTTACAAAATTAAGCAATTTTTTTCAAATATTGCAACTTTTTTTTGAAAAAATTTGTTTTTCGAGTCTCTGATACCAATTTTCGCCGAACTTTCTTATCAATGGTTCTTTTAAAAACTTATACAGCGGAAGGCCTTCTTTTTCGCCAAGACGTTTCGCGGGCACGCATACGCTCCACTCGTGGTACATTATATACGTGAAACCATCTTTTTCCATCAGTCTTATCGGGTAAAGATGACAACTGATTGGTTTCCAGAAGTCGATTTTGCCTTCTTTAAAAGCCTTTTCGATGGCACAAAGGGCGGTGCCGTTTTCGTGGAAATACACAAAGGCACATTCCTCCCCATTGACGAGTTGCGTTGTCAGACCTCCGAAGTCGTCGTAATCGTAAACGTCGTTGTCTTCGATAGCCTTGATGCCTTCCGGACGCATATAAGGCTTTATCTTTTCGATGTTTTCTTCGATGATGCCGACCTCGTCAGGCTCAAGAGGCGCTCCGGCATCGCCTGCCACACAGCATTCACCCTTACAACGTGCCAGCTGACAGCAAAAACGGGCGTTGAGAAATTCATCGGTCACTATGACATTGTCAATTATAATCATGATGCAAAATTACAAAATTTAGTTTAGAGTTTAGAGTTTAAAGTTTAGAGTAGTTAAAAGTGGATATCGTAAGTTATTGATAATCAAGCAAAATAAAAATTTTTAAAAAATTTATTTCATTTTTAAAATAATAATGTAGTAATTTTGCAGCGCGAAAATTTAGTGTGAATTTTAAAATTTTGTTATGGTAAAAAATCTTGTGATAGTTGAGTCTCCGGCGAAGGCAAAGACAATTGAAGGCTTTTTGGGTAAGGAGTTTACGGTAAAATCGAGTTACGGACATGTAAGGGATTTGAACAAATCTAATTTGAGTTTGGACATGGACCACGGCTTCATGCCGGAATATGAGGTCCCAGACGATAAAAAACATCTTGTTGCGGAACTGAAGAAGCTGTCGGCAGGCGCCGAGATGGTGTGGCTGGCATCCGATGAAGACCGCGAGGGAGAGTCAATTTCATGGCATCTTTATGAGACTTTAGGGTTGAGCGAGGATAAGTACCGCCGTATCGTGTTCCACGAGATCACCAAACCGGCTATTTTGCACGCTATCGACAACCCGCGTAAGATCGATATGGACCTTGTAGCCGCTCAGCAGGCACGCCGTGTCCTCGACCGTCTCGTGGGTTATGAACTGTCACCGCTTCTCTGGAAGAAAGTGAAACCGGCATTATCAGCAGGTCGTGTGCAGAGCGTGGCAGTACGTCTCATCGTGGAGCGTGAAGACGAAATCAAAAACTTCGTCAACAGCAGCGCTTACCGCATCACAGCGAATTTCTCGTTTACCATCGACAACCACGAATATCAGCTCTTTGCTGAGCTTCCTACACGTTTCGACACCGAAGAAGAGGCTTGCAAGTTCCTTGAGAACTGCAAAACTGCAGAATATACCATCAAGGCAGTGGAGAAAAAGCCTGTTTCAAAGTGCCCGGCACCTCCATTCACCACTTCAACACTGCAACAGGAAGCCGGCCGTAAGCTCGGTTTCTCGGTGAGCAACACCATGCGTATAGCCCAGCAGCTCTACGAATCAGGAAAGATCACATACATGCGTACCGATAGCGTGAACCTCTCGACATTCGCTCTTGGACAAGCTAAGAAAGAGATCGAGAACCTCTACGGTGCACAATATGTCAAGACTCGTCAGTTCACCACAAAGAGCAAGGGCGCTCAGGAGGCACACGAAGCTATCCGCCCGACATACCTCGACCAGCAGACCATCAAAGGTACTGCCGACGAGCGTAAGCTCTATGAGCTCATCTGGAAACGTACCATCGCATCGCAAATGGCCGACGCACAGATTGAGAAGACTATGGTAAACATCGATGTCTCTAACTCCGACAAAGACTTCGTGGCATCAGGCGAGGTGGTTCTCTTCGACGGATTCTTCAAGGTTTATGTCGAGAGTGTCGACGACGAAAACGGCGAGAGTGTCAACAGCATGCTTCCTCCTATGAAAGTCGGTCAGATGCTCGATCTCGACAAGATGGAAGCACAGCAGCGTTTCGCACGTAAGCCTTTCAGATACACTGAAATGAGTCTCGTCAAGAAGATGGAAGAACTCGGCATTGGCCGTCCTTCAACCTATGCACCTACAATCTCAACTATCCAGAAGAGAGATTATGTCGAGAAGAAAGATATTGCAGGTGAGACACGTACTTACAAGATTTATACTCTGAAAAAGAATAAAATCACTGAAAAGACTGGCAAAGAGAACATTGGCTACGAGAAAGCCAAGCTCGTCCCAACCGACATCGGAGTGCTTGTCAACAAGTTCTTGATCAGCTATTTCGAGACCATCGTCGACTATAACTTCACAGCAAATGTTGAAAAAGAGTTCGATAAGATTGCCGAAGGTCGTTGCGAATGGAACAAGATGATTAAGGAATTCTATAAAGATTTTCACAAGACCATCACCGAAACAGGCGATAACTCTGGTAAATTCAGCGGTGAGAAGCTCCTCGGCGTTGATCCGGTCTCTGGCAAAAACGTCTACGTGAAAATCGGTCGTTTCGGTCCGGTTGCACAGATCGGCGACACAGAGTCGGATGAGAAGCCGAAATTCGCAGGCCTGCATAAAGACCAGAGCATCGAGACCATCACTCTTGATGAAGTGTTGGATCTGTTCGCATTCCCACGCTCATTAGGCGAATACGAAGATGCAGAGATTCAGGTGGCCATCGGTCGTTTCGGTCCATACCTCAAGCATAAGAACGCTTTCTACAGCCTCTCGAAGCTCGATGACCCATCATTGGTGACATTCCAGCGTGCCGTCGAAATCATCGAGAGCAAGCGCAAATCGGATGCCGACAATGTTGTGGCAACGTTCCCTGAAGACGCCGACATGAAGGTGTTAAGAGGCCGTTTCGGAATCTATATCACTTACAAAAAAGCTAACTATAAGATTCCGCGCCAGTACGACTCCAACAATCTTACATATCAGGATTGCCTTGACATTGTTAACAATCCGGATAACGCTTCGAAGAAAAGAAGCAAGAAATAGTGTAGAGTTTAGAGTTTAAAGTTTAGAGAAGAGACGGTTCGCCGTCTCTTTATTTTTTTTCAAAAAATTTGCTTTTGTATTAAAACTTTCATATCTTTGCATCGAAATACTAACCTTAAATAATTAAAAATATGAAGAAACTTGACATTCAACAAGTGCTTACCGAAGGCGTAGGCATTGGCATCAAGAACATCGTGTCGCTGGTTTTGGCAACAATTCTTTATGTCGTAACAGTGTGGATCCCTTACCTCAACGTCGGTACAACCATCGCAATGTTTTCAATTCCTGTAGAATTGAGCAAGGGTAACGTCATCAACCCACTTTTCATCTTTGATGCAAAATATCGCAAGAATATGGGTGAATTCTTCATCCTTATCGGTTTGCAGTGCATGGCAATGGTTCCGGCATTCTTGATGGGTATCATCCCTGGCATCGTCTTGTCATATGCATGGGGTCTTGCAATCTATCTGTTCATCGACAAAGATGTTCACGCTCTCGATGCACTTCGTAAATCAAATGAACTCACCTACGGTAACAAATGGCGCATGTTCTTCATTGGCCTCATCTTGAGTATTGTTATCTGCATCGTAACAGGTATCCTTGGTTTAATTCCACACGTTGGCGCTATCCTCAACGTTATCATCATGATTCTCTACTACCCAATCCAATTGGGCTGCAATGCTGTTATTTACAAACAGTTAACAACTCCTGAAGAAGAAGTAAAAGCAGAATAATTACTTGTTTTAGACAAAGATGAAGGGGCGCAAGAAATTGTGTCCCTTTGTTTTTTTAGCGGGATGAAGATATTTTGTCAATAATTTTTGTAACTTTGCAGCCAATAATTAACCTATTGTTTAAATTCTATGAAAAAGAAAACGAAGAGAGTTTTTCTCGTGATTTTGGCTGTAATAGTGGCATTGTGCGCCGCGTTTTTCTATTTTTTCCCTGTGGGTTTGTATATTCATACGTTGAAGGTATCAACAGATGAAATTGTGGTGGTTGATGTCCGATTTGATGACACCATACATTTCAAAAATAACGGGCAACATATTGTTTTCAAGGCTGAATTGAATGGCGAGCCTGATTCGTTGATTTACGATACGGGTGACAATTCGATTATGACGTTGATGTATACGCCGAGCACACGCCCCGAAGGAATGAAGTTTTATCGTGTTCGGGTGACAGGCGTCGACAAAAAATCAAGTATCAAAATCACGACACTGTATACAAAAGTCGGGACGGAGAAGATTTATAACACAGGACTTGGACAGGCTGTCTTGTTTCCGGAACAGCCTCTTTGTGAAAAATATACAATCACCGACCACCATTTATTAGGTTTTGAAAGCCTTCACATAGGTCATGAAATTGTAGATTTCACTAATAGTGAGATAAGGTTTGTCAATTATTCGGATACGATTGACACCACAGGTTATGTTCCCGTAAAATGCACGTATGAACGGAATGTGCTGTGGGTTTATCCTCAAATCGACGGTGTGGAATATAAATGCATCTTCGACACTGGAAACGGACGCGCCGGCTTTGTTTTGAAAGATGAGCAAAGGGTTGAAAACCCTCAAGCGGACGATTATGTCTATGAAGGGTCGTTTGGAACCGGTATTGGCGGTCATACTGATAAGCAACGGTTTGTAAATGCCCCTAAAGTAAAGTTCAATATCGCTGACACCGACAAAGAGACCGAGATAATCTATGTGAAAAATCTTGCGGACAACAACATGGGGCTCAAGGCCATCTCGCAGTTCGACTGGATAATTTCAGTATCGTCCAAAGGACCCAGTTTATATGCCAAGCCTCATATCAACGATGAGGTTAAGCCATGTCACCCTGTCCGCTACAAACTCATTACCGATAATGGCAAATTGAAGATTTTGACACGTCTCATCGACGGCAATGAAGTCTTCAAGGTCGGCGACAGAATAGTCTCGGTTAACGGCGAGAAAATCACCAAGGAAAACATCTGTTATTACTATGATTTGCTGACAAACAGCGACGACTGGTCTGGATTTGAAATCAAAGTGAGGTGATACGGTCAAACGCCTCCTGCGGGTTTTCGACATCCAGACAGAGCGTTTCCATTGGACATAAGCCGTCACCCGTGCGATTTACGATGCGGTCGACCTTTTTATCGTAAAAACAAGGGATATTGTGCTTTTCAAAGACTTTGATTGCTGGTTCTGATATTATCAGTGTGTGTACTTCTTTGATTTCTCCCAGTGCCATGAGGAGCGCTGCAGCCTTCCCGATGACTTTGTCGGCAACGGAAGCTCCTTTCAGAAACTCTTTTTTCTCTTTAAGAAGAAACAAAAGCGGCTTTACACCCCTTTCTTGAGATGTAAAAACGTCATCACCTGAAATCACAGCCAAGGTGGAATCAGTCGATGTTAGTAATGATTTCGCGCGTTCTAACGGTTCAATCATTTAATGTATTTGATAAACAAAAAGCCACCAATCCATTGGATGAGCATTCCCGGGATTCCGAGGCGGAAATCGTTGAATCCTGCCACAAATGAACCTTCGATGAGCCACTCGACGAGGCAGCCGAACACCTGGTATGCCAAGACAACCAAAAGGATGGTCCAAAGCGACACTTTATTGGTTTTCTCAGCCACCCAAGCTGCCGACACTGCGAGGAAAATCGACTTGATGAGGATGCTCGGAACCACTGCCGCAGGAGGCATTCCAAAAAGCAAGCTGTTGACGATAGGCGACAAAATCGCTGTCATCAAACCGACCTTCATGCCATATTTGTAAGAGGCGATCAAGGTGAAGAAATAGATTGGCAGGAAGATGTGACCGCCGTTAGGGATGAGATGGCAAAGCTGTGGCAGAATGATGTTGCCAGCCACGAACAATGTCGCGAACAAATAAGTCTTAACCTCATTAAAATCAAGGTTATAAAGTCTTGCTGTTGATGTATTTTCCATAATGATTATTTGTTAAGCCATTCTTTAATTTTATCCATTTTCATATAATCGATGTTGTCGACAATCCACTCACGCATAGCTTTGCCTGGCTCGGTTTGCTGTGGATAGCTGATGTAGTCGAGCTCGATGTTGAGAGCCTGTGACACCTTCAATGCCATCACCGACCAGAGCACGCCGATATCGCCAACGACCGGGATTGACTTCTCGAGACGTGAGAATGCCGACATCTCCATTCTGAATGGGATTTTCGACATTTTCGTCTTCGGCAGACCCTTGTCGATAGCAGCCTGGACGTCGCCTGATTTCTTATCGAGATCCCAGGCTTTCTTGAGGTTTTCGTCGAGGTCGAAACGAATCAAAGTCTTGTCTTTGAGGCTGTATGTAGGATAGCCGTTCCAGCTTGCCCAGATGCCGTGACCTGTGTAAGTCTCGAACGGGCCGTCGTGAATCTCCTGTGTCAATGCCACTGCAGACTCGATGATAACGTCGGCGCTGCCTAACATCTTTGAGATGCGGAATGTTCTGTCGCTCACCGGTATACTGTCGGCGATGCTGATACCGACCTGACCGCCGCCGATAAGCTGTGGTACACTCACGAGCACCGGGACGTTGTTACGGACGCCGGCGCCGAGCATTGTACGCTCATCGCAACCCCAGCCCACGACTTCCTCAAACGGGACGTGCTTGGTGTGGGCGATCTCCATGATGCTTGCTGCAAACGTCTCGTTTCTAAGGCCCATCGGGTATGCCATGTTAGCGGCCGCCTTGATGATGACGGTACCTTCTTTTTCGTTGCAACGCTGCACAAGAGCGTCATCAATAATCATCTCTTTCTTGAGGTCAGCCCATTGAGTGTCAGTGAGTTCTGTAAGCTCGAAGATATCGCCACGAGGCATTTTGTCGAAGTCGAGAAACTCCTCGCCGACGTCATGGATGTTGATACGTTTCACCTTATCGAGAACGCCGCCCATCTCGTGAGAGACGACAGCCGAACTCGTTGTCACGCCGTCAATCAAGCCTTTGTTGATAAACTCGGCTATCAAGGTGGTGACGCCTTCGTGGATGTTAGGGCCCGAACCAGTCACAACGACCACTTTTCCGCCTCTGCGCTTGGCTTCGACTATCTTTTCGATAGCGATATCGAGATAATGCCTTGTCTCTTCAGGCAAAGCCTCGTATAAGCCTTCAATAAAATCTTTTTCTATTTTCATACTATTTATTCTCTTCGTCATTTCGAGCGACCGAAGGGAGTCGAGAAATCTCATTCAATTTCAGGAGATTTCTCCATTCCGCTTCGCTTCAGTCGAAATGACGGGGTGTTAATTCGTCTTTGACCAAGTGTCTTTTAATCCAACGGTTCTGTTAAACACCAGATGATCCGGTGTGCTGTCTTTATCGACGGTGAAATATCCTATTCTCTGGAACTGGAAATGGTCGAGCGGTTTTGCGTCGGCGAGATATTTCTCAACATAACATTCTGTCCTGATTTCCAACGAGTTAGGATTCATCATCTTACGCATTGCCTCGATTGGCGTGTTGCCTTCGTCCTGCAGTCTTGCCAGCTCGTCGCGTGGGTTTTCAACATTCCACAGGCGGTCGTAGAGTCTCACCTCAGCCTTGATGCAATGTGCCTGACTGACCCAGTGTATGGTGCCCTTAACCTTACGGTTAGCCTCAGGCATGCCGCTGCGTGTCATCGGGTCGTATTCAGCATAAACCTCCACTACTTCACCGTTTTCGTCTTTCTTGCAGCCGGTGCATTTCACGATGTAGGCATTTTTGAGACGTACTTCCTTGCCTGGAGTGAGGCGGAAATATTTGTTAGGAGGACATTCCATGAAATCTTCCTTCTCAATCCACAGCTCGCGGCTGAATTCAATCTTATGACTGCCCGCGCTCTCGTCTTCAGGATTGTTGACAGCCTCGAGTTCCTCGGTCTGTCCTTCCGGATAGTTGGTAATCACGAGTTTCACTGGGTTAATCACAGCTGCCACGCGTGTCGCGCGGGCGTTGAGATCTTCACGGATCGAGCTCTCGAGCAACGCGAAGTCGTTTAAAGCGTCGTATGTTGTGTATCCTATTTTATCGATGAACTTGTGGATCGACTCAGGAGTGTAGCCACGACGACGGAAACCGCAGATCGTAGGCATTCGTGGGTCGTCCCAGCCGTTGACAACGCCTTCCTTCACCAAAATCAGCAGATTACGTTTGCTCATCAGGGTGTAGTTGAGGTTCAACTTGTTGAACTCGGTCTGACGAGGACGGTTATCGTCCATGTTATCGCCTTCGCCGCGGATCTCTTTGAGCCAGTCGACAAACAGGTCGTAAAGTGGACGGTGCACCACGAATTCAAGTGTGCAAAGCGAGTGTGTCACACCCTCGAAGTAGTCGCTCTGACCGTGAGCGAAGTCGTACATCGGGTAAGCGTTCCATTTGGTGCCTGTCCGATGATGCGGAGTCTTCACCACGCGGTAGATGATAGGGTCGCGGAAGTGCATATTCGGGTTCGCCATGTCGATCTTTGCACGAAGCACCATCTTGCCTTCCTCTATCTCTCCAGAGTTCATCTTATTGAAGAGCTCCAACGATTCCTCAATCGGGCGGTTACGGTATGGACTCTCGGTGCCAGGCTGTGTCGGAGTGCCTTTCTGGGCTGCGATCTCCTCCGATGACTGCTCGTCGATATATGCCTTGCCACGTTTTATCAGTTCTATAGCAAAATCCCAAAGCTGCTGGAAATAATCGGAAGCGTAATATTCGTTACCCCATTGGTAACCAAGCCATTGGATGTCTTCCTTGATGGCGTCGACATATTCCATGTTCTCCTTGGTGGGGTTGGTGTCGTCGAAACGCAGGTTGCAAACGCCGCCGTAATTCTTGGCGATGCCGAAGTCCAAGCAGATGGCCTTGGCGTGACCGATGTGAAGGTAACCGTTAGGCTCAGGAGGAAAACGTGTCTGGATTCGCTTGGCGTTCTTGCCGTTTCGTAAATCTTCCTCAACTTTTGCTTCAATGAAATTCAGCGATTTCTTTTCTTCTTTTTCAGCTTCTTCGAGATTCATAATGGTATATTTAAACTGCAAAAATAATTATTTTTGTAAAAAAACGGTTCAATTTTTTCAAAAATTTGTAATTTTACACCCTGATAAATCATTTCAAATCAAAAAATCATGAATTACTTGGATATTATTATCGGTATCATATTGATACTCTTTGCATTAGGTGGATTGAAAAACGGAATCATCAGAGAAGCATTCTCACTCGCAGCTTTTATCGGTGGCATCTATGGAGCCATCAGGTTTTCGGATTTGGTCGGAAAATGGCTCGGAAACATCATCAATGTCAGTCCTGATACGATGGCAGTGATTTCGTTTATCGTAGTTTTTATTGCTTTAGTATTGATTATCAATTGGTTAGGTAATATGATTGCGAGACTAGTCGAGTCATTATGTCTTGGTTTTATTGATAAGATTGGAGGAGCTGTTTTTGGTATCGCTAAAGGATTCGTCATTATGGGAGTGGTGATTTTGCTTCTCGATTTCTTTGGAATTAAAGATGTTTTAAACAAAGAAACCTGCGAAAAGTCTAAGCTTTACAATACTTCAGAGAAAGTCGCCACATGGATTTACGAGAACAAGGACGGCTGGATTGAGAAGATCGACGAACAATACAAAAAAGTGGAAGAAAAAGTGGAGGAGGTGCTATGAAAAAAGTAGCAGTTATCCTTGCCGGATGCGGCACTGCTGACGGTTCGGAGATCAATGAGACCGTGACATTACTGTTGGCTCTCGACCAACATAACATTGAGTATCAGGCATTTGCGCCAGATGCTTACCAGGCTGAAGTTTTCAACCATGCCACGGGCAGGCGCGCTGAGGAGCGCAGAAACATGCTCGTTGAGGCAGCTCGGATTGTTCGTGGAAACATCTTACCTTTGAACAAATTCAATGCCGACGATTTTGATGCATTGTTGTTCCCAGGAGGCAGTGGAGCGGCGAAAAACATCTTCACTTACGCTTACGACGGCATCAATTTCAAGGTTAATAAAGAAGTTGAGAAAGCGATAAAAGACATCCACGCTCAGGGCAAGCCTATCGGAGCTATGTGCATCGCTCCGTTGATGGTGGCGAAGGTGCTCGGAGGCGTCAACGTGACCATGGGAAGTGGCGAAAGCCGTCAAGCGAAAGAGCTCGCAATAATTGGCTGCAAGCACACCGAGACCACCCACGGCGGAGTGGCTATTGACAAGGAAAACAAGGTGTTTTCGACGCCTTGCTTCATGCTTGACGCAACGTTGAAAGATGTCTATCAAGGTGCTTGGAACCTGGTTGAAGCAATGATTAATGAATAAATTTTAAAACTATGGCAACAATAAAAGGAACTTACAAAGGCAATTTGCGCAATGAGATGACGCATTTGCAGTCGGGAAACACCATCATCACCGACGCTCCGACCGACAACCACGGCAAAGGCGAGGCTTTTTCTCCAACCGATTTAGCTTGCGCCGCTTTGGCGGGATGCATGATGACTATCATGGGAATCACCGCACAGAGCAAAGGCTTCAACATCGATGGTGCCACCTACGAGATAACGAAAACTATGGCTGCCGATCCACGCCGTATCGGACAAATTGATATAGTAATCACCTTCCCGAAAAACGACTATACTGATGCCCAGAAGGCGATGCTAAAGAGAGCCGCAGACACATGTCCGGTAGGGAAATCGTTGCATCCAGATGTAAAAGTGAATCTGGAGATGAGGTTTTAGATAATTACAATTTCTTTTCCGGATTTTGCTGTAAAAACGCTTCCCAGCTGTTGAAAGATTTTTTTCCTTTTGGGATTTTCGGAAGCTTCGATTCGCCAGTACCTCCGACTATGTTGAGTTGGTTTTGGAAGCTGTGGCAAACTGCCGCTGCCATGGCGTCGGTGGCGTCAAGATAGTCGGGATGCTCAGTGAAATTGCAGAGTTTCTGCACCATTGCGGCGACTTGTTCCTTTGAAGCAGCACCGTTTCCTGTTATCGACTGCTTGATTTTACGCGGCGAATACTCAAAAATCGGGATGTCGCGATACAAAGCTGCCGCCATCGCAACACCTTGAGCACGACCGAGTTTCAACATCGACTGCACATTTTTACCGAAGAACGGAGCCTCAATGGCAAGTTCATCAGGATGATACTCGTCGATGATCTCAAGCACACGCTCAAAGATTTTTCGAAGCTTAAGTGCTTGATTTTCAAGCTTACTCAGCTTCAAGACACCCATTCGAAGCATACTCAACTCCTTGCCTCTCTGAAGGATGAGACCGTAACCCATGACCATCGTTCCTGGATCGATTCCTAATATTATTTTATCAGTTTTCAAAATTTACTATCTTTGCAGCCGAAATGAGTGCCAATTCACATACTGCAAAAATAAGAAAAATCGCTGAGATGGCGATAAAAATTCTTATTGTCCTCGCTGGATGCTGGATTCTTTATGTGAAAATCATTAAGAATCAAGACCTTACGGAGATGTGGAACTCTGTGAAAACGTCATTCTCATCGACGAAAAACGTGCTTCTGATGGTCTTGGCACTCATCTTAATGCCTGTCAACATGGCATTTGAGACTCGTAAATGGCAAAAGTCGATAAGTCCGGTCGAAAAGGTACCTTTCAGGAAAGCCTTCACAGCTATTTTCACGGGAATAACAGCAGGAATGATGTTTCCAAACCGTACCGGTGACTTTCTCGGACGCATCTTCATACTCGAAAAAGGTAACCGTCTCAAGGCAGCGATGCTTACTTTTGTCGGTAACATCGCGCAGATGCTTGTCACGGTGAGCCTCGGCTGCATAGCATGGATATTCTTCACGCAGGAAAAATATTATTGGTGGGTTTTGATTATATCATTGATAATCATAGTCTTAGGTTATCTTTTATATTTCAACATCCATATTTTAAAGCATCTTCAGCGGTTAATTCCAAAGAAATGGCGTCCGCGTGCTGAGAAATATATGGAGATTTTCAGCAGCTATTCGAAGAAAGACTTGGTCCAGATTCTGTTGCTTGCAGTTGCAAAATATTTGATTTATTCGTTCCAATTTGTGCTGCTCATCTGGGCTTTCGACGTGCCAATCAACTATCTTGAAGCGATGATTCCGATCATGATTACATATTTGTTAATGACCGTGATTCCTTACATCACTATCACCGAGATAGCGGTGCGCGGATCGGTATGCGTCTTCGTCTTTGAGACTTGGCTGACGCGACTCGGAATAAGCACATCATTCACTATGATGGTTTTCTCGGCCAGCACTATGCTTTGGCTGTATAACCTCGCAATACCGGCGATTATCGGACTGTTTTTCATCAGGAAATTGAGATTTATTAGAAGCAGCTATGAGTCTTGAAACGATACATATCATACTTAATGTCATCATGATATTCGCCGCAATGTATCTCATCTGCATTGGGGCGTTCACTTATGGCATGGCGTTGTATAAACGTTACCCGGGCACACATGGCAATTCATCTCCAAAAGACGTTTCTTTACTCATCGCTGCGCGAAACGAAGGAAAAAACATCGAAAAATTACTACAATCGCTTTATAATCAGACATTTAGCAAAGAAAAATTTGAGGTTATAATAATTGACGATCACTCCAATGATGAGACCTTTGAGGTTGCTGAGGATTTCCGAGTTCTCCACCCTGAAATGAACTTGAAAGTATTAAAAGCCACAGGTTCGGGCAAAAAACAAGCCATCTCACAGGCCTTGCATACTGCTGAAAACGATATCGTTTTAGTAACCGATGCCGACTGCGAGTTGCCGCCGCGTTGGATCGAGGTGATGGTCGATTATTTCACCAAACACGACTTGAAAATGTTGCTCGGCCCGGTGCTTCTGTCGCCTGCTAACACTTTATTTGAAAAGCTACAAGTGCTTGAGCATCTGAGTCTTATCGCTAGCACCGCAGGTTCTGCCGCCATCGGAATGCCAGTGATGTGCAACGGAGCTAATATGATGTACGATCGCCAAGCCGCCCTCGACGTCGAAAAATATCGCACCGACATGAAGATAGCTTCAGGCGACGATATGTTCCTTATGGAACAGTTTATTAAGCATTACGGAAGCAAATCGGTACGCTTTCTCCTTGATAATGAAGCGATTGTGAGGACCGCGACAATGCCGAATCTGAAAGCGTTTTTCCGTCAGAGAAGGCGCTGGGCATCGAAGACGAAGGCTTACACAAACTGGAAAATCATCGCCACAGCACTCATAGTATTGCTTTTTAACCTTAGCATCGTCTTTTTCTTCGTGGCAGGCTTCTTCATGCGGGTTTTCTGGATCTTCTTCGTGCTTTACATCATCTTGAAGACACTCATCGACTTCCCTATTTTACGCAAAATAACACATTTCATGAAACAGCATAGACTCCTCCGCTGGATGTTTCCATTGGAGTTCATCTACCCGTTTTATGTTGTTTTCACGGCGTTTTCCGGGTTGTTTGTGAGAGTAAAATGGAAATAATTACATTAACTTTTGATAAAACTGCCACCAGCGGTCAGGGAGCTCGTTGCGCATCGCCATGTCGTAATCCGATTTTGAACACGGAATGAAATGATGACGCTCGTATTTTTCCTGGTTTTTGCTGCGGAACGAGAGGTCGAGCCACCATTTTCCTGTTGTTTTATGACATAAGAAAATGATATCATCGTAATCCTCAAGTCTGACAGTATATCTGGTGAATTCATCACGATTATCTGCAGTAGGGAAGTCGTTCTGACGAAGTGAGAATCCCTCCAAGAAATACCATACCATCTCAGCTAAGTTATTGGCACTCTGATAGTTAACATCAAATTTCGGATTGTAATTGAAGAATCCAATAGAAGTCAACTTCGGATTCAAACCCGAATAACGTGTCATCTTACAGCCGTCTTCGCTACTGAAACCGTTAGGCGAGCTGCGTTTCACTCCTGGCATATCGGCTGCACAGAAAGCCGCCGCATCAATAGTGATGATATCGGCATTACGAAGCAATGGCTCAGAAAGCTCAGCGCGGTTCTTGATCGTCCCCAAACGATAGATGTCGAACAGCAGCTGCTTCATCAGGTTAATATTCTCATTATCAATGTAATACGTCTGATAACCGATGTTCGTATAGTTGAACAAATAATTCGGCTGATGCAGAATGATATGACTCAGATACGACTCCGAATTGATCCCTTCGCCTTCTTCGCCAAGGTCGAAACGCGGGTCTATCGCAGTGATATTCACCAACTTACCAGTGTTTTCATAAACCTGATAAATCGGATATGTCAAATCCTGACTTCCGCCAAGAATTATCGGCACGATATGATACTTCAAAAGCGCCAGAAACACCTCGCTCAGCGCGTAATAGGTATCTTCGGTCCTCAAGCCGAGCTTCACGTTGCCGAGGTCGACGATCTTCAGCTCCGGCCAGTGGTTAAACAAAGGATATAAGGCATGGCGGATAGCATCCGGACCATCCTTACATCCTTCATTATCAACGGCATAGCGTTCTTCTTCAACTCCAAGGATAGCCACCTGAAAACCATTCAGATTCGGAAATTCCTCCTCATTTTTGAAGATTGTTATGGTCTTGCCAAGCTGTTTTTTATGCGTCAGATGGCAGTTATCAATGACTTCTTCCTTAACAGGATTGAGAAAAGCGCTGATGTCCATATTTATTTCTTTGGAGAGATTTTCTTTCTAATTATCTCATGCAACTCGCCGACGTTTACGCGGATCTGCTCCATGGTGTCACGGTCGCGGACGGTCACTGTATTGTCCTCAAGTGTCTGATTATCAACGGTTACGCAGAGAGGAGTACCGATGGCATCCTGTCTTCTGTAACGTTTTCCGATGGAGTCTTTCTCTTCGTACTGGCACATGAAGTCGTACTGCAGGCTGTCCATGATTTCGCGAGCTTTCTCCGGAAGTCCGTCTTTCTTAACGAGAGGCAGAATAGCGACTTTGTAAGGTGCGAGAATCGGTGGCAGCTTCATCACGACACGCTCGCTGCCGTCTTCGAGTTTCTCCTCGGTGTAGGCATAGCTGAACATCGCGAGGAACATACGGTCAAGACCGATTGAAGTCTCAATGACGTATGGAGTGTAGCTCTCGTTGGTCTCAGGATCGAAATATTGCAGCTTCTTGCCTGAGAATTCGGCATGACGGCCAAGGTCGTAGTCGGTACGGCTGTGAACGCCTTCCAACTCTTTGAAACCAAATGGGAAATTAAACTCGATATCGGTTGCAGCATTGGCATAGTGAGCGAGTTTCTCGTGGTCGTGGAAACGATAGTTTTCTGCTGGAATACCCAGTGAGAGGTGCCAATTCAGACGTTCTTCCTTCCATTTCTTGAACCATTCCATCTCGGTGCCAGGACGTACAAAGAACTGCATCTCCATCTGCTCGAATTCACGCATACGGAAGATGAACTGACGGGCGACGATTTCGTTACGGAATGCCTTTCCTGTCTGTGCTATGCCGAACGGAATCTTCATGCGGCCGGTCTTCTGCACGTTGAGATAGTTTACGAAGATACCCTGTGCTGTCTCAGGACGCAGATAGATTGTGTTTGCGCCTTCTGCCAGCGAGCCGATCTGTGTAGCAAACATCAGATTGAACTGACGCACGTCGGTCCAGTTGCGTGTTCCACTGATAGGACATACTATTCCGAGGTCTTCGATGAGTTTCTTGATGTCGGCGAGGTCGTTTCTCTCCATGTCGCCGTAAAGACGGTGACTGATGGTCTCGATTTCCTTCTTCCACTCGAGGACGCGAGGGTTTGTGGTGACAAACTGCTCTTTGTTGAAAGCATCGCCGAAACGTTTCTGGGCTTTTTCAACTTCCTTGTTGATTTTTTCCTCGATTTTGGCCATATAATCCTCGACCAAGACGTCGGCACGATAACGTTTCTTGCTGTCTTTGTTGTCAATCATCGGGTCGTTGAAAGCGTCAACGTGACCTGATGCCTTCCACACTGTCGGGTGCATGAAGATTGCAGCATCAAGACCGACGATATTCTCGTGCATCTGCACCATGGCTTTCCACCAGTATTCTCTGATGTTTTTCTTCAGTTCGACACCATTCTGGCCGTAATCGTAAACGGCAGCCAGTCCGTCGTAAATATCACTCGAAGGGAAGATAAAACCGTATTCCTTCGCGTGAGAAGTTATCTTTTTGAAAAATTCTTCTTGATTCATGGTATTATAAAATTAGCATTGCGTCGCCGTAGGTGAAGAAGTTATATTTCTCTGCGACGGCTTCTTTATAAGCTTTCATTAAGAAATCGTAACCTGCAAATGCGGCCACTTCCATCATCATCGGTGATTTCGGGAGATGGAAGTTGGTGATGAGCGCGTCGGCGGTATTGAAGTCGTAAGGCGGGAAGATGAACTTATTTGTCCAACCCTTCATCGGCTTCAGCTTGCCTGTGATACTCACGACAGTCTCCATGACCTTCAAAGTGGTGGTTCCCACGGCAAAGACCTTATGTTTGGCCTCTTTCGTCTCATTTATCATGTCGCAAGTCTCCTGCGAGATGTTGATTTCTTCCGAGTCGGTCTTGTGTTTGGTAAGATCTTCCACTTCGATGTCGCGGAAGTTACCCATGCCTGTGTGGAGTGTCACCTCAGCGAAGTTCACATCCTGAAGTTCCATGCGTTTCATCAAAATCTTGCTAAAATGCATACCTGCTGTAGGAGCTGCGACAGAGCCTTCCTGTGTTGCGTAGACTGTCTGATAGTTGAACTCGTCATCTTCTTCGACAGGACGCTGGATGATCTTCGGAAGCGGTGTCTCGCCAAGTCCCATGATGACTTTCTTAAACTCGTCGTGCGGACCGTCGAACAGGAAACGCAGTGTGCGGCCACGTGATGTGGTGTTGTCGATGACTTCAGCCACTAGTTCGTCGTTTTCGCCGAAATACAGCTTGTTGCCGATACGGATTTTACGGGCTGGGTCGACGAGGACATCCCAGAGACGGCTCTCAGGGTCGAGCTCACGGAGCAGCATCACCTCAATCTTAGCTCCAGTCTTCTCTTTTTCGCCATAAAGACGGGCAGGGAACACGCGTGAGTTGTTGATTACGAACAAATCGCCTGGGTGGCAATATTCGAGGATGTCGCGGAATGTCTTGTGCTCAATGGTCTGAGTGTCGCGGTGCAGAACCATCATACGGGCGTCTTCGCGTTCTTTGGGCGGATACATAGCGATGAGGTCGTGCGGTAAATTGAACTTAAACTGTGATAGTTTCATTTCAAATATTATTTATTGATTTCTATTTTTTCGAAAAGGAATGCAAATATACAACAAAATGAAAATTTTGTCAAGAAAAAAGTTATAAAACGTTGTTACACAACGTTTTAGTTTAAAGTTTAGAGTTTAAAGTCAGTTATTGAGTGTAAAGTTAATTAGGTAATAGTAAATCGCCAGGTTTTATCCAGTTCAATTTTCTAAAAATGAGTCCGAAAAGCCATGTTAAAACGGCTGGAAGCACGAAGCAAATGAGCAAAATGCCCCACCACATGTTGGCGCCGCCGTCGGGCATCGCCGAGATCATACCGAGAGGTCCGACGAGGCCGCAGGTTCCCATGCCAGAGCCAATCGGCACGTTCTCGAGATGGAACACGCAAGTTGCCAAAGGACCAGTGATTGCTGCTGTTAATGTAGGTGGAATCCATGTCAAAGGATGACGTAAAATGTTAGGCATCTGAAGCATCGAGGTACCAAGACCTTGTGAGATGAGTCCGCCCCAGCGGTTTTCCTTGAAGCTCATGACGGCAAAACCCACCATCTGAGCGCAACAGCCAGCGGTGGCTGCACCTCCGGCGATACCCGAAAGCCCGATGGCGATACATATGGCAGCGCTTGAAATTGGCAATGTCAGCGCCATTCCGATGCTGACCGAGACGATGATTCCCATCGCGAAAGGATGCAGATTGGTGGCATACATGATGAAATCGCCGAAAGCGGTCATGAAACGGCTGATGCCGGGACCGACAAACATCGCGAGCAAGATACCTGAAATGATTGTAACAGAAGGAGTTACAAGAATATCGACCTGTGTCTCCTTCGACACCATTTTGCCAAGTTCGGTGCTGATGACGACTGCCACAAGCACTCCGACAGGACCGCCCAAAGTGTTACCTGCCACTCCGACGGCCACTGCGCTGAACATCACCAAAGCCGGAGCATGCAGAGCGTAAGCTATAGCCACTCCCATGGCGGGACCGGCAGCGATTTTGCAGTATTTCGCAAACTCAACAAACATCGGGATATTCAGACGACTTCCGATGGTGTCGAAAATCGTTCCAATCAACAGAGACGCGAACAAACCGAGTGCCATCGCGCCAAGAGCATCAAGAAGATATGCCTTCGCCGAGACATCGACGTTTTTTCTTTTCAAAAATGACTTAAAGTTTGACATGATCGACAAGTTCATTTTAGACAGGATTAACAAGATTTATAAGATTGTTTTCTGTTTTTTCCTTTTAAATCAGGCCGCAAAATTACAAAATTTTTCCAATATCTATCGTCATTTCGACCGCAGCGAAGCGGAGTGGAGAAATCTCATCCATTTAAAAAATAGGAAAAATTTTTACAAATTAAGGAAAATTTTGTATATTTGCACAATTATTATTTATATCTTTAAATGACATATTATATTGATTAACAATATTTTAATATTTTTAAAAAAGAATTATAAGGAATTTTTAAGGAAATAATAAGGAAATTATGATAAAAGTAACATTGACAAACGAAATGCTTAAAAGAATACTCTCAATTGAAGAGTGCAGACAACATTTCGGCTCATACAGGATGCCGATTTCTTTGAGCAACAAACTTCGTAAAAGTTCAAAGAAGAAGAGTTCCTACGCATCGACGCGAATCGAGGGAAACCCGCTGACAGAAAGTCAATCCGAGGAGGTGATAGAGGCGAAAAACCGTCATTTTTTGAAGCCTGAACAGGAGGTAAGAAACTATTTTGCGGCATTGGAGCTGTCGGAAAAGCTTTTGAAAGAGCGCAAATCGTTTTCAATGGGGCTGATTTTGGCCTTGCAGAAACAGATTGTGATGGGTGAGAGCCGCGATAAAGTCGGTCTGCGAGGACCCATGCCGCCAGGAGTTTTGTTTGCCGTTTATGACGATAAAACACGTCGTCCCGAATATATCCCACCAATGTGGAATGAGGTGCGGCATCTGCTTGACGAATTGATTTTGTATGTCAACAACTCCGATGACCATCCTTTGATTAAGGCCGCAGTGGTTCATTATCAAATGGTTACGATACATCCGTTTGAAGACGGCAATGGTCGTACTGCACGAATCTTATCTGATTATATCCTCGACTATTATGATTTCGGGTTTAATCAGATTGGCTCGCTCGAGGAATATTTTGCATACGATGTAGACGAATATTACGCTTCTCTGCAGATGGACCTTCCGCTTTTGTATTATGACGGCCGCGACAATCCTCCACATCCCGAAATATGGGTTCATTATTTTTTGAGGATGGTCGAGCTTCACGCCAAAAAAGTCGTGGAGTTGGCTTCAACATCGTTGCAGGAACAGCGCGAGGCCTCTCTGTCATTTTTGAATAAAAAAGAAAAAGCATTTTTACAGTATCTTACTGATAATCATATAGATACGTTCACACCGTCAGAAATGGCGGCAGTCATGAAGGTAACAAACCACACCATAACCAACTGGTGTGCCTCGCTCGCTAAAAATGGCTTTTTGACTCCAGTTTTGGTAAAACAAAGGATAAGGTCGTATAAGGTAAATAAATGAAAACTTTTTGTACTTTGTCACAAATTGTCTTCCTTAAACGTCTATTAATTGATTTTTGTTTGAAAGATGAATTCAGAATTTGAATTGACATACCGAAGCAACTACCAGCAGTTGTTCAGGATTGCGGCTAAAATGCTCCGCGATTCTGACGCCGCCCGCGACGTGGTCCACGACGTCTTCATGTCTTATTATTTCAATTGTGAAAACAAAAAAGTCATAAACGACTCGAAAAACTGGCTCATCAGATGCACCATAAATAAAGGTGTCGATTTCTTGCGCAAAAACAAGAAAATCATCTCTGATGAAACCGCTGTCAGACGAGACAACACATCGCAAAACATTGATAATCAGATAGATTTAATGAGTTTATCGAATCTGATTTCAAAACTCGACGGCAAAGACCAATCGCTGGTGGTGCTTTACAGCGAAGGCTATTCCTACAAGGAAATCGCCGAAATTACAACCATGAGTTTCAATTCTGTCGGAAAAACCTTATCACGAATTTTGGAAAAATTAAGGAGGGATTATGAAACACTTTGATGAAACAACAATCCAGAAATACCTCGACAACGAGCTTTCTCCGGAAGAGAGAAACGAGGTCGAAAAACATCTTGAAAACTGCCAAGAATGCAGCAAACAAGTTGAAAATCAGCGTGTTTTTGCCGAAAATGTAAAGAAATCAATTGAAGCATTCGTGCCAAATGAAGCTGAGATTCCTGATTTCAAGATTGCATACCAACCGAAGAAAACTAGAACCTTAAGAATAGTCTTAATCTCTTCTCTTTCAACGGCTTGCGCAATATTGTTGGCGTTTTTCATCATCAAAGGTTTCAAAAAAGAACCTGAAAACTACGACATCTACGACTTCATCACCATTGAGGAGTATGATGCCAACAAGCCCATGACTGAACAGCTGTTTACATATATTGAAAATAACATTTAAAATTTAACACAATGAAAAAACTGCTTCTAATAATTACAATTCTGTTTGCATCGTATATCATTGATGCACAGACTATTAACCTTGTAAAAGATGAGTCGTACGCTGTTGGCGGAGATTGGGCAAAAATATGTGACAATGCAAAAAAACTGACTGTTTTCGACGACGGTACAGCCATAATAAGCCACACCAATGAAAACCGTTATTCGCTGTTCGACAAAAACGGCAAGTTATTGAAAGACATCAAGATTTACTTCGAAGACGGAAAGAAAAAGCCTTTCAACCTGCAGCCCGTTTTCGGAAAAATCAACAACCTCTATTTCACTGGAACAAACAGTCAGGGAATTATCTATTTCTTTAATGATAACGGGCTGATTGTCAATGAAATAACTGTTGATTTCTCAAGCCACGAAATGATTCCGCTTGCAAATGATAAGATTGCGCTTTTCGGAGGCACTTCATGGGAAACACAATGGCATTATTTTGTTGCTATTTTGGATATTGGCACCGGTGATTATCATATCGTATATGATGATTTTAAAGAAACCACTTCTATTGGTGGCGAATATATGATTTATGCCAAGGCGTTAATAAACCACAGAGTAGATATGGTTAAGATTTCAGACAATGTTTTGGCAATTGCTTTGCCGGATGCGGGAAAGCTGTTACTTTATAATATCACTGAAAGCAGCCTGATTGAAAAGAAACTTGATTGGAAACCAAAAGTTTTGTCGGTTGAAGAACAGAAAAAAATGCAGTCTGATGCTATCGAAAAGTATAAGAAGGAATTCGATATTTGGCAAAAATATCCAAACCCGGAGAAACTGGCCAAGAAACAGCAGCAGTTTGTCAAACAGCTTGAAAACGGCATGAATCACATCACAGAGCCGTTAACTGTATCGTGGTTTACATCAGCAATCAAAGGCAATGGCGACAACATCATATTCTTTGAATATATTGACGAAGCGGGTAAAAACTCATTCCATGCTTATTCAGTGGGGCAAAATAAAACCATCTCTAAAAACTCATTCCAGTGCACTGATTACGACCTTTCAATAAAAAAGAATAAGTTTGTTATCCATAACGGCTATGTGTATGGAATTCAGAATGTTAAAGGTTCGGAAAATGATCTGAGATTGGTGAGATTCGAAATGAAATAAAAACGTCAATCATCTATAAAACACCATGTAGAGACGCCATATTATGACGTCTCTACGTGTTTTGTATCCACTTTTTTAATTCTTCAACGCGTTTCTGATATTTCTCAAGCTGGCTTTCAACGAAATCGTCGCTGTATTTGCGGTCGCAGAAGCCGTTGCCGCGAGCGACGTATTCGTCATCGTAGAGAGAGCCTAAGACATCTTCATAATTCTCAACATACTGTTGATTTTCGGCGAGAAGACGTTTTAGGTCGTTTATGTCGGCTTCAAAAGACTCGCCCGAGGAAAATGTATAGCGTTTTTTCATTCTTCTTGTGGTAATTCAGGTGCGGTTTCAATAATCTTTTGCTTTAATTCCATCAGATCCCAGGCGTCTTTTACGTCGAAATCACCGATTTTGGTGCGGCGTAAACTGATTAAACAGGCACCATTGCCTAAAGCCCGGCCAAAGTCGTTGACCAGCGAGCGGATGTAGGTGCCTTTGGAGCATTTAACCATGAAATCGACTTTCGGGAAGTTGGTGGTATCTATTTGAAAATCTTCGATATGCACGAGACGTTCCTTCAGCTCGAGCTCCTCGTCGGAACGTGCATAGTCGAAAGCGCGCTTCCCCTGGATCTTGATAGCGGAAAACTTCGGCGGACGCTGCATTATATCGCCGATGAACTTTTTACGCGCCTCGTCTAACGCCTCGGCGCTGATTCCGTCCGTCGGGAAGAACTGATTCGGCTCACTTTCAAGGTCGAAAGTCGGCGTAGTCTGCCCCAACAGCATAGTGCCAGTGTAAACCTTCTCCTGCGCCTGGAAATTGTCGATTTGCTTGGTCATCCGTCCAGTGCAGAGTATCAACAACCCCGTCGCTAAGGGATCTAAGGTGCCAGCATGCCCCACCTTCAGCTTCCGAATCTGATGGTATTTCTTGATGACAGCACGAATCAGATTGACAACGTCGAACGACGTCCAATCCAATGGTTTGTCAATCAAAAAAACTTCTCCTTCTTCGAAATGAAAGTCCATTATGCGAAACAAATTGCCAAAATGCCAACAATCACGCAGTAGATTGCGAAATAAATCAATTTACCTTTTTTAACGATGCTGATCATCCATTTGCAGGCCAGACATCCTGTGATGAACGCCGCCATAAATCCGATTATGAGCGTCAACGGTGAGATGCCTGCCATGGCAGCACTCCAGCCGACATCAAGAACATCTTTTAAATCAAACAACGCCTCACCTAAAATCGGAGGAATCACCATCAAAAACGAGAACTGTGCGAGTTTTTCCTTCTTATTTCCAAGCAACAAACCCGTTGCGATAGTCGTTCCAGAACGCGACAGACCCGGCATGGTGGCGCAGGCCTGACCAATACCTATGATAAATGCGTGTAATCCCGATATCTCCTCACGCTGACGCGGCTTCGCGAAATGCGCGAATGTCAGCAAAGTGGCGGTAACCAACAGCATGATGCCGACAATCAACAAGCCTGAACCGAAGATTTCTTCGATAGTGTCTTTGAAAAACACGCCAACGATGCCAACCGGAATCATCGAGATGAGGATGTTGATGGCGTATTTCGTGCCGCCGTTGAGGTTTTTATATGAATTCCACTGCTGTTTGGTGAACAAATCCTTGAAAATCCACACTACTTCGCTCCAAAGGACGACCAAGGTGGCGCAGACTGTAGCGACATGCAAAACCACGTTAAACGTTAAGTTTTCCTCGCCGCTCAACCCAAAGATGTTCGACAATATTGTGAGGTGTCCACTGCTCGACACTGGCAGGAACTCCGTCAAACCCTGCAGAATTCCTAATAGTAAAGCTTGTAACCAATCCATTACTCTTTAGGTTTTTTCATTATAGCGTAAAACTGGATTCCGAATCCAATCAGAATCAAAATCGGGGATAAAGTCAGTCTTCTGAAGCTGAAAAGGCTTTCGTTGAATACATCGGGATCGTCGGAGCCGCCGCCGATCATCAATAAAAATCCCACGAGGAGAAACGCCAGTCCGATAAGCACCCACATGTAGTTGTCACGACCGAAAGGCATTGGTTTCTTCTCTTTTTCAGTGGTTTTCACTTCTTTTTTTGTTGCCATATCTGTAAGTTTTAATTATTCGTAAAGTTCGTCAACGTCGGCGCGCAGATATTTCCGCATCGCAAAAAACGTCGATAATGTAGTAAGCAAAACGCCCAAGACAAGCACCGACACATATATCATCGCAATGTTGCCTGCATTCGACAGCTGCATGAGCTCCGGGACGTCGTTCATTGTTTTCACCAAGAAAACCGTCAGCAAAACCAACGACAGGATGGCGCCGATAACACCTTGAATCACAAAGTATTTCATAAATGGCTTTATGATGAATCCCTCCGTTGCGCCGACGAGCTGCATGCTGCGCACCACAAAGCGTTTCGAGTAGACCGACAGCCTCACCGTGTGACTTATCAGCGTCACCGCCATGATGAGCAGGACTAATCCGATGAGCAGCAAAACAGCCGCTATCTTATTGACATTCTTATCGATAGAGTGTACCAACGACTTCTGCACATACACCTCTTTCACGTTTTTGTTTTTCATCACCCATTTCTCAATCTTCGCTATGCTGTCGTTGTTGGCATAATCGGAGTTAAACCTCACATCGATCGAAGGCAGAAGCGGGTTTTCAACATCGCCAAGCCATTGCAAGATGTCCTCACCAAGATCTTCAGTCAAACGGCGCGTCGCCTCTTCCTGTGAGATGTATTCCGTTGATTTTACATAGTTTTTTCTATCCAAAACATGTTGAAAATCAATGATATCGCTCTCTTTCACGCCTTTCTTCATCACGATTTCGAAACCGACATTTTCTTTGATATAATCGGAAATCTTATTCGCGAAAAGCAACAGCGATGAGAACAAGCTCAGCACAAAAAGCACGAGCATGATGCTCATCAGGGAGATGAGATATGAGCCACGGAGACGGCGTTTCGTTGTCGAATTTTCCCTCTTCATCACATTAATAACTTGCAAAAATAAGAAAAAATATACTAATTTTGCAAAAAAATTATCAACATGAAGAGGTCATTGGTCATTATTTTATCAACAGTATTGATTTGCTTAAGTCTTAAAGTTACAGGTCAGGTTGAATATGATAAATACTTTACGGACAATCAGTTACGAATCGATTATTATCTTTTCGGTAATGCCGACACTGTTTCTTATGCTCTCGATAAACTCGTGAAAGAGCCGAAATGGGGCGGTCCGCGCGCTCATCTTGTTGATGACACCAACTACGGAATGTATTTTGTAAAAGTCACATTGCCGAATTCCGACGAGATACTTTATTCGCATTGTTATTGTCTGTTATTTGGCGAGTGGCAGACGACAGAAGAAGCCACAAAAACAACCAAAGGCTTCCATGAATCGGTGGTGATTCCGTTCCCGAAAGAGCCTGTCGAGGTGACTTTTTATGCCAAGACCGACCATCTGCAGCTCGTCGAGAAGATGAAGATAACAGTAAATCCCGACGATTACTTCATCAAGCCTGCGCCGAGGCTGCCTTATGAGATATTTAAGGTTTATGGCGACTATCCTGTTGAAAACGCCGTCGACATTGTGCTTTTGCCTGATGGCTACACCGCTCAGGAGATGGAAAAATTCAAGAAAGACTGTCAGTTTTTCGTGCAGAGCCTGTTCAGCTACGCTCCGTACGACCGTTATACCGATCGTTTCAATGTACGCGCGGTGCTCGTGCCGTCACAAGACAGCGACATCACCATGCCTGGTGATAAAATCTACCGTAACACAGCGCTCAGCTGCAACTTCTGGACCTTCGATAGCGAACGTTACTGCATGACGTACGACAACGAGACTATGAAAACTCTTGCCGGACAGGTGCCTTACGACCAGATTTACATCCTCGCAAACACCAAGAAATACGGCGGGGGAGGAATATTCAACTCCTATTGTGTTAGTACTACCGGCAACTCTTATTCTTCGGATGTCATCATCCATGAGTTCGGTCATGGTTTTGCGGGTTTAGCCGACGAGTATGCCTACGACGGCACCGATAACTACTGTCTCGAGGTGGAGCCTTGGGAGCCAAACATCACCACTTTGGTTGATTTCGAAAGCAAATGGAAGGACATGCTTGGCAAGAAGACGCCAGTTCCGACACCGGTAAAACCGAAATATGAAAAGACCGTAGGCGTTTACGAAGGCGCGGGCTATCAGCTACACGGCATCTATCGTCCGATGATCGACTGCCTGATGAATACGTTCAATGGCGATAAATTCTGCCCGGTGTGCGAACGTGCGATTGAGAGGATGATAAAATTGTACACGGAATAAAAATGTAAGGGCAAAAAATGTTTTGCCCCTACATTCAAATTTCAATTATTTATCACAATCTGCGTTTATTTCTTTATAATCTTCTTCGTCACCACATTCCCATTTTTTGTCAAAAATCGCATCATGTAAATACCTGATGGTAAATCACTTACAGCGATTTTGTTGATATTTGTCGATATGGTTTTTACGCATTTTCCAACAAGGTCGTACACCTCGCACGACACCACATCGCCAGCCACACACACATAGTCGACAACAGGGTTTGGATATACCACGACAACATCCTGGAAATCGGTTAAAATCTCTTCAACGCCAAAAGGAGTGTTGCCTAAAACAGGATATCCGTCGTTAGAGTTATCTTCATCAATCACCCAAACATTAGTCTCGTTGTTGAGCAGATTGACAAACTCTTCTGAGCGCATGAAGTCGGCTGTCTGGGGCTCACCATATTCATTTGTTTCGTTGATACATCCTTCGAGGTAGTGGCAATTTGTGACACTTCCGCCAGATGGCTTGTTTCCGATGATAGCTCCTTTATATGTCGCGTTTTCGTTATACAAAACATCTCCAACATTATAGCAGTTCTTAAGATTATATCCTCTTCCTGCGATACCGCCAACCATATTTTCTCCCTTAACAGTTCCAACGTTATAACAGTTTTCTAAAACTCCATTCATGCCAACAATGCCTCCAACGCCATTCTTTCCGGTGATATCTCCAAGATTTGCACAGTTGGTTACTATAGGACTTCCATATGCAGCTATTCCGGCACTCGCACTTTGGCTACCACCTGTTTCGACATTAACATTGGAGATGCAATATTCAAAAACACCGTTATAACCAGAAAAACCTGCAACTTTTCTATCACTTGTAATAGATCCTTCCAAATAAAGGTTTTTAACCACTGCGTTGGTTCCAAGTTGTGTGAAAAATCCGGCATAAGTCGACACCCACATTGAGTTATTGTCATTAATAGCATTATCGGCGTCGATATAAATTCCTGTTATGCTATGGAAACCGCCATCAAAGACACCATCAAAGTATTTTTGGGATTCTGCTGAAGGCCCCGCTCCTATCGGAATCCATTGATTATCAGTACTTCCGTTAAGGTCTATATCAGTTGTCAGTAAGAAATGTTTTCCTTCAGTCCAGCGTGAATAATCCCAATTTATACTATATACCAGCCATGCCAGTTGCTGAGCGTTTTCGATAAGATAAGGGTCGGCTTCGGTACCCGAGCCGCTTCTGATGGCTTCACGGTTGCCATCCCACACACTCTGTGCTGTCAAACTCATCCCCAGGACGAGAAATAACATTATATATAATACCTTTTTCATAGCCTTAAATTTTATTTGTTGTTCAAATTATTCAAGAAATACTCTTTAATATATGTTGCCCAATTATCCATTTCATTTCTGTTGAAACCATTTGTAAACCAACATGTTACATAAGCTCTATCCAACACTTGGACAGCGCCACTTTCGAAAGTGAATGGTCCGGATGAAGCCAATCCGCGACGGTCACCGGCATTATTCGGTGCGCCATTGTTGCCAGTTTCCTCGCTCCAATACAAACCGTTTTGGTTGTAGCCGCCATTAGGTATCACGCCACCTGTACCCCAGTTGTAAGGATCAGAATCGTATGGAAACATGAATTTGCATTCAGGACCCACAGTGCCGGGTGCACCAGGAAAACCATAACCACCGTATTGGACATGATCGCCACTTTTCCATATTCCTTTTAACAAACCGTAATAATGTTGAGCCTCTTCAGGATCACCATTCATAGCTGCTGTGTTTTCATGATAGAAATAACCTGTCATGCCAAGACGTTCATTATCAATGATTCCATCACCAAAACCCAGACCGTTGATGCTTTCGTCGACAATTTGGTTGCCGTTTGAATCGTATTTAGGGTTATCTAAACCGTCAGGATTCATTGTAGGACCGCCAAGAATCATTATGATTTGCGCCGGAGGGTTAGCACCGTATGAACCAGGTTCACTATTACCATCAAAATCATCGGCATTATAACCATAATAATAACCGTTTTGAACATTACAGCCATTGTAGTCGTCATGGGCATAACCGATGTCAAAGTCGGTCCATGAGCCGATGTAAGTGTCATGATATGTGTTTGCTGAGCGGTTGTAAATCCACTGACGCATGAAGAGAGTGTTGTTGAGAATCTCATCGTCAGGGGCGTTGAAGCCATATAGCATGCAGTGAATCTCTATGCCAAGGGCGCCGCCACCCGACTCACCATGATGTACATAACCATTGTTATAAAAATCGTAGCTGTCGTTATAGATGCAGAACAGTGCCATATCGCCAAGGATATCGGGGTAATCGCCGTTGTGCGGGTCGTACACACCGTCGCCGTCGACATCCACGAAAGGAGCGAGGGTGGCGGCGAAACCGTCGTTGACATTGCCGTTACCAGGCCAGGTGAGGATATCCTCAGGGATGTCACCGCCCGGATTTGCGATAAGGGATTCTATCTCAGCACGCGACACCTTCCACACGTGGTGATATTTCATCACGTTGAAGATATCGGTTGAAGCGTCGGTCACACGCAACGGTCCCGACCAGAAGTCTTCGCCCACCTGGTTGAAACGCACCGCTGCCAGATGGAGGCTGTCGTCGGCATCGAGACCGCCTATCCACAGTGTGTTTTGGAATATTGTAGAGGCATCGCCTGTAGCAGGGACGATATATCCCTGATCGGTGTTTTGACCTCCTCGCATTCTGAAGAAGTTACCGGTTCCAAACAATGTGGTCTTCACATTGTTGATGTCAATCTCGGCATCAGGATGCCACTGAGCCGCTACACTGAAAGCTACACTGAGCATTACAAGTAGAAGTACAAGTTTTTTCATAGCGTTTATTTTTTATAAACATCATCTTCGGTCAAGATTCCAAGGAAGATGGCTCTTGCCACGAGTGCTGATGCTTTGTTATCACCATTGTTTATTCTATCGGCCAGCGCCTTCTGCAGATTCTGTATCGACTTGATCTGCGAGTCGTCGGCCTTGCCGTAAATCCTGTTTGCCACCTGGATGGCTGTCTCACCGCGCGCCAGACCTATCAAGAGCTCGCGTTCACGCATCGACACGTCGTAGTGCATGCACTGCTTCAGACTGTAGAAGTTCTGCTGCACATAGTCGGAGGCCGACTCCACCAGCGTTTGCAGTACCGGATGGTTGAAGTAGTAGCGCTCGCCGCGTTCCAGACACGCTATGGCACGAGTGAAGTTCTCAATCTCGAAGCCCTCCGTTGCGTTTTTGCTCACGAAAGCCTTGGCGCCGGCCACCAGCGAGTCGACGATGACCTTGTTGATATCCTTGATCTTCTGGTCACGGTTGATCTCGTCCTCAGCAGGATAGTCGAAGCGTGATGTGATGATCACGATCTGAATCTCACCGCCGTCCTGATTTGTGTAGCCGCCCTCGAGAATCTCTCTCGTCAGAGTGATGCCGCCCGTCGGCTCGGCCTGACTCGGAAACTGCATGTCGACCAAGGCGTAGTCGGGCTTCTCGTTGGCAGGATTGTCGAGAAACTCAAAGAGTTCGCTCTTAGTGCCGAAGGTGCCCAGCAGACGAATCTCCTTGGTGTAGAAGGTGTCGTCCTTAGCCGCCACAGAGATCTCCTGTTTGTTGTGCGAGAACTCGTAAGCTATTGATTTTCTTATCAATGACTCATCATCGATAACAATTATATTTATATAGTCGCGCATAATATAAAATGTATTTTTGTTCCTTTGTTAACTTCGCTCTCGACCCAGATCTTACAACCTCTACGGGTCTCGTCGTCGTGTTTCTTGATGATATAGGCACAGAGCATCAATCCGAAGCCATGATGCCCCGTGCTGTTCGATTTCTCATTCTCGATAAGCTTATCCGAACGGAAGAGCTCGTCGAGACGTTCCTTCGGGATGCCGCAGCCGGTGTCTTCAACGGTGATCTGCACGAAGTTTTTATCTTTTTCGTAACGCTTGGCACTCACCCTCACATAACCCTCTGTTGTATAACGTAATGCGTTGTTAATCAAGTTTCTAAGCATTATCTCGACAAGGTTTTTATCCCCAAACACCTCGCAAGGGGCATTGGTGAAAATCAGATCCACCTTGTTGGGATTTGCTATGCCTTTCGCTACATCTTCAAACGCGTCGTTAAGCACGAAACTCGTCTTCTTGAACGGCAGTCCGTTAGGTGTCGAGATATTGATCCACCGCATAGTGTTGTTCAGTGTAACTATAAGCTTCTGCAACGCGTCGTGTTTTATCTCCTCAGGCACATTGTCACGTTGCAGGAACATGATATACGGCGACATATCGTGACGGAATATCGACAGACAGGTCTCCACGTTGGCGATACGCTCGAGGTCGAGTTCCTTTTGTTTTTTCAACAGCCGATTGTTGCGATGTGCATATCTGAAAAACACGTAAATGGTAGTAAACGCTATGAAAAGCAAGATTATCGACATCACAAGATACGTCATCGTACGCTTGTTTTCCTTGTCGACCGACCGCAACTCCATATAGTTGAAATCGTATTTTTCCTTCTCAAAAGCCTTATACGACTCGCTCTGATACAACGTAAACCATTCCGTCAGCACCTCGGGATCATCTGAAGCCTTTGACCTTATCAGTCCGACATACACACGCTCAGCCATCTTTGAGGTGGTATTCTTAAACTTATATGCCAACGGTAGATTGGTGTCTTCGTTTTCATTGATCGAATCCATATAATCCTTTGCAAAAAGCAGATACGGACGCGCTTCCTCCAACTTTCCGTCACGGATATAATAATCGGAAATCATTGATTTTGAAGCGATTATCTGATAAGGATTCTTTGTCTCAAGGAACAGACTGTCAGCGTGAAGCAGTATATTCATCTTCAATTCACAGTCGTAAGTACCTATATTTATAGGGTAATTCACACCGAATCGCTTAGCATTATCCTTGATTATCAATAAAATAATATCAAGATCATTGGAAACGACATCGTAATCTTTATTTCTATTTATATCGTTGATGATTCCAGCCAGAGTTTGAAGGTTATTAGCCAGGTCGTAATTACTAACCCGTTGATTATCATTCATCAACTCCAGACTCTTCTTCAGATATTCGACCGATTTCTTAAAATAATAAACATTTTTACCTTCCTCATTCTGATAAAAGTTGGTAATATGAGCTAATATCTGACATGACTCGGTTATAGCGTAATAAAGTGTGTAAGCTTGTGTTTCATCAACTATAAGTTGTTGATTTACATTATCTTGCTCAATGTCATTTAAGGTCTTGACAAGCTCGTTATACTGATATTTTCCATCACGATAGAAGCAGTTCAGGAACAATTTTGTCACATAATACTGGCTATTTGCCCAATGACAAAGTGTGTCGTGATAGTTATGCTTGCAAGTACATTTCATAAGAAGCTCGTCAGCCTCCCATGAAGCGCGCAAACGCATCATCATCTTTGCATTAATTGTGTTTGCGATGGTGATCTCAACATCTTTATTAGGATATGATTCATCAATGTTATATACCTTATTTATATCTTCATTGGCTTTTTTGAAATCAGAAAGAAGAAAATAATCATAAGCCATTGAATTTAAGGCTCTTACAAGATTATCATAATAAAAATCGTGATGATTTTCTATAAGATTTATTGAGTCGAAATATAAAAGTGTCAAAGCTGAATCGGCGTATTGCAGCGACAGCTTAGAATCGTACAGACGTTCCTTAAACGCTTGATTATTAAGGTGTTTTATATGTTTCTGATAATCAGAATAAGCCTCCTTATGAGCGCAAGAAACTAACAATAATGCCGATAAAACGAGTAAAATTCTCTTCATATCATTAAATTACACTGCAAATTTACGTTTCAAAACAAGATTTGTCAATTCCTAAAACCCTAAAACCGTTAGTATTTTAGGAAAAACTTTTTAGAAAAAATATTACCGTTTACAGTAAAAAATCGAACGATGTAAATCCCTGATTCTAAATTATTTACACGGATTTCTTCCATATTTTTCCATACGTTTTTTTCGGTATAAACCATACGTCCGAAGATATCATAAACCTCAAAACTCTCAATTTCTTCATTTTGTTCTTCAATTTCAATAACCGACTCAGGCATAATGCCGGCGGAAAGAGCCACACATGCTAAATTAAGTTTAGTAAAAATCACTGCCTGATCCCAGTTATTTACACTTAATCCTAGGATATCATCAACACTATGGATATAAGGCGACATGTGAAGGACATCTTCACTCGGGGTGATAGACTGATATCCGTTACGGTTAAACGATGAAAAATCAGTGTCGCCACTTATCAGCCAATCCTGATAAATCGGGATATTCGGCGTATAAACATGACCTACCTGTTTGTAAAACTCACCGAGCAACGAATCGCACTGGGTATAAATCAAAGCGATGTGAATATTGTCGCCTGGGTTTAGGTAACCTGTCATGTCGAGGTTAAAATAAGCCACTATATCCATACTGTCTCTTCGACAATCTTTTGCGTAGGCGTTACTGCCGCACAGACCGAATTCCTCGGCGTTCCATGACGCAAAAATTATAGAACGTTCAAACTCATAATTGCTTAATATTCTGGCAGCTGAAAGGATTCCTGCTACACCGGAGGCGTTATCATCGGCACCAGGTGAAACCAAAGTATCGGGGTTGAATTCACCTTCAGCTCTTACGTATGAATCGTAATGTGCACCGCAAACTATAAATTCATCGGGATATTTTTTTCCACGTTTCAGAGCTAAAACATTCGGAGCTGTGGTGAAAGGTTTTGGAACAGTATCCCAAAACGGAATAACCTGAAAATCATGAAAATAAACACTGTCAACATTCATTTTTTCATATTCAAATGCCAGCCAGTCCTTTACATTATATATATGTATGGCATCAGCACGACGATTTAGGTATGATGACAAATGAGTGACGTCGTTAATGATTTGTGTTTCGGTAACCTGATTCAACATCTCTAAAACCACTTCATCTTGATATGTTATTTCAGGAAAAGTATGATTATAAAGATGCGGAATTTGAGCGCAGCAGATATTAGCTAAAATTAATATTGAAATAAAGACAAGATATTTTTTCATAATTGTTATTTTTGCAAAGATATTAAAAAATAATGACTGCTTGGTTACTTATGATTTTTGTTTATAAATTAATAAAGAATTAATATAAAAAATTAGATAATTAATTCTCTGTTGATAACTCTTTAAGTGGTTATAAATCAAAATAATAAGGTGTTGAAAAGTGTTGATTTTACTGTCAAATACAAAGAAATAATCTTTTAAAACTTTTCATAATTCACACCAATTCACACCTTAAAAATTTTATCATTTTTTATCAAAATTTTATTAACATTTTTCTTAAAATTAATGTTGATAAAATTAATAAATTTGATTATCAATAAGATATAAAAAAGGTCAAAATTTTACATTTTTATAACTTGTTAAAAATTAACGAAAAAGACATTTTACGTAAAACAATTTTTTTTATTTTTGTGAAAATTTTTCAACAATTTGTGATATGAATCAAATAATTCCTATAGCATCAGATCACGGTGGATATGCCATGAAACAGTATCTTATTGATAAACTGAAAGATAACGGTTATGAGGTAAAAGATTACGGTTGTCATTCAGCCGAGAGTGTTGATTACCCCGATATGATTCATCCATTAGCTCAGGATATCCAAGATGGAAAATACCCGCTCGGAATCATACTTTGCGGCAGTGGTAATGGTGCACAAATGACCGCCAACCATCATCCACATGTGCGTGCTGCCCTTTGCTGGAATGTGGAACTTGGAAAACTGGCCCGTCAGCATAACGATGCAAATATTTTGGCATTACCCGGACGATTCATCAGCAATGAGATGGCATGGGATATAGTGAAGGCATATTTGACAACAGATTTTGAAGGTGGAAGACATCTAAACAGAGTGAAAAAGATTGATATATAATAGACGTCATTTCTACTGAAGCGGAGCGGAATGGAGAAATCTCGAGATTTCTCGACTTCGCTCGAAATGACGAATACTAATTGATATGACAGAGAAAGGTACCATTTTTAGTCAGAATGTAAAGCAGACAGCTTTCGATAGCGGGCATCGTAAGAAGATGACGGCTCGCTACGAATTCTTTTTGCGTGTGGCTGAAGATTGTGCTAATCATTATGCAAATATCAACCTTGAGAAAAGTCGCGCTTTTAACATAAGGAATAAGGCTTTTAAGTATTACGACAAATATCTTGTTGATTTCGAGACCAATGTTATCAACAATGGCGGATCGGTACGATGGGCCCGTGATGCTGAAGAAGCCAAATATATGATTTACAATATTTTAAATGATGAAAAATCGAAAAATATTGTAAAAACAAAGAGCATCTTGGCTGAAGAGATAGGTCTGATGCCGTTTTTGGAGATGAAGAAGATGAATGTCACTGAGACCGACACCGGCGACTTCATCTGTTATCAGTACAACGAGCGACCGTCAGATCCTAATCATTCGGCAGCACATAAAACCAAAGAAGATATAGCTGAGATTTATTCCGAGAAATTCGGTGTCAGCGACAAGCTTAACGCTAAGCAGCTTATGACAGTAACGCGTAAGGTGTTGAACGATAAATACTTAAACGCCGACGCAGCTATCACGGGAGCCGATTTCTTTGTTGCGGAAACAGGTGATATTATCCTCTCTGAAGACGAAGGTAATGTGTTGAAATCAATATCAAACGCCGATGTTCATATCGTGTTGGTAGGTATCGACAAGCTTGTTCCATACCTTGACGATATCAGTGTTTTGTTGCCACTGTCGTCGTTATATGAAGTGGCGAATATCAGGGCGAAGTCGTATTATACGATTCTCAGCAAGGCTACTTGGGTGAAGTCGAAACATCAGAAGCTTTATGTTGTTTTGGTCGACAACAACCGCTCGACGATGCTTGGAAAAGACCCACAGCGCAGCATTATGACATGCATCGAATGTGGTGGCTGTCATAGCGTTTGTCCGATTTATAACACCATTGGCGGACATGTTTACGACAATGCCTTCCCGGGACCTGTAGGCGTCATTCAGAAGATTGCCGACGGATACGATGAAGCCGCTCATCTGGCCACCTTATGCGGATCATGCCATCAGTGTGAGGAGTATTGTCCGATGAACATCAAGATTAGCGACCTGATTTTAAGAAACAGGATAGAGATTGCTCGTGAAGACGGTAATCTGATGGGCGAGAAGCGAGTTATCAACTTTATCATGAAACGTGTTGATAACCGAAAGGATATGGACAAAACCAAAGACTTCCTTAACCGACTCGAGTTGAAACAGCTGATTAAGAAGACTTGGGGTGTTCATAGAGAGATGCCGACCTTCGCCGAGAAGAGTTTTTCGGAATTATATACGACAATTATCTCAGAAGAATCCATTTAAAAAATGTAGGGGCAAAAAATGTTTTGCCCCTACATTAAATTCACCGAAAATTATCACAAAATGTGATTATTCTTTAATAATTTTCTTAGTTACAACATCACCGTTTTTCGTGAAAAACCGCATCATGTAAATCCCTGATTCTAAATCAGTTGCAAGGATTTCGTTGATATTTTTACATACGGTTTTTTCGCTGTAAACGAGGCGTCCCATCATGTCGTATACCTCATAACGGACAACTTCCTCATTCAAATCATCGATTTCCGGAACATCCAAAACACTATGCACTGTAATGGTCTCTGAAGCTGACCAACAACCGTCGCTATAAACCGCCATAACATAATAATCAACATCGACATTCTCTGTAATTTCATCAATAAACTCATACTCGGTGGTTTCTGCAACCATGTCATTGTCGCGATAAACGTCGAAACGAACTAATGTTCCTGTTGAACCCTCTGAAGGCTCAGTCCAGCTTAATCTGAGTGTTGAATAATCATCAGCTACGTAAGGATATTCCACAGCAAAATCATTAACTGGATTGCAATAAACTTGCGAACCAACAGGATTTGCAATCTCTGACAGGCAGCCGATATTCATTTGGCAGTAACGCTGCGACATTGCAAAACTGTTAACGCTATTTCCAATCAAATCATTTGATGTGTGAATGTATGGGCTGTAATGATCAACATCCTCGAAAGGATAAATTCCCATATAGCCGTGCTGGTTGAATGATGTATGGTCGCTGTCGCCTCCTGATAAAGTGACGTGACGCACTTGCATTTCAGGGAAATAAATGTTTGCCACATTCATATAATAATCACCAATCTGAGCCACTGAATTAGGATAGATACAGTCGATATGAATTGCATCACCATAGAGATATCCATTCATGTCGTTGTTGAAATATCCGATGATGTCCATACCCTGCTGCTGGCAACGTGACGCATAAGCCTCGCTGCCGTAAAGTCCCATCTCTTCGCAACCATATGCGCAGTAAATAATTGAATATTCAAACTCATACTGTGTCATAATTCTGGCGCTTTCAAGCACGCTTGCCACACCTGTTGCGTTGTCGTCGGCACCGGGGCAGTTTCCGCTATATGCAAATGAGTCGAAATGGCTTCCACAAACGACGTAAGTGTTTGGATAAACAGTACCGCGCTGGATACCGATTACGTTAGGTGCCGCCTGACCGCTTCCATACCATGTGTTGGCATAGAAAGGCTGCTGTTCAACCTCAAGTCCGAGAGCTGCCATGCGCCCGGCAATCCAATCGGAAGCTGCAAAAGCGTTGGTCGAATTCCACATACGGTTCTGATAATCCTGCAAATGCTGCACCGTAGCCTGAAGTGAATCCATGTTCACCTGATTCATCATCTCACGGATGGTGGCATTTTCGACAGTAACGACTGGGAAATCGCGATGAGCGACCGGCAACTTTGCTTCTTTGTTGAAAACTGCTATCATACCGTCGTTTTTAAATGGCGCAACAGTGTTATCAACAATCACGATATTATCATTTTTGAACAGGATATTAACATCGTTTTTATCGGCAAGATAACTATCCTGATTTGCCTTGTCGCAATAAACGATACAATAAACTTCACTATTTTTAAAGGCTTGATTATCAAGCACTTTCATGTTTTCGTCAATAACTTTAGCGGTTGCTAAAACGAAATTGTCATTATAATAATGAATCGTCAGATTGTCATCATTAAACAGTTTCCGCGTCTCCTGTTGATCATTGGTTTCAATCATCACAAAGCTTTGAGCGAAGCCGATGAAAGATATCAACAATAATGTTAATAATGTAAAGACTTTTTTCATAGTTTAAGTTTTTAAAAATGGTTATTTGTATAGGCTATATCCGTATTTAAACGACAGCACCCATCCGCGTTTGTTGGCGTCGTCATAAGTGTTGGTATCGGTATTATACTTTGTCGGCGCATCTTTGACGCTTTCGCTGCTGTTGGCATATTCCCAATAGTGATTTTCCACGGTCGTCTTTAAGTTGGTGTTGAAAACGTCGATAGAGAAGGTATAACTTGAGCGGCCACTCTCGAAGCCGAGGCCGAACGAAAGGTAATACCCCTTCATCCTCAGAGCTGACGATTGGATAGTCACGAAATTGGTATAGTCAAGAGTCTCAATAAATTCGTCGGTAGCGCTATTGTAGCAATAGATAGTCTTGTCGAACACTCCTTTTTTGATGAAATATGAGTCGTCGTCAAGTTTATTGCCGAAAAGACTACAAGCATAACCAGCTCTGAAGTCGAAGAAGAACGTCGTTCTCCGGTTTCCAAGATAAATCCTCGGATTAACGTAAAATGGCACCGAAACTCCTCCGTTATTGCCATAAAAACCAGTACCTACACCTAAATAAATCCAGCGAGTAAGCAACATTCCGTAGTTGGCCAGGAAATTGTAGCTGATACCTGAATCACCTTTGTTTTTCAAGAAAATATTATGATTATACATTGTTGTGCCATAGCTGGACTTATTAAAGGCGTTGATGCCGCAGATGTTTTCAAACGTCCCGACGCTGTAGATTCCAAGGCCGACTTCCGGACGGAACACGGGGCCTTTTTCGCGTAACGATCTACTCTGGGCTGAAGCAAAAAGTGTCACTAATACCAGTGAAATGAGGATGATGTGCTTTTTCATAGCTTATTAATTTTTTGCAAAGATAATAAAAATTTTTTTAAAAGCTATGCTTTTGCCGTCATTAGTTTTTTCCACTTGAAATATCCGAATACCGCAATCACCACGTAAAGCGCATAAAGGCTGGCCTTGAAAGGTATGTCTTTATAGAAATACAATCCGCATGTCACAACGTCGACGGCGATCCAGATGAACCATTGTTCGAGATATTTATGTGCCAATGCCCAGATTCCGATGATGCTCAGAGCTGTGGTGAAGCTGTCGGCGATAGGAACGTTGCTGTTTGTGAAGTTGGTGAGTATCAAATAGATGACAAACCACACGGCAGCTATGATTCCTAACCACGGTAATATCATTTTTTTAGGGAAATGTCGTATTGGCATGGGCGCATGATCATTCTCTCCTACTGAACCGCGCACCCATTTACAGTATCCGTAAACGGTCATTGCGAGGTAATAAAACTCCATGCCGCAGTCAGCGTAAAGGCCCTTTTGGTAATAAAGCACTATGCCGAGAGCCTGCATCATGAAGCCGACCAGCCACATCCAAACGCTGGCTCGATATTCCAAGAGGATATAAGCCAGTCCGAGGACTGTGGTGACGATGTCGAGCCAGTGTTTTGCGATGAATTCCATTAGAATTTAAGAGTTAAGTTAGCCATCATGTTAAAGCCAGCCATAGGTATGAAGCCAATCTGATAGTAGCGGTTGTCGTTAGGATGACCGTAGCTTTCGGCGATAGCCGAATAGACCCATCCGCTGGCAGCGTAACGTTTGTTGAAGATATTGTTGAAATTGACTCTGAAAATAGCCTCTTTGACAAAACCTTTCGGCTTGAAGGTGTATCCCAAGCTGACGTTTGATGTCGAATAACCCGGCAATGAACGGTCGACATTCTCGGTGTTGTCGAGATACATTCTCGAGACATAGTTGGTGTGCCATGTCATGGAGATTCCTTTGTGATGGAATGTCACGAAGCCGTTGAGTATTGTCGATGGTGAAAACGCTAAAGTGGAGTTGTCGTAATGAATTGTTGTAGATCCGTTGTCCCAGTCTTCGACCACCTCATCGAAATCTTTGATTTTATTCTGACTCAAGGCAGCGTTGGCTTCGATGGCAAGCCATTTTGTAACGTTGACGCCGGCTTGGAATTCAATACCCATACGGTACGATTTCTTGATGTTGGTGGTGAGAGCTTCGCCTATATCGCTGACCTGACCTGTCTGTACGAACTGGTTGTTATAATCCATATAATAAAGGTTAGCGCCTGCCGACCAGATGTTGGATCCGTAGTTATAACCCACTTCATAATCAATGAGTTGCTCAGGTTTAGGGAAAGGATAAGAGCCGTTGTCGGTGAAGTTGTTTCTCTCAGGTTCACGGTTGCTCATTGCCACTGAGGCAAAAGCTCCGTGATTGCCCATATTCCACGATAAACCGCCTTTTGGGTTGAAGAAATCATATTTTTCATGGATATCGAGCGGCTGGTTGTAATAGCCACTGCCTTCGTCGTAGAATTTATCGTTGATACCTGATGTTTTGTAGTCGACGTGACGATATTGCACATCGCCGAAAAGACTCCAATTATCGTTGATACTATACGTTACTTTAGTGAAAACGCTTCCGTCGAATTTACTGGCGTCGGAGTCGTAGTATTTATAGTCGCCATCGGCAAGGTATTTTTTTGCAACGTCATTATTGGCGATATAAGTCACATATCCGAAGTGGTTACCTTGGAAGTTTTGCAAAGATATGCCGCCGATGATGTTCCATTTTTCGTCTTTGTAGTTAGTATACCAAAGCAATCCGTAGGTATCCTGACGAAGGCCTTTCTTACGCACGAAGTCTGTTCTGCTTACAGTGGAGCTGTCGGGATACATATATGTCATGCCGAATTTCGAGAGTTTGTTGTTATAACGGAACTCATCGTAGAAGCCGTATCCGTAGGTATAATGCAGTGTCGCTGTCGACGCCCAGTGCTCGTTGATTTCCCATGCTGCTGAAAGGATGTTATGGTCCTGCCAGAAGTTGTCGGTGGTCTTGTCCCAGTATTTTCCGTTGTTGAGTTTATAACGTTCGGTGACGTAGTTGCCGTTTTCGTCGATGACGAAACTGCTATAAGGGTCGTTGGGGTCGGAGTGCACCAGATGTTCGTAGAGGGAGTTATATTGTCCGAGTCCGACTTTATACATATCCTCATAGGTCTTAATGCCTGTGTTTTCTCCGTATATGCCGTCCATGATGCTCAGGTAGTCATCGCCGGCGGTGACACCGTTCCATGCCTGGCCGGTATTCTCGAAGTTTCCGATGTTCTTATAGCGGATAATGAAATCTTCGCTTATCCAGGTGGCACCGCCGTAGTAACTGCCGCTGTGTCCTGGAGTGCCGTGGACGAAACCGTCGGTATTGGTCTCATGGTAGGCTCCGTCGATGATCAGATGGTTCCAGAGAAGACCCGTAGAAGCTTTCGCCCCGAAGTTAAAAGTGTTGAAAGTGCCGTAAGAACCTGTAATCTCGACACTTGGCTTTGTTGATGGCACTGCCGACACTAATGTTATGGTACCTCCGAAGGCGCCGTCGCCGTTGGTTGAGGAGCCGACACCTCTTTGGATCTGTACGCCGCCTAAGAAAGAGCTGTAGCTGTTCATGTTGGCCCAGAACACGCACTGGTCTTCAGGCGAGTTGAGCGGCACTCCGTCGAGTGTCACGTTGATACGTGAGTCGCCGGCGC
>CAMZAM010000002.1 GCA_947304185.1 uncultured Bacteroidales bacterium
ACTCGCGACCCCGACCTTGGCAAGGTCGTGCTCTACCAACTGAGCTATTTCCGCAATTTTTGTCCCAAAAATTGCGGCTTTTTGTCGCGACTCGGCAATGTTCAAGCAAGCTTGGCACTGCTCTCGCTGCTCCAAAAAGTCCGCTTTGGAACATCTGCAATATCCTATTTGGAATTGCGGTGCAAAGATACGGCATTTTTTTATACCGTCGACGTTTTTTTGAAAAAATTTTATCTGAAATATAAATTATTGATTATCAACTTTATAGTCGTCAATTTTAAAGGCCTTCAGCTTTCGCAGAAAGGTGGCCAGCCGAAAAAATACGACTATAAAATCAATAGTTTTTCAGCATTTTTTTGATTTCGTTGAGCTTCATGAGAGCTTCAACCGGGGTCAGAGTGTCGATGTTAATATTGAGAATATCGTCTTTGATTTGTAACAACAGCGGGTCGTCGAGCTGGATAAAGCTGAGTTGCATGTTATCCATCTGTTTGCTCTCCTTGACAGCTTCGTCGAGGTTGTCGTGAGAATGCGATTTCTCAAGCATCGAGAGCAATGCGTCGGCTCTGTCGATGACTTTACGCGGCATTCCTGCCATGGCAGCCACATGGATACCGAAACTGTGAGCACTTCCTCCTCTCTTGAGTTTTCTTAAAAACACCACCTTATTGCCGACTTCCTTCACCGATACGTGGTAGTTTTTAATCCTGCTGAACGAGGCCTCCATCTCATTAAGTTCATGATAATGGGTGGCAAACATCACTTTCGCGCGCATCGTCGGGTGCTCGTGGAGGTATTCGGTTATCGCCCATGCGATGCTGATGCCGTCGTAAGTGCTGGTGCCTCGACCGATCTCATCGAGTAAGATCAGACTTCTATTCGACACATTGTTCAAAATCGAAGCCGTTTCATTCATCTCCACCATGAATGTTGACTCGCCAGATGAGATATTGTCGCTCGCTCCTACTCTAGTGAATATCTTATCCACAAGACCGATGCGCGCAGCCGACGCTGGCACGAAAGAGCCGATCTGCGCCATCAGAACGATGAGAGCCGTCTGACGTAGCAGTGCCGACTTACCCGACATATTCGGACCGGTAATGATGATGATCTGTTGCTTTTCGCGATCGAGGTAGACGTCGTTGGAGATATAATCCTCACCCACCGGCATCATCTGCTCGATGACGGGATGCCTGCCTTCTTTAATATCAATGACATACGACTCGTCGACGGTCGGCATCACGTAGTTGTTGTTCAAAGCGATGTATCCGAAGTTGACCAGACAGTCGATCTTTCCGACCAAGGCCGCATCGAGCTGGATTGGAGCCACGAACTCAGCAGTGGCGTTCACGAGCTCGGCATAGACACGCTCTTCGATGACTTGTATCTTCTCCTCAGCGCCAAGTATCTTCTGCTCATATTCCTTCAGCTCCTCCGTGATGTAACGCTCTGCATTGGCCAGCGTTTGCTTGCGAATCCATTCGGCCGGCACCTTGTCTTTGTGGGTGTTTGTCACCTCGAGATAATATCCGAAAACGTTGTTATAACCAATCTTCAGCGATGATATTCCCGTCGCCTCAGCCTCGCGTTTCTGGATATTAATTAGGTAATCTTTGCCCGAGCGCGAAAGATTGCGCAGATCATCAAGTTCCTCATTCACGCCCTCTGCTATGAAGTTGCCTTTCGAAGTCACTGCCGGCGCATCCTGACGAATCTCTTTTTTAATTCTATTTCTTATTGATTCACAAGGATTTAACTGTTCGGCAAATGTTTTCATCGAGGCATTGTCGCTATCCTTGCAAAGGTCGCGGATCACTTCAATCTGCTCTAGGGCATTCGAGACTTGAAGGAGCTCGCGAGGGTTTACCCGAGCGAGCGACACTTTGGAGATAAGTCGTTCAAGATCACCCACTTGACGGATAGCATCCTGGAATTTAGCTATGACATCTCTGTTTTTGTAAAAATAATCGACTACCTCGTATCTCGCCTGAATCTGCTCTTTGTTTTTCAACGGAAGCGAAATCCAGCGGCGCAGCAGACGCGAACCCATCGGCGAGACCGTCTTATCGATGACGTCAATCAGAGTTTTGGCATTAGGATTCGGGGTATTGAGTAACTCAAGGTTACGAATAGTGAATTTGTCAAGCCATACAAACTGCCCCTGATCGATTCGCGAAAGCGAAGTGATATAGTCGATCTTATCGTGCTGGGTTTCATGCAGATAATGTATCGCAGCGCCAGCAGCCACTATGCCTTTAGGAAAATCGTCGACTCCGAAACCTTTCAACGAAGTGGTATTGAAATGACGCGTCAGGATGTCATTGGCATAGTCATCGGTGAACACCCAGTCGTCGAAAACCGTTAAAAAATATTTATCGCTGAAAGTCTCAATAAATTCACGGCGCTTGTTACGCTGGCAAAGCACCTCTGAAGGATTGAAACTCTGCAGAAGCTTATCAATGTACTCATTATTGCCTTGTGTGAGATAAAACTCGCCCGTCGAGACATCCAAAAACGCTATTCCGCTCTCATTTTTCTCGAGATGCACTGATGCCAGGAAATTGTTTTCCTTTTGAACCAAGACATTATCGTTATATGTGATGCCTGGCGTCACCAGCTCGACCACGCCTCGTTTCACTATGCCTTTGGCCGTCTTCGGATCCTCAAGTTGTTCACACACAGCTACTTTCAGACCTGCGCGCACCAACTTCGGAAGATATGTATCGAGCGCATGATGCGGAAAGCCTGCCAACTCAACGCTCTGCGCCGTGGCACTGGAACGCTTCGTCAGAACGATACCCAAAATATCAGCCGCTTTCGCAGCGTCGTCCCCGTACGTCTCATAAAAATCGCCCACTCGGTAAAGCAGCATAGCTTCAGGGTATTTCGCCTTGAATGCATAATACTGCCGCATTAATGGTGTATCGTTAGGATTTGCCATGTTTTGATGAAAATAAAAACGAGATAATGATGCTTAATAATGCACAAAATTACACTTTTTTCCTGAAACTGCGCCAAAAAAATTCATATTTTTGCAAAAATTTTTCACATATGCGCAAACTGACAATGCCGGAGTTAAATCGCTTAAATGTATCTGATTATCATAGTGTTACGAAATTACCTGTGGTTATCGTGCTTGACAATGTGCGTTCGATGGAGAATGTGGGATCGTTTTTCAGGACTGCCGACGCTTTCCGCATCGGAGCGATATATCTTTGCGGCATCACGGCCCGTCCGCCGCATCGCGAGATTCACAAAACGGCTCTTGGAGCTGATGAAAGTGTCGATTGGCAGTATTTCGCAACGACGGCAGAGGCCTGCGAGCACCTGAAAGAAAGCGGTTATCGTATTTTCGCGGTCGAACAGGTCGAAGGCAGTATCATGCTTGACGAGTTTGACACTCCAGAGAAATCGGCATACATTTTCGGTAACGAAGTGGATGGTGTCGATGATGCGGTTTTAAGTTATTGCGAGCAGGCCGTTGAAATACCTCAAATGGGCACAAAACACTCGTTAAATGTGTCGGTTAGCGGAGGAATTTTGATGTATCACCTCTTCGCAAATCTGAAAAGCACATTAAAATAAGTCGATAACTAATTGAAAATCAGTAATTTAAATTATTTTTTATTTTTTTTAGTTTTTTTGAGATTTCAATCGGAAAATTTTCTAATTTTGTAGCTTGAATTGAATAAGGAATACAAATAGTTCAAAAAATTAATAATTATGACAAAAACTACATTCAAATCGTTGCTTTTCATCGCATTAGCAATTATCCCTATGGCCTTCTACGGTCAGGAAAAAACAGCCTCCAATAACTGGTTCGTCGGTATTGAAGGTGGTGCAACCCAGATGTTTGCTGATAACGCAGCATTCAAAATGGATCAGACCAGCTGGGATGCAGGTCTCTTCGGCGGTTACACACTTAAAAACGCTTTGTCATTCTACGTCGATCTCGGTTATGTGAACTTAAAGGGTAAGAATGGCGATTGGTTAAAAATTGACGAATGCAACCTGTTCCAAGGAAACGTCAACGTTGGTTATAACGTTCTCCAGTTCTTCGGTTTCGATCCTGATCGCCGTTGGATTCTCATGCCACACATTGGCTTGGGTGCTATCATGCACAGAACTAAGACCACATTTTCAAATGGTACCGTCATTCAAAACGGTTACGATAAGAAAGGTGCTATTCAGGGTCACGGTATCGGTGGCAGAAAAGCTGTTTACACCAACAACTTCGGTCTTAAAATCGGTTACGCAATCTCACAGAAATTCGATATCGCTATTGACGTTGTCACAGTAAAGACAGATACAGAAGCTTTGGATAACTGGATACACGGTAAACATAGCGACTACTATGGCTATGCCAACCTCGCCCTTGCTTATAAGTTCGGCCGTAAGGAAGTACAACCTTGCCCAGCATGCCCAGAAGCTGAAGATTACAACTGCGACGTTTGCAAAGACGCTATCGAGCAGGCTGCAAAAGAAGCCGCAAAAGAAGCTGTTGAAGAGGCTATGAAAGACTACCAGCCAGCTCCAGCACAGGAAGCAGAAGCAGCAGCTACTCCAGCAGAAGAAGAGAACGCTGACAGCCCAGAGGCAATGGCAAAGAACTGGGAAGAGAAAGACATTCACCTCTCATTCAAAGTTGGTAAAGCTGAAGTGAAAGACACTCAGGCCAACAAAGAGGAAGTGAAGAAAGTCAGCGAAGATATCGAAAACGGCAGAGAAGTCAGCAAGATTAAGACTGTCGGTTATGCTTCACCAGAGGGTAACGACGATGAAAACCAGAAACTCTCAGAAGATCGCGCAAAAGCAACAGCTGAATACATTGAGAAGAATCTCGGTGACCAGGCAGAAGGCATCAACTTCGAGTCAAAAGGTATGGGTTCAGACTGGGACGGTTTCTACAAAGCTCTTGCTGAGTCAGACATCAAAGCTAAAGACGAAATCGCAAAAGAAATCAAAAATTCTGAGGAGCCAACAGCAACTTTGAATCAGCTGAGAAATAAATATCCTGAGCTTGAAGAGATCCTCAACTCACTCAGAGTGACGAGAGTTTACATCAACAAGTAAGAATTTAACTCTTAGAAATAAAAAAGCCTCCGAGTTTTCGGGGGCTTTTTTATTTTCATTACAGGACCAAACGGTGGATTCCTACATCGTAAGGCTGGTTGATAGCCTCGACCACCTTATCGTAGTCTTTTCTATTCGCAACGAAATCGATGTTGTTAGTATCCAAAATCAAGATACGCATATCGTTCTGCTGCTTTATAAAATCGAAATAGCCCTGCTGCAGATGCTCGAGATACGAATCCTCAATCTTCTGCTCGTAATCGCGACCGCGCTTGCGGATGTTGTACTGCAGATGCTCGACATCAAGATACAGATACACCATCAGTTCAGGCTTGGGGATATTAGAGAAGATGATATTGAAGAATCTTGAAAATAGGTCGTATTCGTCGGGTTGCAGGTTTTCACGTGAGAAAATCAGCGATTTCGCTACATAATAGTCAGAGATGATGAAATCGTGGAAGAGGTCGAGGTTGCCGAGTTTATCCTTAAGCTGCTGGAATCGCAAGGCAAGGAAAGTCATCTCAACTTGGAAGGCATATTTGTCGGGATTCTCGTAAAACTTGGCAAGGAACGGATTTTTGTCAGGCTCAAACTCCTCAAGAATCAACTTTCCATTAAAGTCCTGGGAAATCTTCGTCGAGAGCGTCGTCTTACCGGCACCCATCGTACCTTCAATCGCCACGAAATTATATCTCATATCACCTATTAATATATATTCACTTTGCCGGCATCCTGACATTCGTCAAGAAGCTGAAGGTTGGTCTTTCTCATGACCGGATGCACGAAATCGGGAGCCACGTCACAGAGTGGCAACAACGTAAACCGGCGCTGGTGCAGACGAGGATGTGGTGCAATAACCATCTGAGTATCAATTATTTCATTGCCAAAATAAAGAATATCCAGATCCATCGGACGCGACACATAACCCTCGTGCGGCATGCTGCGGTCACGCCCCAACTCCTTCTCAATATCAAGCAACACAAGCATCAGCGCATCGGGCAACAACGACGTTTCGACCTTCACCACCTGATTCAAGAACCAATGCTCCGCCTTGAAACCCCACGGTTCCGATTCATAGAGACGCGACTTGGCGACAATCTTACCGCACCTCTCCTCAATCATCTTACATGCCTGATTTACAAGAAGTTCGCGGTCGCCTAGATTCGATCCCAACAAAACGAAAACCGATTCCGTAGCCATGAAAAAAATTTTGCCTTACAAGATGCAAATATAATGAAAGAAATCGTATCTTTGAAAAAAATTTTAAACAATGAAACAGTTCTTCAAATTTATGTTTGCGTCGTGCCTGGGATCGGCATTGATGCTTATAGTTTTAATGATAGTGTTGATTTGCATGGCTGGCTCAAGTTCCAATGGCAAAGTCAGCGTAAAACCGAAATCGGTGCTGTATATGAACCTCAATTACGATATCCCTGAGAGGACAACTGAAAGCGACTTCACCGCAGCTTTAATGGGGCTTCAAAACAGTGACGCCGACAACGCTGGCTTGAATGACATCATCGCCAATATCGACTATGCGAAAAACGACGACAACATCGCCGGTATCTTCCTCGAACTATCAACGATGAGCACCTCTACAGCTAACCTTGAGGAGATCCGTCATCATATCGCAAACTTCAAAGAATCCGGTAAGTTCGTCATTACCTACGGAGAATCGATGTCGCAAAGCGCCTACTATCTTGCCACATCAGGCGATGAGATCTATCTCAACCCTGACGGCATGCTCGACATCCACGGAATGGCATCGCAGATAATGTTTTACAAACGTCTTTTAGATAAACTCGATATCGAAATTCAGATCATCCGCGGCCCTAACAACAAATTCAAGAGCGCCGTAGAGCCTTATTTCCTTGAGAAGATGAGCGACGCCAACCGCGAGCAGATGACAAAGCTGCTTAACACCATGTGGGGCAAGATTGTTGACGACATCAGTGTTTCAAGAGGCATCAGCACACAGAGAATCAATCAGTTAGCCGATGAGTTGGCATTGACATTCGACGCCAAGATCGCTCTTGAAGAAGGCTTCGTCGACGGTCTTGCATACAGAGACGAGATTATCGCCCGTATCAAAGACCTCGCAGGCATAGAAAAAGCCAAGAAAATCAATGTGTTAACCAACTCGCAATATGCTAGCGCAAGGCCGGAGCCGAAGGCGAAGGCCGATAAGATCGCCATCATCTACGCCAACGGACAGATCATCGATGGCGAAGGCGACGACTCGACGATAGGCTCGATCACATTGTCGAAAGCCATCCGCGAAGCACGTGAAAACAAAAAGGTAAAAGCCATCGTGATGCGTGTGAACTCACCTGGTGGCAGCGCCCTGGCATCGGAAGTCATCCGCAGAGAAGTGGAGCTCGCAAAAGCCGAGAAGCCGTTCATCATCTCAATGGGAAGCTACGCTGCATCAGGCGGTTACTGGATCTCAACCGAGGGTGACTACATCTTCGCTGACCCAACGACATTGACAGGCTCAATAGGAGTCTTCGGCACCGTGCCAAATGCCAAGAAATTCCTCAACGAGACGGTGGGATTGACATTCGACGTGGTGAAGACCAATAAAAACGCCGACTTCGGAAGCATCGCCGAGCCTATGACTGACTATCAGAAAGCCATGATGCAGAAATATGTCGGCAACACCTACAACGACTTCACAGCCTTAGTAGCCCGCACACGCGGACTGCGCCAGAGCTATGTCGACAGCATCGGACAAGGTAGAGTGTGGGCAGGCGCCGATGCTTTGGAGATCGGACTAGTAGATGAACTCGGCGGCCTAGACAAAGCCATCGCCTATGCAGCTGAAAAGGCAAACCTCACCGACTACTCGCTCAAAGACTATCCGAAACAGAAAGATATGATGGAGATGCTTCTTGGCGGAAGCATGCCTGAACCTTACACCAAGGCCTTATTAAAGAAGAGATTAGGTAAGAACTACACATACCTCGAGACTGTTGAGAATATGTCGAGACTCGAAGGCGTACAAGCTTTGATGCCATTCCTGATTGTGGAATAACATTGCAATGATACCAGAGCAGTTCGAAGACATAAGATCCTACATCGATGAAGAGATTCCAGCAGCGATGGAATACTTCATCAACGATGAGACGTCGCTATCGTTGGCAAAATTGGTGCTTCCCAGCAAGTCGGATGACGAAGTCAAAGAGTTGCTGAGAAGCATCAAGACCACCGAGGAGTTTCAGCGTATCATGATGACGCGTTTTGTGAAACTCATAGTCAACACCTCAATGAAAGGCGTTGACACTCAAGGATTTAATCTTCTCGACAAGAAAAAAGCATATCTTTTCACGGGGAACCACCGCGACATAACGCTCGATGCGTTCATCCTGCAAATGTTTATGCTCGACAACGGCTTGCAGACATGTAACATCGCTTTTGGCGACAACCTCATTTTGAACAAAACCATTGACGTTTTTGGCAAGACGAATAAGATGTTCAAAGTCATCAGGTCGCAGAACGTCAGGGAGTTAGCGCAAAATTCACAACATCTATCAGATTATATCAGATATCTCATCCATGAAAACAAATCTGTTTGGATAGCGCAGCGCAACGGAAGGACGAAAGACGGCAACGACAAGACCGATCACGGCCTTATCAGTATGTTTTCGATGTCGGGCGACAGACAAAACCTAGTGCCCAACCTGACGGAGCTGAACATCACTCCTATCGCGACATCGTACGAATACGAGCCTTGCGCCATGATGAAAGCCCGTGAGAGCTACCTCAAGGAACGCGATGGCGTGTATGTGAAGAAACCTATGGAAGATATGGACAGCATAGTTTCGGGACTGAGAAAGAAGAAAGGGACGATGAACATAGCTATCTGTCCTACAATCACTTACGACGACCTGAAGCCGTTTGAAGGTGCCGACAAACACGAGATTGTGCCCGCCGTCGCGGATATGATCGACAAGAGGATATACGCAAACTATCGTCTTTATCCGAATAACTATATTGCAAGCGATTGGTTATCAGGTACTTCCACATTTATGAAATATTATACCCAGGAAGATAAAGACGTATTCAAGGCGTACTGCGATAAGATTTTCTCGAAGCTCTATGAAGAGCTCGGCAATGAGGCAGAGCCTAGGTTTACCGAGATTTTATTGGGGATTTACGCGATTCCGGTAGAGAACAAACTAAATCGCTAGTTCTCCCCACTTGTCAATTAAATACTGCAATTCCTCTTTCTTTTTACCGTAATTCCAGTAGAAGTTGTCGTCGACTTTAATGTCGGGATGTGCTGTGGGATTAGCCATAACATCATCTAAATCAGCGAGTTCCTTTTCAAGAGCGTCGATTTGTTCTTCGAGTTTCTTGATTTCCTTTTCCAGACGGCGTTTTTCGCGTTCTTCGACTTTCTTTGCCTCGTAATCGATCTTGTTTTGCGAGACAGCTGGCTTTGCTTCCTGCTGAATCTTCTGTTTTTTATTCAAATCATCGAGTTCCTTAAGGCGTTTCTCTTCAAGGAAATCGTAGATATCGCCGATATATTCCTTGATATGCGGCTTGCGGAACTCGTAGACTTTCGTCGTGAGGCCTTGAAGGAAGTCACGGTCGTGGGAGACCACGATAAGAGTACCGTCAAACTGGATTAGCGCCGACTTGAGGATATCTTTCGACAGCATATCCAGATGGTTGGTCGGCTCGTCGAGGACCAGCAGATTTGTTGGGAAAAGCAGCATCTTTGCCAAAGAAAGACGTGCTTTCTCACCGCCAGAGAGCACTTTTACCTTTTTATCTATCGTCTCGCCACTGAAAAGAAACGCTCCGAGCAGAGATTTGACCTTCACGCGCATGTCGCCGGTAGCAACATCGTCGAGAGTCTCGAACACTGTCTTCTCTGGATCGAGCATATCCTGTTGATTCTGAGCGTAATAGCCAATCTTCACCTCATGACCGAGCTTCACCTCGCCGGTATGGTCGAGCACTCCGCAGATGATCTTCGCCAAAGTCGATTTTCCTTCGCCGTTACGGCCAACGAATGCTATCTTCTCGCCTCTTGGGATAAGCAGATTGATGTCGTTGAGCACGTTTTTCTCGCCGTACGATTTCGACACATGACTCAGCTCCAGCGTCACCTTACCTGAATGCGGTGCTGGCGGGAACTTGAAGTGCATCACCGACTTGTCGCGGTCATCGATCTCGACCACCTCCATCTTCTCGAGCTGTTTCACTCTCGACTGCACCTGTTTCGCCTTGGTGGCCTTGTAACGGAAGCGCTCGATGAACGCCTCGATCTCCTTTATCTCGCGCTGCTGGTTGTCGAACGCGGCCTTTTGCATGTCGATACGCTCCTCACGACGTTCCACGAACTCGCTGTAAGCGCACTTATAATCGTAAATCTTTCCACCCGAGATCTCGATAGTCCTGATAGTGATATGATCGAGGAATGCGCGGTCGTGCGACACCATGAGGATGGCGCCGTAGTAGTTTTTGAGATATCCCTCGAGCCATTGAATAGACTCGATGTCGAGGTGGTTTGTCGGCTCGTCGAGAAGCAGCAGCTTCGGTTTTCGGAGCAATATCTTCGCCAGCTCGACGCGCATCTGCCAGCCGTTGCTGAACTCGTTCATCTCGCGCACCATGTCTTCGTGGTCGAAGCCAAGTCCCACAAGAATCTGCTCCGCCTCGCCTTCGGCCGAATGGCCTCCGATGAGAGTCATACGCTCGTTGAGGGCACTCATGCGCTCACATAGTTTCTGATAGCTATCGCTCTCATAATCAGTGCGTTGCGACAACTCATCCTGTAGCTGTACCAGCTTTTTCTCAATCTGATGATACTCCTCGAAGGCAGTCATCGTCTCCTCAAGCACCGTTTTTGTTGAATGTATGTTCTTCTCCTGCGGCAGGTAGCCGATAGTGACGTCGTCGGACATCACCACGCCGCCGTGTGATGGCTGCTCAAGGCCTGCAATGATACGGATGAGGGTGGTCTTTCCAGCGCCGTTCTTACCCACCAGACCGATGCGGTCCTTCTCGCGGATAAGGAAATTGATGTCGGTGAAGAGGTCCTGACCGGTGAAATGTATGCTCAGATTTTGAATTGAAATCATCTTATTCCTCTCTCCATTCGGCGATGTTGTCGCGTGTCTCCTGAAGCGTAACGCTATATAGCTCAACGTGTTGCGGCAAGCGATGCTTAATTCTTTGAGCAAAATCAGCCAACATATTCTCGGTTGTAGGCTGGTAAGGCAGTTCGACTACCTTGTCGAAGTTCTTTTTTGTTATCTCGACAAAACCTTCAGGCATATTATTACCGATGATGAATGAATGATCGAGTTTTTCGATAACCTCTTGATTTACAATGGCTTTTAGATCATGAAAATCGATTACCATGCCGTTTTTCGGGTTACCTGGCTCGTTGAGAGGCATGCCTTTCACTGTGACGCGCAGCTCATAAGAATGGCCATGGATGTTACGACATTTGCCATCGTAGCCTTTGAGGGCGTGTGCCGCCTCGAAATGGAATATTTTTGTAAGATAAAACATTATTGCACAACAACTTTTTTAAGTACCGAGCCGCCGTTTTGCGATATGACGTTCATAAAATAAATGCCGCTGTTGAGGCTGCTCACGTCGATTGATGATTGTTCGTCGCCACTAACATCGAGTGTGAGAACGAGTTGACCCATGACATTATACATATACACCGCCTCGAGGTTCTCACCTGCTATGTTTACTGTGGTGGTGGCAGGGTTAGGCCACACGCTGACTGAAACGACATATTCGTTTTCGGCCACGCTCCAGTGTGGGTCCCATATTCTTGCAGCGAATTCAGGATCGTCGACGAATGGGTTGCGGTTTTGCTGAATAGCGTAAACTGCATTGTTACGATTAATCTCTTTTTCAGACACCGGGTCTTCCTCGTGCCAACGCAGCAGCATCGTCATCGCCCAATCTTTTATCACTGATTTGTTTGTCATATCTGACGTTCCCCAACTGCTATCTTCGGTATAGTAACGCACGCTGACATACATGAGTGCACGGGCGATGTCGCCTTTATATTCGTCGATAGGCTCGAACACTGTGCCGTTATAGCCCAAAACCGTGTTATTGCCAAGTTTTCCGCCGTTTTGTGATATCCACGAGGCGTTGTTAACCTCGCCGAAAGCGTAGTTTCCACGGCGGTTGTTGACATATCCGTCGGTAGGATAAACATGATGCAGGTCGGTTTTTTCGGTACCGTCGTTGTTGGTCCACGACTGTGCCCATAAATGTTCTCGGTTATAGCAGTCGCCTTCGTCACCGTAGCTGCCACATTGGTCGTTGCCCAAAGTGTATTGGTAAGGTGGTGTGCCACCTGGTCGATCGGAATAGATGTCCCATACGTAGTTTGTGCCGGGGCGTTTATCAGTTGTATAGTAAGCGTTCCACAGTCCTGGGGTGTAGGAAGTATGGTCATCATTCTTGATGATACTATGCAATTTTGTTTTCAGTGCGTTGCCTGTGAGACCTTCTGTGCCATTGTAATAGCCAGGAGAAGGTTGAGCATACAGGGATACCGCGACGATCACCAAAACCAGTATAAGATATAATTTCTTCATTGTCAATAGTTTATCGTCTTTACCGATGATTTTGTTTCAGATTACAAAGATATAACTTTTAGTTAAAAGATAAAAGTTAAAAGATAAAAGAAATTTGCTCGGAGATTTTTAAACAAAAAAAAGGACGCATTCGATGCGTCCCCAATATATTGAAAAACAGTTGATATGCGCCACCATTCGGTGTGTACACATCACTACAATGATTAATAACACACTAGACGAACAGCGTATCCAAGGTGGCATTCGTTGTCGCTGTTATAGGTTATATTACTATCCGTGAAGTTCAATAGCCAAGCCCAGCCATCAAGAGTCGTATACGGGGTGGAAGACCAATAGTTGCCTATTGCCGTCGCGTAGTAAGTTGTGCCATATTCACCACCACGGAAGCCTGTGATAGGCAAAAAGATAGCGCCGGCACCATTTGGGTTACACAGATATTCAACAGCACCGTCTGCTTCGTATACATAGACTACATCAGACCTGTTATAACTTGCATCTGGTGCTTTATATTTATCTTGCCAAATTTGATCAGGATTAAAGTCATCAGGGAATAACAATATTCCGATCGCGCCATCATCAGTTTGTGTTTTGATAAAACGTCTGGCAACACCCGGTCTGTAAAACACGTATAACCACTCTTCCTTTGAAAGGGTACGCCAATTATCGGTTGTTCCGGAATATCCGGCATTGATGGTTCCGCCGAAATCGCCCGTCCAAGTATAATCGGAATTAGTGGTGGATGTTTCTGTCGGATTTCCGCCAACACCCCAAGTACCCCAGCCAAAGAGATCAATCCAGCCATCGTAATCTGGAGCGATATTCGCATTGCCATTGCCGATGATATCCCAAGGATGTTCAGCAAAACGCCAAGCACTGCTTGCAGGATTATATTGTAAATTTCCTTTCGAGAATGCAACAGCATTGCCATTGGCACTAACAGTAAAGCCACGGGCACCTAAATAAGTTATGGTATTTCCTGTATGATATCCATTTTCAATTATTCCGTGTGGAACTTCCCAAAAAACATATTTATAAATCGTATTGCCCACCTTAGCTACACCTTTATACTGGGTTGTTATATCACTTTGTGGTAATAGGATGGCCCATCTCTCCCTACTTGCAGTACTTCCTGAAGGATTGTAGAGCCTTATGACATCCTTTCCGCCATTTGGTGTGATTGTATTGTTGGCGAAATCCACCGTAGCTGTATTTTGGAAACTACACAGACAGGCATCCTCAGCGGACTCATCATCCAACGTAAACTTCACCAAGGCACATTTATTGCGCAATTTGCTGGTGTATGAAGTTACACCAACTTCGTATGGATTAGTAGACACTCCGACTGAAAGGACAGGAAGCTGCGTCCTCTGTTCGCTGATGTTCACAGTGTAGCTTTGTGTTGCAACCGACATTGCGCTCTCATCGAGAAGTCCGCTAACGAAATAGAAATACAGATACTCACCAACTTTAGGATTTGTAATAGTGCCACTAAACTGGGTGCCGTCGTGTGTCAATGTTCCGACATACACGCCATCCGATCCGACATGGACCTTGTCGCCTTCAGCATAAGTCACTACGCCTGTTGATGTATTAACACTGTGTTTTGCACCGCTTCCAAGATCCAGGGTTATAAACACCTTTTCGGCATCGCCTTGTGATATTGTTTCGACATGTTTTTTACACTGGGTCAGGCCAAGAATCATTGTGCATGCGAGAACGATAGCAACACCTTTTTTGGAGAAACGTTTGCGGCGTGCCACTGCGTAACCGGCTCCTGCCATCATCATTATTAATAATCCGCTTCCGAGAGGAGCATTGATGTTTGTTGGAGCTGCTGGTCCGAAGGTGTTATTTTCACCGAAAATCTCATTTGAGAGACCCTCATCAGCACGATTTTCATAGTCGTTCTGGTTACGGAAGAAGCCGTCGGATTGAGCGTTTGTGATTGTCGGCATAAGCATACCGAGAGCCAAAACCGCTGTAAACATCAAAGCTTTTAATGTTTTTTGTTTTTTCATTTGTTTTAAGTTATTATTTATCAATACTTTATCATATTTAAAAATCGGCTGCAAAATTACAAAAAATATTGATCGGTTTGACAATTATTTTTAGGGCACATAAAATATCAGCCCGATGCTGCGCATCGGGCTGATATTGATATTATTGATAATTATGATTATTGAACAGTGCGAACGAGGCGCACCGAGTACCCGCTGCTACGGACGCCGTTGTACGTCGGTAAGTAACTCCCAGAGTTGAATTTCACGAAGTACGCGCCGTCTGAAACGCCCAAGAAGGCAGAACTCGACCAGTATTGCCCTTGGGAACCCGCACTGGACACCGAAGAACCAATCCGGCTGCCTGCGGCTGGCAAGAACACCGCGCCGTTCTCCTCCATCTTCTCCCACTGGGCAGTCGTGTATGAGTTGGTCCATGCACTGTTGCCAGCAGTGAAACTCAGACCTGAAGGCAAAACCCAAACGTCAGGTAATATTATCATTCCGTTCACACCATCAACAGAACCATGACCGTATTTCTGGCTTGCATCGGTTCTTGTTTTGAACACATACGACCACTCGTCTTTTGTAAGTGTGCGCCAGTCATCATGTCCGTCGAGCATTCCTTGAAAGTCTGTCCAGTTGTAGTCCCCATTATTCGTAGATGTATTGAGAGGATTTTTACCGCTACCCCATGTGCCCCAACCGAAGAGATCGACCCAATCGCTGGTGTTCCATGAGCCTATTGCATCGTACTGATGTTGGGCAAAACGCCAGCCCGTGCCTTCCTTGTACTGCAGGTTGCCTGGTGAGAAATGAACGGTTGTCCCTTCAGCATCGACAGTAAACACATAAGTATTGTTGATTGCGACACTCTGGTACAATTGGTTGTTTGCCAGAGCTGGAATCGTAACGGCATTTGCACACATCTGACCGCCGACAGTCACATTTGTAGTGTAACTGCCTCCTGCCATAAGAATACCCCATCTGACATTGCTGGCGCTGCTGCCTGCAGGATTATAAAGAGTGATTGGGGCTTTAGTGCTATATGTGGTTGCACCGACATTGTGCTCGGTTGAATTTATATCCAACCTGCAACTACTATACACATCTGTCAGCGTGACATCTTCAGCTGTCGGCTGGCTAAGCACGAACTTAACCAAAGCGCATTTGTTATACAACATGCATGTGAGATTGTCCAAATCTCCGTCAGCCTTCAATTGACCTAGAGTCTTTGAAGTTTGTACGAACGATACCAAAAACAATTTGTTTTTCTGATTTGACATATCCCATACGAAGTAAGGCGGTGTATCCGGCATACCTTCATAGTCATACATCTCTGGATTTTGATTGCTTGTATAACAGAAATAGAGATAATCGTCATCATCAAGAACAATCCCTCCGAAATGACTCCAAACGTTTGTGGGGTCATCGTCGATATAACCTTCGAATGTGTCGTTGCCGACATAACTCAATTTACCGGAAACTTGGTTGTTATTTACAACCCAGAGAAAATCACCGGTTTCAAAAGTCACCTTACCCAGATCACTTCCTGACAAGCCGACCTCGTGTTTTGAGCCGTTATCGACTGTAAGAGTGACAAAAATGGTACCTTGTCCGTGTTGATTCGGATTAGTTGTCACCGTCTCAACGTTCTTCTTGCACTGGGTCATGCCGAGAAGCATGGCTGCTGCGAGCAAGAGTGTCATGCCTTTGCGGGCGCGTTTACGGCGTGCCACTGCATAGCCTGCGCCGGCTGCAACCATGATGAGGAGGCCGCTTCCGACTGGAACGCCAAACTGCTGGTTGGTGATACCGCCTGTTACGCCAGTACCAGGGTCCTGACCGAATGTCTGGTTAATGATGTTACCTGTTGCAGCGTCACGGTTGATGTAATCTTCATTGTTTTTGAAAAAACCGTCGTTTTGTGCTGTCATCGGCAGAACGAGACCGAAGGTCATAACCATTGAAAGCACGATAGTTTTAAATGTGTTACTCTTTTTCATTGTGTGAATCAAGATAGTTTATTATTATTGTTTAATTAATTCGAATTTAATTTAGTAAACCACTTCTTTAGCGAGGCGGACTGCCACACCCGAGTAATAAAAGTAATCATTCGTTCTTAAAACTGACCAAACCGTTGTTGGAGGATTATTTCCGTCAGTTCTCAGTTCATTGGCTAAAGCAAAGGCCGAATTATCCCCCTTAATTGATTTTGACCAATAACAAGCATATATTCCTTTATATGGTGTCTGTGTGTCAATTGTTTCATTGGCATATTCATTATACGCCCAAGAATCTTCTTTGCTTCTTACTCCACAACCTGGGAAGAACACAGCTCCAGCAGCAGACATTGCTGTCCAAGCTGCATCAGTATAAACGTTTTGGCTGCAGTCCTCCATGTGGTTGAGCTGGTCAGCAACTGTCACGAAGCTATAATCAGTCAGATCGAAGTAGTCAGGCAACATGACAAAGCCGCCGACACCGTGGACTGTGGCAGGAGCAATCTTATTAGCACGCATGGTATTACTTGTCTCATTAATGAGATAGTCGTATTCGTCGTCAGTTAATGTAAACCAACTATTACCGTCATTTATATTATTACCCCACTCATTAAATGTGCTATAATCCGCGTAATTTTTCGAAACTTTAGTTGGAGCATCGCCTGTTCCCCAGCCGAAAAGGTCAATCCAGCCAGTGTATTCTGGATCTCCGATTCTGTTGTTGGTACTTCCAGATACATTGCCCCAAGAAACATTATTAACGTCGGTTCCGCCGACGAAATCCCATTCGTGGTCCGCGAACTGCCATGTAGTAGTTGAGGCTTGATATTGTAAGTTACCTGGAGCAAAATGTACTATCCTGCCTCCACTAACACTGAAATAAGGCTTAACCGACTCCGTTGTCGCTTGTGCTAAATCGATAGTGGCATTGACCAAGCTATTATTCGCAGTTGAAGGTATAATAACACAATTCTTATATGCTGTGTTGCGAATCAAAGCGCTGGTTGTAATCTGATTATTTTGTGGCAGAATTATAGCCCATCTTTCGGTCGTAGGGCTAGTTGAAGGCCTATTAAGTAGTATAGAATGTGTCTCATTTAAAGGCTCAATGTCAATACCTGCAGCTGTTATTGTCATCCTGGCTTGGGTGTACATATTACCGATTCTGACAATGTCATCAGTTCCTGTAGAAAGAGTGAATTTCACAAGGGCGCATTTGTTCTCCAAAAATGCTGTATAAACATTGCTGGCTGTAGGATAATTCTGGTCTGAAGCACCGCACGACAACACCGGAAGGTTATTGCTCTGGTCGCTAATGTCAATAGTCATGGTATGACCATCCGGCTCCACACCGCCTGTAAAACAGAACCAAAGAGGCTTTTCCTCAGCTGCTGAGTTGATTGTTCCAGAGAAGTTTTCACTACTACTGCTGTAGGTAACCATTCCAACAAAATCGCCATCACTGAAAACATAAAGTATATCACCATTAGTCCATTCAACTTCTCCCAAACCACTGCCTGTAGTAATAACATTATGCTTTGATTCGTTTGCGACATTCACTGTGATGAATGTGCCCTGGCTTTGTGTTAAAGTCTCGACTTTCTTTTTGCATTGTGTCATACCGAGTACCAATGCCATTGCAATAATAATTGTGCTAAGCTTTTTCATTGTTTATTAATTATAAGAATGTTAATCGTTTTTTGCGGCTGCAAAATTACAAAAAATATCGATTGGTTTGACATTAATTTATAATAAAAAAGCCCAGCGTCAAAACGCTGGGCTGAATCGCATATTTTTATTAGTTTTTTATTGAACATCTTTGACGAGGCGGACCGAGAAGTGTTCATAGCGATAGCCTTGTTCAATGCGTACATCATCATTAAAATCGAATTCACAACTATAAGCTTTAGCACTTGGACCGAATTCGTCCTTTGAGTTGCCTGATCCGTGTCCATAATGTGTTGCCGTCCAGTAGAATCCTTCTTTATTTGAACCCACACCATCTGTCAAATCATTGTAAGATCCTCCGCAAGGGAAGAACACAGCACCATTGGCTTCCATCAACGACCACTCATCGGTATCATACTCGTTCTCGTCATGAATGTCAGATATGAACGTAAGTCCATCAGGCACAGGGTAACCGTCTGGCAGCAGGATGAGACCTTTAACATTGTTAACTATTCCATATCCCATGAGAGAAGATGCATTAGGGCGTTCTTCAAGCAGATACTGCATCTCTTCATAAGTAAGAGTACGCCATGTGTCGGCGGCATCAACGCTACTCGTCGTTGGATTATAGATGGCATTATGTACGCCCCAGTCGTATTCTGTCCCATTAAGGTCGGACCCTACATCACTTCCCAGAGAAGGGCCTACACCATAGGTGTTTACGCTGTTCATACCGTTATTCGTCCCATCTCTGTGATTCCAAGGTTTAAATAAAGTACACAAATTGTCATCAAAATATTTCCAGCCGCTTGTACCCCACATGAATAAGTCTATCCAGCCTTCATAATCTGAAGCTGCATCATTATTGGAACTACCACTAACAGTGCCATAATGAGTTGGTTCACTCCCTGATGAATTTCCGCCCACGTAATCCCACTGATGCTCAGCAAAGCGCCAAGTTTTGGTCGATGCTTGATATTGCAGGTTGCCTGGCGAGAAATGCACAGCTTCGTTAGGGCCGACAGAGAACACTGGAGTATATGGTGTTGAGGCACTTATTGTGAGATTGTCGATCAGATCGTTGTTTTCGATAGCCGGAACATCGACTGCATCTGAGTACAGGTTATCATTGACCATAACTGTGGCGCCTTCAACTTCGTCTTGAGGGAGGAGAATAGCCCAGCCTTCGTTTTCACCTCTTTTGTTTAGGGTGATAGAGCTTCTGTCTCCTGTTGGTTCAAACACATTGTCAAGTACATCTTTAGTGAAAGTAAACACAACTACAGAACACATTCCGTACACTTTCACATCGCCTGTTGTGTTTTCAGGAAGGTTAAACTTCACCAAAGCGCATTTGTTATACAAGAAACACGAATATGTGTCGACTTCCGTATCATAGTTGCTGCTGGTGCATCCGTATGAGAAAACAGGGAGGTTGTCTGACTGGTCGCTGATTTCATAAACCTTAAATATCATACCTTCATCATCTACTGTGACTATCGGTTCAAGACCGCCAGTATAGTAAAAATGCAGTTTGTCGGTGGTGGTCAATCCAACTTCAGCGCCAATTGTGCCAGAGAATTGTACTCCGTCGTAGATCAATGTGCCGACATATTTATCGCCGTTGCCTACCAACAGTTTATCACCGATAGTGAAATGCACCTCACCATAATTACCGCCCTGAGTCGTGATCACATCATGTTTAGTGGCATAACTGGCATTAACGGTGATATGAACGCCGCCATTACCGGAAGTTGCGGTGACTGTCTCTACATGCTTTTTGCACTGGGTCATGCCAAGCACCAATGCAACTGCTATAACTATTGTGCTAAGTTTTTTCATTTTCTTTGTTTTAAGGACTATTTAGTAGTTACTACATTATAAACCAATCTGACCGAATAACCACAATTGCGATAGTAACTGCCAAATGGATTTACTGTCTTATACATAAATCTACAAACATCTGCCTGACCATCTTCCGGGTCCGGCATATTTTCACATGAAGAAGCCCAATAATAGCCATCATCTTCAACATCCTCAACCTTAGTATCTTCACGAGAGCCAGCAGCTGGCATGAAAACCGCCCCGTTAGATTCGAAGTATGCATTCCAATCATTGAGAGATATGATATTCACAACATAATCCAATTCATCGTTGTCATTAACGTGAGTTAATGTTGAGTATGTGTTGGCATTCCAATCATCAGGGAACAGAATGACACCTGGCATATCGGCCACAACAGCTTTAACAAAACGCATACTCGATGTGGTTGTTCTTGTATTAAAAACATAATTCCACTCCGACCCGGTAAGCGTACGCCACGTCGTTATTCCACCAATTGTAACATTCTCGCCCCATTCGTTAAATGTAGTGTAATTCAGCTTATTATCATCTGTTTTTGCAGGATTATTGCCTGTACCCCAACCAAACAGTGACACTATGTTTTGTTTTTTGTAGTTTTCGCCTACATCCTGATCATTGGTTTCAATAGTGCGATATTGCGGCAGTATAAAACTCCATTTGGTGCTTCTTTTGTTATACTGTAAGTTTCCTCTGGAAAAATAAACCTTTTGGGTTGCACTGACAGAAAACTCATGATCCAAAACAGGGTTTGAAGTGTTTATTGTGACATTCGTACCAACCAAATTATTGGCTTGAATTGCCGGAACATCAACCGCATCGACATACAAAGTATTGCCAATCATAACATTTGCGTCGTCGACCTTGGTCTGAGGAAGCAAGATGGCCCATTTTTCAGTATTTCCCGAACCTCTGGAATTGAGAATTATCGGATCTCTTTTCCCTGTTGGGACAAATACGTTGGCAATATTTTCCGGTTCGTTGAAGTTAAACTTGACTTCAGAAAGCATATCGAACACCGTCACTTGATCGCTAGTGGAGGTTCCCATATTAAACTTTACCAAAGCACAATTATTCAACAGCATGCTAGAATAACTTGTAACTCCTTCATTATAAACAACATCTGACTTACCACACGAAAAGACCGGAAGATTGTCGGACTGGTCGCTTATATCAAATGTTAGATACGTTTCACCACCTTCTTCCAATATATTGTCGTAATACTTGTAGCCACCTGTGTAGTAAAAATACAGGTATTCATTAGGTGTCAACTCAATAGTTTCATATGGTGGTTCATCGTCGACACCGATTTCGCCTTCGAATTGACCGTTATGGTAATATAAAGTGCCCACAAATTGGCCTCCATTACCGACATAAAGCTCGTCATTCTCGCTAAACGTGACCTTACCGTAATCGTCACCGGCAGTTGTATTTACGCTATGTTTTGCATCGTTATCGATGCCAAGCGTTATGTGAACTCCACCATGACTGGTTGGGGCAATAGTCTCAATATGCTTTTTGCACTGAGTAAAACCAAACACCAATGCGAGAGCCACTATTATCGCGCTTAACTTTTTCATATTCTCGAATTGTTGATAATTGGAATATTAAAAATCAAACTCACGCATGAGACGAACAGATGCTCCTGTGTAACGCGGTCTTATTTCTGGTCCAGGATAATAATAGCCCACTGTAAATATATTGGCAGTATATTCCTTCCAGTATGGATTATGTGCCCAGTAGGCAAACAGGCGGTTTTCAGTGTTATCGTAATACCACTCATATGAATCGTTAACCTTATCGTACCTGCGAATACCTCCTCCTGGCAAGAATATCGCGCCATTGGCTGCCATCAAGCCCCAGTTAGTTTCATCATAAACATTAAGCGTGTAAGTATTCCAGTCGCTTTCATCACCGTAAGTTTTAGGTTGCCATGCGGCTGCTAATGCAGCAGTAGGCCACTCAAAGTAATCCGGAATAAGCACATAACCTTTAACACCATTAACTGTGGCAGGACCGCCTTTGTTTACACGTATATCATCCTGATAACCTAAATCCACCGCATCTTCATTAGGTCTCCAGTTAATAAGGCACAGCCATTCTGCCATGTTAGGAGCATACCATGTATAACCATTATTTGTAGGATCACCACAATAATCGCCCCAATCATAGTAGGTAGCATAATCATCCTCATCGGTTGATGTCTTTGTTGGAGCATTACCTGTGCCAAAACCGAACAAATCGATCCAGCCATCGTAGGAATCAGAAATGTTCATATTGTCTGAACCTATTACATCCCATTGGTGTTCTGCAAAACGCCACCCAGCACCAGTGCCAGCAGCCTTGTATTGCAGGTTACCTGGTGAGAAGAGAGATTTTTTATTTTGTCTTACAGTGAAAAAGTCAAACTGTTCATGTGTACCGCTGCAACTAACTGCAACTTCTTTGTACTCGTTAATTGCTACTGCATCAATACTTACATTGCCGGTATATAACCAATTACGGAGAAGCATGTTTTTGTTGCTCACTGCATTCTGAGGCAACATAACAGCCCACCTCACATTTGCATCACCTGATGATGCGTGATACAAAGCTATTTTACCTGTTGAATTCAGATCCGGAGTTACAGTTACACCATTAGAAATATCCAGTCTGGCTTGTGTAAGTACACCCGAAAGAATCACTTCATCATCAAGGGCCATTCCAACTTCTGCTGTGACACCATTGAAAGTGAATTTAACCAATGCGCACTTATTCTCCAATACGCAAGAAAAATCGGTTATACCGGCTGCTTCATAATTACCGTATAAATCAGCTGTTTGTCCGACCGACAATACAGGCAGATTTCTTTTTTGGCCGCTAATATCGGCATAAATACCTTGTTCATCCATACCAAGTACAGCGTTACCAAAGAAACCGAAATGGAGATAGTCGTCGGGATCTAAAGCTACAGGCGGGTAAGGCTCATCTTCCGTAACATCGACACCAATTATGCCGTTAAATATCTCATCATCTGCGTCATATACCATCGCACCCACAATGTTTCCACCATTGAAAACATAAAGCATATCCTCGTCGTCAAACTCAACCTTACCTAAATCGCCAGGGAAAGGCTCGCCAGTGGTGATGACATGGTGACGTGTGCCATTTTCAACTTTAAGACTGATACGAATACCATTTTCATGAGTAGACGTAATTGTCTCGACGTTCTTTTTGCACTGGGTCATGCCGAGGAGCATAGCTGCTGCGAGCAAGAGTGTCATGCCTTTGCGAGCGCGTTTACGGCGTGCCACTGCATAGCCTGCACCTGCTGCAACCAAAATCAACAAGCCGCTTCCGACTGGAACGCCAAACTGCTGGTTGGTGATACCGCCTGTTACGCCAGTACCAGGGTCCTGACCGAATGTTTGGTTGGTGATGTTGCCTGTTGCGACATCACGGTTGATGTAATCTTCATTGTTTTTGAAAAAACCGTCGTTTTGTGCTGCCATCGGCATAACAAAGCCGATAGTCATAATCATCGAAAGCACGAGAGCTCTCAAAGTTGTTGTTTTTTTCATTGTGTGATTTAATTAGTTTATGAGTTTATTTATTGAATTTTAATATTCAAAGTTAATCGTTATTTTTGCGGCTGCAAAATTACAAAGAAAATCAATACGATAGACATTTTTTTTGCAAAAATGTCAGTTTAGAGTTTAGAGTGTAAAGTTTAAAGTAGTTTTATAGTTGAAAGTAGTAAGTTTTAAAGGGGATTACAGCAATGCAACTATGCCTGTGGCAAGAATTGTCAAGGCCGCAACAATGTTCAAAAGACTGTTTACAAGCAGCTTGGTTTGCGTAAATTTGGTTCCAATTCCGATCAATCCCCAGATGAGGGAGATGCCTATAATATATAAAGGTGTGATTTTGCCAAACAACGGCAAAAACGCTTCACTGGCTATCATCCCAGCTATTAAAGCATTGATACCCAATGCGATAGATAAAAATATCAGTTGTTTTGGCTTGTCGATAAGAAAAAGGTTCTTTCCGCTTTTGATTTTCAGAGTGTCAATTATCATCCTGAAAGCTATCATGAAACAGAATATCAGGACGATGACCTTGGCGAATCCAGCGAATTTGTACATAAAGGTGCCGCCAAGCAGCGCTCCGAGCCAATACATCAGCCCCTGCCCTGCCGCCAACGCACACATAAACAGCATGTTACGCCACCAACCGTTCTTTTTCTCGACGTTGAAGACGGTGGAGGCGACGCAGACGCAGAAGGTTAATGATATAACAAATGTGATACTCACTTCGTTCGTTAATGTGTGCTCCCTACGGTCGCAATGTGCCGCTTCGCGGAATGTGTGGGCTTCGCCCATTGCGCGAAGCGCACACATTCGCCGCAAGGCGCACATTTTAACAAATTCGCCGTTAGGCGCAAATTATTTCAATCTCTTGAACTGGCAGGTGAAGTGACGCATCAATTCAGCTTCCCAGGTGATTTCCAAACCACGTTTGATGGTGCCGCGGCGGTCGTAAACGTTCTTCAGAGCGGCTGCGATGACGTCCATGTGGTTGTTAGTGTAAACACGGCGTGGGATGCAGAGACGCACGAAGTCGTTGCCACCGAAACGGTTCTCGCGTGTGACAGGGTCACGGTCGGCAAGGACGTAACCGATTTCGCAAGCGCGGATACCTGCCTCGAGGTATAGTTCGCATGTCAGTGTCTGTGCAGGGAATTCTTCCTTAGGGATGTTGGTCAAAACCTTGTCGGCATCGACGAAGATGGCGTGACCACCGGCAGGACGCTGGTAAGGGATGCCGTATTCATCGAGTTTTGAAGCGAGGTAATGGACCTGTTTGATACGTGTCTCGACCATGTCGAATTCGATGTTTTCCTTCAAACCGACGGCGAGGGCGTCCATATCACGGCCGTTCATACCACCGTATGTTAGGAAACCTTCGAATGGGATGCAGAACAACTTGGTGCCTTCGTACCATTCTGTCTTATTCGTTGCGATGAAACCGCCCATGTTGACGAGAGCGTCTTTCTTTGCTGACATTGTCATTGCATCGGCGTATGAGTACATCTCCTTTGCGATCTCGCGGAGAGTCTTGTTCTCATAACCTTTCTCACGTGTCTTGATGAAATAGCAGTTCTCGATGAAACGAGCGCTATCGACGACGACCGGCACACCGTATTTATGGCAGAGCTCGCATGTCTCGCGGACGTTCTGCATCGAAACCGGCTGACCGCCGACGGTGTTGTTAGTCACTGTGAGGACCATAAACGGCACGTTGCCTTTGTTCTCTTTCAACACTTTCTCGAGTTTCTCAAGGCTGACGTTGCCTTTGAAAGGCACTTCAAGCTGTGTGTCATAGGCCTCAGGCACTGTGACGTCGACAGCGAATGCCTTACGGCTCTCGATATGACCTTTTGTGGTGTCGAAGTGAGCGTTGCCCGGGATGACCTGACCTGGCTTCACGAGGTATGAGAACAGCACGTTCTCAGCGGCGCGGCCTTGGTGGGTTGGGATGACATATTCAAAACCGGTGAGCTCAGTGATAGTGTCTTTCATGTGATAGAATGAACGAGCGCCGCCGTAGCTCTCGTCGCCCATCATCATCGCGCTCCACTGACGGTCGCTCATGGCGCCTGTGCCAGAGTCGGTCAGCAAGTCGATATACACATAGTCTGACTTCAGCATGAAGATGTTGTTGTGAGCTTCTTCGAGCCATTTCTCACGTTGTTCACGAGTGGATTTCTTAATGGGTTCGACCATCTTGATTTTCCACGCTTCTGCAAATGGTAATTCCATAGTTTATCTGATTTAAAATTAAAACTCTTAATTGCCGGAGATTTCTCCATTCCATTTCATTTCAGTCGAAATGACGAAACTAGCAAGGTGCAAAATTACGACTATTTTTTGGATTAATGATATCCTTAAATATAATTTTTCCGTTTTAGAACCTTTTTTTGTCGTTTCAAAAAAAAATTGCAAATGTTTTCTAAAAATAAATTACTTTTGCATCTGTTAAAAAAGATTGAAACAATGAAACGGGCAGTTATTTTCAGGTTTTTGTTTTTGATGACCATAATTTTGTCGTCGATGGCGGCCATGGCGCAGTTTCCTCCTGGCGGAGGCGGCGGTTTTCCCGGTGGCAGACCTCCTGGAGGCAGACCTCCCGGACAACGCCCAGGTGGCGACCGACAGTGGAACCAACAGAACATGCAGACACCTCAGGTGAAGCAGAAAAAGAAAGTTCGTGAAGGCGACACCTTCACTGTGGTGGGTATGCTGCTCGACGTGAAGAACAACGAACCTATCCCGTTTGTCAACCTTACTGTACTAGACTCAGTCGACAGCACCTTCGTGAAGGGCGGAGTCACCAACTACGAGGGTGTGTTTGAACTCGCCGGTATCCCGCAAGGCTCGTTTTTATTGCGCGTCACAGCGATAGGCTATGAAACTTATTGGCACCCGTTCACAGTGGAGAACAACACTGACCTTGGCATTTTAAAACTTCACGAAGGCGCCTTAACCCTTGACGCTGTGGTGGTTACAGCCGAGAAGCCTCTTTTCGCTATGGATGGTGAGAAGCTCATCTACAACGTTAGTGAGGATCCGTCGATACAGACTGGTACCACGGAGGATGCCCTTCAGAACGCTCCAGGCGTGGAGGTCGACGTGGAAGGCAATATCACGCTTCGAGGCGTGTCGAGTGTAGAGATCTGGGTCAACGACAAGCCTTCAAAGCTTACCGACGAAAACCTCAAGACATACCTGCAGACGTTACCAGCCAACGCCATCGAGCGCATCGAGACGATAACCAACCCATCGGCGAAATATGCCACCGACGCTGAGGCCGTCATCAACATCGTGACCTCTGCTCATGTCAAGAGTAACCAGTTTGTGAGTTTCGGCGTGAACGGCTCGACACAGCCTTTCGTGTCGCCATGGGTGAGCTATATGTGGAAACGCGACCGTCTGAGCATCAATGTGTTTGCTTCTGGCCGTTTCAGCGACCGCGACAACACCAGCAACGGATGGGAACAGAAACGCCGTTATAACGACAGTCTTGATATGTATGAAGTCACATGGTCCGACACTACATATCAGAAAGACCAGAACCGCAGCGTGAGTGCCAACATCTTCTTGGGTGTCGACTATGAAATCGACACGTCGAGCACCATCTCATTTGATGCTGGAGGTTTCTATAACTTCAACGGTAACAAGATGTTACGTTCGCAAGACCAGCGTTATTATTACTTCAACAATATGCCTTGCGACTCACTTCTTATCGACACTACCGACAGCAAGACCGATGCAAGCAACATCTTCGGGCATTTCGGCGCCGATTACACCAAGAAATTCGACAATTTCGGTCATAACTTACGTCTCAGTTTCAATTCGAGGATAATGCATAACTCGAATGAGCAGTGGTATAACAGGCTTTACGAGACATATAACTTCCTCAACGAGCACCGTTACATGCTTACTGACCAAAACATGCAGGGGGCTAGCCTCGACGCACGTTACAACAGACCTTACAACCAGAATGGCGAGATGAGCTACGGCTTGCGTGTCGACTATAGTAACAACAACAACACCTACGACCGTTACAACGACTCGCTTGGCGAGGTCATCGACGAGTTGCGCGCGTATAAGTTCAAAGGCACTTCCACCAACATCAGCGCCGACGTCAACTGGACACACCGTTGGGGCGGCTTCACCTTGAGCACAGGCCTCGGTGCCGGTCCAGAGATATCGACATACGACTACACCAGCGCCATGCCTTTTGCCGACAGCGGCACCTTGAATTACTGGGTATTCCGTCCGTCGATACACCTCACCTATCGCACGCAGAGCATGCATAACCTCAAACTCAACTATTCGTTGAGGATGTCGAATCCTGATGAAGAGGATATCAGCAAGTTCCGCAGATATGGTGAAAACAACTATTCGACAGGTAATCCGGATGGTTTGAAGAGCTCATACACCCATAACATGGAGATGGGATGGCAGAAGTTCTTCGAGCGTTTTGGCAATATCGGATGGGAAGCTTACGGACGTTTGAGTTCCAACGAAATCAGCTCGCTCACCGACTCAGAGTACGACCAGTATCTCGACCGCATCGTGAGCTATTCTATGCCATATAACATGGGAAGTTCATGGCGTTACGGTACTTCGGTCAACATGACATACCGTCCGACCGGATTCTTCAACGTGAGGATGTATGCCAACCTCTACAACTACGGCTATCACATGGAATACGACCGCACCGATGAGTTCGGAAACGTGAGACACACTGTCAACGAAAACGACAAATGGTCGTGGAGCGTGCGTGTCAACGCATGGACTAAGATCTTCAATCAATATCAGCTAACGATGGCTGTGGGTTACACCTCACCTACCATCAGCTTGGCCGCCGAACGCAAGGCACGTTACTGGCTCAACATCGGAGCTCGTAGCGACTTCTTCAACCGTAAGATGTCGGTGTTTGTCAACGTGCAGGACCTCTTCAACTGGGGAGCGACAATCGGATCCGGCTCGAAGAACACCAACCCGTATTATCTCACCGACAACACCAACAAGATGGTCAACAGCCGTTACATCTCTGTCGGCGTGACGTTCCGTTTTGGTAAGATGGAGCTTGAGCAGAGGGCTAAAGAGGGAGACGGAGAAAGCGGAGATAGTCTGGAATAGTATAATAACTAGAGTTTTCAGTCGTCATTTTTTGGCTGGTCACCTTTCTTCGAAAGCTGAAGTCCTTTAAAAATGACGACTGAAAATTTTTTATTTTCCGAATCGTGCTTCGACGACGTTGATGACGTAGTCGCCGAGTTTCTCGCAGTCGGTGATGAGGTCGGAGAACATAGTGCCGACAGCGTAGTCGTATTTCTGTTCGTTGATGTTACGGATATTTTCGTTTTTCAGCATCTGACGCATGGCGTCGATCTCGTTTTCGATGCGGAACGACTCGTTGATGTCGTGTTCGGCGCGACGTCCTGTCATGATGGCGTTCATCTGTGTAAGGGCGTCATCGCAGAGTTTCATCATCTCATGCAGGCTCTTGTTTTGCCAAGCGATGAATTTCTTTCCCGATTCTATCTTACGTTGCAGGGTGCGTGCGATGTTATAGCATGCGTCGCCGACGCTCTCCAGTTCGCTGATCTCTCGCAGCATCTGACGAATCTTGATCTTCGTCTCATCGCTGAGATGGTCGTAGCTCACCTGTTCGATATATTTTGCTATCTCTATCTCGATCTGGTCAGAGACCTGTTCCTTATTCTCGATAATGGCAAACAACTCTGCGAATTTGGTCTCGTTTTTCTCATCTAAGAGCTGGCGTGACTTGGCGAACATCTCCTGCACGAAGACGCCGAACGAAGCCGTCTCTTTCTCGGCCTGGAGCACAGCGATTTCAGGCGTTTGCACGAGACCGTTGCCGATATACTGCAGACGGGCGACTTCTTTCTCCATCTCTTTCTTGTCTTTGATGGCCCAGCACACTATCTTCTCGATCTGTGGCACGAATCCGATGAGGATAGCGGTGTTTGTGATATTGAAACACGTATGGAACATCGCGAGCACGACGCTCAGCTTCGTCGGGTCGGACACTCCTTGTTCGTAGTCGACGAAGGAGCATACCATGTCGATGAATGGATGCAGCACGAAGAGCATCCATAGCACTCCGAAGACGTTGAAGAACATGTGAGCGAAGGCGGCGCGCCTGGCTTGTGTTGAGGCTGTCAGGGCCGCGAGGTTCGACGTCACTGTCGTGCCGATGTTCTCACCCATCACCAGTGCGATACCTTGATAGATGGGGAGCGCGCCGCTTGAGCACAGTATCATGGTGATAGCCATCACTGCAGCCGACGACTGCACGCACATCGTGAGGACACTGCCTATCAGCAGGAACAACAGCGTAGTCCAGATACTGTCGGGGTCGAACGATGCGAAGAATCCCAGCACTGCCTCGTTCTCACCGAGGTTCATCTGCACGCCGGTGGCACGCAGGGTACCGAGGCCGAGGAACATAAAAGCGAGGCCGAAGAGGAACTCTCCGAATGTGGCGCGACGTTTCTTGTAGATGAGTATCATCGCGATGATGAAGACGGGCCACACCAGGTCGGTGACGTTGAATGAGAAGCCTGCCGACATGATCCAAGCGGTGAGCGTAGTGCCGATGTTAGCACCCATGATCACCGAGATAGCCTGTCCGAGCGTGAGCAGCGTGGCGTTGACAAACGACACTGTCATCACCGTAGTGGCGGTGGAACTCTGCACAGCCGCCGTGACGAGGACGCCGGTGAGCATGCCAGTGAAGCGGTTGGTCGTCATCTTACCCAAGACATGACGCAACTGCGGTCCTGCAAGCTTCTGCAGCGACTCACTCATCATCTTCATACCGAAGACGAGAAGTCCTAACGAACCTAATATCTTAAAAGCAAGCATATAATTATATAATGTGTAAACGATGGTTTAGTCATCGTGATGACTAAACCATCTACTATTTTAATATCCGAAAATCTCTTCGGTGGTCAAGCGTTTGATAGTACCCATCTTGCCAATGGCTTCCATGTCGAGTTCGTTCTCGTCGCCGAGGATGACATAGCGATATGGCTTGTTGGCGATGTTCTCCTTCTCAAACTTCACGATATCCTGCAGAGTGAGATCCTGAGCTTTCTCGTAAATCTTCTCGTTGATGTCGTAGTCGATGCCTTTGTACTGTGCGGTCAGCCATGCGTTGATGAGACTGAATTTAGTCGTGCGTTGGCTGGCGAGACGCTTGATAAGGGCTTCCTTGGCGATAGCGAAGGCCTGTTCGCTTTCAGGCATCTCATCCAAAATCTCGTTGAAATGGTTGACAGCGTCCATCATCTTATCATTTTGGGTGATGATGTGAGTGAAGAAATACTCAGGCTGGTCAGCGTAGCCAGGCTCGATATATGCCGCATAGGCGTTGTAAGCCAGACCGCGGGCCTCGCGCATCTCCTGGAAGACGATAGTGTTCATGCCACCGCCGTAGTACTCGTTGAACAATGCAACGACTGCTGACTCGTCAGGGTTCCAAGCGCGATCCTCGTTGTGAATCATACGCATGTAGATGTTCTTGGCATTGTAAGGAGCAATGAGAACCTCGTTCTCTGGTGTAGGCTGCATCTCATAGTGTCTGCCTTCCGGAGCATCAAGTAACTCTTTGTTAGTCACATGGTTAACTGTGACAGCCTCTGCCATCTCCTTCTCGCTCATCGGACCATAGTAAAGGACTGTGTGCTTGTAGTTCTTCAGATTCTTAAGCAAATCGAGCAGTTCTTGCGGATTCTGAGCCATCAAATCCTTGGTTGGGATGATGTTACGAGATTGGTTATATTCGCCGTAAACGCCATATTGCACAAGCATATTGAAGTTCTGACGCTGGTTGAGTTTTCCGTCAAGGCGTGATTTTTCGAGCAGCTGCAGATACATCATCCAAGCATCTTCGTCAACCTGGGCGTTCTGCATCACGTCTTCGAGAAGTGCCATGGCTTCAGGCATATTTTCGCTTAAACCGCTGAGTGTCACAGTTATATTGCGGCTTCCAACATTGACACGATAGCTGCATGCGAGTTTGTAGAACTGCTGGTTTATCTCCTCGTTGGTCATCTTGTCGGTGCCGAGATATTCGATATAATTAGCCGGGTAAGAATATCTGTTGTCTGATTCATCGCCGAAATCATAGCGGAATGCGAGTATGAATCGTCCGTTTTCCTTGTTGTTGACATAGATATATGGCAGTCCGGCTTCGGTCTCACCGTATTTCAGGTCTTTCTGGAAGTCGACGAAGCGTGGCTCGATTGGTGGCACCTCGCTGTTTTGTATCTCGTTGACGAAATCGCTGACATAGTCGCGGTTTGCCGGGATTGGAGTAATCTGTGGCTTGTCGATTTTCTTGAGGTTCTCGTCGATACCCTGACGTTTGTAGACTACGATGTAGTTGTCTTGGAAGTGCTTGTTGGCGAACTCCACGATCTGTTCCTTTGTGATGTTGGAGATGCGGTCGATGTAGCCAACTTGCTGCTCCCATGGTTTCTCGGTGATGAATGCTTCGACAAACTGGTTAGCGCGGGCTGCGTTGTACTCCATTCTGGTGTAATATCTCAACTTATAGTTGTTGATGATTGAAGGGATAAGGTCGTCGGAGAAGTCGCCGCTCTTGAGTTTCTCGATCTCTGCGAGGAGGAGGTCTTTAGCCTCTTCGAGGGTCTGGCCTTCTTTCGGGGAGCCACCCATGTAGAAGCTTGAGTAGTCGTACAGTGACTCGTTGCCGGCCCATGCGCCCAACATCTTCATTTGGTTGTTGATGTCGAGGTCGATGAGACCTGCTGTACCGTTGCTGAGGATCTCGCTGACGATGTCGAGGGTATCAACCTGGAGCGAGTTGGCTCTTTCGAAGCGCCATCCCAGCCATACCATCTCTGCTTCGAGACCGTAGACGGTGGTGTCGCGAGGTGCGGCGATAGGCTTAAGTGGTTCAAACACAGGCTGTTTAACGTCGTCGCCTGGCTGCCATGAGCCGAAATATTTATCGATGATGGCGATGGTCTTGTCAGGATCGAAGTCACCTGCCATACAGATGGCTACGTTGTTTGGACGATACCATTTGTTAAAGTAGTTCTTGATATTGGTGATGCTAGGATTCTGCAGGTGCTGCTGTGTTCCGATGGTGGTCTGAGTGCCGTAAGGATGTTCTGGATAGAGCATTGCTGCCAAAGCCGCCCAAACCTTACGCTGATCCTGAGCGATGCCGATGTTATATTCCTCATAGACAGCCTCGAGTTCTGTGTGGAAGCCACGGATGACCATGTGCTGGAAGCGGTCGGACTGGATCTTAGCCCAGTTCTCGATCTCGTTTGAAGGGATGTTCTCAACGTAACATGTCACGTCGTCGCTGGTATAGGCGTTGGTGCCTTCGGCTCCGATTGTCGACATGAGTTTGTCGTATTCGTTAGGGATGAAATACTGTGCTGCGAGTTGGCTCACTGAGTCAATGCCGTGGTAAGCTGCGCGGCGCTCCTCAGGGTCTGTGAGGGTGCGGTAGTTCTCGTAACGTGCCTCGATGTCGTCGAGATACACCTTCTCAGCCTCGTAGTCGGTGGTTCCGAAGTGCTCGGTGCCTTTGAACATGATATGCTCGAGGTAGTGAGCAAGACCGGTGGTCTCAGCCGGGTCGTTCTTCGAGCCCGTGCGTACCGCGATGTAAGTCTGGATACGTGGCTCATCTTGGTTGACGCTCATATACACCGTCAAGCCGTTGTCGAGGGTGTAGATGCGGGTCTCCATCGGGTCGCCCTTCACCGTTTCGTATTTATACTTGCTGCCACAGGCAGTGAAAAGCATTGTGAAAGCAGCGCAAATCATCAGCGCTGACATTCCTTTAAGAAGTAATTTTTTCATTTTGTTATAATTTTGAATTATTTATCGTTATTTTACGAATCTTCCTTGTTTTTTATTACCCTTAACATCTTTAGCCTCAACAAGATACGTGCCTGACGGCAGGTCGCAGACATCAATCTTCACCTTCGATGATGCTGTGACCGTCATCTTCTTAACGAGATGGCCTTGATTGTCATAAATCTTTATTTTTCTGATGTTTTCGGCTTCTATCATGATGAATGATGAGGCTGGAACGGGATAAATCTTCAATGTGTTTTCGGCATTATTATCCGAGATAGCTTGGTATCCGTAGGTATCGTTGCCATCAGTGAGCCATTCGATGCTAAAGTTGTAGAATGCGGTGGAATAGTTTCCCATCTCGCCGCTAGGATTCTCCTCGACGTAGAGGCCAATGGTGCCGTCAGGGAGGACGCAGAGCGATGAATATGCCGAGCTATATGGCACGATGGTCTTGCTCACCGGCCATGTCTCGCCTTCGTCGTAGCTGACATACACTGTAACGTCGGTACGTTGGGTACCTTTAGGCACAGAATGCAGCAGACGGTTTTTGTTATGTCCTTGATTTACAGATGTATAGCGTATCAAGTCGCCATTGCATGCCGGTGCAGTGATGTCGTTCCACGACGATGTGCTTGGCCGCCATGTCTCACCGCCGTTTGTGGAGATATTATACCAGCGTTTGCCATTATGGCGGATGCTCATGAGGATACGGCCGTCGACGAGCTCAGTGACCTTTGCCTCGTCGCCGCCTGTTGAGGCGCGCCCTGACACCTGCCAGGTGAGGCCGTTGTCGTCGGAATACACAGCATGGTTGCTCAACGACTGTGCCGATCCTTCGCGTATAGCGGCTACGAACATGATACGTCCTGTCGAGGTGAGCAGTCCATTGCCTGACCCGAAGAATGAGGCGCGCCATGTTTGATGCTCAGGGATGATACAGTCGTCGCCAAAGATGAAACGTGTAATATCTTCAGGCTCCGTCCATGTCTGGCCGTTGTCGTAACTATATGATTTATATGATCTTATCGGTTCACTGGGGGTTGAGTTCCAGAGACCTGGTCCGCCTACGAAGACTGCGATGAGTCCGTTGTCGTCGTTGCTCCATGCCAGTGCGCAGTCGCCGAAGCCGTGGTTGACACCGGTGCCTTGTGCTATAGTGTAGGGTTCGCTCCAGGTGAGGCCGCCGTCGGTGCTTCGGTTGCAAACGATATCGATATCTTGTGGAAGGTCTCCTTCGTTGTATTTACGTTTGTCGGTGACCGCCACTATGCTTCCGTCTTTAGCGGTGATGACAGCTGGGATGCGGTAGTTTGTCGAGCCGTAGTCGCCTGGATGGTATAGCTCGGTTCTAGTGAAGATAGTGTCGTTTTGTGCGTTAGCAAAAAACGCCGAAACTGTAACGATCACAAGAAGAACGACTTTCTTCATCATAGAATATTATATTTTCAAGGTGCAAAGTTATAAATTTTTCTTAAAACTTGCAATTCTAAAAAACTTTTTATAATTTTACTATGATTTAACAAAAAACAACACTCATAAAAGTTAAATATCATGAAAACGTGTAACAAGTTTTTTGCCGAATTGTTCGGCACATTCGTTTTGGTTTTCGGAGGTTGCGGTACAGCACTCTTCGGACATGTTGGTTTTCTCGGAGTAGCTATCGCTTTCGGCTTGACAGTGGTAGCAATGGCTTATGGCATCGGGCACATCTCGTCGGTGCTTGTCTCGCCGGACTGGTCTACAAATGCATCACAGGATGCTGCTGCAAAAAGTGCGAGAAATAAGACAAGATTAACTGGATTGATTTAAGACAGGATCAACAAGATTAACTGGATTAACTTAATACAGGATTAACTGGATAAGAAGAGTTAATCGTGTGGGGGCGAATGATTATTCGCCCCCACATTTTTACATTTTTATCTTTACAAAAACAGGATAGTGGTCGGAAGGATTGCGTCGCGTTGTGTTGCTAAACCAGATTTCCTGAGGAGCGTCAGAGGCTTTTTCAGAGGCGGCTGACGTCTCGTTTTCAGTCCAGTAGCTGTTGGTGAGAACGCCGTAAGCCTCAACTGCGATTGCCGGCGACACGAAGACGTGGTCGATGCGGCTGGTGGTAAAATATTCCGTCTTAAACGCGTTGAAGGTACCGTTTTCAGCGAACCGGATGCGGGCAGCGTCGTAGGAATCCTCCAGCAACCCTGAATTTATGAAAATGGTATATATTTCGTTGGTTTGGTCGACGTTAAAGTCGCCGGTGAGGATTACCGAAGCGTCTTTAGCTATCTCTTGGATGCGAGCCACCACCAGTTTCGCTGCCTCACGACGAGCCACGATGCCTACGTGGTCCATGTGAAGGTTAAAGAAATAGAACGTGGTGCGGTCTTTTTTCTTCTTGGCGTTGACTTGGAACTTGCCCCAGGTGCAGATTCGGATGCAGGCAGCGTCCCAGCCGAGACCAGGTTTTTCAGGCGTCTCGCTGAGCCAGAAATTGCCACTGTCGAGGAGTGTGAGCTGGTCTTTTTTATAAAAGATAGCTTCGTGTTCTCCTCCCCTTTCGCCGTCGTCGCGACCTATGCCGATGTAGTCGTAGCCGTCGAGGCCTCTCTTCAAATCCTGAAGCTGACCATAAAGCACTTCCTGCGTGCCGAAAATCAACGGATTCATGAAGTTGACCTGGTCGCAGATCACCTGACAGCGCTTTGTCCAGACGTTACCGTTGAGGCTGTCGTTACGATTCTTATAACGGATATTATATGAGCCGACAAGCATCTCCTGAGCGCTAATTCCAAGCGCCAAAACGCTGAAGATGGCAATAAATAAAAGCTTTTTCATGATTACAAAATCTGTGAGCTATGATTTTTAGTGTCGACTTTGCCGATGGCATCAATGATGACACCTTTTTCATCTATGACGTAAGTTGTTCTAAGGGTTCCTTCGGTCACTTTACCATACATTTTCTTCTCGCCCCAAGCCTCGTAGGCTTTGAGTATGGTGAGGTCGGTGTCGGCAATAAGATGGAACGGCAGATCATATTTTGCGATGAACTTCTGGTGTGAGGCGGCGCTGTCGCGGCTCACTCCTAACACATTGTAACCCAATGCAATGAAGCGGTTATAATTGTCGCGGAGGTCGCAGGCTTCTGCGGTGCAACCCGGGGTGCTATCCTTTGGATAGAAATACAAAACAAGCTTCTTTCCAGCGAAATCGCTCAGCTTCACGACGTTTCCGTTTTCATCGATGCCCTCAAAATAAGGGGCTTTTTGACCTGGTTGTAACATATCTGACAATTTTTATTATTTGCAAAAATACATATTAATTTAAAATCTTTCAAAAATCTCTTTTATTTCAGTTTCATTATCAATCATTTGGCGCAATTTCTCCAATCTAGCGGCATTTGGTGATTCCGGGAACCAAAGCTTCAAGTATCCGTTGCGGCCGTATTTCCCATGAAGGTGCTGCATCATGCGGTCGTATTGCTGTTCTTTTGAGAGCTCAGGATAGTGATCGAGGCCATATTGAATAGTACGCTTTACTATGGTCTCGGAGTCGATGAAGCGGTCGGCTTCAGCAACGATGCGGCCGTAGATGGTGCGAGGCTCGTGTTTCGCTGAGGCGCGATGGTCTTCAGCGGCATTGGCCATGGTCTGAATCTGCTCCTCTGTGAACCACTTCCGAAGGTTCTCATCGGCTTTTATAATCTGCGCCGACACCTCATGATGCCGTTCCCTGCCCTCGCAAAGACCTGTATCGTGATATGCTGCGATGACATAAACCATATCAGGATTAACGTCGAGATGCTCTGCAATCTCCAGGCTTTGCTTGATAACCATATTGACATGGTCACGCTGATGTGCCGCGTCGAAGTTGTCGTAACGAGGAATGACTTCCTTTTCAATATACGATACTATGTCAGGATTAATTTTCATATGACAAAAGTACAAAAAATCACAAATTAAAAGTTCATTTTTCAAAAAATCCGTATTTTTGTACCATTATGAAAAACATCAAAAAAGTAATCCTCATCACTGGAGGAAGTTCGGGAATCGGGTACGACTCGGCGATAGCGCTGGCGAAGCAAGGTCATAAGGTTTATGCTGCGGCGAGACGTGTTGAAATGATGGAGCCGCTCAAGGAATACGGCATTGTGCCGCTCAGCCTCGACGTGACTGACGACAACTCTATGCAAGGATGCGTAAAATCAGTACTCGACGCTGAAGGCAGGATCGACGTGCTTGTTAACAACGCCGGCTACGGCTACTTCGGCGCCATCGAAAACGTGACGATGAAAGAAGCCCGTAAACAGTTGGAAGTCAACGTGTTTGGAATGGCAAGAATGTGCCAATTAGTACTCCCAACGATGCGCGAACAGCATTCTGGACGAATCATCAACATAGCATCAATAGCGGGAAGAGCCACAGTGTATTTCGGAGGCTGGTACAACGTCTCAAAATACGCTGTCGAGACCTTCAGCGATGCACTTCGCATGGAGACGAAGCCATTCGGCATTCAAGTCGTGCTGATCGAGCCGAGTGCCATCAAGACAAACTGGGGCATCATAGCCGCCGACAACCTCGAGGCATCGTCACGCGGCACGGTTTACGAAGAACGAGCCATCAACGAGGCAAACAACATGCACAAGGCATATCGCTCAAACCTCTTCTCTAAGCCGGCAGTGGTGACACGCGCCATCTGCAAAGCAGTGAATTGCCGCCGTCCTCGCACACGATATTGCATCGGAAGAGGCGGAAAGATGATAGTATTCTTGCATAGCATCCTTCCGACAAGATGGTGGGACAGAATTAACAGGATAATGACAAAAAAAGTTCTTTAAATCTATACAGGATTAACAAGATTACACTCTTTAATCATCGATTTTGAAGGCCTTCAGCTTTTGTATAAAGGTGGCAACCGAAAAATGATGATTAAAGACAAACATATTTTTAATTTTTGTAATTTTGCACCGCGAAAAGAAATAATTAAATAATAACATTTTCAAATGAAAAAATTCCTTTTAACTATTGCGACTATGGCTATTATCGCTACTGGATGTCAGCATCAGGACGCTAAGACATCAGGCATCGACACCAACAACTTCGACACCACTGCACGTCTGCAGGACGATTTCTATCAGTATGCATGCGGCGGCTGGATGAAAAACAACCCACTTGACGCTGAACACTCACGTTACGGCGCTTTCGACGCTCTCGGCGAGAAGGCTCAGAAGAACCTACGCGACATCATCGACAACGTCAGTCAGGGCGAGAATCCTGAGGGTTCGATAGCTGAGAAGATAGCCATGTTTTACAACATCGGCATGGACAGCATCCGCCTGCAGGAACAGGGCGCAGCACCTATCATGCCTTATCTCGAGAAAATCAACAGCATGCAAACCAAAGCCGACGTGTGGACAGCCTTGCTTGAGATGCATCGTCGCGGCGGATTCGCTCTCTTCGCCACATTCGGCGAGGCTGACACTGAAGACGCCAACATGTGCATCGCTTGGACCTACCAGAGCGGACTCGGTCTTGGCGACCGCGACTACTACCTCACCGATGAAGGTAACAACGTCAACATCCGTAAGGGATATGTCGATTACATGACCAAATGTTTCGGCATGACAGGCTTCGACAGAATGACAGGCATCAAACCTGACGAGCTCGCCAAGATGGTGATGAGCTTCGAGACACGTCTCGCCAAGGCACAGAACACTCGTCTTGAAAACCGCGACCCACAGGCCACTTTCAACCGCTTCACCGTGGAAGAGGCATCGGAAATGACACCAAACATCGACTGGGAAGGCTATTTCGCAGCAATGGGCATCTTAGATGGCATGAAGAGCTTCAACATCGCTCAGCCTAAATATATCAAAGAGGTGAACGCTGTGCTCGGTGACACTGACGTCAACACCTTCAAGGCTTATTTTGCATGGAACACCATCAACGGAGCCACCAGCTACCTCAGCGATGACTACGTGGAGGCCAGCTTCGACTTCTACGGCAGGCTCCTCAGCGGCCGCGAAGAGAACCGTCCACGCTGGAAACGCGTCACATCTACCGTCGACGGCGCCATGGGCGAGGCTCTCGGGCAGCTCTACGTTGAGAAATACTTCCCAGCAGAGGCTAAGGCTCGTATGGAGACACTGGTGCAGAACCTCATCACAGCTCTCGGACAGCGTATCGACATGGCTGAATGGATGACAGAAGCCACCAAAGCCAACGCACACGAGAAGCTCGCAACAATATTAGTGAAGATCGGCTATCCTGACAAATGGCGCGACTACAGCGGTCTGGAAATAAAATACGACAGCTACTTCGCCAACGTGATGCGCAGCAACAAGTTCGACATGGATTATATGTTCAGCAAGATCAACAAGCCTGTCGACCGCGACGAATGGGGCATGACACCTCAGACCGTTAATGCATATTACAACCCGACCACCAACGAGATCTGCTTCCCGGCAGCTATCCTCCAGCCTCCGTTCTTCAACATGGAAGCCGACGAGGCAGCTAACTACGGCGCTATCGGTGTGGTGATCGGCCACGAGCTGACGCACGGCTACGACGACCAGGGCCGTCAGTACGACAAAGACGGTAACCTCAACGACTGGTGGACTGAAGAAGACGCCACCAACTTCGACAACAACAAACGGGTTCTCATCGAGGCGTTCAACAATTGCATCGCTGTCGACGATCCTGAGTTGGGTCTCATCCACGGCAACGGTGAGCTTACATTAGGTGAGAACATCGCTGACAACGGCGGCTTGCACGTGAGTTACCTCGCAATGCACAACGCCATGGCTAAGGGTCAGGTCAACAAGGCGATGATGGATGGATTCACTCCTGAGCAGCGTTTCTTCCTCGCCTATGCAGCTGTTTGGGCAAGTAACATCCGCCCGAAAGCAGCTTTGCAGCTTACTCAGATGGACGTGCACTCACTCGGACGCAACCGCGTGAACGTGGCACTGCCACAGGTGACAGAGTTCATCGAAGCCTTCGACATCCAAGAAGGTGACGGAATGTGGCTGGAGCCTGAAAAGAGAGTGGTTTTGTGGTAAGTGATTAAATAAAAAAGTCCCGAACGGTGTTCGGGACTTTTTTTTATTTTTTCACCGGGTCGCTGGTTAATCCGATTCCCAGTTTCTTGAAGATTTTTCTATCGACTTCGCTGAGCATCACCGTGGAGTGCACTTGACAGCCGTTGAGTTTTGGAAGCATGTCGAGTGACTTACGGCAGTTTTCGTCCCACAGCGAGAGCATCGAAAGGGCTACAAGGACCTCGTCGGTATGCAGACGCGGGTTGTTGCCTTTGAGGATGTCGACTTTCGTCTTCTGGATAGGTTCGATCATAGCCTGTGGGATGAGTTTCACCTCATGTCCGATGCCAGCGAGATGCTTGGTGGCGTTGAGGATGAGAGCGGCGCTGGAGCCAAGCAGCGAGCTGGCATGTGCCGTGATGATGGTGCCGTCTTCAAGCTCGATGGCGGCTGAATGTTCATTCTCCTGCTCCTTGCGTTCCTTAGCGGCGATGGTGGTCTTACGGTCAGCCGTGGTGATCTTAGCCTGCTTCATAAGAAGGGCTATCTTATTGACCTCACTCTCGCTTCCTTTGCCGGCTGCGAGCTCGCAAAGCGCTGTGTAATAACGTCTTATGATCTCATCTTTCGATGCCTTACAGCAAATCTCATCATCACTCAAGCAGTATCCTGCCATGTTGACGCCCATGTCGGTAGGCGACTTATATGGATTTTCGCCGTAAATCGATTCAAAGATAGCGTTGAGCACCGGGAATATCTCGATGTCGCGGTTATAGTTGACAGCCGTCTCGCCATAAGCCTCGAGATGGAACGGGTCGATCATGTTCACGTCGTTGAGGTCGGCAGTGGCTGCCTCGTATGCGATATTTACGGGGTGTTTCAGCGGCAGGTTCCAGATCGGGAACGTCTCGTATTTAGCATATCCAGCTTTGATGCCGCGTTTATTTTCATGATACAGTTGGCTGAGGCACACTGCCATCTTGCCGCTGCCAGGTCCCGGGGCGGTGATGACGACGAGCGGACGCACAGTCTCAACGTAATCGTTACGTCCGAAGCCCTGATCTGAGTCGATGAGTGCCACGTTGTTCGGATAGCCTTCGATGGTATGATGATAATACACCTTGACACCCAGTCGTTCCAGACGACGACGGTAGGCGTCGGCGCTAGCCTGACCGTTGTAGTGGGTGATGACGACGGAATTCACCATGAAGCCGCGGCCGATGAACTCGTCGCGCAGACGCAACACGTCGACATCATAGGTGATGCCAAGGTCGCCACGTACCTTGTTCTTCTCGATATCCACCGCACTGATGACGATGACGATCTCCGCCACGTCGGCGAGCTGCATGAGCATCTTCAGCTTGATGTCAGGCTGAAAACCTGGCAAAACACGACTTGCATGGAAGTCGTCGAACAGCTTCCCGCCAAATTCCAAATAAAGTTTATCACCGAATTTTGCGATACGGTCTTTGATGTGTTCCGACTGTATCTTAAGGTATTTTTCGCTATCGAACCCGTATTTCATGTGGCTAATTTGTTTTCAATACGGGATGCAAAGATAGGAAAATTTTTCGAATCGCCAAAGGATTTTTGAAAAATTTTACCACCTTCCGCTGTAGCCTCCGCCACCGCTGCGACCGCCGCCAAATGAGCCTCCCGATGAGTGTGATGAGCCGCCGTAAGAATGCGACGAGCCGCCGGAATAGCCGCCGGTGCTCGACGGACGTTCACGTTTCGGGGTCTTGACCTGTTTCTTGAACTCGTTGCCGCAGAACTGACATACGTATGTCTTTTCATCGAGACCTGTCTTGTCGTAAGTAGCCTTTTCGATGACTTTAGTGTCGGTGAGCTTCACAGTGTGAGCGCCACATTTCTCGCAATCGGAGTATTTACTGAAGTTCTTGCCTTTATTGGCAATCACGAAGACATGACCGTTGGGGCAACGTGCCGAAACGTAGTTACGCACCTCGAGATTCTCCTCGCAAGCCATCATCTCGGTGGGCTGCATCTCCTCGTCGCGTTCCATGTCGCTGCCGCATTCCGGACAACGCATCTCAGGACACTTGGCGATGATTTCGTTAAATTTTTTCTTATAAAAATAACCAAGCCAAGGTGCCAGGAAGTTGAAAAACTTTGTCCTGCGGTAGTTTTTAGCTTTCTCGTAAATCTTTTTCGGGAAAAGTGAATTCTTCGCCACCACGTCGGCCGTCTTCATAACCTCACGGTTCTGCTTGAAGCACACGTACGACAGATAGCAGAATATGGTAATCACACCGATGTAGTTTCTTACCACGATGTCCTCCTCGCCTTCCATAAGAGCGAAAAGCACCACATACACCACAAAATACCATACAAGAGCCGATAATCCGAAGACGGCCGCGCGGGCACATCCTCTTCCGACCCATGCCGAGCCGCTCCAGGTGTTCGACGGGTCGTAGATAAAACTCAAGCCATCTTTTTCTACACGGGTGTATTGGTCTTCAATTTTACCCTCACCTCTCTTCTGACGTTTTTTTTCATCGTTAGACCTGGTGATGAAATAAAAGAACGAAATCATCGGAATCAGGAAGAAAAGCAGCATAAACCAGAAGTAGAAGTCGCTTATCACCTCTTTGTCGCGCTCTTCAAGAGCCGTCTTGTAGACCTCCTCATCGGGCAATACGGTGACAATCTCGCCAGGTACGGTACCACCGAAAACTTCAACAATATCAAGCACTCCGGCATACATCCCGCCTTCGTAGTCGCCATTTTTGAAATAAGGCTTTATGGTATGTTGGAAAATATCGAAGCATTTCACGTCGGTGAGCACCGGCTCTATGCCGTAGCCTGTCTCAAACTCAAAGGCATGCTGGTCTTCGACGAAAAGTAGCATCAACCCATTGTCCTTGCCTTTCTCACCAACGCCCCATTTATTAAGCAAACGGCTGGCAAAATCTTTCGGTTCATCATAGCCGATGCTGTTGAGGCAAACCAGAAACACATCGACGGTGTCGCGAATTGCACACAGAGCCGTGTTTATCTTCATCTCGGCCTCATCTGAGAGATATCCGTCAGGGTCGCTAACATGGATGTAGTTGCTCTGTAAACGGGTGTTCGGCACCTGCTCCAAAGTCCAGGAATTCTGGGCATTCAGCGAGAAAAATGCAATAGATAATAATAAGGTGATGATAAATCTTTTCATATCTTTAAACTTTATCCTTTGAAGAAATACTGTCCCTTCCCTTTGGTCTTATTTCCATATTGGATGGCGTGCTTCGGGCAGTGATGATAGCACGCGTCGCAGGTGTTGCAGTTGCCGTGCCATTTCGGACGGCCGTCTTCGAGTGTGATGTTCTGCAATGGACACACTATCGCGCACATCCCGCATGAGATGCAGTCGTCGGTGCTGAAGAACGGCTCGTCTGACGCCCATTTCCAGAAGTTCTTGCCGATAACGTTGCTCTTGAAACGAGGCAAAGCACCTTTAATCATATCTGAATACTCAGCATGGTTTTTTATGAGATCAATCACCTTCGGTAACTTTTCCTGTGATTTCGCTATCTTTTCATCGGCTATTTCCGGCTTATCTACGCTCATCCCCATCATATTAACATAGGTGTTAGGCATCTTAAAACAATAAGATCCTTTTAACTCTAATCCTTTGGTTTCCAGCGCTTTACGGAAGATTTTTTCAGTCTCACCAACGTTATCGCCGCATGTCACCGCCGTCCATACATACGATGGTTTACCATTGATAATCAATCGGTTAACAAACTCATCGACTAGATGTGGCGGTCGCCACGAATAAATTGGATACACGAAGCCCAACATTTCGTTTTCGGCAAGGGTATACTCAAATTTACCTTCACGCTGGGCTTCTGGGATGAAAACCAACGTCTCATCAAGCTCCTCAGCAATGCTTTTCGCGATAAACTTGCTGTTTCCGCAACCGGAATAGTAGAAAATCATAGTCGAAATATCTTTTTGCAAAGATAGTAAATAATTTGTATCTTTGCAGAAATAAATTTTAACATGAAAAAACTAATACAACTAATAATTTTTGCCGTTTTCCCTTTGTTTTCCTTCTGTCATAACGACAGCGACACCACCTCGTTGAAGATCATCTTCTGTGGTGACTTGATGGGGCACGGAGGACAGATAAAAGCGGCACAGACAGCCGACGGATACGACTATTCGCCGTGTTTTCAGTTTGTCGAGGGATACCTCAAGAGTGCCGACCTCGCCGTCGCTAACTTCGAGCTCACGCTGGCAGGTCCACCCTACAGCGGCTACCCACAGTTCTCATCACCTGATCAGGTACTTGTCGACGCCAGCAGCGCCGGCTTCGGGCTGTTCACCACCGTCAACAACCACTGCATGGACAGTGGAAAAGAAGGCTTCCTGCGTACTTTAAACGTCTTCGACTCGCTCGGCGTAGCCCATCTCGGCACCTACCGTGACACCCTCGAACGACAGGCCAACCACCCACTGATGATGGACATCAAGGGCTTCCGCCTCGCTTTTCTAACCTACACCTACGGCACCAACGAGATCCCAGTGCCTCATCCGCTGGTGGCCAACATGATCGACACCACCGTCATGGCCGACGACCTCGCCGAGGCGATGCGGATGGGCGCCGAATACGTCATCACCATGATACACTGGGGAATAGAATACGACACTGTGGCTAACAAACAGCAACGCGAACTGGCAAAGTTCCTGCTCAGCCACGGCTCCGACATCGTCATCGGCGGACATCCTCATGTGGTACAGGATGCCACCATGGACGCACTTCCCGACAATGATAAAACTCCTGAGATAGTAGTATATTCGATGGGAAACCTCATCTCGAACCAACGCTTCCGTAACACCGACGGCGGCATCATGGTCGAGCTTGAGCTTCGTCGTGACGGCGACAAGATACTCCAAGACTGCGGCTACATGCCTTATTGGGTTTACCGCGGCGTGTACAACGGTCTATACCAATATTATATCCTGCCGACGCGTGCCGCGCGGCAGGATCCTAAAAAATTCCAGCTTTCGAAAGAAGATATCGACGCCCTGATATTGTTCGACGACAACACCCGCGAACGGCTTAAAGGTCTGCTAAACGAGAGTACTTATCGCTTCTTTGATGAAACTCATGAATAGCGGATGCGGGTGCAGCACCGTCGACGAATATTCGGGATGGAACTGCGTGCCGATATACCAGCGCAACTCAGGAATTTCGACAATCTCGACGAGTCCCGACTCAGGGTTGACACCCACGCAATGCATGCCGTTTTTCTCATATTCGTCGCGATACTTGTCGTTGAACTCATAACGATGACGATGTCTTTCTCGCACAAGGTCTTTCTCGCCGTAGGCCTTCCAGGTATGACTTCCTTTGACCAGCTCGCAGTCGTAGGCGCCGAGACGCATGGTGCCGCCCATCTGGGTGATGTTTTTCTGTTCCTCCATCATATCGATGACGTTGTTTGGAGTCACAGGGTCCATCTCACTGCTGTTGGCGTCGGCATAACCGAGCACGTTTCTTGCAAACTCGACGACCATCATCTGCATGCCCAGACAGATGCCAAAGGTAGGAATATCGTGCTTTCGCGTGTATTCGGCAGCGATAATCTTACCTTCGATGCCCCGCTGACCGAAGCCCGGACAGATCACTATTCCCGCCATGCCGTCGAGCATCTCGGCGACGTTGTCTTTTGTGATATGTTCGCTGTTGACGAAATGAATCTTTACCTTGTAATTGTTATATGTTCCGGCGTGCGCTAAGCTCTCGCGGATGCTCTTGTAGGCGTCCTGAAGGTCGTATTTCCCGACCAAGGCGATGTCGACGGTCTTGGTGGCGTTGTTACGATGTTCGAGGAACTTCATCCATGAGCCGAGTTCCAACGGCGGGAGGTCGTCGATGCCCATTTTTCTTAAGATTATGGCATCCAGGCCTTGGCGCTCCATGTTGACCGGCACCTCGTAGATGCTTGGCAGGTCCTGACTCTGGATGACGGCTTCCACGTCGACGTTACAGAAATGCGCCACCTTCTCGCGCAGCTCACGGCTGAGCTCGTGTTCGGTTCTCAGGACCAGCACCTCGGGCTGGATACCCAGTCCCTGCAGCTGTTTCACGCTGGTCTGCGTCGGTTTTGTCTTCAACTCACCCGCCGCGGCGAGATACGGAACATAGGTCAGATGTACGTTTAGTGCACGCTGAGGTCCGAGTTGCCAACGGAGCTGACGAATAGCTTCGAGGAACGGTTGTCCCTCGATGTCGCCGATGGTGCCGCCGATCTCAGTGATGACGAAGTCGAAGTGTTCCTTGGTGGCGTTGAGCAGGATACGGCGTTTGATCTCGTCGGTGATGTGCGGCACGACTTGGATAGTCTTCCCGAGATAATCGCCGCGGCGTTCACGTTCTATCACGCTGAGGTATATTCTACCTGTAGTGACGCTGTTGTCGCGCGTGGTCTCGATGCCCGTGAAGCGTTCGTAGTGACCGAGGTCGAGGTCGGTCTCGAAGCCATCGGCAGTAACATAGCATTCGCCGTGCTCGTAAGGATTCAACGTGCCAGGGTCAACGTTGATGTAAGGGTCAAATTTCTGGATTGTTATCTTGTAACCGCGGGATTGAAGGAGTTTGCCCAGCGAGGCGGAGATGATGCCCTTCCCTAACGAAGACGCCACACCTCCTGTGATGAAAATGTATCTTGTTTCCATACCATTTTGAAAAAGCAAAAATAGGATTTTTTCAAAAATGACAATATATTTTTTAAGATTTTTTCATAATTTTGCAATTGATAAAAAATGTCATCAATGTCATACACTTACGAATATCCCCGTCCTGCTGTCACTGCCGATTGCGTGGTGATCGCGAAGGAAAATGAGCCGAAGGTGCTGCTCATTCAGCGCGGAAATGAGCCGTTTAAAGGTCAATGGGCGTTCCCGGGCGGTTTCATGAACATGGACGAGACCACCGAGCAATGTGCGGTGCGGGAACTCGAAGAAGAGACAGGGTTGAAAGTCAATGAGATCAAGCAGATTGGTGCATATTCGAAGGTCGACCGCGATCCTCGGGGGAGGACTGTAACTGTGGCATATTTGGCAATAATCGACAAACCCGAAGCCGTCAAAGGCCTTGACGATGCAGCCAAAGCACAGTGGTTCCCGCTTTCGGCATTGCCAAAATTAGCTTTCGATCACGAAGAGATTATTAAAGACGCGAAGAGACTGATATGATCAAGTCTATTTTTTCCAGCGCTTCAGCATCGGGAAATACTGCCGCATCATGTCCTTGTACTCATCTTTAGTCATCGGCTTCGGCATGTTTTTGTTGACCTCATCAACAAACTGCGCACAGAATTCAATCATCTCGTCCATGGTGCAGTCATTGGTAAACTTGCCGTTCTGATAGCAGTACATGCAGTAATCTTCATTTTTGCTTCCATCGGCGTTAGTGCCGCGATTCTCATCATTCAGAGGCATTCCGCAGCTCTGACAAAATTTCATTTCCTGTTCCATAATATTATCGTTTCAAATTTCTCTTCGCCTCCGCATTATTCGCATGAACCATGGCGATTTTTGAGCAATGCTCCATTTCCGAGCAGTCGCCGCAGGTATCAACACCTTTTTGCATCGCACACTGGCGAATTGGACAAAGCTTGTCACAGAAGACGGTCTTTCTGCCATTGGCACGACAACCGTCACAATTGATTTGCTCCGGCAAAATTTGCACATTATTCAACTCAGACCACAGTTTCGCCGTTTTTTCACGCAAAGTATCGTCATTGTTTTGGGTAGCGATATAAGCGTCGCATTTGGCACAGTTCAATCCACAATATGCAATCAAATCATTCATTTCTCTTTATTTTTCTAATTTCATCACTTTTACTGGTCTGTCTGCACCGACAACGAGATTTGGACAAACGGTTTCAATGCCTGTATCTTTAAATCCGCATTTCTCCATTACCTTGCCGGAGGCAGGATTTCCCGGAAAATAATCACCCCAAAGTGTATTGAAATTTTTCACATTAAAGCAATAATCAATTACCAGCTGCAATGCTTCAGTGCAGATACCTTTCCCCCAGTAGGGCTTGGCCATCCAATAACCGACTTCGGCTTGATCTTCCTCGATTTTCAGATTTGATGCTGATGCTGGAAGATATCCAACACATCCGATAGGCTCGCCGGTCTCCTTCCACTCTACAGCCCACATACCTTCACCGCTAAAAACTGTGCGGATAATTTTCAAGCTCTCTTCCACGCTTTTATGCGGCGGCCATCCTGCTCGCGGTCCCACATCAGGATCGGAAGCATATTTGAAAAGCGTCTCAGCATCACTATCAAGCCAAGGACGGAGTGTCAGTCTTGCGGTCTGCATTATAAGCTTTGTCTTTGCAGCAAATGGTGGCAACTGACCTTCGTTGTACGACATGGCTTTCTTTGGAAAAGTCTTTTCATATTCATCGAAAGCTTCAGGATTTTCATCCGCGACAAAATAACCTTTCGGCGGACAATAAGTGCCTTCGCGGTTGCCCCAATAGCCCGGAATCAGTTCCTGAGCAAGGAAGAACGGCACCTCGTCGTCCTTCGGCATCTCGTGGTAATGAATGCGGAGTTTACTGGCAAGGTCGAAGCCCGCATGGCGATAGAAGTCGATGTTGCCCTCCATCTGGAACAATCCTACGCCCATCGCCTTGGCCTTTTCAAGTGCGTAGTTCAAGAGTTTCAAGCCATATCCTTTCCTCTTATAATCAGGATGGATGCTGATTGGGCCGAAAGTCCATGACGGGAAATATGATCCATCATCAAGTATTATATCCGCTTTCGAAAACATCACATGACCGATGATTTTGCCGTCTTCTTCCATCACGAAATCGAGTTCTGGAATAAAAGCCGGATTGTTCCTATATTGGTTAAGCACATAATGCTCTGTGCAACCCGGACGATAGACGTTCCAGAAAGCATCGCGAGTGAGGTTCTCTACTTCGCGGTAATCATTGGGTTGTTCGAGTCTAATAGTCATAAATATCTTCCAACTTTCTTTTTATAATCTTCGTATTCCTGGCCAAAGTCACGGAGCAGGCGTTTTTCTTCACTGATAACCTGGATTGACATGATAGCAACGAAAGCAACGAAAACAGCAACCGATTGCCACGTCCACAACCAAATACAGATGCCAATTAAATAGATGAATATACCTGTCAGCATTGGATTTCTGTTGATTTTATAAGGTCCGTTTGTCATCAGGTGCTTGGTTCGTGGTGCTATTTCGTGGTTAAAGGCATCCATCGGGTTTCCATCTCCTTTGTGCCGCATGTAAATAATAGTCCACACACTTAGCGTCAAACCAAGGATGATGAATACCGATGCAATGATGATTTGGGCTATCGATACAGGCCATAGTGCTGGTTTCAATGACGCCAACCACATAAGGAAAGGCAGCAATCCAACAAATAGAACGCCGCCGAGAGTGTAACCGAATATTTCTCTAAGTGTTTTCATAATTGTCCAGTTCATTATCTTTTCCTTGTGTATTTTGCTTTAACTATTTCGTATGAATTTTTTGTCAGATCTGTCAGCAAGTCGTCTGGAGCGGTATAGGGATTTATTCCTATCCAATATTTTGAATTGAAGTGGTTGTCGGGAGGACATATTCCATTGGTTTCCATCAGCTCAGGGATACGCTCAGTTTGGCATTTGACTATAACGGAACGGAAGCCGTCGATATCGCAATAGCAAAATGTGTGACCATTGACATAGAAGGCCAACACGGAGTCGCCTCCGGGCATCTTTGCGAATGGCAATTTTTCCTCAACATCGCCTAATGAAAGGCAGTATTCACGAAAGTCCTCTATGTTCATAATTATTCTTTTGTTAACCTCTCAATCAGTTCTTTGTGCTGCGGATAAAGCTGAAGGAGATTTGATTTCTTTGCCAATTCAAAGTTTTCAAAGCTGAAAGCGGGTCCGACAGCACAACCGACCAAACAAAATCCCTGCTTCGATGGAATTTCTGCAGCAAACCATTGTTCAGGCATGATGACAACTTGCATTTCATAATCTGTTGAAAGCTTATGTATGCTGAGTTTGCCATCTTGATCAATCACATAAATATTAAGTGGCTCGCCGTCATGATAATACCAGATTTCAACCACGCCATGAAGTCTGTGGAATGCTGAGATATCGTTGGCGGTAAGCATATAATAAATGGTTGATATATCCTTCTTACCTGTTGTATCATTACCGTAAAGCTGACGATAATAACCACCTTCGGGATGAGGAAGAAGCCCGAGTTTTTCGATATAGTTGTTTACTGTCATTTGTATTGATATTTCCCGCTGAGGATTTTTGCTCTTAATCCTTCCACGGCCGGTTTATAATAAGAGATTTCCATTGCTTCGAGAATCCTTTTAAACTCTTCCTTCAGCTCGGGATAGAAGTTGCACATGCGGTATGCGAGTTTCATGCTGAGAGTTTGACTGCCGGGCAACTCATCACCAGCAACCATGTGATCCAAGCAAAAGTCAAGAAAGTCTGTCCGCAGGTTATCTTCAGTCAACTCCAAGCGCTCGATTATGTTCAAAGTCAACCGCCGTACAGATGAATCCTCGGTATGCATGGCTTGGTTTATCAGTTCATCGAGCAAAATCTGAAGCTGGGACAGTTCTATATCAGTAGCCTTGGTCAATCCCCACATAGCACTTCTGGCTACACGGTAATCTGAATCGAAGGCATATTGTTTAGCAAAGCCAAGGAAATCGCCGCCGGATTTAATCTCATGGTAAATCTCCTGTGCACCGCCTTCGCTGAACGTTTGTCTCAGTCTATCGCTCGTTATCGCCATAGTCAGATTATTTCCTGCAAAGATAATGATTTTTTCTAATACGTTTTACAAATCCACATTTCAAAAAATCTGTCAGATACACGAAAATTTTTGTTTTTTGCCAAAAAAATATTATCTTTGCATCGTAAATAAACACGTAAACGAAGAAACAGAGAAAAACAATTAACATAATGTAAATCATAGCGTTTGCTATTTGTCTATTCGCAGTGAAACGTAGGAAATTTCAAGAATATGCAAATAAAGAAAGAAGCAAAAGCAAGCACCCGTTATGCGGGCATCTTGTCTTTCTTTTGGCATATCCTACGGCCACACTGCGAGCAAGTTTGCCCGCAGTTATTTTTTTATTGACCGTAGATAATGAATAGGAAAGATGGCATAACGCACAAATAGCAAGCTTATGCCAAAAGAGATTCAAAAAGACATTATTCTTAAAGGCGATTGCCTTGAAATTCTAAAATCGTTTCCAGATAATTCTGTAGATTTAGTTTTTGCCGATCCACCTTACAATATGCAAACAGAAGGTGAGCTGCTAAGAACTGATGGGTCGTCATTTAATGGTGTTACAGATAAATGGGACAAATTCGAAGATCTGCACGATTACGATGAGTTTTCAAAAAAATGGCTCCAGGAATGTAAAAGAGTTTTAAAAAAGGACGGTGCAATATGGGTGATTGGTTCTTTCCAGAATATATTCCGTTTAGGATACATCATGCAAGATTTGGGGTTTTGGATACTTAACGATGTTATTTGGTCAAAGCCCAATGCAGTACCTAATTTTGGCGGGACTCGTTTTCAAAACTCGCACGAAACATTGATATGGTGCTCAAAAAGCAAAAATGCGAAGTATCATTTCAACTACAAAACGATGAAACATATCAATGGTGACAAGCAGATGAAGAGCGTATGGGATATTGGGATTTGCATCGGAAATGAAAGATTAAAAGACTCTGATGGAAAGAAGATACATTCTACGCAAAAACCGGAGCAATTGTTGTATAATGTGATATTATCTTCTACCGAAAAAGGAGATTTGGTTTTGGATCCATTTTTTGGAACTGGGACAACAGGTGTTTTAGCCAAACGTCTTGGTCGCCAATATATCGGAATCGAAAGAGAGGATGCATACATTGAAGCAGCAACAAAGAGGCTTAATGGTGTTCAGCTGGATTTAGATACAGATTTGATAAATAATACATATGAAGCCAAACCACCACGTTACTCCATTAAAAAACTTATTGATTTGGGTTTCTTGGCCGTTGGTCAATTGTTATATAGCAAAGACAAAAAGTATTCGGCCGAAATCTGTCAAAATGGAAATGTAAAAGTTGGAGATTTTGAGGCCTCAATACATAAGGCTTCAGCAAAGTTTCTTAATAGAAGCAATAACAATGGTTGGGATTATTTCTGGTGTGAATATAATGGCAATTTTGTTGACATAAACTCACTTCGCTATTTGGCAGATAAGAAAGGAGGTCTAAAATGATTTTAGATTATGATTATTTTAAAAAGACCTTGAATGAAAAGTTGTTTGAGGATAGCTATAGCGATTTAATCAAAAAAATAGCAGAATATCCAGAAAGATATATAGGTTTGTTCCGGCCAACAAAACCCAAAACAAAGCTAATTCAAAATATTACTCAATCTCATGAAATCCGTTTTGGAGACGCTTTGGAATTCATATTTGAAAGGTATTTTGAAGCTTCCGGATTTAAATTACACGACAAACGTTTCTATTCTTATGACAATAAAGATTTGAGTATTGACCAACTTTTTAGCAAAGGTGATACGCTTTATATGATAGAACAAAAGGTACGTGATGATCATGATAGTACTAAAAAGGCGGGACAATTTGATAATTTTGAAAGCAAATATTACGCTTTAACCAGGCGCTATAGTGGAGTTGACATTATTCCGATAATGTGGTTTATAGACGATTCACTCACCAAAAACAAGCGATATTATATTAGTAGGATGGATAGTATGGCGTCGGATTACGGTTGCTCGCCAAAACTATATTACGGTGAATCAATGTTTAATAGATATGGCGGAATTAGTGATTTTGACAGTGATATATGGGATGAAACCATAGAGTATTTGGAGAAATGGAAACAAACTTTGCCAGATATGCCTGAAATAAATTTCGATAGTAATGCTGAAACTGTATTTGAAGAAATAAAAGATTTGTCTCCAGTAATCTATCGTAAATTGTTGCAGAATGAAGACGTTATACAACAAATATTCCCTATAATCTTTCCGGACAATAAAGTGTTAAACATGCTTTGTGACTATTTTATGTCAAAACGAGAGCATGTTTATCATTCATTAGCAAGATATGTAACTATGTGTGTGTAATTCTGGGCTTTGCCCCCACGTCGCTATACGGCGCGTTGGGAAGGGCCCGAATCGCGGGGCAGCGGTGGCCCAAGAGACGGACTAAGGCGTTGATACTCAAGGATGGTCGATTTCGAAGAAATCTCTACACACAGCCATGAGAATCACCGCCTTAGGACGGCTGCAGCGGGGGTCCGATAATTTCGGGCCTTGACTTTTTGGATACTTTTTTGTCAAGAAAAAAGTATCAAGAAAAAGTCCAACTTACCCCCTACTTATTTTTCTTCTCTCCAAAAACACACCATCTCACAAATGGAATTCTGCGTAAAACCTCATAAATCAATGGCGAAAGCGTGAAGACGGCGACAGCCAGAATCAGATACATCGCAAACGGAGGCAGCGAGGTGTGACGATACATCATGTAACCTACGCTTGCAACCACCAGATAATGAACGATATAGAGGCCAAAGCTGCTCTTCGTCATATAACATGCAAACTTTCCAGTGCAGTCGAACTTAGCCTTAAACCATCCCATCATTGCGAGGCATGCCAGCCAACCATAGAGGCATGTAAGCCAGTTGCCAAGATATTGTGGGGTGGTGTTGTCTTGTCCAAAAGTGGTGATAATCAATGCAATACCTGAAATAATAGCGGCTATCATCAGCGGAATCCAGTATTTTGTGACCTTTTCCTGGACCTCGTCGTGCGAGAACACGAAATATCCCATAAGGAACGGGAAGATGTAGAACAACGGCTTGTACAAATTATATAATCCGTCGGCCGACTCAGCACGCGGCTCCATGATGAGAGTCTGCTCTCCAACCCAAAATAACACTCCTAACAGCATGATTATCACGATATTAGACTTCCCACACAGGTTGTAAAACTTATCTTTGCTGTCAATAGCACGCAAAATCAGTAAAACAATGCCTAAGACCCACAAAAGCTGGATAAACCACAACGGTCCAATGCCACTGATAGCACACATGATATATTTTGCAGGGCCTGGCGCATTGGTGAGAACTTCGCCTCTGCCGGCCACCAAAGTGTTGAAATAGCCGACCATCCATTGGAAAACAAACAATCCGATGGTACTCGGAACCAGAAGTTTCCTTGTCCTCGACTTAAACCATTGTCCTGCCGAGACTTTCTCCAACGAATATCTCGAGCCGATTCCTGCCAGCAAGAAAAGCAGCGGCATGAACCACGGATAGAGGATATACATCAGCACATCCTGGTATTGCGGGCCATCGCCGAAGCCGCCCACGCCGCCGAAAACGCCTTTGTTGTTATAAAAATAAACCACGTGGTAAAGCAGCACCAGAAGCACCGTCACCCAACGTAAGTTATCAATCCAATGTCTTCTCATTTTTAAAAATTAATATTTCTCAACAAAATCAGTGATAATCTTGAAAATAGGCTCGTATGTCACGAAAATACCATTCTCGTATGTGTCGTAAATGGTGTGATAATACTGGAAAGCGTCACCGTTCTCGTTCTCGAACAGGATGCACGGCACATGATGCTCGGCAAACGGGTAATGGTCGCTGTTGGCGGCCAACTCACCTCGATTCAAAGCCTCAAAATAATGATTTTCGCCGTTGATTTTCTCCAGCAAAGCATATCCTCTGTTGCCCTCGTCGCTGACCTCACAGTACTGCACCGGGTTGTTGTCGCCAATCATATCAATGTTAAACAGATACCTTATCTCAGCGAGCGGCACCGTAGGGTTGTCGACATAGAACATCGAGCCGTTCAAGCCCGAGTCTTCGCCCGAAAATGCTATGAAATACATATCATATTGAGGCTTGTTCTTCGCATAATATTCAGCCAAGGTAACGATGGTAGCCGTACCCGAAGCGTTGTCATTGGCACCCGCATAATACACCTTCTTGCCTAAGTTGCCGAGGTGGTCGTAGTGAGCCGTAAACACGAAACAGCTGTCGTGCCGCTCACCTTCGACCTTGGCGATGACGTTGAAAAGCTCGTAATCCTGCAACCATTCGTTGTCGACGTCGAGCTTCACGTTTTTCACGCCCTCGATGGCCTCTGGAGTCACCCAAACGATAGGTTTTCCCATCACCTTGCTGCCGTAAGCTTTGTAAAATTTTATCGGCGACGTCCACGTCTGGATGAAACCGCCAACCGATGAGTCTTTTTTATGCAACGGCTTGAATTCCTTATGTTTATACATAAACCAGAAGTCGCACACCACCATGCAGTTTTCGTATTCGGGCTTCGCCAGGTCGGCATACATCTTCTCGGCATTGAAATTCAGCGTGTCGACATGATAAACTGGGAACTCGCCATGCACGCCAGGCGAATATTCACGCATCGAGAAGTCGACACCCGGCGTGAGTTTCTTACCATCAGCCCACATGTCCATCTTTCCACAGAAAGTGTTGATGTCGATTTTAAACGGCTGGCACGTCACCTCGTCGACGCCTGCCTTCTCGAACTCCTTCACGAGATATTTCCCCGCCTTGTTGGCGCCGTCTTTGGCATAGCCACGACCTTGATATTTCTTAGAACTCAGTTCCTTCACAATCTTTTTGTAATGCTGCAAATCTTGAGCGTTCAGTGACGTTTCCGTCAACATGTTAATGGCAAAAACCGCCATCAATAGGATTAAAAGTCTTTTCATTTTTTAAATATGCTAATTTTCAATTCTGCAAAGATACAAAAAATTATTACCTTTGCGAAAATAATTGTCCACATGAAAAAACTATTTTTCAACCTGATATTATGCATTTTTGCAATGATGCTATTCTCTTGTGAAAACCAGGAAAACAAGGCCATCCGCACGATGTGCCAAGACATCCATAATCGATATCCATTGGCCACTTTGCAGGATATCTACAAAACCTGTTACCAGGATTTCTTCGGTGCCGAGCATCTGATGAACGACACCGCTGCAGCACGACAATACATACATTACGAGCTTGAGCAATGCCGCGATACCGACCTGAGTCTGATGCCTGATTACGAGCCTACAGGCTTCCGTCATCGTTTTGTGAGAGTCAACTTTTCCAACCTTGTTGAGGGTCAACTCACTGAGGAACAACTGGTTATGATGTTCATCGACGCGGCGGCCCACGACAATGCATTTGGTAGCGACTGGCTATCAGAGTGGCGTCTCATCGAGCAGATAGCTCTCGGGGTGAACCCAGAGTGGGCCGCCGCGTCGTTACAGGCCGAGCTGACGGAAGCTGCCGAGAATAACTACGCCGTACGCCACAGCGAGGCCTTCCGTAACGCCTACAACCCACATTATCGCATAGTGCGAAACAAATAATCACCAATTTTTAGCATCATCATCTCAAAATTTTGTAATTTTGCAGCGAATTTTTTAAGATGAAAAAAGTTGTCGTCATACTGTTATTAGTTTTCAGTAGTATCACTGCATCCGCCCAGCTTCTCTACACTATCGACGAGTTCCTGAGTGCAAGATACTATAAAGCGAGCTACGACACTGCATATATCGGAAGGCCGCAGAACTCCAAGTGGACAATGGCATTTCGGTCATATTTCAACTGGACGGCATACAAAATCTCCGGTACTGCTGAAGATATCCCGGTCGATTTTCGTCTTAGGTCGGAGCTTAACCCTAAACTCAGTATCTACGCAGGTTATCTCGGCTTCGGAGCGAGTTTGTCACGAAGTTTTAAAAAACTTGCGGGCAAGCAGGAGGCCGACTGGAACTTCAAGTTCTCCACCTACGGCAACCGCTTCGGCTTGGCTTTCTCGATGAGCGGAATCAACAGTATGAAAGGCACCTTCTCTTTCCGCGCCGACCCGTATTATTTCACTATGGACCTTGAGCCAGAAGACACCATCAGGCAGATTTCGATGTACGGCAACTTCTATTATGCTGTCAACAATAAGAAGTTTTCATATCCCGCAGCGTTCTCATATTCGTATATACAGAAACACAGCGCAGGCAGCATCCTTATCGGAGGCGCTCTTAATATCAACATCACGACGGTCAGTTTAGCACTGGTTGACGACAGCGTTCCGAGCACAGAGCTGGTCCACGTCACCAATGCCATTATTGGTGCCGGCGTGGGATATGGCTATAACTTAGTGCTGAAAAACAACTGGATGATACACGGATCCGTACTGCCTTACCTCGTCGTCCTCGGTGGCACACAATACCAACTCGTCGACGGAGAAGAGAAATCGTCGGCGTCGGAATTTCCCGAATCATTCATTGTAAGCCGCGCCGCCGTCATCCACACCATGGGACGATGGTTTGCAGGTGCGTCAGGACAACTGAACTTTTATAACATTAGATGCGACAACCTCAAGGCAAGTTGTCGGGAATGGGAGATCATAGCTTTTGTTGGAGTAAGGCTGTGAGTTCAGGCAGCCTCTTAGCAATCACCACCGGACGTCCGTTCTCAGTGAAACAGTGTACACTGTGACCCTCAGCAACGAGTTTCCCGTCTTTTTTCATGACATATTTGAACTCAAACTTCAGGTCGCTCATATTACAGAGCGTAACCTCCACCTCTACTATGTCTTTAAACGTGGTAGGACTCTTGTATTTACATTCGACTGATACCACAGGCGACACCACACCTTCAGCTTCTATCCTGTCGAAGCCATAACCGATCTTATCAAGAAAGTCGATACGCGCTTCCTCCATGATTCTCACATAGTTAGAATGATGGGTGATACCCATGCGGTCACATTCGTAATATCTTATTTCGTGTCTGTAGATATGCATCTTTAAAACTTATTTGCAACTTATAATTAATTGGCTGCCAGAGGTATACTCAAAGTCTTCGTCATACATCCTGCCAGTGTGTGTAATTTCGTCTTCGTATTTCTTTGTCTCACCGCTTTTGATGGTTTCGGTGATGGGTCCTCCGCTATGCAGGAAAGTAGATTTCACCACATACGTCACGCTGTCGTCGGTCATATCAGTAACCTCTATAAAGGCATCTTCAGCGTTGATATGGTAATCGCCGTTGTATAAAATCACTCCCTCGTTGTAGCGCAGCTTGCCTTTTTTAGCAATGAAAAGACATCTTATCGCCTCTGAATATCCGAATCCTTGATGTCCCTCACCCACCATCAGAAACAGCGCCTTCTTACCACCCTCAAGCTCTATGGTATCGAAGTCGAGATTCCCTTTTTGCCATAAAGCAGTGAACTTCACGCCATTAGCGAATGTATAGTTGCCAATGCCGTTGAGGTATCCCTCGGGAAACTCACAGACGTCGCCGTTGACCATCTTATGGACGCAAGGACCTACCAGTCGGCCTCCCTCAAACTCGCCCTCGAAATACTCCTTGCCCTTGGAGATGTTGCCGTCGTAGCCGTCTTTTGTGATCTTTCCGTGTCCATGGCGTTTGCCTTCCTTGAAGCCGCCTTCGTATATCTCACGGATATTGCTCAGATGCAGTCCGCGCTCATCGTCATTGATCGACACACCTTGTCCGTGCTCCTTGTCGTCGAGCCATTCGCCTTCGTATTGATAGCCGTGTCTGGCGCCACCACCCATGGTGTAATAATTGTATTTGCCCTTGCCACAACGTTTGTCATCCTTCCACTCACCTTCATATTCGGCATTAGCGCCGTTGAGCTCATAGCTCATATAGCCGAAGCCGTCTTTCTTGCCGTTTTTGAACTCGCCTTCATAACGGTCACGACGTCCAGAGCCGGTGCTGCTCGGTGAATTGAGATAACCCTTGCCGTGCGGCTGTCCCTGCGCGTTGACCTCACCCTCGTACTGAGAGCCGTCCTTAAATTTGATAGTTTGTCTCATGTTAAACTTTCTTTTGGGACTTCCATCTCACATTCTGAGCGAGAAATACCGCCACATGATATGCCGGAATGTCGGTCACATTGATGACAAAATCGTAGTTATGAGCGTCGTAACGCGACACATTGGTATATTTTTTCGTGAATCTTTCACGTCTTTCATCAATATCCTTAACCATCTTACGGGCTTCCGCTTCGCTGAGATCGAGCTTCTCGCAAAGATGTTTCACCCTCGCATCGAAATCAGCGATGAGAAATATCTTCACAGCATTAGGGTAATCTTTGAATATGTGGAATCCGGCACGACCCACGATGATACACGACTCTTTCTCGGCTAATTCCTTTAACTTCTTTTCTTCAGCCTGATACATCTTCTTGGAAGTTACGTTCTGATCAAAGCCCATGTCGGCATCAAGGATGTTCTTGTCATACACCTTAACGCCAAGAATATTACCGAGTTTATGAGCTATTTCCCTACCACCCGTACCGAACTCGCGGTTGATGGTTATGATGATATTGTTGCTTCCCATACTTTTAATTTTAAGTTAAAAACAGTATTTCAAGCAGCAAAGTTAAAACTTTTTGATATAAAAACAAAAAAAATGTGGATTTGTTTCTTTGTTATCATTCAAATGGCTCGACGTGGACTCCGACATGAGTCTCTTTTCCATATTTGCTTCTAAGCAGATTTTCTATCTCCGTCGCCTTGTCATGCGCCTCTCTTAGAGTGATGTCGCCGTTCATCTTGATATGCAGCTCTATGGCGTAATGGTTACCCACACGGCGCGTCTTGAGGTTATGCGGGTTGTTGACATCTTCGACCTCCGACACCATCTTCAATATCTCCTGTTCCACGCTCTCGGGTAATGCCTTGTCGGTGAGGTCACCGACGCCGTTTTTCAAGAGGTCGAACGCCACCTTGCCGATGAAAATGCCAACAACAACCGAGGCTATCGGGTCGAGGATGACCCATCGCTGGCCGAGAAATATAGCGCCGCCGATACCTACCAAGGTGCCTATCGACGACAGCGCGTCGCTACGATGATGCCAGGCGTTGGCTTCGAGTGCCTGCGAGTCTAATTTTCTGGCTTTTATTATCGAATAACGGTAAACCGCTTCCTTGAGCACTATCGAGGCCACGGCAGCCCAAAGAGCAAGCATGCCCGGCGCCTCCAACGGCTTGCCTTCAAAGAAATCGTCTATCTTCAGTACACCCTCGCAGATGATGCCGAGAGCCACCACCACAAGCACCAAGCCGATGACTGTCAACGCCAACGTCTCAAACTTGCCGTGGCCGTATTCATGCGACTTATCCTTCGGCTTGCCGCTGATCTTCACGAAAATCAAAACTACGATATCCGTCAAGAAATCCGACAACGAATGTATGGCGTCGGCGACCATGGCGGAGCTGTGTCCCAACACGCCGGCAATGAACTTCAACACCAGCAGCAGCACGTTGACAGCGCTGCCGATGATCGTGACCTTGAATATTTCTTTCGTTCGATTCATCAAATCAATTCAATATAAAATGAAACCGGGCGGAATCCGTCGTTACAGCTGATCATAGCAGAATTAGGATTCTTCATCCATCCGTCGTAAAAGTTACCGCGACCGGCAGCCAGTTCCTGCACAAACCATCGCATCGACTCCCAGGCACTGTCACACATACCATCGGGCTTTGCGCCGTCGACCGAGATCCACGACTGTCCTTCACGCACATCGCAGGTGTGTTCGATAGGATTCTCGAATTTCGCCTGCAAATCCTGATAATCAGCCTTCCTTATCGCAGTGATTTTGACGTTCATCTGATCTGATAATTTTTCATCCTCTCCTCAGCCATCGCCTCGAATTTCGTTCCAGGCTTGCCGTAATTGGCATACGGATATATGCTGATGCCGCCTCGTGGCAAAAACAATCCTAAAACCTCGATATAACGTGGATCCATAAGCTTCACCAAATCGTTGAGAATGATGTTGATGACGTCCTCATGGAAGTCGCCATGGTTTCTGAATGAGAACATATAAAGCTTCAGACTCTTGCTCTCGACCATCTTCTTATCGGGGATGTACATTATCTTAATCTCAGCAAAATCAGGCTGTCCCGTGATAGGACATAGTGCCGTGAACTCAGGGCAGTTAAACTGAACCCAGTAATCGCGTTCAGGATGCTGATTTTCAAAGGCCTCAAGAACCTCCGGTGCATATGTCTCCGGAATCTTCGAATAGCGGCCTAACGACTGCAAATGATCTTTTTTTCTATCCATTTTATGAAAGGTTATTTAAAAATGTTATACGATATGTTGTTGTCGTAAACATCAATATTTTCTGAGTTTTTCACCCATCTAACCACTCTTATCGTCACCGGAAGAATGATGATTTCGTATGCTGTCTTGAGTGCGACCTGCCAAAGCACGAAACTTGGCATCTGATCAATCGGGACAATGCCTATCAATGCCACCGGGAAGAAGATTACCGAATCGCAGAACTCACCGAGCAGCGTGCTCAAAACGGCACGAACGGTGAAACGTTTTCCGTTGTCGCGCACCTTCATTTTACTCATCACGAAGGCGTTGAGGAACGAGCCGACCAAGAAGGCTAAAAATGATGCTAAGACGATTCTCGGAGCTATGCCGAAGATAGCGTGGAAGCCTGTGCCTGCTGGCGTTTCCTGCCACCATGCCACTCCCGGGATGAGGTCGATGAGCCATCCGAGGATGACGAAGAAGAAATTCAACGCGAAGGCCATCCAGATGAGGGTCTTAGCCCTACGGAATCCCCACACCTCGCTCACCACGTCGTTGACGATGTAGCTGATAGGGAACACGAATATCGCTCCGGTGAAGTTGGCCGGACCAAATGAGATTTGTTTTGTGGCGAAGAGGTTCGCCATCATTAAACTTGCGGTAAACAGCGTTGCCAAAATCAAAAACAGCACGCTGACTTGATGATTTTTTTGTGTCATTTTCTTGTTTTGTTAAAGGGGGTTTAGCAAGTACCCCTAGTTAATAAATCGGCTGCAAAGATACAACTTTTAGTTTAAAGTTTACCGTTTACAGTTTAAAGTTTTTTAGCCATTGGAATCCGACATCCAAAATCCTAACGGCTAATGGCTAAGCATGCGGATATTTCTTTCTGATATTCTCTGCAAGGAATTTCGCCACGTCGTCGGTTGTGAGGTGCGACACGTTGATGACGAAGTCGTAGTTACGTGCGTCGTAGCGCGACACTCCTGCGAAGGTCTTGGTGTAGTTTTCGCGGGCTTTGTCGACCATTTCGATGCGTTTGCGTGCGGCATCTTCATCGAGGGCAAACTGGTTCATGATGTGGCGCACACGTGTGTTGAGGTCGGCGATGAAAAAAATCTTCAATGCCGACGGGTTGTCTTTAAACACATGGAAACCCGAGCGTCCGATAATCACGCATGACTCTTTCTCGGCGAGGCCGCGGAGTATCTGAGCTTCGGCGTAATAAATCTGTTTCGAGGTGACTTCACGGTCTTCTGTGACGGTATTGCACATCTCGCGGCTCAGGCTGAACTGCTTGTAATACTGGCAGAAATCGCCCCACCAGTCGGTCTTCTTAGCTCTGATGCGCTCGATCTCCTCAACGGAAAGATTAAACTGTTTCGTCAGTCTGTCGAGGATATCCTTGTCATACACGTTGATGCCGAGCAGATTGCCCAATTTGCAAGCTATCTCTCTACCGCCCGATCCGAACTCGCGGTTGATTGCGATCACAAAATTACGTTTTTCCATGATGTTTGAATAATTAAATAGTTTTTACGGAGCAAAGATATAACTTTTTATTGAAAGATGGAAGAGAATGGGGAAAAGAATTTACAAAAATGCACTCAAATTGAAAACATTATTGGACTTATCTTTGCACTCATATTGAGAATAAGAAAAAATAATAATGGAAATCAGCAATTATCAGGATCAGATTATCATTGAGATAAAAAAGCTTCGCGAGAAGGAAGGTCTCAGTCAGGCGAAGCTCAGCGAGATATTAGGCATATCGCGTGGTCAGATGAGCAACATCGAGAATCCGAATTACACGCATAAATACACATTGAAACAGATTAATGCCATCTGTGAGCATTTGAATTATCCGATTGAGAAAGTTTTTCTTCCAAACACAAGGATTAATGTCGAATGTTCGAAGGCAATTAAAGTGCTGGTGGATAGTATTATTAAGTATGAGGAATAATTACAGAATTAAGAACTATTTATGAAAAACTTAACTGGATTTAAAATAGGATTAAATGACGAGTCTGCAATAGTCACACATTATTTGCAAAATAAGGGAACGATATTCGAAAAGCCTTTCAAGAAAGATGCTTTAAGGATATTGGGATGTGAAGATTTGGATAAAGAAGAAGGCTTTTGTTATGATGTACAAGAACCGCAAGCCGAGTATAGTTTATTTCCAGAACTTGATGACATCCCATTTCCAGCACCTGAAAATCCGAAATTTACATTTATAGATTTATTTGCCGGCATCGGTGGTTTTCGAATAGCTATGCAAAATTTAGGAGGGAAGTGTGTTTACTCTTCAGAATGGGATGCCCAAGCTCAAAAAACGTATAAAGCGAACTACGGAGAAACACCATATGGTGATATAACAAAAGAGTCCACAAAGCAGTACATTCCTGATGAATTTGATGTGCTATGTGCAGGATTTCCTTGTCAGGCTTTTTCTTTAGCAGGTAAGCGCCGTGGTTTTGAGGAAACGCGCGGCACACTCTTCTTTGATGTGGCAGAGATTATTCGTCGCAAAAGACCGAAAGCATTTTTCTTGGAAAATGTTAAAGGCCTGAAAATACATGATAAAGGAAAAACCCTTGACACAATCTTGAATGTTTTGCGAAATGATTTGGATTATTATGTTCCTGATCCAGAAATCGTTAATGCTATGAATTTCGGAGTTCCGCAGCATAGAGAAAGAATCTACATTGTCGGATTCCGCAAAGACCAGAATGTCAAAAGTTTTGAATACCCAAAGCCTACTGATAACACAAAGCGATTCATTGACATTAGGGAAGAAAACGAGGTGTCGCCGAAATACTATTTGTCAACTCAATACCAACACACATTGTACGAACATAAAAAACGTCACGAAAGTAAGGGAAACGGTTTTGGCTATGAAATCATTCCTGATGATGGAGTTGCAAATGCAATAGTTGTCGGCGGGATGGGTCGTGAACGTAATATTGTGATAGACAAGCGATTAACTGATTTTACACCTGTAACAAACATTAAAGGTGAGATAAATCATGATGGTTGGCGCAGGATGACTCCACGTGAATGGGCAAGATTACAAGGATTTCCAGATTCATTTATAATACCTGTAGCAGATGCTTCTGCATATAAACAGTTTGGAAATTCTGTAGCTATTCCTGCAATACAAGCTACAGCAGAAAATGAATTAAAATTGTTAAACTTAATATAAAGGTTATATGGCATTAACAGGAAATAAAGGTGAGTGGAGTGAAATATACACATTATTGCGTCTTCTTGGTGAGGGCAAGGTTCACGCTGGCGATGCAAATCTAAATAAGCTATCCTTATACTACCCTATAATTAACATCATTCGCGAAGAAAGCAAACGATATGAATATAAGCCAGACATAAATAAAAATATTGTGATAATCGACGAAGACGGCAATGAGTATCTTCGCATCTCCATGAATAGATTTATGGAAGAGTCCAGTGTTTTATTGGATGAAATAAAGGCCAATACAAATAGTGCTTTCTCCATTCCACAAACGGAAGCTTTCATGAAACAAATTGGATGTACCAAACTAAAAGCCCCTTCAAAAGATAAAGCCGACATACGTATTATCATACACGATATGCGTACAAACATGAAGCCTCTGCTGGGTTTTAGTATTAAATCACAATTAGGGAGTCCATCAACGCTTCTCAATCCAGGAGATTCAACAAACATCACGTACAAGGTAATTGGAGGTTATATGTCAGACCAAGAAATCAACGACATAAATTCTATTCAAGACCACATTCCACGAATGCAAGCTTTCCTTGACAAAGGTTATCAATTAGAGTATTATGACATAGAACATCTAACCTTTAAAAACAACTTGTTATTCCTTGACACATGTATGCCAAAATTTATTGGTGATTGTTTGTTATACAGCAGTATGCCGGAACAAAACTCATCCACAAAAAGTCTTGTAGAAACAGTAGCACTTAATAACCCTTTCAACTTTACTGGCAAAGATATTATAGCATTTTATGAACATAAAATGAAAGTCCTTCTTATCGATTCTGCATTAGGAATGACATCTGCAAAAGAATGGAAAGGTAAATATGATGCCAATGGCGGTTATCTAATAGTTAAAAAAGACGGCGATATAGTGTGTTATCATTTTTATAATAGAAATGATGTAGAAGATTATTTGTATAATAATACTCGTTTTGACAGACCTAGCAGATCCAGATACCATTTCGGATCTTTGTATCGTAATGCTGATGGCAATGTATATATGAAGTTAAACCTGCAAATAAGGTTTAACAAATAGTTTTTCCATGACACTACATGGATTAACTGTACATCAATAAGAAATAGTATATAATTATGCCCGACCGCCTCACCCCCACCCAACGCCACCGCTGCATGTCGCACATCCACTCACGCGACACCAAGCCAGAATTGCTCGTCCGGCGATGGCTGTGGAACCACGGATACCGCTACCGCCTCAACGTGAAAGGAGTGCCCGGAAAACCCGACATCGTCATGAGACCTTACCATACCGCCATTTTCGTGAACGGCTGCTTCTGGCACGGTCATGAACCTTGTTGTAAGTTACCAAACACCAATCGTGAATTTTGGGTCAATAAAATCCGCCGAAACCAAGAACGAGACCGACAAAATTATCAGATTTTACAGGATAACGGTTGGCAGGTCATTGTCATCTGGGAATGCCAGCTGAAGCCCAACCGCATCAAAGAGACAATGCTGCGAGTGGAAACATTACTGTGCGATTATTTCCTCGCCCTGCACCGCCCGAAAATGGTCAACTACACCACCACCGAAGACACCGAACTCCCAATGGCCGCGGAGAAAAGACAAATATACGGTGAAAAATAGATTCATGTCAATTCGTTAGATTCGTGTTCGAAAAAAGTTTATCTTTGCCACAAAAATTTCCTTATGAAAAAACTCATATCATTAACACTTTTTCTCGCTTCAGCAGCATACGCCCTCGCCTGCACCAACCTCATCGTAGGCAAAAAAGCATCCACCGACGGAAGCGTGATGTGCACCTATAACTGCGACGGATTCGGCTTCTCAGGATCACTGTTCTACAGCCCCGCAGGACGACACGACAAAGACGAACTCATCGCCATCCACGGATGGGGACCGGCACACGAAGGACAATACGTCAAACAAGTGGAATACACCTACAACGTCGTCGGACTGATGAACGAGCACCAAGTCACCATCGTCGAGACCACCTTCGACGGCAGACTGGAACTGATTAACAACGACGGGCTCCTCGACTATTTCAGCCTCATGCGCCTCGCCCTGCAACGCTCGGCAACAGCCCGCGAAGCCATCCGCTGCATGGCGGAACTCGTCGAAGAATACGGCTACAACAGCAGCGGCGAGAGCATCACCGTATGCGACCCCAACGAGGCCTGGATCATGGAGATTATCGGCAAAGGCGAAGGTAAAAAAGGAGCCGTGTGGGTGGCACTACGTGTCCCCGACGACTGCATCTCGGCACACGCCAACCTCAGCCGCATCCGCCAGTTTCCACAAGAAAAAGACTCTAAAAACAGCATCAGCAGCAAAAACCTCAAGAAGATAAACCGCCCCGAGATAGAATGCGTCTACGCCCACGATGTCATCAGTTTCGCCCGCGAAAAGGGCTTCTACGAAGGCAGCGACAAAGACTTCTCTTTCCGCGACGCCTACTGTCCCATCGACTTCGAGAATGTGCGCTACGCCGACGCCCGCGTGTGGAGCTTCTTCCGCCATCACCGCTCTGATATGGACCAGTATCTGCCTTATATCAACGGCGAGTTCGACGTCTGCGACGGCATGCCTCTGTGGGTGAGACCCGACGCCCCGCTATCATTACGCGACCTGCAACACGACATGCGCGACCACTTCGAAGGCACACCTCTCGACATGACTGCCGACATGACCGCCGGCCCGTGGGGAATGCCGATACGCCCGCTGCCAATGCATTTCCGCTCGACCGACAGCATCGACTACTACCGCGAACGCCCAATAGCCACACAACAAAGCGGCTTCACCATGACATGCCAGATGCGCTCATGGCTGCCCGACGACGTGGGCGGCATCACATGGTTTAACTGCGACGACGCCGACATGGTCGCCTACGTTCCACTATACTGCTGCATCACCCAAGTGCCCGACTGCTTCCGTCCCGAGAACAACCCTCGCAACGAGTTCAGCTTCGAATCGGCATTCTGGGTGGCAAACATGATATATCCTCGCTATTCGATGATGATCGGCGACCTCCGCATAGCCCAAAACGAGCTCGAAGACTATTATTTCGCCGACCAAGAAGAAGTGCTGAAAGCCATCGAGACGATGACAGCCGCCGACCGACGCGACTATCTCAACAAGAAAAGCATAGCCTACGCCGACCGCATGATGCAACGCTGGGATAAATTAGCCAAATACCTGATTGTCAGATACAACGACCAGATCAAACGCCGTGTCGACGAGAACGGCAACTTCCAACGTTGGGGTCACGAGACACCAGGCTACGACCAGCAGTTTATCGACGCCATAGGACCCGCCACCGGCGACCGATATCGTCTGGATAATGTTATTGAACGAAGGGAGAGATAAATAGCCATTAGCTACTATCCAACATCTTTTAACTTTCCTCTTTTAACTTTTAACTAAATTCGTATCTTTGCATCAAATTTTCATACAATGAAAGCTACTTTTTCACAAAGATTAATAAAACTCGCCGACCTCAATCATCATCAGACATTTTTCGCCGGTCGCTGCTCAGAATATTTCTTAGAAAGCTCGTATTTCGCTGTGGCTCAATATGTTGACACTAAAGACACTGTTCTTCTTGTGCTCCATGGCATCGACTTCAAGTTCCCTATCTTCGCGGGCGACATCGTCACCTTCGAGAGCAAAGTCATCGCCGCAGGACGCTCAACATTGACGGTTTACACTAAGATGTACCGCAGCCGCGAGCCGGAAAAGGTAGCCGCCGACGGCTTTGCCACGTTCTCATATCTCGATGAGAATCATCATTCGAAGCCACACGGAGTAGTGATAACGCCTGAGACCGACGAGGAACGCTGGCTCAACCAGCAAGCCATCGAGGTTTTGGAAGACTCAAAACGACGCGCCAAGGCAATGAACGCCGCACATTAAAAAAAGAGACGCCATAACGACGTCTCTTTTTCATTCAATTGATTTTCAATCAATTATATTCTAGTATTCGTCCTCGTGGAAGATGAGAATCGCCATTGTTAATCAATCAGTTAGTGTCAACCATGTTCAAAATTTGGGTAACTTATCCGTATTGTTAAATGCGGCTATACTCCACACAATCAACAAGTTAGCACAAGAATCCTCTATCTCCTTTCCATTGTTTCAGAGGCAAGACTCCTAAACCTCCGATAACACGCTGCAAAGATACAACTTTTTCGTTATCAGAAGCAGACGAATATTATTAATATGTAATATCCGTCCTTTTGCACATTTATCTTTCTCAGCATACTAACCAGCCCAAAACAAACATGGGGTAAGATCATTATCCTAACCCCATGTTTGAAATTAAAATCCAAATAGCAAGCTGTTTATCCTATCTTATCGCCTTTCTCGAGATTCAAAGGTTTCACGAACTGTTCCAAATCAGAAAAGTCATACATTGGGTCATTTGGAATCTTGTTTTTCTTTCTGTTGTTAACTATACCTATTAATATATTAATAATATCCGTCACATCATCATACTGTTCTGCTGTCAAATCCACCACAAAATGCCAACGGGATTCATTATCCTGCGTCAGCTGAATATTTAAATTATTCATAGTTTTTTCTTTTTTTTATTTATCTGCAAGTTTGCGCTGTCTTTTGTGCACAATTATTCTCCATAACAACAACCAATATACCACATCCAGAAGAAACCAATTAATCAAACCACAAACGCTCCGATATTATTTATGTAATTAAAAAATAAAGTGTTAAAAATAAAAAGTAATGGAATATGAAAGAGTATGAAATTGGTTTGTTTAAAATTAAAATAAGTATTAAGAAAATGAAAGATAAAGAATATAAAAGTGTGAAAAGGAAAAATATAGGATTTTGAATATGAAAAATAATGATATGAAGAAGGGGGTGGGAGAAATGTGCCCAGACCGCCACCTTTAATCAAATGCTTTCAGTAAAAAATAACTTTTTATTCATAAATAATAAATTAATAATTTTTAAAATTAATATTTCTATATATGAAAAAAAACAAGAATGCTGCAAAAAGCAGCAAATCCATTGAGACTAAAGCGAGCAACAAAGTAGTTGCTAATAATGAAAATGATTGTGAAACATCAGCTAAACGGCATCCCGAGTTAGTATATTTTTGTTATAAAACAAGATCATTGGAAACACTCAATGATGTTTCAGCGCTTTATAAGCATTATGAAAACGGTGATATTTCAAGCGAGGAATTTATCAAAGAATACAACCGCATGACTTGGAGTCCTGAGTATGAAACACCTCTAGCCTATGGTGACGAGAATGAGGATCAAATAGACATATCAAATTGCTATGATGAAGAACTGTGTTACGACACATTTGATAACACGATGGGGCTGTATCTCAAAAACAAATATAACTATAAAAATACGGAGATTACTGACAAAAACAAATCATCCATCGTATTAAACATATTATCCAATAAAATTACGTTAGATGAAGCACGTCATTTGGAACAGTTTTTATTTGAAGAAAAAGCAATGTGTGGGATAGGTATTAATAGAGTTAAAAAATTCCTCAATAATAGGGCTAAGACAGGTGACAAGTTCGCAAATTTCCTATCAACAATTCTACAAATTGAAGAGAAACTTGCTATATCCATGATATTCGATACGGAATACTCCCATTATCATCCAGTCATAAACAAACGTATTTGCGACAATCTCATTAGTCTACTTAGACGTTATGGGGTTCACTTGTGCGGTTATATTGCTCATGATTGTACCATTTTTGACTTGGGCGATTCACAATTTTATACAAAACTATATATAGATCTAACAAACGAAATAACGATCAGCTATTTAGTTTCCAATAATTACAAAGAAAAGCTTGAGCCATACAAGAATGAAATTATGACATCTCATGAATCAAATCTTTCCAAAATAGAACATGTTATAGAGTGTTTCTATGGTGAGGAAATACATATATGGCATTGCTTCAATCCGGCAAAAGAATCCGACTTCATATTGTCAAAAAACATCATGATCAAAAGACATGATCAATACGCCGATGTCATAATAAGGTGCTATCCTAAATGTGCAATTCGCGACCAATATTTTAATGGCAGACACTGTGATGTCTCCGAAGATATTCCAAATATCCTAGAGCTAACTCCTTATTATTGGTCTATTATTAAACAATCAGACGCTGATGTATTGTGTTATGATTATAAAGAACGCGAAGAATCCATGTGGCACGGCCCATCAGATTTTTATAACAATATCATTAGATATAAATGCTATAATGATGATGGAACGGAAATAAAACTAGATTATAATTATTAAACCTCACCAGAGTGGCACTGCGATTACCAGTGCCACTCTTTTACAAACCTTTTCCTACAACCAACCTTATCGAGTCATCGATAATCTGTTCCCCGTGTCTAAAAAAAGTTGACGCTTTATTTTCTGAAATGAAATAAAGAGCATATATATATGATAGTTAAAAAAAATAAAGATATGATAAAGAAAATTTTAAAGGAAATGGTTAAGAAATTTATAAATAATAAACATATGTTTACAAATTTTTATTTTCATTCATTTGCTATCATAAAATGTGATAGCGTCGCGTTCGCAAGAATGCTTGCAAGTAGAAAATGCAAAAGCTTTTTCTACATCATGGGTAATGACAATATTACAAAACTCGCAAAAGTGTTAAGAAATGGCAATACGCTGTATTGCCAGCCTCTGTTTCACACTAATGCATACGAACTTGTCATCAAACACAAAATCAAAGAGCTTGTAATGCACTTTGAAATGCATCACGAACCAGCAAGAACGTGGGAGAAGTAAAATCTCCCACATTCAAACCAGGCACCGCCTTCCCTCAACAGGTGGGCGGCACCTGTTGGTTTGTCATTGTATTTATCCCATGTTTGTAACTTCTTCATTATTATCGTTCACGACATCAAAAAATCTTCTATACTCGCGTTCAAATAAATGCTGACAACATGGTGATAAAGTATCATATACATATTAAACATTACTAAACAAATTATTAACGATAATCATTCTAATTTAGAATCATTATACAAATGAAAAATAACTGATCTTTAATATATGGGAAGAATCAAACCAAAAATTCCCGCCTGTAACTTCTGGTTACGTCCGTCCACTAATCAAAGGGGCGAAACCCCTATCTATGTCCGTTATTATGTACAAGGCAGGTATATAAAGAAGACTACAAATGTTTTCATCAATCCAGCTGATTGGGATAGTAAAATGCAGGTTGTAAAAAGTAAAAACAGACAATCAGCGGTGTTGAACGGCAAGCTCATGACGTTCAAACAAAAGATACATGAGCAGCTTTTATCTTATAATGGTAACATTACATATAAGGTAGTAGATACCATACTGAACGGTTCCGAAAAACAAGATGACAAGTCTTCTTGTGTAATCTTGTTCAAACAATACGCCGATAAGCTGAACGAACTAATGTTTTCACGTAATACATACGGATACTCTGTATATTACAACAACAGCTGTTATATAAATCAGTTTGACAAGTTTGTTACGAACGAATTAAACCAGCCAAACTTAAATGTGGCTGATATTAATTTGGATTTGATTAACAAATTCGTTGAATACAAAAGAAATCGCAGAGGCAATACAAGTATTGAGGGCATTAATCACTGCCTTACTCCTATCATAAGAACCGTCAAATATGCGAGGGACAATGGTCTTATAGACAGTGTAACTGCCAACCCAATTATCAATGACGGATATATGAGTATCAAGGACAGATCCTATAATCCGGATATGACTGATGCGAAGAAGATACATTACTTGACACAAGAACAAATACAAAAGTTCAAAGAGTACAAGCCCATATCCAACTCAAAGAATCGCACTCTGGAAATTATGGATATTTTCCTTTTTGCATACTATGCATGTGGATTGCGCATATCCGACATCGTCACCCTTGAATGGTCAAACATTGATTTCAAAAACAAGAAGATTAATAAGGTACAAGTCAAGACCAAAACAAAAGGTAAAGTTCCACCCACACTGCCACAACAGGCAATAGACATACTCAAAAAATGGAAGGGTAAAGGCCGAAACACGAGATTTGTGTTCGATCTTTTGCCAGAGAACTGGACTTTTGGTGATGACAAGATATCCGGTCGTAAACTTAAAATGCGAATAAACTCTGTTGACAAGACTCTAAACACTTCGCTTAATGAGATTGGCAAAAAACTCGGTTTTAAGTTTCCACTAACTATGCACGTCGCCCGTCATACTTTCTGCGTCACAGCACTGAACAATGGTGTAAGCCTTCATGTAGTTAGTCAACTGATGGGACATGCCAGCATACTTGCGACCGAGAAAACCTATGCGGAATTCCTTGATGAAACTGTAACCAACGAAATGTGCAAACTCGATGTGTGTTTCAACTAATAACAAAAAGCCTGGAATGTAAGTGTTCCAGGCTTTAATAACTTTCAACTACAATCTACAACGCGTAGGCTTCATAATGATTTTTGGTCATAAACTCTTTAATATCATCTGGAGAATAGAAATAGGTTGATCCAACTTGTGTAAAGCCCAACAATCCAGAGTTTCGCCACTTTTTCAATGTTCCAGTTGACACACCCAACATCTCCACCATCTCTCGATTTGTGTAAACCGGCTTCCTCTGCAACCGCAACTGTTTTTTAAGCTCCGTGATTTCATTTGTTAGGTTGACAACTGATTCTATAAATTGTGCATTTTCCATTTTTTAGTAAATTATTTTTAATTAAAGGCAGCCTTCTCCCTTTAAACTTTTAAATTATATCCGCTCAACACGCAACTGATTAATGTTAAAAACGGATCGCATCAGTGCTGTTATGAAGCACAAATTAATCCTCCAGGCCCCCCTCCCCACCTATCATCTAAGCTCATATCCAATAACATGTTTAAACGGTATCCAGGCAAATACTTCCGGCGGGATCGTAAATAGTTGTGTTTTAATTAGTTATTAACAAGGCAATAGACAATTGGTTGCACAACGAAAGTGCAACGATATAAGATCCATGAAAAAACCTTGCAGTTTTTGTGGTTTTCGACTGATTTTTAGTCGTTTTTTCGGATTTATTGTCAGTTTTTTCACTCAAAACTACAAGAGTCATGATGTCTGTTACCTGATCCGACATGGAATTTTAACAAACTTTTGATGATAAACAATATCAAAAATTATGTAGAGTTATTCTGTTTAGAGAGCATAAATCTCAATGGAATAACATACTGTCGATTACATGAATCACAGCATCTTCCATGAAACATATAGGGATCAGGGTTGTTACCGTATCCTTGTTTCTCCTTTTTACAAATACAGCATTTAAAAGTTGGTGATCTATTCATTCTACTTCAAACTCTTTTTTTATTCTCATTACAGTACTTATACCTTTGCCTGTCAGCTTTGCAGTGACTCGGACGGGATAACCTTTACGTAGGAAAACAATAACATCCTTATACTCTTCCTGCTTCTTTTCATGACTTTTCCTATACCCCTTTTTGCGTCCCATCTTACCTCCGTTCTCCATATAGCGTTTTCTCCCAGTGGCAAGTCTATATGCGATATTGCTTCTTTCAAGTTCCGCACAAGTGCCAAGCACACTGATGAATATGTTTAGAAACGGATTCTTGGTTCCATCAGGTTGAAAGATATTTAGGTTCTCTTTCTGAAAGTATATGTTGATATTGTTGTCTTTACAAAACTTAACATTAGCCAGCACCTCATCCACATTCCTTCCCAATCTGTCGAGCGCATTAATTAATAAGGTATGTATATGGTTTGTCTTGCAATACTCCAGGCATTCACATAAAGTGATTCTTTCTTCGTTCTTTTTGGCTCCTGAAATATGTTCGCTGAATTCTTTCTCAATCATCATGCGGTTTCTCTCTGCGTAATCACGAAGTTCGACTATCTGCCTTTCCGTGTTTTGACGATCCGTCTCCGACGACACGCGAGCGTATATGACCGCTGTGTTCGTATAAGTCAAAGACTGATTCGATAGCGTTTCATTTTGTGTATCCATATTCTTTATAATATTATTTGAACACGTTTTCTTTTGAGCACAGTTTTTTGACTGTGTATTGCGAAAATAGCAGAATCCAGATTCCGTTTGGCGGAGGAGCGCATATATTTTCACAACTTAAAACAATCATTTTTGTCGTGAAAACACAACATTTCCCGATGGGAATTTTATAAATTCAACATTCAATAGTAGCTAAATTGTTGATTGTCAATATAATATTATTCATCAATGGCTTGCGAACTTTTCGAAATTTCCCATCGGAATTAAAAGATCCGGATAATAGTAGATAATACAATGATGATCTGTTTAAAGTGTGCTCTATTTAAAGCGAGAAGGCATACACTTTAAACGTCTTTCTTTCCGTCGGGATTTTGAAGAAACTGTTTCTGGGATACTTTACGTCCTCCGTATCGCATCAAGAAACAATAAATAGTAAAAGTAATTATCATGATGAAAAAGCCATTAAGAATTGTCAGAATAACCAGTAACAAAGTCCGATGGGAAGACAGCATGGAATTCACAGAAAATCAAGCTGAAATGATTCCGAAATGTTGTAAGAAGTCGAAAGGAGGATATTTGATCAACAGGGAAATCCTGTCGGAGTTTTTAGTTTCATAAACTAGTTATCATAACAGGTTCGTAATGCTCGCTTTGCTGTTGAAGATAAACCAAGGTGCTATGATTTTGGTGTTTGTGTAAGTTTTTATATAAAGAGTTCCTAAAAACTTAAAAATTTTTGCATAAATACATATATAAAGTGATAGGATATATGATGTTTAAATATATCCAGAATAAATAATCATTCTTTTAATATGAGTAAATCTTATTTGTTTTATTTAAGCTGCAAGTCCTTGTGGCTTATGAAGTTGAAAGAGTTTGCAAGTCTCAAACTACACAAAACGTATGGCGAAATCATCATCAAAAAGAACCTCGCCACGTATCTTACAAATATCGGCGATCTCACATTTGCCAAACTTGTTTCCTTGTTAATCATTTTTTCCGGTAGAGATGATATCGTTACTAACCTTAATGAATTTGATATGGCGGAAATGATAAACATAGGTAGAGCGACAATCCAGAGACTCATTCGCAAGTATAAAAACTCTGCTTTTAATGTACTTGCCTCTGAGCATCAGATGACAATACCTCGTTTCCTTGCCGGCAAAGATGAGTATATAGCTTGTAATTCTTATGAGCTGATTGAAAAAGCGTTCACCGATTTTGATCTCGAGAAATTTTGCGCTGGTTCATCACTTGTAATCAAATTCAATTACAATAATTTATTGTTAAAAAATTATTTCATTAATATATATATTAATAAAAAAACAGAATCACCACCCATTACTTCTACAACAACACCATATAATATGCATCACAAAGTAAATCAATTCATTGACAATCAACCACATGCACATTTACTTTTTAAACACTTCAATAATCCTATTTACGATGAAGGATTTGATGTCAAAGGCACATTATATCCTGTCAATTGGTATAAGTGTAAACAAGCTGCATTTATTAAAGGAAGATGGTATGGCGCAATTCACAACTTAAAGAAAAAGGATAGGAAGACTTATTTAAAGTCATTAGGATTAACGCATGAAATTGACATGCACAACGCCATGTTTTATTTCATGACAGCCATACTTCCGAATACAATATCCAAAGTGGAAAAGACCGCTTATTTAGAAACGGTGAAGTCTGGTCGTTTATATGATGAGGTCGTTGACATGTTCACGGTACATGGCGGAGGTTTGCTGCCTGAGGACTTTGTCTATGCACCTGACAGATCAGATATTAAAGAACGTTTTCAACAATATAGGAATCGGGTAGGTAAAAAGAAAAAAGCTATTGGAGACGTCGATTACTATTTTAAGCAGAAATTCCCTGCGATTAGGAATTGGCTGTTGACTCAAAAGCAGATGCAAAATAAGTTAGCCTGGATAGAAACAGACTTCATGAGTTTGGTCTGCGAAAAACTATCCGATGGGAATATCGACTTAGTTTGGCTGCATGATGCCGTGTATGTATCAGAAGATAATTCCGCCAAAGCCCAAGAGATTTGGGATTCAGTACGTGATGAGTTTGAATCTGCTTTGTCAGAATAGTCATATTGATAGCCTCTGATTACCATATAAAAAAAGCAGTGGCAAGGATGCCACTGCTCGAAGATTCTTTGACTTGGCTAAATTATTAATTTCTGTCTTTATTGTAAAAATAATCTCTATATATTAGTTTCGTAAGTTCCTTATTAATATAATCTCTATCGTATGATGTTACATTATCACATGTCGTAACATAACGATATAACTTGGGCTTGATTACTAGAACGATATCATCTTTTTCCCAAAAGTAAACATTAGGAAGCTTAACATTTGTATCGTAAGCTGATTCTCCGTATTTTTGAGTTATCTGTTCACCATATATACTGGTTATAACTTCCTCTATTTTTGTTAGAACGGTTTTTTTAGATTGTTTCACCTTCTTCTTATAATGTTCACCAATTTTCAAATACGTTGGTATGACAAATCCTATTTGATGATTTCCCGGTAGGTCTATACATAATGTGACAAATTTATCATGTTGATATATGTTGTAATCATAATATGGAGCTGTTATATAACCGTATTCACATATACTAGAATCTTCCAGTACCTCTATAAATTTTCTGAGATAGCGTTCAACTTTATTAAAGGCTCTTTTACGATACTTGTCGCTATATATTCTTGACGAAATGCGTTCGTCTTCAAGTTTCAAAGCCAAGCATAAAATTTCCGCCACTTTGTCACCTTCTTTAACTTTACGGTTTAAGAAGTTCTTTAATCGTTTAGTACCTATCCCACACATGTTAGATCTTTTTTCAAAAAGCTCCAAAAGTTGAGATTCTTCATTAAAAGAAATATAATTATTTATATAGTATCCATCTACGGAAATACCTTGAAAATTATTGTTGTTTTCTATTAATAAACTTTTATTCATAAATTTTTATTATTTTTATAATTCTCTGTCTTACAAACTTTTGCGTATGTAAAAGATTGAATAATAATGTAATATTTTGCAATATGTCAAAGAACCTTTTTAACGCCCATACAATGAAGGCGTATTATTTTAGCATGCCTAATGCATTGCTCAAATATATCAAATAGATATATTGTTCGCAACAAAGCGAACGGTTTTGGCGGCTTCTTGTTTTTTGGTTGGATCTGTTTCAAGCAGAGTATAATAACAAAGTATGTTATATTTTGTTTTAACGACCAATGCCAGAGCGATTACTTTTTTATGATTAATTGTTATGGGTTCTGGCTTACTCCCATAGTGAGAAACTGTCATATGGAATTTATTATATCCCATTCCTATCACTTTTATTTTTTTATTATGCTTTTTATTTAAATTTGCCATAATTTTGCTGTTATTTTTATAATTAAATTATAATTATTATTTAAATTTTCTAAAACTTTTAAATTATTATTATCCATCTTAAAAATTTATTATTTATAAATTATACCTGGTTGAATTTGATTAATTTATTGAGAAAAAATAAGTTGGCCTGACGATTAATTTCGTCAAGCCAACTTATCAGCGAATTAAGTAATTGATACTGTTTATTTTACAAATAGCATCAGCAGATTATTAAAATGGACAATCCGGATCATTATTTTCGGCATCATTGCCGTAAAGTCTAACCAGTTCCGCAAATTTATGCCAGCCCGCTTTATCGTACCATTCAGCAGCTTTTTCAAAATCGACCTCAACACCAAGGCCTTCTCTATAACATTGGGCAAGCCGTAGAGCCGCATCATTTATACCCAAATCGCCCCAGTCATAATTGACTGCTGCTAGCTCATACCATTTGACAGCTTCTTTATAATCTATATCTACACCAATACCCTCAAAATAACATTCGGCTACTTTTAGTTGTCCACGCCATGAGCCTCGCATAGCAGATTCCCAATCCCTTTTTCTCATCTTACAAAAAAATTACTTGTAAATTTTGGCAAGTTTTTTCTGTGCCGGCTTATAGCCTTGTTCTGCTGCTTTAGTTATCCAAAATAGTGCTTTCTTCAGATTTCGTTTCAAGTACTTGCCTTCAAGATAAATCAGACCTAAATTATATTGAGCAATATCCACATCTTCTCCTGCCCAATATTTAATCCATTTATAGGCAGTTCTAAAGTCTATTTTGGGAGTATTTTCTTTACACCATATTTCTAATATCTCAGCCCGTGCAATAACTTCTCCATTGTTAGCAGCCTTTTTATACAATTTTATAGCTTCTTTATAGTCTTGGTTAATTCCTTCTCCATAATAGTACATATTTGCCAAGTCACACATTCTGCGTCCCGGATCATCTTGTGTGTTGATCATTTTCATGTACCACCTACGTGCGATTTTGTCGTTTGGCTTCACTCCCATCCCATTGTGATACATCGCGCCAAGCCTTTTACATGCATGCCAGTCTTTATGAGCATTGTTTTTAAACCTCTTGAGATCCTTTTTATGGTATTTTGACGGGACCTCTCCATTAACATACATACTGTCAATATCAATATCTATGACTCCCCCAAAATCATTTAATTCTTCGGCCTTACAATACCATTTATAAGCCTCATCGAAGCTTTGTTCAACGCCTTCACCATAATAATACATATCACCCAAGCGTTGTATTGACCAACCAAGATTATAATCTGCAGCTTTCTTATACCATTTGACAGCTTCTTCATAGTTCCGCCTCACTCCGCCGCCATGATAATACGCATCACCCAACTTTTCCATCGCATACTCATTACTCTGCGCAGCTGCTTTTTTGAACCATCTGACTCCAATAGAATTCGTTTTCTTCTTGTGGAATTCATCATAATACATATCACCCATCGCGAATTGTGCATATGCATTGCCCTGTTTAGCTGCTTTTTCATACCATTTGAAGGCTTCGTCATAGTTCCGTTCAACTTGTTCGCCGTCTTCATACAAATTTCCGAGTTCCAATTGAGCATCAATGTCTCCTTCTTCAGCAGCTTTTATCAGCTGTTTGAGTAAATGTTCTGGCATTTTCTTGCCCATATTGTTTGTTTCCATGATGATTATTCTTTATATGCAAAAATAATAAAAAATCAATTCTTAACAATATCAACAATTAATACAATAAAAATAATAATACCAGTAATAGTAATGATACCATATATTCCTGATCCAGCAATAACAAACGCACCTAAAAGAATTAAAGCAAACAATATGATAAAGAATCTTTCTATATTTATAGTTGTTGTTGGTTATCAATTATAATTTGCCTCATTTCAACGGCCTCCGAATGCCAGAAACCATGAATTGAAACTCTTTCTCCAAATGCGATAAAAGAAATTGTTGAAAAGCCGATGATTGGCGTTGATATATGTACCGAAGAAATAAAATTGTAGGGGATGTAAGTCGATTTGCCACTGAAGATAAACGGGCAACGCACTGTTACGCCGTTGTCATCAAAAATGATGGTCGGTGGGAAGAGGACATTGCCTTCAGAGATTCGGGATGCGGTAAAAGTTCGGTACATATAACTATTATTGATTATTATTTACACCCAAATCTTTTAAAGCCTGTTGTGCAGCATCATCACCCCTATCGGCCGCCTTGGTGTACCATTCAACAGCCTTGGCGAGGTCTTGTTCCGTGCCATTACCATCGCGATATCGATTACCCAATAAGAATTGAGCTCTAGAAAAACCATGTTCGGCTAATTTTGAAAGCATTTGGAATCCTTTCTCTTTATCTTCATCACAACTATCAATAAGAACGTTCGTGTCCACACAACCACCAAAACATCCTGTATTATCGACACCCCCTTCAATAGTCAATTCCACAGCCTTTGCAAGGTCTTTGTCAACGCCCTCACCATAGTAATACCATTCGATAAGTCTTTCGTATGCCATTCTATTACCTTGCTCGGCCGCCTTGGTGTACCATCTAAAAGCTTCATCTAAATCTTTGTTTACAAAATCGCCAGTTCGATAATACTCGCCCAGAGAGTATTGCGCTGATGCATCTCCCTTTTCAGCGTCCTTGGTTTCCCCTTCAAAAGTCAAGTATCTGCTCAGGTAATCCTGTACTTCTTCAAGTCTATAACCCTGTTCGGCAGCTTTGGTGTACCATTCAATAGCCCTGACAGGGTCTGTTGTGACTCCGACACCCCTTGCGTAACATTTGCCCAAATTGTATTGCCCTGGTCCAAAACCCTGTTCTGCAGCCTTTATGTACCACTCAAAAGCCTTCTTGGCCTTATCGCTTCCTAAAACGCCTTGACCATATTGATAACAAATACCCAATTTGTTTTGCGATGGTGAAAAACCCTGTTCTGCTGCTTTGAAATACCAATCTACTGCATTATAATAATTTTGGTCAACTATTCTACCATTGTAATATAATTGACCTAAAATGTGTTGTGCCTCGGCCATACCTTGTTCTGCCACTTTTAAGAGCCTATTCAATACTTGCCTATAATCACAACCGTAACTACCATTAAGACATATATCACAAGCCGCCAAATTGAATTGTGCCTCAATAATGCCTTGTTCCGCCGCCTTGTTAAACCATTCCAGTGCCTCAACATACTTATTTTCATTATAATAACAGAAACCGAGGTTGTTTTGGGCTTTGGCATCTCCTTCTACAGCTTTATCATACCATTTGTTCATATCTAACAATTCTTTCGGATAATCTTTTGAATATGCCCTAAAGATTGTTTTTTGTACATGATCAAATAGTGACAAAATAATATCATCTTGGGCTGTCACTTTTTCTTCTTTGCCAAATATGTCACTAAAAGCAGCGTCGAAATCAAAGTCAAAGGTTGCCATAATGCACTGTTTTTATTTTCGTTTTTTAAAAATCTAATCCACCATATGAAGCCCCCGAAGCTGCTATTTTATTTTCTTCAGTTGCACCAAGGTTTTTGTTTATATATGGAATATCAGTGTTTTGAATGTGAGTTATTAGGCTGTGTATATAGTCTTTATCACGGGAATAATTGTCACCTGAATATTTCCTATATACTTCTTCTGAAAGTCCATCAACATGTAAATCTTCCACTCTTTTCTTGTAACGATCCATGGTTCCAATTAACTCTTCTTGAAACCCTTCAAGGAAGTGCTTCAGGCGTTGTAAAGCCTCTTGTTGTTTTTGAATTGATTGATACTGCATAGCTATAGGTTATTTTTTAAACAAATCTTTTAATTTTTCGAAAAAACTTCTGTTTTTCATATCATATATGACCTTGTCTTTGGCTTTTAGCTGGGATTGATAATCTTCGTTTAATTTTTTTTGCTTATTATAAGCGTCAATATACGAAGTAAGAACTGCTACAGTTTGTTTATCTCCCAGCATTGTTTTATCTCCAACTTTAATATACGTGACCTTTGTTTTTAATTCTGCGTTCTCTTTCTCATATTGTTCTTTAATGGATTCATATTCAGCTTTGGTAATAGAATCATCAAAGTTCTTAAGCTCTTGCTCTTTTGCAGAAATAGTTTCTTTAAGATTACTGATTTCACTCAAATATTTCTTGATCAGGTTATTTTTTTCATTCTCCGCCGAAATTCTTTCAGCTTCTCTTTCTTTATTATTCTTTGCAACAAAAGATTTCATCACGTTTTCAGCATCAGCATTTGATTTCGCATGTTGATTTCTTAAATCCGCTATTTCCTTTTCATATTTCTTGATAAGACTGTTTTTTTCATTCTCAGCCGAAATTCTTTCCGTTTCCCTTTCTTTTTTGACTTTTGCAACAAATTCATTTATTTTCTTATTAACATCAGCAGCTGAAGAATCATATTCTTTTTTCAAATTATCAATTTCAGTTTTATGATTTTCCTTAAGCTCTGCCAATTGATTCTCATAAGAATCTCTTATCGCATTTTCTTTGTCAAGAATTTCACTTTGTGTTTGATCATCAACATGATGAATATAATCAAGATAAACCTTATACTCTGCCATAGCCTTTATAATTTGTAAATTTTGATTTTTTCAATTACATCATCTTCCATCTCAGCGGAACGAAGATTTGCCGTATAGTTATTCCTAACCGTAGATTTGTCAATATTGCCATAGATTCTAAACCCTTCACCACCTTTCAGTTCCATACCAATTCTCCACTCAAACAGGAAATCCCTATTATCAAAAATCCTCTCGTAATGCTGCATAGTATCTATATAGGCAATAACATGGATTCCATATTCAGGGCCATCGCTCACAAGTTCCATCAGTTTAGTACAGATGGAAGTCATTCTGTCTCCTCGAAGAATTCTTACAGGCCTGAAATTATACAGGTTGTGAAAAGCCAAAACTAATCGTGCGCAATTTCCTTTTTGCGTTTTTCTCCTATCCAACTCTACACACATCTGTTCTATACGTCTTTCAATATCCTCATCTTCACTTGAGACTTTTAAATTAGAAAACTTTTCCTGCAATTCTTTGTACTTACCAAACAATGGGCTTTCTTCATTTGTTTTGTCACAAATAACAAACCTTGACTCATCTGAAGATTGTTTGATTATTTGCTCCATTGAATGGAAAATGACTGAAGTTGCAGTCTCCTGATCCTGACCTACAATAAGTATGTTATAACCATTTTCTCTTTGTAATGAATAACATGAATGTGAATCATTGAGCGCAAATGGCGTTCCGACATACACTTTTATTTTGCCATTCGTTGGGACAAAATCCTGAATATCGGCATTGGTGTTTATGTCAGCAGGTTCTTGACCATCAAATATATATCGACTAAAGCCATTCGTATCGGAACTCTCATATTTGGATTTTAACTTACTAATAATCCCTTTAATCTTTTCGTCATTTAAATAGGCGACTTGATAAATTACATTGTCCTTATAATTACCACCAGGACAATACACCGATTCGCCTTTTTTTGTCAGAGTACGCGGTGCAGCATTATCAGAACCAAGGATACGCCTGCATTCGTCTTCTGAATTAAGTCTCATAGAAATCCTCAAACCAAATTCATCCAATGCATGACCAACACTAAGATCACCCAATCCCTGTGTTGATAGTATCATATTGATTCCAAACGATCTTCCTCTTTTTCCAATATCTGATATTCTGCCAGCAAAATATTCCGAAATACGGAAACTACTATCAAACAACTTTTGAAACTCATCAATAATTATGATATAACGAGGTAGTTTTTTATCAGCTTTTTTATTGTACTCCAATAAATTATTTGCTCCAAGTGTTTTAAATAGTTCTCCACGACGAGAAATCTCCGCATCAATAAATTGAAAGACATTTTTGGCAAATTCCAATTCACTCTTTATTGACAGAACCTTTACATGAGGCAAGTCTTTATATATTACGAACTCTGTACCTTCCTTAAAATCAAGCAGCAGAAATTGTACATCGTCAGGAGAATAAAGCCAAGCAGTATTACAGATTATGTTGTGTAACAATACTGTTTTGCCGGAACCTGTCGATCCACCAATCAAACAATGATGATAAGATTGTCCGCGACCATCTTCCACACTAAGTACAAAATTCTGAACATCAGTTGAGTTTACCTTACCAATAGGAACCTCTATGCCATAACTTGCGTTATAACTCCATATATTCTTATCGGTAAACTTATCGGCAATACTAATAGCGACATTCTGTGCTCTTTGCAGACTTTTATTGATATACTCCTGAATCTCTTCCGTTTGGGCGACATCAGGGAAAGAGGTATCCAGATGTAATGTGAATTTTCTGAATATTTCTTCATCAATGATATTTTTTATATAATATCTTTGATTCTTCTCATAAACCACTGTCATACTATCAAGAAGAGGCATCGGATTATATTCGTACTCCTTACCAGCAGTATATGTAGTGTCAAAACTGATAATAGTATATACACCAGCCTTTTTTCCTGTCTTTACAATATGATCAAGTAAATCGCCAGTCTCTTTATCTATCGCATAAGGTACATCTGTTAGGATAATAAAATGATATGGTTTTGCCAACTCACCTGCACTTCCATTATAATCCACAAGAGTTTTATCTGCATATCTGGCACCCAACACTTTCTGGATTACCATCGGAATATTATTCTTAACTTTCATCAATTCCGCTTTCAAATCAGAAGTGTCTGTTAATATTCGCTCTCCTATGATTTTTGAATTTAAATAAGAAAGATTTATTAGATTTCCACCCTGACCTTTAGCATCAAAAAGCGTAAACCGACATAAGCCTGGAGGTATTGATAACGCCAATCGAAGCGCCATCATTTGAATGGTGTTTTTTATAATTCTTTCATTATCAGGCGTTGTCAGAAAACAAATACCGTTGGTTTGATCTATCGGAATTAGTGCTGGCAGTTTATCACCTGTCACTGATTCAAACACACCAATATAAATACCTTCTTTCGGAAATACGTCAAAATCCTGCTCAACCAATTCAAAATCCTTAGAATTGGCTGAGGTTTTATGGGTTGTTTTATAGTAATCTTCGACAGTGGTTATCATCTATAGTTCTCAGCTTTTGTTTGACGGATTCTCTTGATTTAATCTTCCTTCATTTAGGATTCTAAATCATCGCTTTTATTTGGGCTACTGATTCTTTTACAGTCTCGCTATGTTTATTATTTTGCTTGTCATACCACCAAACAGAAGTGCACTGTTCATTTTCAATACCTTGGTATTCCATGTTAACCGGGACTTCAACGGGTTCGTTGGAACTTTGTTTGTGTAAAATAATAACTCTCATTTCAAATAGCCCTTACTTTGTTCATTGGGCACAACTTTTTATTAAGCCTACTCTATTTCAGCTTTTCGGCTTACGCTGTTTCTGTTTGTGTTGGGAAACAGACAATAAAAAAAAGCCCGCACCCCAATCCTATCTTGAAGTGAAGGCTCTCGCATTGCCCGAAACAAAGATATGGAAAGCAGTGCGTGCTTTATGGGCACGCAGCGTACTTAGCCTGTCTTGTTTCGTTCAAATTTGCGAGATTCTCACTTTCAGACAGACGGTATCGCTACCGATATTTTATGTGTGCAAATATAATAATTTTTTTTATTCCAAATGGAAAAAATCACTTCGCACTAAGAAATTCGACACTGCCTTCTCCGTTACAAAGGTAAAAGATTTATAAAATATAATACCGGTACTTATTGGTACTTGTTTTGTATATACATTTCATTAAGCTGTTTTTGCTTCTCACGATTTTTATCAAGCAGCAGTCCATGTTCTTTTTCAAGCGCCTTCATAAGGGCATCGTCATCCACAACATTATAAAACGAAGGCAAAGAAACACACAACTCACTGAGTTTGTCATATAACCTTCCGTATTCAACCATGAAATCGTTCTCGAAAACATGCTGCAAGTCTTCTGCATCAGGCATCATCTCAAGACGAGCGATCTGCATATCCCTGGCAAAATCAGCCAAATAAAACTTTACGAAGTCTATGTATATCAAAGTGCTGTCGGCTATACCGTCCTTTATGGTTTTCTCATACTTATCGTATATGGTTTGATATGTCTGATGAATGTCGTCAATATTCAATTTCTTTTGTTGAGGCCACGCCAAAACCGTCAAAGCGACGACAACAACTGCCACTGCCGACCATTTAACCCATTTGCGAAAACGGATTTCTTTGATCAACTCCGAAACATATTGATACCTGTCGTTGGTTTCTTTTTGTTGGCATTTGCGAACAATAGAACTATAGCGATGCGGGAACAACGCCTTAATAATAAAGCCCAAAGAATAAATGTCGCTCGTGATATCAGTTGTTTCCCGATCAACCAATTCCGGAGAAGCGAAAGCCTTTGTCCCACCTGTTGCTTTGTCGATATTGGAATCGCAGTCGGCATAGCCAAAATCAATCAGTTTGACATTATGCCCATTACGAGTGATAAGTATGTTATCAGTCTTCAAATCATTATGAACGACCTGATGTTTATGAATAAAACCGACAGCATCAAGCAACTCATTCAAGATGCGTTTCCTTTCTTTGTTTGAAGGATTAGTTTTCAAAAAATCAGCCAATGTCTCGCCATCAACGTATTCCATGACAATGCAAGGACCCACTTCGGCATCATCATGCCAGTCAATGCATCTCACTATATGCTCATTGCCATAGAGCATTTCAAGGATCAAATATTCACGCTGCAAACGAGCAAGATTCTCCGCCTCACTGCCTTGTTCACAATTAACCGCTTTCAGAAAAAGTTTTCTTTCTCCACTAATAACAGTATATAATATACTATAGCCAGCACTTCCCTGTTTAAATAGCTGATAATCATGTAATTTCGATATGCTTTCAGCCATCTTTCCGAACGAGCCAGATGTGAGACTTTCTTTCATGATGATTTGTTTTTGCAAAATTAGTTTATTTTCCACTGCAATGAAACAATTTTGTATTTTTGTAAAATAATTATGTTTTATGGCTACCACTTCCGTTTCGAGAAACATCAAAGAGCTTGACAATCTGCGCGAAGACATAAAGGAAACCGCAGGAATGAAGGCTAAGACATTGTCGCCTAACGATTTCGACATCATCCAACAGGACATCAATAATAAAGTGCCACAATCGTCAATCAACGCGAAAACCTTGAAACGTTTGTTCGGTTACGACAAGATGAATGACGATTCAAGCATCAGATTATACACATTGGATGTGTTGGCAAAATATGTCGGTTATGAAAACTGGTGTTCGTATCTTGAGCACATACAACTTCTATCTGGCAAAAATTCAGGCGAATTCAACGATATGAAAATCAACACGGAAGACTTTAAGATAGGCGACTGTATTCAAATAAAATGGAATCCTAATCGTCGGAGTGTGTTGAAATACCTCGGCAATCTATGTTTTGAAATTCTAGAGACCGAGAACTCAAAATGGCAGGTCGGCGACAGATTCTTCTGCAAGCATTTCATCCTAAACAAGCCGCTTTATGTTGATAACCTGACCGACAAAAACGGCTTGTTGAAATCGGAAATGTTTGTTGTTGGGAGCAAAGATGGAGTATCAGAAATAAGGATTATTTCTTCAATTTCTTGAACTCTCTTTTCTTCTAATTTGTCACACATTTTTTCAATGCCATGTGATCTGAAATCAGCGTAAACAGAAAAATTTCAAGGTATTCTGTGACAAAATAAGTTAACCTAGGTTTTTGGACGCCATCTCATTTATTATCAACAACTTAACCCACCCCAAAAGCTACTGTAATTCATCGTTGTAAAACGTACAAAACTATGTTCAAAATTTGGGTAACTTATGGTTCCAATTAAGTCTTTATAATAACTTATTTGAACACAAAAAAGGGCTATTAGTTAACCTAATAACCCTTTTAACTTGTTGGTAATCAACCGATTAGCTAATCAATATTCATCCTCGTGGAAGAAAAAGTCATCTTTCGTAGGATAATCCGGCCAGAGGTCTTCGATACGCTCGTAAACATCGCCTTCATCCTCGATTTCCTGAAGGTTTTCAATAACTTCCTGCGGTGCGCCCGTTCTCATTGCCCACTCAAGCAGCTCATCTCTCGTTGCCGGCCACGGAGCATCCTCCATTTTCGACGCTAATTCTAATGTCCAATACATAGTTTGTTCTTTCTTAGTTAATCCTTCTTTAATTTGGGGTGCAAAAATACTACAAATTTTTATTTTGTCAAGTAAAAAATTTAAAAAATTTTCACTTCCCCGGCTGCCACTTAGTGTCGCCTTCCGAAAACACCCGTGACATCACGAAAAACATATCCGACAAACGGTTTAAATATCTCATTATCACCGGGTTAACCTCATGCTGTCGGCTCATGCGAACCACTGCCCTTTCAGCTCTTCTGCACACCGTGCGGCACACATGACATTTCGATGCCAGTAGATTGCCGCCCGGGATGATGAGACTGTTAAGCGGTTTCAACGTCTCATTCATCTCGTCGATGAATCTCTCGATGCCTTCCACGTCGGCCTCTTCCATCTGCGGAAGCTGTTTCTTCAGCTCACTGTTTTCGTCGGTGGCCAGCAAGCACTCAGCCACTAGCAAACGCTCCTGGATGCGCTTGAAAACGTCGTTAAACCTGTCGGTCGAGTCCATCAGTACCGCGATGAACGCACTCAGCTCGTCGAGGGTGCCGTAAGCTTCGAGACGTAGATCATCCTTGCCCACTCGGGTGCCGTTAACCAGCGATGTAGTGCCCTTGTCGCCTGTCTTCGTGTAAACTTTCATACCTTTAATATATAATGTTCTTTTTTTATCCTATCCATAACAAAAACTATGCCAAAACGCCAACAATCGATGCTCAACCTCACATTATCCCTATTTATCAACGTTTCCCAATCCTTTTCGTCTTGTCTGCTACGGTGGATGTCCTTGACAACCGTCACCGCATCTTCGTCTTTGAAAATCAATGGATTATCATGAATAAACGCATCGAGGTTATTTTCCAAATCATCGTATGGTTTTTCCAAAACATTTTCATACAACGAAAAAACCAACGGCGAATGCAGATGGTATTTACCCTTAGCTTTGATGCGATATTTCAGATAACTGATAATCATCGATTAAAATGTAGAGACGCGCCGTGGCACGTCTCTACAGAATATAATGTGTTTTGTAATCGTTTACTTCTTAACGAATTTCACAACTGCACCGTTCATTCTCACGAAGTAAACACCGCTCTCAAGGTCGGCCACGCTGATAGTGTTCACACCTTCGACCACGTCGATGCTCATCACTGTGCGGCCAACCATGTCGATAATCTGCACGTTGGCATCGCTTTCGGCAACGATGTTGACGCTGTTTTCGGCAGGGTTAGGATAGATGTTGACCAAAGTTGCAGCATTTTCAGCGACTGAAGTGTAGCCAATGCCGTAGATCTGGACTTCGGCGACTTCCCATGTCGATGATGCTGTAGCTGTGCTGGTGTATTTGAATGCGAGGTACATGTGGTGCATATCCTGCATGTTGACCAACGTATATGATGTTGTAGCCCATGCATATTCACCTGCCGACCATTCGAAGTTGTCGGTGATATCAACCCAAGCGAATTCGTTAGGATCGCTCATTCCGTCGTAATCTTCTGTGTACAACACTTTAAGAGGGTCACCATCAAACTTATAAGCATTCATGAAGTTTACTTCAATCTCGTTGCTTGTGTAGCCATGCAAAAGATCAGGTGTGATAAGCCAGTCTTCGTTAGGATAGTTGGTGCCGCCTGCATATCCGCTCATCTTTGCGTATGGAGTGCCCTGATATGCACCTGTTGCCCATCCCTGTTCGCCTTCCACATCGTAAGCTGTGAATGGTGCCAAACTATTGGCAAAATCTGATGCAAACAAGAGTGTCACATCGTCGGTAGTCTCGCTGGCTGTCGGATAATCGCCATCGGTCTTATAGTTGATGTTCTCACCGCTGTTGGTATACGGGAAGATAGCGAAGTTGTAAGTCGTTGCGCCGTTCAAACCTGTGAAAGTGACAGTCTGTACGCCATACGACACGTTCTTTGCCAATGCGCCGTTAGGAACCGGCACGCCGTCGGTAGGAACCGGGATAGCACCTGTTGAAGCCACCACGAGATATTTTGCCGGAAGCTGCTCGCCCACGGCATCAGTCCAATCAAGTGTCACGTTGACTCTGTCAACTGTTGAATAGAACGTTGAAGGATAGTTGGTAGGCTCAGGGAAGATCGTGCCGCCACCCTCTTTGTAGAACATAACATTGACGCCGGCTGTTGAAGTAGGCAGATAGCAGTTGAACAGAGGATCGCCGTTTGAGCTATTCTCGTTGAAGCGCATGACGTTACGTGTGTTTTCGCCCTGTGCAGTGACAACAGCTGTGCCGTCACCGTCGAAAACGATGCTCCACTGACCGTTAGCGTTGTTGGTTGTCTGGGTCTTCAGCTGGTTGCCCGAGCTGCTGGCTGCATAGAGGTAACCGTTTTTCAACTCATCGAAGAATGTCCAAGCACCTGCGTTGCCGCCAAGTGTGATCTGATAAGCCTCTGTCTGGCTGCTAGGATCTGATGCCGGAACCAATGTGATGCTGCCGCCACCTTCTGTGACCTGGATAGCATGACGGTTATTTGTTTTCTGATAACTCATGGCGCAATAGCCGAGAGCCTCATCATAACCGACAATGAGGTAATTTGCACCTGCCTCAAGTTCTGAAGCCGATGTAACTTTTGTGTAGGTGGTCTGAGCCATCATGCTCATTCCCATCAACACTACCGCTAAGAATAGTAAAGTTTTCTTCATGTTTTTAGTTTTTAATTTAACATTATATTTCTTAATTCAAAAATTCAATAACCAATAACCTATAACCAATAACCATTAAATCTTCTCGACAGATTTAATTTCAGGAATAACACTTTTCATAGTGTTTTCGATGCCGTTTTTCAGCGTCTGTGTGCTATGCGGACAGTTGGCGCAATGACCTGTGAGCTTCACCCACACCGTCATGTCGTCGTCCATACGCACAAACTCCACGCCACCGCCGTCGGCCTTCAGATAAGGCTCGATCTGCAACAGCACGTTCTTCACTTTCTTTTCTATCGCTTCTCTATCCATTTTTACACTAATTCAATAACTTTTCTTGCTACTTTCTCAAATGCTGCCGTCACCGGACCGAAGTTACCGAAGGTGTAAGGCGTGCCTTTGTCGCCCGCGCTGGCTATGTTTTCATCCATCGGGATGGCGCCAAGGAATGGGATACCCAACTCTTCAGCGAACTCCTTGCCATGACCCTGACCGAAGATGTAATATTTCTTGTCGGGCATGTCACTTGGCGTGAAATATGCCATATTCTCTACCAATCCAAGGATCGGGATGCTCACACCCTTGTGTTTAAACATGTTAGCGGCACGGCGCACGTCGGCGAAGGCCACCTTCTGAGGTGTCGTCACGATAATCGAGCCCGCGACTTTGAAGTTCTGTGCCAGACAGAGCTGTATGTCGCCTGTTCCCGGAGGCATGTCGACGACCAAAAAGTCGAGCTCGCCCCAGTCGGTCTCGGTCATGAGCTGTGTGAGAGCGCTTGTCGCCATAGGTCCACGCCAGATGAGCGGTGTCTCAGCATTGACCATCATGCCGATACTCATCAATTTGATGCCGAACTTATTGACCGGCACCATGTATGTCTTGCCGTCCTTGTCGTAACACTCAGGCTGAACGCCTTCAGTACCGAACATGATAGGCACCGACGGACCGTAGATATCGGCGTCGAGCATACCCACACGGAAGCCTTGCACTGCCAACGCCACCGCGAGGTTCACAGCTACTGTCGATTTACCGACACCGCCTTTACCCGATGCCACCGCGATGATATGCTTCACCTTTGAGAGCATAGTCACCGGAGCCGTCGGGATGATGTCGACATCAATATCTCCAAAATTATCATTTAAAATCTTCTTTGCATTCTCGACAACGAACTCGTTTTTCTCGTCATCGACATCGTCAAGAACGAGTTTGAAACGTACCAGACCTTCTCCAACCTCTACGTCCTTAACCATCTCAGCATCAACGATATTACTTCCCTTCGGGAAATAAACAACGTCTTTCAAAACTTCTAAAACCTTCTGTTTCGATGGAATCATAACTACACTTTTATACTAATTTAAGACTACAAAGATACAATTTTTTTAAACGTGCAACAAAAATTTTTCTGTTTCACTCATAAATCCTGTTGGGTCGTCGACATGGATCCAATGCCCCGATTCAGGAAGCGTAACAATCTGATAATCAGTGAATTGCTCTTTGATTTGTTCAATATCTTTATCTAAAACATAATCCGACTGACCACCTCGGATGAACAGCGTCGGGCCATGGTAAACGCCCTGATTCTCAAGACCTTTACCTATCTCTCCGATGTTGTTGTAAATCGATTTCAGATATGGCTTCCAACGGAAACCGTGTTCATGGCTGTACGACAGATTTTTAAGCAGAAACAGCAAAACACGCTTCTCGAAATTATACTTCGCCAGTTGTTCCTCAACGTCGCTGCGACGTTTCACATGTTTCAGGTCGACCTTTCCCATTGCGTCGATGAAGCCCACATGCTGCAGAGGATGCTCGAACTTACGCGGACTAATGTCCAAAACCTCCAGACGCTCAACGAGTTGCGGATTCTCGAAGGCCAGCATCATTGCAATCTTGCCTCCCATGCTGTGCCCTATGACGTAGCAGCGCGTAATATGCTCATACTCAAGCACTTTCTTCACATCGTGCGCCATCACCTTGTAGTTGAAAGTCTCATACCGCGGCGACTGCCCATGGTTTCGCATGTCGGGAACTATGACGTAAAAGCCCAGCTCGGCAAAGCGTTTTCCAAAATAATCCCAGTTGTCGGAAAGCCCCAGCACGCCGTGCAGAACCACTATCGGCTTGTTCTTCGGATCGCCATATTTTCTGTAAAAAAGCAGCATTATTCTTTGTTTTTCGTATCAAAAATAATCGTAACCGGCCCGTCGTTTATCAGTTCCACCTTCATATCGGCACCGAATTCGCCGCATTCCACCTTTCGGCCTGAGACCTCAGCTAACCTCTTGAGAAACAATTCATAAAGCGGGATAGCATGCTCAGGTCTTGCAGCTTTTATGAAGCTCGGACGGTTGCCTTTTTTCGTCATCGCGTGAAGCGTGAACTGGCTCACCACCAGAAAATCGCCTTCAACCTGGTTGATGTCAAGGTTCATCGCGTTGTTCTCATCGGCAAAAATGCGAAGCTTCGTCAGCTTCTGGCAAAGATATTCCACATCTTCTTGATTATCAGCCTCTTCGATGCCCAAAAGCACCATCATCCCCTTCCCTATCTGTGATTTCAAAACGCCGTCGATGGTGACGGAAGCGCGACTGACTCTTTGTGCTACGATTCTCATTTTTCTTTTAACTTTACTCTTTTAACCTTTAACCATATTGACATGCAAATTTAAACAATAATTTTTATATAAACCTTACCGTACAAATCAAAAAAAATCTTATTTTTGCATCGCTATGGAAACAAAAAGACAACAGAAAATTGCGAAGCTGATCCAGAAAGAGCTCAGCGAGATATTCCAGAGGGAGATCCGCACCCAAGGAAACATCATGATTACCGTGACGAAGGTCAACGTGACGAGCGACATGTCGTATGCACGCGTCTATCTCAGCGTGTTCGGCCCTGACCGTGAAGCCAAAACCGCTGTGGTGAAAGAGGTTAACGCCATGACAAAATCAATCCGCGGCAAGCTCGGCGACCGCATCAAGATGCAGGTAAGGGTGATTCCAGAGCTGCAGTTTTTCGAGGACGACTCGCTCGATTATATTGAAAACATTGACAATCTGCTCAAGTCTTGAAGCTGCCGTTATTCATAGCGCAACGTTATCTTCTCGCCAAGAAGAGTCACAACCTCATCAACATCGTGACATGGATTTCGATTGTGAGCGTTGGCATTGCCGCCTTCGCCATGATCTTCGTGCTCTCGATCTTCAACGGCTTCAACGTGGTCATCAGCGACTCGATTCATAAGATGTCGTCCGACCTGCAGATTACTTCAGTCGATGGTAAAACATTGAATATCAACGATTTCCCTTTTGACAAAATTAAAAATATAAAAAACGTCGAGCTGGTTTTGCCGACCATCACCGAAGACGCGCTGTTCCGCAATCAGGACAAGCAGCAGATCGGACAAATCAAAGGCGTTCCGGAGGAGTTTTATCAAGTCGAGCGAATCGACAAATCGATAATAAAATCTGGACGATTCGGCACTAATGCTGATGTGGGGATGGCGATTCCTGGCATCGGGATGGCTTATTATCTGGGCATCAACCCCAACAACCCTTTCTCGATGCTTCAGGTGTACGTCCCAAGGCGCGGCAACGCCTCGTCATTCAATCTCGAAAACAGCTTCAACACAGGACAACTGTTTGTGCATCAGACGTTTGAGACCAATCAAGACGTCGACGCTACGATGGTTCTGGCACCTTACGAATGGCTGTCTAAACTCATTGGATATGAAGGACTTGCATCAGCAGTAGAGGTTTTCACCAACCAATCAGCTAATTTGAATAAAATCAAAAAAGAAATAAAATCCATCGTCGGCCCGGATTTCAACGTCTTCGACCAATACGAGCAACAGTCGACATTATATAAGATGATGAAATCGGAGAAACTCGCTGTGTATCTGATACTTGTTTTCATCTTGGTGATGGCGACGTTCAACGTCATCGGATCGCTCAGCATGCTCATCATCGAGAAGAAAAAAGATACAGCTACACTGCGTGCCATGGGAGGCGACAACTCATTGATACGCAGCATCTTCCTCAACGAAGGAACCATCATCTCGGTCGTCGGCGGCATCCTTGGACTGATTCTCGGCATCATCGCGGTGCTGCTGCAGCAATATGTCGGCATCATCCGTCTCGGCAACGGCAACGGCAGCTACATCGTGGAGTATTATCCCGTTGCGCTGCAACTGCAGGATGTGCTAATTGTGCTTGCCACCATCACCATTATCGGTGGAATCGCAGCGTTTACGACAGTGAAAATTTCAATGAAAAAGGCGGGTTAAATCAACAAATTCCGCTACAGACAATTGTTCCGGGCGTTTGTTAAAAACCTCATTATTGATGATTTCTGCCGGAATCATCGAGCGTAATGAGTTTCTCAATGTCTTTCTGCGTTGGTTGAAAGCCTGTTTCACCACGGTGACAAACAGTTTCTCGTCGCAATCTAACTCTTTGACATTGTTACGTTTAAGTCTGATAACTGCCGATTTCACCTTCGGTGGTGGGTTGAACACGTTCTCGTTGACCGTAAACAGATATTCGATGTCGTACCAAGCCTGCAGAAGCACACTCAGGATGCCGTAGGTCTTGCTCCCCGGACCGGCTGCGATACGCTCAGCCACTTCTTTCTGAATCATGCCGACACATTCCGAGACGTTATTGCGGTATTTCAGAATCTGGAAAAAGATTTGCGAACTGATGTTGTAAGGGAAGTTACCGATGACTCCCACGTCATTACACGTCATTCCGAGCGCAGCCGAGGAATCTCCTTCAATAGCAGGAGATTTCTCCGCTCCCTGCGGTCGGTCGAAATGACGGTTATGATCTGTTTGTTCCGGTCGAAATGACGTTAGGTCCTGTTTCAAGAAATCACCTAAAGTTAGATGTCCTTCAAGCTCAGGAAATTTCTTTTTCAGGAACTCTACCGACTCCTTGTCGATTTCCACCACTTGTAGCTTATCTAATTGATCTTCAATAAGATACTGCGTCAACACTCCCATACCGGCGCCTACTTCAATCACAGTGTCGTGGTTGTCGGAGAGTGAGTCGACGATTTTTCGGGCGATGTTCAAATCGACCAGGAAATGCTGTCCGAGGGCTTTTTTCGGCCTCACCAAATCATTGTAGTTTTCCATAATCATCATTTTATTTCATCACGCAATCGGCGATAGCTCTTGCGGGCCTGCGCCACATAAACGCTGGCGGTGTAATAATCGAAGAGTCGTGAGTAGCACTCCATCGCCTCTTCTTTTCTATTTAACAGAGTTTCAAGCAGTTGTGCATCTTCTGCCAATGCCTCGTCGGCAATATAGCTGTCGGCATAGCCTTCGTAAACACGTTTATAAAGACTATCTGCGAGCTCATAATTGCCCTCGTTGATTGCTATTTTCGCTTTCCGATAAAACACATTCGGCAGACTCACCTCGTTAGGGTTATACGCCGCCACCGAGTCGAGGACCACGTTGGCTAGGTCGTACTTACGCTGATAGATGTAATAGTCAGCTTTTGCTATACGTTTCAAGGCGATAGTGTCGTATTCGAGGTTATCGCTGATTGTCAGTGAGAGTGTCATCGCATCGTTAGCCACAAGCTTCGAGGTGGCGGCTTTGAGGACATCCAAAGCGGCGTTAGCCCATTCGAATTCGCCAATGAAATAACGAAGCTGAGCGTTTTTAAACCTCGCCTCATGCGCTATCGGCTCGTTTTTCATCGATTTCTCGACCTGCGAATAGAGCAAAGTGGCATCCCACACCTCGTCGGTCAACAAATAAATATCAGCCAGTTTCATCTTCAGCTCTGCATTGGTTTGCGGCAAGAATCCTAATGTCAAAGTTCTGTTTAACAACGTTTTAGCATCGTCATAACGTCCCAACTCAAACGCCAGGATGTCGGCCTGAACCAGCACCAGAGGCATCATTGCATTTGTGTATCCGATCTTATCAAAAGCGTAGTCGATTGTCTCCGAAAGATCCTCATAAAAACTCTTGTCGCGGTTACCTTCAGCCTTAGCTTTTTCATAGCTATTCTTGATAAATCCGACGGTCGCCTGCACGTAGAAGACGCCCTCACCCGACTTCTTCAAGATATAGTCGTAGGCCTCGATGGCGATGTCATATTGTTTGTTATCGCCGGCGATCTGTGCCACATAGAGGATGTCGCTCTCGTAGTTGTTCTTGCCCCTTTTATCAAGAGCCTTGAGTTGCATCAAGGCGAGGTCGTAGTCTTGCTCCTGCAGCGAATACCACATCAGCAGCGACGAAAACTCCTCATTTTCAGGTTCTTCCTGCGTCTTACGCAGCAACGCCATGCGCACCACATCTCTGACATTGCCGTTGAGATCGTAAAGCATCATCGTACGCAGACGGTTTTTCACCATCTCGTATTGTTCCGGTTTCTCCTTTAAATACTGGAGATAGCACTCGGTTGCATTCTCAAAGTCGAGCATCGAATTGTAGGTATAAGCCTTCTCGAGATTGAAACTATAGTTGAGATCAGGATTCTTTGCACCGCGGTCGAACAGACTTATCGCCACATCGTTGAAGTTTCTGGTTCTCAACAGGTTAGTGACTTCTATGATAGCATTTCGTGTGTCGGGGACATCTTTTATCATCTTGTTGAGATATCTCAACGCCTTGGGGTTGTCGCCCTGCTGCTGATAGACGTATGCCAGGTCGACGTGTGATTTCCAGTTCTTAGGATTCTTCTTCAAAAACGACTTATAAGCCTTCTCAGCAGACTCGAGGTCGCCCGTAAGTATCAGACAGTCAGCGTATTGATTGAAATAGCTGGCTTGGTCGTAAGTGTCGTAAAGATTTTTATAGATGTCGCGAGCCTTCTCGTAGTCTTTCTTGTAATAGAGTTCACGTGCCAGTTTCTCATCGAGTTGCCGTTGCGTCATAACCTTTTGAGCATCAATATCTTGTAAAGATGCAAAAAGAAAAAATATAAGGGAAATTATCGTGAAAAAGCGCGACGACCTCATGGCATCACTCCTTTCTCAGTTTTTTCACGACTTTTTTCTGCTCGTCGAATTTCTCTCGAAAATACTTGACTTGAGCCTCCATCATACGGAGCTCGGTTTCTTCGTCTTTGATGTACTTCGATGTCGTTGTTTCATCATAAATATTATTCTCGACATCTGATTTCAGATCGGAGAGTTGTTTTCTGGAAAACTTAGCGCCTTCAAGCAAAGCAACATGCTGATCTTCAAACTGTTGCAGATATGCCTGCAGTAGTTCCATCTCCTGACTGATGTCTTTGGTTCTTGCCACGGTGGTGTCGAGTGCCTGATATTCACCGACCAAGAAGTTAAAATCTTGATTATAAATATCTTCCACCTGACGTTCCACTGCATCCACGCGTTTCTGCATGGCGCTGATTTGTCCTGACGGTGACTTGTCAGTGCAAGCCATCGTCAGAACTAAACCACTGATTATCAATATTTTACTTAATAATTTCAAAGCCTGTGTATGGTTGAAGTGCCTTAGGGATTCTGATACCGTCTTCTGTCTGGTTGTTCTCGAGCAATGCTGCCACGATACGTGGGAGTGCGAGGGCGCTGCCGTTGAGTGTGTGAGCCAGGCGAATGTTACCGTCTTTGTCTTTGAATCTCAGCTTCATACGGTTAGCCTGGAATGTCTCGAAGCACGACACGGAGCTCACCTCGAGCCACAGTCCCTGTGCTGCCGACCACACTTCGTAATCGTAAGTCATTGCTGATGTCCAGCTCATGTCGCCGCCACAGAGACGGAGCACATGGAATGGCAGTTCGAGCTTACGGAGCAGTCCGGCCACATGTTCTTTCATAGCCTCGAGGCGTTCGTATGAGTTGTTAGGGTTGGCAATTTCGACGATCTCGACCTTATCGAACTGATGCAGACGGTTGAGTCCGCGCACGTTCTTACCCCATGAGCCTGCCTCACGACGGAAGCAGTTTGAGTAAGCCACGCGTTTGATCGGGAGCTCGTTCTCCTGTACTATCATGTCGCGGAAGATGTTGGTCACCGGCACCTCAGCGGTCGGGATCATATACATCTTATCGAGCGGCACAGCGTACATCTGGGCTTCCTTATCCGGCAGCTGGCCTGTAGCGTAGGCTGACGCCTCGTTGACCACGATAGGTGGCTGCACCTCGTAGTAGCCGTCTTTCACAGCCTCGTCGAGGAAGAAGTTGATGAGTGCGCGCTGTAGACGTGCGCCTTGTCCTGTGTAGAATGGGAATCCGGCGCCTGTCACCTTGTTACCGAGTTCGAAGTCGGCGAGTTTATATTTGTTGAGCAGTTCCCAGTGCGGAAGTGCATTCTTCGGGAGGTTAGGCATTGTACCTTCCTCGCTCACCACGAGGTTGTCGGCAGCTGTCTTGCCACGCGGAACCATTGGGTGCGGAGTATTAGGAATCTCAACCAACTTATTCTGAATCAACACTTTAAGCTCTTCGAGACGGTCGCCTTTCACCTTAGTGAATTCTTTCAGTTCGGCCACGCGGGCTTTGAGCGGTGCTGCCTCAGCTGCTTTTCCCTGCTTGCAGAGGTCGCCCACCTGACGTGCTATGCTGTTGGCTTCGGCAAGAGCCTCGTCGTTTTCCTGCTGTGTCTTACGGCGTTCGTCGTCGAGCGCTAAAATCTCGTCGAGGAGCTCAAATCTCGTGAAGTTCTTGATACTCAGACGGTTGATACACTCCTCTTTATGTTCTCTAATATAAGGTATCGTTAACATATTAGTAAAAAATTAACCTGCAAAGATAATAATTTTTTAAACATCCACCAAAAATAACATATTATTCGGCATCGTGAACAAGGCGTACATAGAATCCGTGTTCGCGATAAGTCGCGTATTCAAAACTGCTTATGCTTAAGCTTATGCAGTAGGCCCTATCCGCATCACCAGGCGTGGCTGTAGACGACCAATAATTCGATCCGGGAGATATATTTATTTTACATGGTACTTTTGGATTCGGATATCTTAACACATAACGTTGGGCATAGTTGACCAGGAACACCGCACCGTTTGCTTCAAAAACAGTTATCCAGTCGTCGGCCGATATAACATTGTCTTTATATTCCGTCTTGGGTTTATTGACTCCTTTTAACTTATACGTTTTTTTATCCCAAGAATCCGGCAACAAAACCATTCCGTCATCACCATTGACTTTGGCTTTGACATATCTCATACCGGATTTCGTCTGACGTTGTTCCAAGAGATAAAGCCATTCATCCTTCGTCGGCGTTCTCCAACAGTTTGCCATATTACCTCCATTGATAATAGCATTTGCCCCCCAATCGGTAAATTTCGAATAGTCCTTAGGGTTATCAGAAGTATTCATTGGGTTCCCGCCGGTTCCCCAGCCGAACATATCTCTCACGCCTTCGCTTTTCGCAGAAGAATTGGCATCATTATGATATGCTTTATCCCATTGGTGATCCGCAAAACGCCAGGTTTTGGTCGAAGCTTCGTATTGGAGGTTGCCTTTCGAAAAATTAACTTTCTTTGTAGGACTAACGGAAAACTCCGAATTGATCATTCCGTCGATACCTTTTTCCAACACCTCATTATATTCAAACAAGTCGTTTTTTTCCACGACAAATTGTTTTCTCACTACTTTATACAACGGTTTTGCTATCATCAGCTCATGGGAACCAGGATATATCTCTTCCACTACACATGGAGTGACTCCACAGACTTTATCGTCAATATAAACAGTAGCTCCCAATGGGTTGGTGGTTACTTTGACCTTGCCGCGCATACGCTTTTCCGAAATATCATAACTATATGTCCCGTCGGCTATCAAATTGTTGACTTCCTGAACAACACGTACGCTTAATCCGTATTGACGTTTAGTGCTCTGTGTGGCCGACTGCTCCTTGTTGGAAAAAAACAAATTATGGCCTTGGTATACATCCTTCTTTTCATTTGTCCATGACGAAGATGTCCAATAACGGCCTTCACAGCAAGAAAAATTATGAGGTTTGCGCAAACCGGCTTCAGGCAAAAAGACTGCGCCGAAAGTCTCGAAGATATTCTCCCAATCTGATAATGAAATGACATTGGTATTGTAATTGGCAGATCTATCATCTGTTTGTTTCAAAGCGTATGTCTCTGCTCTCCAGTTGTCAGGCAACAGTATCAAACCTTTGACGTCATTGACTGTCGCTTTGGCGAATCTTATACCCGACAATGTCTCCCGATTATACAGCACATCATTCCATGCTACCATTGTAAACCATTGGTTATTTCCCCAATCGTCAAATGATTGATAATCAGCGTCCTTTTCGGAAACCTTTGTTGGGTTATGACCTGTTCCCCAGCCGAACAAATCTATCCAGCCGTCATAACTGTCTGAGATATTATTGTTGCCTTCGCCGATAATATCGTATTGATGTTCCGCAAAACGCCAGGTTCTGGTTGACGGTTGATATTGGATATTTCCTTTGGAAAACACAACTTTTCTAGACCCATTTATTGTATACACAGCGTTTACAGCGCCTTCAGGACATTTAACCAAAAAGACGTCAGATGTCAGTTGTTCGTTTTCTTTGATGATAAATTTTTTGGCTGTCGATATCCATCCTTCCTTAATCACATGCATCATGTGCTGTCCGGTAATAACATCTATATTGCATGGTGTAACGCCATATCTTTTGTTATCGATATAAACAGTAGCTCCTGTTGGTTGTGATGTGACTTTGACTTTACCGCATATTTCCGGCATTTCTATCGCAATGTTATTATCGCCAGAATGAATCTCGATCATCTTCGTGACGGTCTTATAGTTCTCTTTCGACACGGTGACCTCGTATGTACCTGCGGCTATCATATTGTTGGTGTATGGTGTCAGCGTCTTCAGGACCTTGCCGTTGAGCGATATTGTAGCGCCGTTTTCGGGCAGTGTGGTCAATGTCAGTGAGCCCCAGCCTGCCATAGCCTCCGCCTTGCGTGTGAGAATCATCTCGTAACCTTTCTTAGGAGCCATCTCAACTGGGATGTCCACGGTGACTGAGCCGAAGTCTGGATGTGTAATCTTCAGCTGCGACGCAAGATACGTGATATAGACCCACACCTCACCGTCTTTGTATTCCAACTCAAAAAAGGCATTGGCGCCACCGTCGAAATTCAGTCTGCGACGTTCTTTGTCATTGATATTTTCTGTCCTCACCTTGATGACGGCATAGGGCGTGCTGTTGATGTCGTTCTGTTTATCGGTGATATTGACAAAACCGACCACTTCCGTAAATGATCCGGTTTTCACCTCAAGCTGTGCCATCGCGCTTAGCGAAAGGATAAAAAAAACAAAAAATATCGCTAATCTCTTCATAATCAAGGCTCTAATACCAATCTAAATCCGCAATCCCCATATCTTTTATCAGGTGCCATGGCTATCCTCGACGACACGCGACATAGTTTAGAGCCGCTCGAATAGCTTCCACCGACTACCACACGTTTGTTGCCAGTCGCCGGACCTTTAGGGTTAACTTGCTTTTCAGCGCTGTAACTTCCATAATAATCAGAGCAAAACTCAATAACATTACCACTCATGTCGTAAATCCCGAGTTCATTGGGATCAGCTGTTGCTACTCGATGTTTATTTGAAGCGTTCTGATCATACCAGCCGACATCACTCAAATTGTCGCTACCACTATACACAAAGCCATTGCCTGCCTTTCCTCCTCTGGCCGCATATTGCCATTCCGCTTCAGTCGGCAGCCTGAACTTGGATTTAGTGATTTTGTTCAATTTATTGATAAAATTCTGGGCGTCATTCCACGTTATGCCAGTCTTGGGTTCTTCCCCCGATACGTTGTTTTTCGGTTTCTCACCATACATCACGGCATCCCAAAGGTTTTCTGTCACTACGTATTTGCCGATATAAAAGCTGCTAACCGTCACTTCATGGACTGGTTTCTCGTTATCATGCGCATATTGTTCCTGTTCTTTGGTGGCTCCCATCATATACGAGCCTCCTTCGACCTTTATCATATCAAATGTCACACCCTTAACTTTAAATGACTTTGTCTTACAGACAAGTATCATAGTAACATCTAACGTAAAAGAATTGTTATTATCAAACCAAACATCTTTTTCTTTAGTTACATATCCGTTCTTCTCAATTCTCACATGATGCCGCCCCCATTCTACATCATTAATTAACAAAGGAGTAACGCCTTTTTTGATATCATTCACATACACTGTAGCTCCTGCAGGTTTCGATTCGACATAAAGTTGTCCCATCTCCCGATCCAAAGGGATTTCTATTTTAACATCGGCGTTATCAGCAATCTCAACAATTCGTGTAACTATTTGGTAGTCTTTCTTCGACACCGTTATCTCATATCGGCCGGCGGCCATCATTTCGTTATAATATGGTGTAGCGCCAATAGGCACTCCGTTTATCGTCAATGAGGCATCTTCAGGCTTCGTCGTCACGGTTAGCGAGCCTCTGCCAGCCGATGATGCCACCGCTCCGTTCACCAAAACCATCTCATATCCTTGCAAAGGCTCCATATCGTAAGGGATGGTAAACTCCGTCGAGCTCAAGTCGGGATGCGTTATTTTCAGGTATGTCGCGAGATATGTGAGATACACCCAGACTTCTTTTTCATGAAACTCCACGTCGAAAAACGTACGCGCATCGCCTTGAAAACCAAGTTGTTCAACCTGCGCAGCCGTCATGTTTTCCGTGTTAATCCTTATGACTGCAAACGGAGTGTAGTTGTCGTCGGTCATATCCTCCTTCATGGTGTAAAACTGTCCGACTTGCTTGAACGAGCCCTCTTTTACGGAAATCTGCGCTCTCACACACAACGATGCAAACAATATCAACAATAAAACATATAAACGTCTCATATTATACTTTAAACTATAAACTTTAAACTATAAACTAATTAAACCTCACATCACTCATGTTCATTAATTTTTCAAGGTCGACTTTATCGGGCTGCCAAGCTCGTACATGGATGAGAGGCATCGCGCCACGCAGGTCGACAAGCAGGAAGAGGTAACCCACGTCGCCGTATGATGAAGAGAAGTATTCCTGTCGTACGCGAACACCGTAAACATCTTTGGTGTTGTTGGCTTTAGTAAAATCTGTCTCGGTGAAACGCAACCTGATGTATTCGTTGTTTTTGAAGCACATCGCGAGGTTTTTCATGTAAGTATCCTTGTCGTATTTCGTCAGCTCGGCTTCTTCCTTGGTAAGCTTTAGCGTCATACGATCAGGAATCTCAGTTTTTTTCACTATTCGGCCTACGATGATGAGGGCGTCGTCGGAGTAGATGCTTTCGAGGTATTTGTGACGTTTCAAGGCATATGCCGTCTGGTAGTCTTCGAGGAAATTTACCAATATCAGCCTCGACTCCTCGGGCCATTTCGTCTTCGAGATGATGTCCGCCTCGGCTTGGTCCGACAGACGGAATGCCAGCGATGTCACCACCTTGTTGATGGTGTCGAAGCGGAACACCAGATCTTGCGAGAAGCCCACGGTGTTGCGGAAGTCGAACTGCACCGTGATGCTACGGCATAGCACCTCGTCTTTATAATGCAAAAACTTATAGTCGGGCTTGCCTATCACAGTCATGCGGCCGTAGCGCGAGAGGGTGTCGAGCATGTTGTAGCCTTCTTTTGAGAAGCATTCGCGTGCCGATGCGATATTTCCGCTACGTAATGCATTCTCTATCAACGACATCTTAGCGAGATACGCTTGCTCACCGACGGCTCGGTTATGTTCTATTTTGTTCCAGCCCTCAACCTCTTCGTCTTTCTTCACCGACATTGTCTTCTCAAGGTCGACGGTATAGATATTATTTGAAAAACGAGGTACTTTGATGAGTTCGATGGCGTTCGACACCGCGATGTTCATCTTCTTGGCGTCTTCCTTAAACTCGTAGTTTATCTTTATCTTGAAGCTGTTGATATTTTTGTCGTGCAGCTGCACCATCAGCTTGCCATCACGCACGGTGTTAGGCATGAAACGGCGTCCGTCGTGGCAGTCGCAGCGAAGGTTGACGACCATCTTGCCGCTGTTGTTTTTCACTCTCAGCTTTACCATCAGACCGTCGTCCGTGGCTTCGATTCCGTTTTCTTTCGGCACGATGAAGTTAAACGACTTCAATATGCCGTCATTACCGTTAATTCGGTCTATAAGCCATTCATAGTCAACTGTTTCGGTATCGCCATGGAAGCGAAGTTTATTGCCTTGCGGATGGGCGTAGCAAAGCATCAGAGCCCAGTAATACGACTTCAAAGCGTCTTCGTAACAGGCATCGTTTTCCATCTTCACACCTTTGGTGATATAACGCTGGATGTCGGCCACACGGTCGGCACACATCTCGCGGAAGTCGCCGCGTTTCAAAGTGACGACATACTGATACTCCTCGTCATCGTCGTCTTCAACTATGGCTCGTTCCGTCGATTTCTCGATTATCGGTTCTTTAAAAGTGCGGATGATATTCTCGAGTTGTTTGTTTGTCTCGCCATTCCCTGCGATGTAGATCGCGCTTGAGCCGCAGTTTTTGGAAATATTGGCAAACAGCTCTGTCAGGGCACTCTCCGTCGCCTCATCGGATGAGTTGCAGATTTTACCTATTCCGAAAAATATTGTGGTGTCGTTTTTCAGTGCCTCAACCTCTTTCTGCTTCATCTGCGCAAATGATGTAAAGGCTAATATCGTGAAAATCAGGAAGATAAAGAGTTTTTTCATGAAACTATTGAATCTATTCTTGTTAATCAAAGTGCAAATATAGTAAATAGTTCAGTAGATTAATAGTTATATCAATGAAAAAAATATTCGGAAATACTACATCTCCTTCACTAATCGCACTGAGAGACCGTAATCATGGTCGAAAACGTTGGTCATGGTGCTCAGAATTGCGTCGTTGAAGCGTAGGTACGGGGTGTCGACGGGGTCGCTCGACCAGTAGTAACCGTCAGTGCCGACAGCCTTGTCCCAGCTGCCGAAACGATAGCCCGCAGCAGGAAGGAAAACAGCACCGTTTGCCTCAAGTTTAATTATCCAGTCTTCACGCGTGATGTTCGTAGTTTTCAAGTCAAAATACGAACTTTTCCAATCATCAGGCAGAACAATAACCCCAAACACACCGTTGACGGTAGCCTTAGCATAGCGTATTCCCGACTGCGTCTTACGCTTGTCAAGCAAGTATTTCCATTCATCAGAAGATAGCACAAACCATATGCTGTCGACCACCGACTGCATACCGTTGAAGTCGATGAGACTGCCACCATCCCATTGATGCTCGGCAAAGGTCCGTCTTTTCGATGATTTATATTGCACATTACCTGGTGCGAAGACGACCTGTTTATCGGGGCCAACCGAGAAAACGCCTTCTTTCTTAGGACTGCCCGGCCTAAATGCAGCATGCCTTGTCGCCTCTGTTTTTTTCGCCGGCTTTTTCTCGCTGACAAGCATAAACTCAAGCGTTTTCTCCTTCCCTTCCTCGACATCCACTCGCTTGGCAGCCATCTCGTAACCTTCCAAACTGACTGATATCTTATGGCTCCCGACACTTATTTTCTCGGATAAATAAGGCGTCATGCCCACGATTTTATTATCGACAAGCACAAATGCACCTTTCGGTGAGGTTTTCACAGTGATGAAGCCGTATTTTTCCAATAGTTTAGGTTCCTTCTCCACTGGTTTTGTCTCTTTTTCCACAGTTTTGGATTCCTTTTCGGCAGGCTTACTCTCCTTCTCAGCAGCGTTAGCTTTTTCGAGCATTTCCAAACGTTTCACGATTTCTTCATCGGCAGTCGATTTGTTGACAAGTGTCAACTCATAGCCGCATTTCGGTTTCATATCAGATGGAAAATAATACTCGGTGGAGCTCAGGTCGGGATGTGAGATCTTGAGATAGTCGGCATATTTCGCTGTGAGATACACCCAGACCTCTCCGGTTTTGTATTCAAGATTTATGCCAACAGCCAAATTACTTTCAAAGCGCAGTTCACGGCGTTGTTTGTCGTTGATATTTTCGGTTCGGACCTTAAGCACCGCAAAAGGCTGATCATTATCATCGGTTTGATAGTCGGGATCAGGATTGATATTGACAAAGCCCGGGACTTCCTTGAAAGAGCCTTCTTTGACCTCAAGTTGGGCAAATACCGGCATCGATAAAAACAATGTGATGTATAAAAGCAAGAGTTTTCTCATAATAATAGGATTAATGGTGCAAAGATACGAAATGTTTGTGGATTAATAAAAAAAATGTAGGGGCGAAAAAATTTTCGCCCCTACTATTTTCTGTTCGTTTTCAAAAACGTTATTCAGTCACTTCGCCTTGAACAGGGATGACGTTAACGTACGAACGATCTTCTCTCTTTCTTGTGAATTCCACGATGCCGTCTGTAAGTGCGAACAAAGTATGATCTTTGCCCATGCCTACATTGTCACCAGGATAATGCTGTGTGCCACGCTGACGAACGATGATGTTGCCTGCGACGACTGCCTGTCCACCGAAAACTTTCACTCCGAGTCGTTTGCTATGTGATTCACGACCGTTTTCGGAACTACCAACGCCTTTCTTGTGTGCCATAATTCTTTAATTTTTTCGGTTTATTATTCAGTGATGTTTTCAATGCGCACCTTGCTCAGATCCTGACGGTGGCCGTTTAAGGTCTGATAACCTTTTCTTCTTTTCTTTTTGAAAACAAGAACCTTGTCGGCTCTCAGATGCTTGATGATCTTAGCATCTACTTTAGCACCTTCGAGGACGGGGGTGCCAACCCTTGTGCTGCCGTCATTGTCGATCAACAACACCTTGTCGAAGCTGATTGAGCTGTCGATTTCGCCATTCAAGCGGTTGCAGAAGATTTCGTCTCCCTTGCTCACTTTGAACTGCTGCCCTGCTATTTCTACGATTGCGTACATTAATTTGTATTTAAACTTTTTTCAAATTTTTCGGACTGCAAAAATACAACTTTTATTAATACGTGCGACATTTTTTTGAAAAATTAATTTTTAGTTAAAAAACTTCTAATTTCTCGCTCCTAAATTCTAACTTTTTATTATTTTTGCAAAGCGAAAATTTCATGCAATGATAATATTTTTTCAAACCATTCAAAACACTGTCATCGCTGTAGAAAGCGTTGAGAATCACTCAGATAACGACATCAAGAAATTCAGTTGGCTCTTCGGCGACGCCACAAAAATCGAAGAAAAAACCGTGAAAGGCTTCTTCTTCGGTCCACGCCGCGAGATGATAACACCTTGGAGCACCAACGCCGTCGAAATAACTCAAAACATGGGCATTCGCGGCGTTTCTCGTATCGAAGAGTTCCGTCCAGTCGAGGAAAACGACAACAGCTTCGACCCGATGCTGCAAAACAAATACCACGACCTCGACCAGAACGTGTTTTTCGTCGACCGCAAGCCTGAGCCGCTGAAATATATCACCGACATCGACGCATACAACAACGAGGAAGGCCTCGCGCTCAGCCAGGAAGAGATCGATTATCTTAAAGGCATCAGCAAGAAGATAGGCCGCGCCCTCACCGACTCGGAGGTCTACGGCTTCGCACAAGTCAACTCTGAGCACTGTCGCCATAAGATCTTCAACGGCACCTTTATTATTAATGGCAAGGAGATGCCTGACACGCTCTTCGCGCTCATCAAGAAGACCTCGAAGACCAACACCAACCGCCTTGTTTCAGCATATAAAGACAACGTCGCCTTCATCCTCGGACCGAAAGTCGAACAGTTTGCGCCGGCAACTCAGCATAAGGCCGACTTCTTCAAAATCAAAGACATAGACACTGTTATCTCTGTCAAGGCAGAGACGCATAACTTCCCAACGACCGTCGAGCCGTTCAACGGAGCCGCTACAGGCACCGGCGGTGAGATCCGTGACCGTCTCGCTGGCGGCAGAGGCTCTATCCCGTTGGCAGGAACAGCCGTTTACATGACTTGCTACCCTCGTAACGACGAGAGCCGCGAGTGGGAAGACAACTTCAAGGCACGTCCGTGGCTCTATCAGACCCCTGAAGAGCTGCTCATCAAGGCTTCGAATGGCGCCTCAGACTTCGGAAACAAGTTCGGGCAGCCGCTCATCAACGGCTCACTCCTCACCTTCGAACATAGCGAAAACGACAATAAAACCAACGACTACGGCTACGACAAGGTCATCATGCTCGCGGGCGGCATCGGATTCGCTCCGGCTGACGACAGCATGAAGGAAGACCCAGAGCCGGGCGACCTCATCATAGTGCTCGGCGGCGACAACTACCGCATCGGAATGGGCGGCGCCGCGGTCTCGAGCGTGGGTACTGGCCAGTATTCCAACGCCATCGAGCTCAACGCAGTGCAGCGTGCTAACCCTGAGATGCAGAAACGTGTAGCTAACGTCATCCGCGCCATGGTGGAGAACGACAGCAACCCGGTGCGTTCAATCCACGACCACGGCGCCGGCGGTCACCTCAACTGCCTCAGCGAGCTCATCGACAAGAGCGGCGGCACAGTGTATGTCGACAATCTCCCAGTCGGCGACCCTACCCTTTCCGACAAGGAAATCATCGGAAACGAGTCACAGGAACGTATGGGACTCCTTGTAAACAAACAAGATACGGAGATTATCCGCCAGACAGCCGAACGTGAACGCGCACCTTATTATATGGTTGGCGAGTCGACCGACGATCAGCGTCTGCGTTTCATCCGCAAAAACGGCGTGAATCCTATCGATTTGAGTCTCTCCGACTTCTTCGGAAGCGCTCCTAAAACCGTTTTGACCGACAACGACGTCGATTACAACTTCAAGAAAGTCGAATATCAGAATAATAAATTTGAAGATTACCTCAAGAAGGTGCTTCAGCTAGAAGGCGTGGCATGTAAAGACTGGCTCACCAACAAGGTCGACCGTTCTGTAACGGGTCGCGTCGCCCTGCAGCAGTGCGCCGGAGAGGTACAGCTCCCACTCACCAACCTCGGCATCATGGCACTTGACTATCAAGGTGTTAGAGGTATCGGAACGGCACTCGGACATGCTCCGGCAGCAGCATTGGTAAGCCCTGAAGCAGGCTCGAGACTGTCAGTGGCTGAGTCACTTACCAACTTGGTTTGGGCTCCAATCGAAGAGAACCTCAAAGGCGTGTCATTGAGCGCCAACTGGATGTGGCCAGCCAAGAACCCTGGCGAGAACGCACGACTCTACCGTGCTGTTAAAGCGTTGAGCGACTTCGTGTTAGCTCTCGGCATCAACGTCCCGACAGGTAAAGACTCATTGTCGATGACACAGAAATACAAGAACGGTCAGAAGGTCCTTGCCCCTGGCACCGTCATCGTGACAGCTGCAGGCGAAGTCACCGACATCAGAAAAGCCGTTAAGCCAGTGGTTGTCAACGACAAAGACACTGAGATTCTGTATATCGACTTCTCGAAAGACGCCTTCAAACTCGGAGGCAGCAGCTTCGCACAAATCATCAACAGAGTCGGCGACAATACGCCAGACATCATTGATACTGAATACTTTAAGAAGAGCTTCAACACTCTACAGAAGCTCATCGAGCAGAAACTCATCCTCGCAGGTCATGACGTGTCGGCAGGCGGCTTGATTACCACCTTGCTTGAGATGACATTCGCCAACAACGAAGGCGGCATGGACATCGACCTTAGCGCACTCGGCAACGACCTCATCAGCGTGGCGTTCAGTGAGCAGCCAGCAGTCGTTATTCAAGTTAAAGATAAGAAAGTCAAAGAGTTACTTGATAAAGAAGGTATCAGATATGCTGTCATCGGCAAGCCAAACAGCAAGCGCAGCATCAACCTTAAGAAAGGCCAAGAAGCTTACGAATTGGATATCAACGCTTTACGCGACCTCTGGTACAAGAGTTCATATCTCCTCGACAGAAAACAGAGTGGCGAAGCGAAAGCTAAAGAACGTTTCGAAAACTATAAGAATCAAGCACTTAAGTTTGATTTCGGCACATTCACCGGCAAAGCCAAAGACCTCGGCATCGACATGCACCGTCGCACACCTTCAGGCGTGAAGGCAGCCATCATCCGTGAGAAAGGTTGCCAATGTGACCGTGAAATGGCTTACGCGCTCTACACTGCCGGATTCGATGTCAAGGATGTACACATGACCGACCTCGTAAGCGGACGCGAAGACCTCAGCGATGTTAACATGATAGTGTTTGTTGGCGGTTTCAGCAACTCCGACGTACTCGGTTCAGCCAAAGGCTGGGCGGGAGCGTTCCTCTTCAACGAGAAAGCACGCATGGCTCTCGAGAACTTCTACAAACGTCCTGACACCATGAGTCTCGGCGTCTGCAACGGCTGCCAGCTCATGACAGAACTCAACCTCATCTACCCTGACCACGACAAGCATCCGCGCATGATTCATAACGACTCACATAAGTTCGAGTCTGGCTTCGTGAACGTGAACATCGAGGACACCAACAGCATCATGCTTTCGAGCCTCAAAGGCCGTCGGCTTGGTGTGTGGATCGCTCACGGCGAGGGCAAGTTCAACTTCCCATACGGCAAGGAGAAATACAACATCGCGTTGACTTACAGCTACGACGGATACCCGGCAAATCCTAACGGTTCGCCATGGTCAGTGGCAGGCATCTGCTCCGCCGACGGCCGTCATCTCGCGATGATGCCGCACCTTGAAAGAGCGTTCTTACCATGGCAGTGGGCGTTCTATCCGCAGGATCGTAAAGACGATGAGATAGCACCGTGGATTGAAGCGTTTGTGAATGCTAAGGAATGGATTAAGAAGAATCAGCGCATCAACTTGTAAATCATCTCCCGATAGAGATCTTTTTGCGAGACATCGCCTATGTTATAGCCTTTTGATTTCAGATCGAAATCACGGAGGACTGCAATGTTTTCAACGCATTTGCGGATGTTGTAGCGTCGGGAGGCCTCGAAATAATCTTCAACGAAGAACGGGCTCACACCGATGATGCTGGCGACGGAATTTTTGCTCTTATCGGTGGCATAATGCAACTTCAAAAGCTGGCAATAATATGCATAAAGCCTTATCACTGTTACAATAAGTGGATTTTCCTTTGTGTTCTCGCCAAAATAGTTGACAATCTGCACTGCCTTCGGGAAGTCGCCATAGCTTATGGCTTTTTGAAGCTCGAAGATGTTGAAATCCTTGGAGATTCCGATGTTATATTCCACGTCGAAGTCGTCGATTTCCTTTTTCTGCGGCACCGCAACCATCAGTTTTTCCAACTCATTACGGACTTTCAGGAGGTCGGTTCCAAGGTAATCGGCAAGCATCTGACAGGCTTTCTGTGAAATCTTATAATTTTTGTTGCCAAGATAATTGACAATCCACTTTGGTATGTCCCTATCGTAGAGCTTTTTCGACTCGAACAGAACATAGTCTTTCTCGAGTGTTTTCGCGAATTTTGTGCGTTTGTCGAGCTTCTTGTATTTGTAGTTTAAAACCAAAATAGTAGTCTCTGGAATCATCTCGAGGAACGGCTCCATCGACTCGATATTTCTCACATCTTGAGCTTCTTTCACGATGATTACCAAGTAGTTACCCATCATAGGGAAGTTACGTGCCTGTGTCACGATGTCGTGCACGTTGACGTCTTTTCCGTAGAGGACGATCTGGTTAAAAGCCTTGTCGGCTTCATCCAAGACCGTACTCTCGATGGCATCGCTGATGGTGTCGATAAAATAAGGCTCCTCGCCCATCAGGAAATACACCGGATGGTAAATCTTGTTCTTAATGTCCGAAAGAATCTGCTCGTAGGTCATTAGAAGCGCAAGTGTTTGACTGTCAGTTTGTTATCGATAATCTGATGCAGAGCGTCGATACCTATTTTGATATGTTCGTCGACAAACATTGAACTCACTTTTTTGTCGCTTGCCTCTGTCTTGACACCTTCAGGAATCATTGGCTGGTCGGAGACGAGCAGCAACGCTCCTGTCGGTATCTCGTTGGCGAATCCTGCAGCGAAGATGGTGGCTGTTTCCATATCGACTGCCATGCAGCGTGTCTTGTGGAGATATTCCTTGAACTCCTCATCGTGTTCCCACACGCGGCGGTTGGTGGTGTAGACGGTGCCGGTCCAATAGTCGTGACCGTGGTCGCGTATTGTTGTTGAGATAGCTTTCTGCAACGAGAAGGCTGGCAGTGCCGGAACCTCGATCGGAAGATAATAGTTTGACGTTCCTTCGCCACGGATGGCGGCGATAGGCAGGATGAGGTCACCGACGTTGTTTTTCTTCTTCACGCCGCCGCATTTACCCAGGAAAAGCACGGCTTTCGGATGGATGGCGCTTAAGAGGTCCATGACAGTGGCGGCGTTGGCGCTTCCCATTCCGAAGTTAATCATGGTGATGTCGCCAGCCGTGGCGCAAGGCATCGAGCGTTCTTCGCCGACAACCGGTACCTTATTCCACTCAGCAAACAAATCAAGATAATGCTTGAAATTTGTCAGAAGAATATATTCTCCGAACTTATCCAGATCCTGACCGGTATAGCGCGGCAGCCAGTTTTCAGTGATTTCCTGTTTAGTCTTCATGAGATACAATTTTTTGCAAAGATAATAAATTTATTTAAACAAAACATTTTTTATTTGTCAGAGATTTCTCCATTCCGCTCCGCTTCAGTCGAAATGACGGAACGTAAGGAAATTTTTACTAATTTTGCAAAAAAATTTAAGAAATGGCATTTTTATCTGAAGATTTGGTATTCGGTCCGATTCACAGCAGAAGATTAGGTAACTCTTTGGGTGTCAATTTGTTACCAAAAGTTGGGAAAATATGCACCTTCAACTGCGTTTATTGCGAATGTGGCTGGAATCCTGAGAAAAGAGATGAAAAAGCGCGTCTTGCCACTCCTCAAGAATACGAGCAGACGCTGGAGAATGCGTTGAAATCGCTCGTCGGGACGCCGAAAGAACCCGACAGCATCACATTTTCGGGTAACGGCGAGCCAACCCTTCATCCTAATTTTCCGGAAATCATCGACATCACAATAAGGCTGAGAGACAAATACGTGCCGAAGGCCGTCATCAGCGTATTGACAAACGGCACCAACATTCATAAAGATGTGATTTTCAAGTCTTTACAAAAGGTCGACAATAACATCTGTAAGCTTGACGGTGGCACTTTGGATACCATTAACAAGATAAATCTGCCGAACATAAAAATCGACCTTGAACGATACATCGAAGATCTGCAACGCTTTGACGGTCAAGTGATTATTCAAACTTTATTCCTTCGCGGCGAGCATAACGGACAGAAAATCGACAATACAACGGAAGAGGAAATCGACCTCTGGCTCGGACATCTAAAAAAGATAAATCCGAGAAAGACAATGATTTACGTCATCGACAGGGATACGCCTGAGAAACACCTCGAGAAACTCTCGAAAGATGAAATGAGTCGTATCGCCGAGAAAGTCAAGGCATTGGGACTCAACGTGGAGTTCTATTCATAAAATATTTTTTAAATTTTTCGTTATAATTAAAAAAAATCAGTAAATTTGCATCGCAAAAATTGTAAATAAATTCAAAAATCATGAATAATAAAAATCTTAAATGGATCAACATCGGATTGGCACTCGTAGCTATCCTTTTGGCTTATTTGGTATTTGACAGCATCAGACAGCCTGTTGTTTTCGAAAACGTGCGTAAAGAAAGAGAAGTTCAGGTGGTTCAAAGCTTGAAGGACATCAGAAGCACACAGACCTTGTTCAAGCAGACTTACAACCGTTTCACCGGCGATTTCGATTCACTTGCCGAGTACATCCAAAACGGACAGCTTCCTGTTGTGAACATTGTGGCTGACCCTAACGATACCACATTCACCAAGACCATCAACGACACTGTTGGTTTCATCTCAGTTTACGACTCATTGTTCGCCAAGAGAGACAACTTCGACATCAACAGTCTGCACATCGTCCCGTTCTCACAGGGTGAGGTGTTTGAGATGGAAGCCGGCTACATCATGCGTGGCGGTTTGAAGGTGGCTGTTTTCGAGGCAAAGACCCCTTACAAGACTTACCTCTGGGACCTCGACCCACAGCGCGTAAACAACCTCAGAGCTGAAATGGAAGACCTCAGCAAGTATGCAGGTCTGAAAGTCGGTTCGATGGATGAGCCTTCATTGAACGGTAACTGGGAGTCATTGTAATATGCTTCCGCCAGCCGAAAATCAGAACAAAAACGAGATAACCATCCAGCGTTTGTTGGATGGTTTTTCGTTCGACAACAGCCGTAACACCTTCGTTCCAAAGGAAGTATACCAAGAGAAGGATAAGTCGAAATACTTGGAAATACTGGGACTTACGGACGCCGAGAGTGTTGTTTGCACCGATTTTGTTGAAGAGGCTGAGGCATATAACGTTTACGCCATCACGAAGGAAGAATACGACTATGTGAAGTCGCTCCCAAAGGATTTGAAGGTGCGTCATGCATCAAGCGTAGTGGTCGCTGAGCTAATTAGGGAGTGCAGAGAGCGTACTGACGACACCCGCGTATTTCTCAATATCAAAGACCAACGCTTTGAGATGATAGTCTTGGATGGTTGCAAACTATTGTTTTTCAACCATTTCCGTTATAAAACCAAAGAAGATTTCCTATATTTCCTGCTATTCACCATCGAACAGCTGCATCTTGATGCAGGCTCGGTGCCAGTATATTTTCTCGGCATGATCGAGGAAGACTCACAGCTCGTTGAGCTGACAAAGAGATATGTGCGCGACGTACGTTTTAAAAAAGATTTGAAATGCGAATCATAAGAGGAAAACATCAGAGACGACAAATTGTGGCGCCCGACAACCTCCCGACGCGCCCCACGACCGACATGGCCAAAGAGAGCCTGTTTAATATACTTGAGAACCAGATAGATCTGGAAGAGACGACAGCTTTGGACCTCTTCGCAGGCACAGGAAACATCTCGTATGAACTCGCCTCGAGAGGATGCCATCACGTGACCGCCGTCGATGAGAACAATAACTGCGTGAGATTCATCAGAGAGACAGCTAACAAGCTGAATATGAATGAATTGTCGATTGTAAAATCAGATGTCTTCAGGTTTTTGCCGATGCATAAAGCCAAATACGACCTTATCTTCGCCGATCCGCCTTACGACTGTCAGCACTACGATTTGCTGGTCGACTTGATCTTCCAGAATGAATTGCTTAACGAAGGCGGCATATTCGTGCTGGAACACGACAGAACCATCGATTATTCGACACATCAGAATTTTTACGACCATAGAAAATACGGAAAAGTAAACTTTACGTTTTTCTCGGCAGAGCCTCAAAAAAAAACAGTTTAAAGTTTAAAGTTTAAAGTTTAAAGAAGTTAAAAGTTGATAGTAGAAAGTTTAAAAGTAAAAATATGAAAACCATTAAAACCTTAATCACGTTAGTTATAATCGCGATGACGATGAGTCTGAACGCTCAGTATGTCGTCGACGAGAGCGAATTTGACGGTGCCTACTGCACCAGTATCATGGTGGGCAAGAAAGCCTCCACCGACGGGTCGGTGATGACATCGCACACTTGCGACGGCGGTTACCGCACCTGGATGCGCTGGGAGAAAGCCGCCGACTACGAAGACGGCGCCACCATGAAGATTTACAAAGGCATCATGCGTACATACGACGCCAACGACAGACACGGCGTGAAGGAAGTCGGCGAGATCCCGCAGGTAAAACACACCTATGCCTTCCTCAACACCGCTTATCCTTGCTTCAACGAGAAACAGCTGGCCATTGGCGAGACAACCTTCGGCGGTCCCGACACACTCCGTAACAACAACGGCATGTTCTGGATCGAGGAACTTGAACGTGTGGCACTGCAACGCTGCGACAACGCACAAGACGCCATCACGCTCATCGCTGAACTCATCGAAAAATACGGCTACGGCGACAGCGGCGAAGCCATCACCATCGCCGACACCAAGGAGGTGTGGCTCATGGAGATCATGGGTGAAGGTCCCGACAAGATCGGTGGCATCTGGGCTGCACAGCGTGTTCCTGACGGCGAAGTCGGCGTGTCAGCTAACATCCCGAGAATCAAATACTTAAACAGAGACGACAAGAAGAACTTCCGCTGCTCCGACAACGTGGAAGAGGTGGCAAAGAGATGCGGCCTCTGGGACGGCGAAGGCGACTTCATCTGGTATAAAGCCTTTGACTCACGAGGCAAGAACTTCCGTGAGCGTGAGTGGTACATCTTCAATGAGTTAGCTCCATCGTTGGGACTTAAGATCGACGACGATGAGATGCCGTTCTCAGTGAAACCTGAGAAGAAAGTCGACGTGCGCGACGTTATGAAGCTGTTCCGTGCCAACTATGAGGGCACGCCTATCGACCAGATCGCCAACCTTAAGATCGTCAACAGAAAGGGCGACACCATCACAGCACCTACAGCAAACCCATGGATGAGCGGCAACGAGCGTAACCTTTATAACATGCTGAAACCAGGCACCATCGAGTTCAAACGCGGCGTGGCAATGTCGTGGTGTTCCTATTCATTCATCGCCCAGCTTCGTGGCTGGATGCCTGACGAGATCGGCGGACTGCTTTGGCTCTCAGTGGAAAACCCTGGCGAAAGCCCGAGAATCCCAGTCTACAGCGGCTGCACACAGATGCCTAAATGCTTCAACAGATGCGGCCATGGCGGCTACGACGAACAGACGGCGTTATGGCGTTACAGAAAAGCCAACAAGCTCGCACAGGTCAACTGGGGAGCCTGCAAAGACGTAGTCTACGACAACGTGCTCCGTTATGAGGAGAAAGCCATGATTGAGCTTCCTGAGCTTGAGAAGAGAGTCGAGAAACTCCTGAAGAAAGACAAGCGCGACGAGGCTATCGCCGAACTCAACCAATACACCGCCGACTTCGAGGCCGCCACTGCCAACACCTGGAAAGAGATGGAACAGAAGTTCTGGGAGTGGTTCTGGACCGGATTTTGATTTTTCAAAAATATTTATTAACTTTGCACCGTAAATTATTCGATCTATGAAAAAAGTTATTACCATCGTGGCTTTATGTCTTATAGGCATGACAGCCTACGCACAATTCGGCAAACCGGAGCAATTCTTCTCCTTTGAAGGTTTCTATGCTCCATCACACTACCTCTACACAGGCACTGAGCCTAATGTTGACACTGATGAGCCTTTCAAGCAAATAGGCTTAGGAATTACAAACTACAATCCTCTGTCGGATAAAGTCAACCTCTTCCTCAACTGGGGTGTTGACCTTATTTTCTCTGACTATGAATGGAAGTCGGCACCATACGATTTCATGGGTCATCAGAAAACAACGGAAATCAGCTACCTGTATTTCTCATGGACTGTAAGAGGCGATGTCGGCTATCTGATCGAGATTCCGAGCACATCGATTGCATTCTATCCATACGCCGGCGTGTTCGCCCGTTTTCACATTGGAGGCAACTGCTATGTGAAAGCTCCTACTTATGACCCGGAAGACAACGTCATCTATGACAAAACCACCAAGACATCGCTGTTCACCAAATCTGAGTCCAATCCAGAACCTTTTAACCGTTTTGAATTCGGCGCCAACATTGGTGCAAATGCCTTTTTAGGCAAGTTCATGTTAGGTCTCAATTACGGCAAAGCATTCACCGAACTTACCAAAGACACGCGCGTTTCAGAGCTTCGTCTCTTAGTAGGTATGAGATTCTAAACAAAACCTGATTTGAGAAAAAAAATATTATACGCTATTTGGATGGTTGTTGTTCCGTTTGCGGTTATCGCCCAGACGGAACAACCCCAAATGCGTAAAAACGAGATCAAGGTGGCGCTGCTCTCGTTGGCCAGCGGCACCTCGAAGATTACCTACCAGCGCTTAGTGCGTGACTATCAGAGCATTGAGCTAACGGCCGGTGTCATCGGCTGGGGCTTCGATAAGCTGAAGGACAGCAATCCCAAAGGAACGGCATGGCGGCTGGCTTATAAGTTCATATTCCGCAACAAACACAACGCCAACAATCAGATGTGCGGCTTCTACATCAAGCCCGAGCTGTGTTATTCTACATATAAATATAACCATCCCGACGAGGGACGGCTGCAGGTCGACCGAGTGGCCTTGATGGGCGTCATCGGCTACGACTGGGTGATCAATTGGTTTGTGTTCGACATCTACGGCGGGCTGGGTTTGGCCTGCGGAAACAGTAACCTCAGCAACTATCACCACGGTTTTATAGGGTTGAGCCACGACAGCCCAACTGCTCTCACGGCAGGATTCCGTATTGGTTTTGCATTTTAATCATTTCTATAAATCATTGTTTTTCAATACGTTATGAAAAATATTAAAAATTTTTCAAAAATATTTTAAATTTTTTGTAGTTTATATTATAAACTTGTTTATCTTTGCAGCGTCGTTTATGACACAAAGTGCACTTATTATTAATTAAAAAGGTAAAAAAAGTTAAACATTTAAAATTTAAAACTATGGAAAACAAAAATGAACAGAACAACGAAATGACGGCTCAGCAAAGCCTGGGAATCATCACCGAGATGATGAACAACAACCGCCGCTCAATCCTTCAAAACAGCGCCAAGCACTTCCTGCTTTGGGGTGCGCTGCTTACAATTATGTCGTTAGGCATTTACGAGTTAATTCACATCACGAGAAATCCAATCTGGAATCTGTTGTGGTTTGTGATGCCTCTAATTGGCTTCCCGATGGCTCATTTCATTGGCAAGAGCAATGTCGCTTTGCCGCAAAACATCATCAGCAAACAGCTTCACGGCGTATGGCTTGCCTATTGTGCCTTCGCGGTGGTTATCAGCGCTGTTTTCATGTTTATCGCACCGCAGAACCTTACACTCATCATTATCATGGCGTTCGGTTTCGCTGAATGCGTTTCAGGTATCATATTGAAAAATTGGGCTATTATCGTTGGCGGCTTCATCCTTGGAATCGGTGGAGCGATAGCAGCCATTTTATTACGCTCTGAAGCCCAGCTGCTGCTTTTCACCATCTGCGGAGTGATTCTTTTGGTGACAGGTCTTATTGTCAAATCCCAACACAAATAAGCCATGTTTCCGAAACTTGACCCCATATTACATTCTGAGCTGAGGCTGGCAGTGATGTCAATCCTTGCTGGTGTCGACAATGCTGAGTTCAGCTATCTCAAGCAGCAGACCGGTGCCACCTCGGGCAACCTCAGCGTGCAGCTCGACAAGCTCAGCACGGCCGGTTACATCTCTGTCGAGAAAGGCTTCAAGGGGAAGATGCCTTGCACGACATGTAAGATCACTCAACAGGGCCTCACGGCTTTCGAAAACTACGTAAACTCGCTTAAAGAGTACCTCATTTAAAACTTAATATATAATTTTCGGGGGACAGAAATGCGTTTTTGTCCCCTTTTTTTGTGAGGCACTATTCCACCTTCACCTCCTGCCCTTTCGACAAGATAAACACCGCAATCTGGCCGTTATCTCTGCCGAATTTTATGGCATATTCTAAAGAGTCCTCAGGGAAAATACGGACACTATCAAAATAATAACTACCACTGTCGGTGTCAAACCAGCCGCCGACATGGTTTCCGTTTGTTTTTGCATGACTGACGACGAAATCCAAGTCTTCGCGGTTGTGACGATTTTGAGTGGCGGAATAAGCCACGGCAACGCCTTCTATAGGTTCTTCCCAGGTACAAATATTTATCGTAAACCCATCGGGATGCGTCTGGCTGTAGACCCAAAGACTGTCTGCCAATGTCAAGCAGACGACATCTTCTGCCGGTGCCTGAGTTGAAGCATGACGAGCCGGGCCGCAGGCGACAAGCGCTAACAGACATAGCCAAAGCATTAAATAAAACTTGTTTTTTGTCATATTTTATTACCTGTGTGCAAATTTATGATTTTTTTGTATATTTGCACCAATAAAAACTATCCTTATGAAAAACATCCTCACAATTCTCTTATTAACGATGCTCGCTTTCACTGCGACAGCACAGAACACCAAACCGCAACCTCTGACACAGGAAGAGTTTGAGGCGCTCTGCCCCACTCCGCCTATGGGATGGAACAGCTGGAACCGTTTCGGCTGCGACGTGAATGAGCAGCTGTTGATGGGCGCCGCCGATGCCATGGTGGCATCAGGCATGAAAGACGCCGGTTACGAATATATCGTCGTTGACGACTGCTGGCAGATCGACCGCGACGCCGACGGCAACATAGTGTGCGACCCTGAGCGCTTTCCGCATGGCATGAAATATGTGGCCGACTACATCCACTCCAAGGGTCTGAAGTTCGGCATCTACTCATGCGTAGGCGCCTACACCTGCGCCGGACGACCGGGCAGCATGGGACACGAATACCAGGATGCACTCTTCTACGCACGCACTGGCGTCGACTACCTTAAATATGACTTCTGTAACAACCGCGGCACTAACTCGAAGACCGCCTACACCATCATGCGCGAGGCTTTGAAAGAAGCCGGCCGTCCTATCGTTTTCAGCATCTGCGAATGGGGCAGCACCAAGCCATGGGAATGGGGCAAAGGCATCGGTCATCTCTGGAGAGCCACAGGCGACATCATCAACCTATGGGATGGTCGCGAAGACTGGGGCGGACACGGCATGGTCAACATCATCGATCTTGTGCAGGACCTCTACCCTTACAACGGCCCTGGACATTGGAACGACCCCGACATGCTTGAAGTCGGAAACGGAGGCATGAACGCCATCGAAGACCAGAGTCACTTCTCGATGTGGTGCATGCTGGCAGCACCTCTGATGGCAGGCAACGACCTCGGCAACATGAGTGACGACACCAAGCGTATACTCACCAACAAAGACGTCATCGCAATAGACCAGGATCCACTGGGCATCCAGGCACATCTGTCTATCGCCATGGGCGACCACCAGATCTGGGTAAAACAGCTTGCCGACGAGGAATGGGCTGTCTGTTTCTTCAACCGCGGTGACGACACCTGGAGCCTCAACTTCAACTGGAACGACATCCCTGAGCTGCGCGCAACAGGCATATATTATAAAGTCTACGACCTCTGGCAGCATAAGATCATCGCCAAGTCGACCAAGAAAAACATAGTCAACGACATCCCTTCACACGGCGTGCTGATGGTAAGACTGAGTCCTGTGAAGTAGAAAATGGAAAGTTGAGAACGTTTAACCTTAATAACATGTAATTATGCAAAACTTCGATTATCAGACCCCGACGCGCCTCATTTTCGGGAAAGGCGTAATAGCGAAACTACCGAGTGTGATGGCACAGTTCGGAAAGAAAATATTATTAACCTATGGCAGCGGAAGCATCAAGAAAATAGGCTTGTACCAGAAGGTGTACGAGCTGCTGAAAGACCACGAAATCATTGAGCTTCCCGACATTCAACCTAACCCCAAATATGACCCGAGCGTCCTCGACGGGGTACGCCTTTGCAAAGAGCATAAAATTGATGTGATTCTGGCTGTCGGTGGAGGCTCGGTACTCGACTGCTCGAAAGCCATCGCTGCAGGCGCCTGCTACGACGGCGACCCGTGGGACCTCATCTCTTACAAGGTAAAAGCTAAAGCCGCATTGCCTATCGTCGATATCATCACCTTGGCGGCAACAGGTTCAGAATACGACTCCGGCGGAGTTATCTCGCGCACCGAGACCAACGACAAAATCGGCTACATCGACCGTCATCTCTACCCTGCCGTGTCGTTCCTCGACCCTACTTATACTTTCACCGTCAACAAGAAACAGACTGCAGCAGGCATCGCCGATGCGATGAACCATGTGATGGAACAATATTTTACCGAAGACACGACTTTGTTGAACGACGGATTCTGTGAGTCGATGTTCCGCAGCCTGATGATAAACGGTCGCAAATGCCTTGAAAATCCTGAGGATTACACCGCGCGCGCCGAGATGATGCTTGCCTGCACATACGGCTGTAACGGCATACTCGCTCTTGGCAACAGCCCGAGCGGCTGGCCATGTCACGGCATCGAACACGCATTGAGCGCCTATTACGACATCACACACGGCTGGGGATTGGCTATCATCACTCCACGCTGGATGAAGCATATCTTAAACGAACACACCTTGCCACGTTTTGTGAAATACGGCATCAACGTGTTTGGAATCGATGCGAACCTCGACAAATGGGAGATTGCCAACAAGGCTATCGACGAGACTTACAAATTCTTCGAGAGCATCGGTATTCCTATGCATCTGAGAGATCTTGGCATCGACGAGAGCCGTGTCGGCGAGATGGCACATCACATCGCTGTTAACGAAGGACTGGATAAGGCCTACGCCCCACTTTCAGAAAAAGATATCGCGGATATTATCACTGCAAGTTTATAGCAGGATAATAAAAGCTAGTAACTAAGCTTATCTCACGACAATCCTGGTCGTTTCAAGGAGCTTTTCACCTTTGAGTTGCAAAATATAGAGTCCTTTCTCCAACTCAGCAACATAAATGGTTCCATCGGAATGACCTTCATCCACTTTTTGTCCTAAGACATTGAAAATGGTGTAATCAACCGTTTCGCAAGAAAGGTTGCTGATGTGAATAATGTCGGAAGCAGGGTTAGGATAAACCTCAAGTGACTGCTGGCTGGCAAACTCATGAACTGCGTCATTCTTTGGAATGATATCCAAGATAATGCCTTCAATCTTAGTCCAGCCATAACCAAAACCATTAGGATCTGGGATGCTGTACCAGTTGTCTTTGTAACCGCCCCAGCCAAAGTTGACGTGGAATTTGCCGTCACTTTCGCGATAGCCGTCGACCACAACGTTATGTCCGCTGTTCGCAGCGTCGTTTTCGATGGCCAGATGGGCAGGATAACCGTCTTGTATATTTGAAATCAGAGTTTCGTACATCTCGTCGCTTGGCTCGCGATACAGAACGCAGTCGGTGAAGCCAAAACGTTGATAAGCCGCATACGCCTGATCGACATTAAAAGTACCTGAACCATAAGAAGATGAAGCGGTAAACACCTCCGTACATGCCACTCCGCAAGAAAAAATCAAGGCTGCTACCAATGAATCTGACAGCTCTTCGCCGCGTTCATAGGTGGCATCAACTGAATCAAGCATAACATTCAACTGCGGAAACGATGGAAACCTATATGTCTCCCAGTCGTCGTCGATGTGAAAATGACGACCGGCGTAATTTGCATAATAGTCGTCTCCGTCGTCAAAACGAGTGCCTTGTGTGGTTCGTAAATAGTTGATTATCTGTCCCATAGCTGTGGCCGGACAACCAGTATAACAATGAGCATAATTCTCCATCGGATCGACCGGACAAAGAATGTTGTAAGGATAACTTTGGTTCCATTTTGATTTCATGAGAGGCGTTTGTGCCACACCTGTAAAAGCGATAAATAGCAGCATCCCCATAGCTGCAATAGTAATAAGTCTTTTCATGGTTTAAAAAATTTTTGCAAAAATATGAAAAATATAATGATACTGGCATTAAAAAAATAGTTTTTGCAGTCAGATTGAAATTTTTTTCTGCTTTTAAAAAATAATATGTATCTTTGTCCCATAAAATAATACGATTAATTAAAAAGTAATAACAATGAAGAAATTATCATGGATGCTTGCCGCCATCCTTCTTTGCGGCGTAATGTTCGTTTCATGTACTAAAAAGACCGAGACAATTGAGTCAACGCCATCAACACCTTCACAAGTCAACCCTGCTGACCTCGTAGGCAATTGGAACGGCACATACAACGGTACTGTTAATTATCAGGGTGATCAGATAACGTACAACATTAACTGGACGGTTAATCTGGCTACTGTATCTGCTGGTACTATGTCGGCATTAGTCACATCGAACATCTATGAAGACTACTCAGTCAACTACACCATCACTGGTGTAAGACCTCGTCAGAACACTGACTACGTCATCTTTGATGTCAGAAGAGACGGCGCTATTTTGGATGATTCTTTTGAATACCTCTACAACAAGAGTGCCAATACTCTGAAAGGTAGCATGACACTCCTGTATCAGCCGGATCTTACCATCGGTGGTGAAACCACACTGAGCAAGCATTAAGAGTATCATCTTGAAAAGCTACGGTGCCGGCATCCTTCAGGTTGTCGGCACCGTATTTTTTCCATGATGATTATATCTTTTTGATCAGTTCTTTCATCTTCTGCTGTAACATCTCGGTCTGCTCGTTGATGTAATCAGAAATTCTTTTACTATATACTCGTGCTCTTTTGTGAATGCTGTGATCAAAAGGATGCCAGAGGTTCTGCACATCGGTGTTGTCTTCCAGCTCACGCGTCGACTCAATGTATTTGATGCCGTTCTTTGTGATGCCTTGGGCAAGCTTGTCGAAAATCATGGCATTCACGCCTTTGCTCTGATATTGTTCATCTATGGCAATCAAAAGCAAATCGAGGGTATCGTTATGCTTCAGCGCTTTCAAAATATGGACAAACCCAAAGGGGAAAAGACTACCTTTGGCCTTTTGCATGGCTTTCGAGAGTGACGGCATGGCCAATCCAAAACCAATCACCTTCTCGTTAGCATCGAGGATGATGGAAAGATAGTCAACGTTGACATTGCTCAAGAACTGTTTCTTCAAATCCTCGCACTGGCCTGGTGTCAATTCCGAGAAACCATGCAGATTCGAATAGGCGGCGTTCATGCATTGGAACACTCCGTCGATATACGGGTTTATATCGCTGCGATTTTTCAGCGTAGCCTGATGTAAAGCATTTTTCTCGGCGACAAGTTTAGCCATCCGAGCGTAACGTTCTGGGATGACATCGGGAACAAGGATGCGATACTCCACAAAGTCCACTTCTTTCTGGTAACCTAATGCCAATAAATGCTCTTCATAACAAGGAGAGTTGTATTTACCGTAGGCAGTAGGAAGTTGGTTGAAGCCTTCAACAAGCACACCGGCGGCATCAAATTCCAGAAAACCCGTAGGACCACTGACGATGTCCATCCCTTTGTTTTTCGCATAGGTTTCCACTGCTTGCATGAGGGCCTGCGAGACATCATGGTTGTTGATGAAGTCGATCCATCCGAAACGGCAGATTTTCTCGCCCACCTTCTCGTTGTAACGATGGTTGATGATGGCGGCCACACGTCCCACAACACGACCTTTCTCATCATAGGCAAGCCAATACTGTCCTTCGCACACTTCAAAGGCGTGATTTTTCGAAGGTGTCAACGTGTCGCGATCCATCGACTCGATCTGCGGGACATAATATGGGTTATTCTTGTAAAGTTCATTGGGAAAATGGACAAACTTCCTCAACGCTCTTCTATTCCTGACCTTTCTTATAGTAACATTCATTACTTTTAATTTTATCCAACGATACCATAGACCGATGAGCGCAGCATAGAGGCAAAGTCCGCCTCCGGGATGCGCATCTGCTCTTCAACACTTATAATCTCGCCGATGCCCACTTTTACTGTCTTGCCTACCTTATTTAGCACTTCGCGCGGCAGTCTCAAAACACGCAGTTTCCAATTTATTAACCCGAGAAAATAAAACAAATTTGAGTTCCGGTTAAAGAAACGTACAGGAACCACTGGCACTTTCAAGCGACGAATCAATGCGGCAGCCGACTGTTGCCATTCACGGTCATGCACGCAAAAATCCTTAAAACGGAAATCCGACACTGCTCCTGCAGGGAAAAGTCCCATAGGGTGTCCCATCTTGACATGCTCAATGATTTTTCTTATTCCATTGATGCTATCTTGTGCTATTTCGTTGGCGCTTTTGGTTTTAGGTACCACGCTGATAAAACTGTCGTTGAGTGTCTTTACCAGCGAGAGGAACTTATTGGCCATCACCTTATAATCCTCGCGGATATGACCGAACAGGTCGATGAGAATAAGCCCGTCGAGTCCTCCGTAAGGATGGTTGCTGACGGTGATGAAAGGACCTTTGAGTATCTCCGGTTGCAAATGTTCCATGCCATGCACCTCGTAACTCAAATCCAAGTCTTTCAGGTATGCACCTGCAAATTCCGGACCGACATGATTTTCGCATCGTTCATAGCGTTCCGATATTTGGTCAACACCTGTGATTCGCATCATCAAACGAGCCAATCCGTTGCCGAATTTGCCTTTGAGCACAGGCGAAATGCCTTCAATATCCTTCATCGTAATCAACGCCATGGCTATATCTTATTCATCCTTGTGTTTCGGGTCGATTTTTGCATAATAACGGGCATCTTGCAAAATGGTGATGATGTATATCAATACCAAGACAAGAAGTATTACTATTCCAATCAAATCGAGGATATGAAGCTCCATCGTGGATGAGAACCAAGACAACTCCAGTCCCCATGTTCTCAATGGCTTGACAAACACCAACACAGCATTGGCTATAATACAAATCAATCGGAATTCGGTTGGGCCAAGTTTGGCGTATGTCAATCGGAATTCCCCTTTCAGATGGGCGTTCATCGACACATTGAGCGTCAGCATCAGATAGATGACAAGCAGGATGCACGACAGGTCGAAACGCATGAAAGGCGACAGTCCGACACCCAGAAACATGAAGGTTTCGTTGATGGCATCCATGGTGTGGTCGAGATAAAAACCGTAAATCGGACGCTGTTGTTTCCTGTAACGAGCTAAAGTGCCATCAAGAGAGTCGCCATACCAGTTGATGACGAAGCCCAGCGATGCCAGCCACAGGAAATGCACATTGAAGTTTGACAAGATATAACCTGCTGCAATGACAACGGCACCGATAAACCCGATGAAAGTCAACATGTCGGAATCCGCCCATTTCGGCTGTCGTTTGGCGAGCCACATAAGGACTTTCTTCTCCACTCCGTTCAATACCGAAGTCTGGATTCGCACCGACTGTTCTGTTGATGGTTGCTTTCCCATAACTAAAATAATATGAGTGCAAATATAAAAAAAAATTGAAAACTCATCTAAATTAAAATAAAAAGCCGCAGCTGAAATGCTGCGGCTTAATGCATTGTAATAACTTAGCACATAAAATGTGACTATTTTGCCGGTTCCCATTTGCAGCGCACTGGCGATACAATGGCACCTTCTTTCTTCAAAGCATCGAAGGCCTTGTCGACGATTTTACGGTCGAGACCTGTCATCTCAGCCACTTTACCAGCGTTTACAGGTTGTCCGGCCTCGCGCATAGCTTTCAATACTTGTTCTTTTGCTTCCATTTTATTAAATTTTATTTGTTTTACTTAGTTTCTCATATTGTCAAGCATCCTGAAAAGTTCGGGAGTTGTCTCCAAATGGAGCCTGTAGTCCAGCAAAGCTCCTCTTTCCTTACATCTGCTTGATGAGCCAGTTCTGATAGCCGATCTTCTCGATGAGCTCGAGCTGTTCCTCGCTCCAGTAAAGGTCTTCCTCTTCGTCGAGCAAGTAAGCTTTAAGCATGTCGTAAGTTGTCGGGTCGTCTGTCAGACTTGCCATGCAGTTACGAAGGATATCAACGCCTTTAACTTGGATGGCGAGGTCAGCTTTGACATACTCCAGAGGGTCGCAAATAAGTTCGCGAGCGTCGTGTTTCTCAACTTTCGGGCAGCCGCCAAGGTCGATGATGCGGTCGATGAATTTCTCAACCCACTCCATCTCTTCATTGAAGTGACCGATGTACTTTTCGCCGAGTTTGTTGAAACTTTCCGAGTTGAAGATCTGTCCCTGTACTTTGTGTACGAAAGCGCCTTCTGAGAGACCTGTTACGAAGAACTGTAATGCTTCGATTGATTTCTGTTTGTCCATGATTATTAGATTTAGTTGTTAATATTTATTTGAATTATAATGTGCTTGAATTAAGTAGTTCATTGATATCTTTTTCCATATCTTTAGGCTCGGTGGTCGGGGCAAAACGCTTGATGACACTGCCATCCTTCGAGATTAGGAATTTCGTGAAGTTCCAGAGGATGTCACCCTCTTTCTTCGCGCTCTTGCTGAGACTTTTGAGCATGGTACGGGTGGCCCTTGCTTTCAAGCCTTTGTATTCCTCTGTTGGAGCTTGTGACTTCAAATATTCGAAGATTGGATGTGCATCTTCGCCGTTGACGTCGATCTTTTTCATCAACTGGAAAGTGACGCCATGGTTGATGCGGCAGAACTCAGCGATTTCCTCGTCGGAACCCGGTTCTTGGTGCGCAAACTGGTCGCAAGGGAAGCCGATGATGACGAATCCCCGATCTTTATATTTCTGATAAAGAGCCTCCAGACCGTCGTACTGTGGTGTGAATCCGCACTTCGAGGCGGTGTTGACAATCATCAGAACCTGGCCTTTGTATTGAGCCATATCCACTTCTTCGCCTCTGTTTGAGAGGGCTTTGAAATCGTAAATCGTAGTCATTTTTTTCATTGTGTTTTTAAATTTTGCGATAATTTCGTCCAGCATCTTAAACAACTCGGGAGATGTCTCAGGTGTGACGCTGTCGCAGACAACGGCGTTATTCATCGTTGAAGGAACATCAACAAGTTTATCCCGAAGATCCAAGCCTTTATTTGTTAGCTTGACAATCATCTGGCGGGCGTCTTTTTTGCCTTTCTCGCGAGTGATAATACCTTGCTTTTCCATGCGTTGAAGCAGCGGCGTCACAGTGTTAGTCTCCAGATAGAGCCGTTTGGCGATGGTGTTCACCGGTTGAGCGTCCTCTTCCCAGAGGACCAGCAGCACCAGATACTGCGGATAGGTCAAGCCATACACCGAAAGCAGTGGATGGTAGGCCTGCGTGAGAAAGCGCGACGCTGTGTAGAGCCTAAAACAGATCTGGTTATCTAATTTCAATTGATCGTATTTCATATTAATATTATATCGTGCACGATGCAAAAATACAAAATATTTTTATATCGTGCACGATATTTTTAAAAAAAATCAAAAAATTATTGTAGCCAAGTCTTAATGTCGGGCAGACAAGTCGGCAGAGGTGGCAACCCACACATTTTGAGCCATTGATATGAGGCTTGCGGTCGGCTTCAAAGGTGATAGCCTGATGTCCTGCGACATCGAACACCCACAACTCGCTGTCGGTGCCTTCGACCACTATATGGCCGTCTTGAACGTAAACCTTGATGTCGCCGCTTGAACTCACAGCCGAGAAATCATAGAAGTTCTGAGCTTGAATTGGGAGAATAGCTGTCATCAACATCAGGATGATAAATTAAAAAAAAATAATCCTTGCACAACTTTTCTATCAATTCTCTATGCTTTGAATATATCGTATAGGGGTTAGGCTGCTTGCCGTTTTGCATTTTGAGGATATTTCTGCAAAGATAAAAACTTTATCCCATCACCACATTTTATTTCCGTCCTTTGAACTCGAACCCGGCCTGATCGACGGCCCTGCGGATGTCGTCGTCGGTGGCTGTTCCAGTGATAACAAGGGTGTTAGCTGCCGGAGTGGCTTCGGCGGAAGTGACACCCTTTATGCTCATGGCGGCTTTCTCCATATTGACCTTGCAGTGGTTGCAATGCATGCCTTCCACGCAATAGACGGTAGTGCCTTCAGCCACCTCTTGTTTCTTGAATTTACTGAATAGTTTCATAGTTAATGCTATTATGATAAAAACGACTAATAATACCGAACAGATGATGCGGAATACACTCGGCGATGTGGTTGTTGGCTCACAACAAGAAGCGTCGGATCCGATTTCAGGACTCAACTCAGCGCCTATGCCGATGGCGTTGATGAGCAACCCGAATAAGATGGAGAACACCACGATGGTGAGAAGGTAAACCCAAGTGAAACGTGCGCCTAACGACTTGCGCACCACCATTATGGAAGCCAGGTTGACTGCAGGTCCCGCCATGAGCATCACAAAGGCGGCGCCAGGCGACAAGCCCTTCATAATCAAGGCCGCAGCCACTGGGATGCTGCCTGTCGAGCAGATATACATCGGCACGGCGATGAGCAGGATGACGAGCATCTGCAACAAAGGATAGTTGCCGAAATGCAGGAAGAACTCGTCGGGCACAGCCACATTGATAAGTGCAGCCAGCAGCAAGCCAACGAGCAGGCGCGGCCCGATATCCTCCATCATGTCAAAGTAAGCGTATTTCAGCACGCGCCATAGACGGTTACCTTCTTCCTTGATCTCCATGGTGGAACCAATTTCCTCTTCCTTGTCGGTAGGTACGAGGCTGTTTACCAGTAATCCGCCACAGATACCCGTGATGAGTGCTGCAGCGGGACGCACGATGGCAAAGCCCAATCCCATGAGCGAGAAAGTAGCTAAGATGGAGTCGATGCCAGTTTGTGGCGTGGCGATGAGAAACGAAGCAACGGCGCCTTTCGAGGCGCGTTCTTTTTTCAAGCCTATAGCAGTAGGGATAACTCCGCATGAGCAAAGTGGCAATGGCACACCTAACAAGGCAGCCCAAACCACCGACAGTTTGTTGTCGTGCGACAGATAGCGGGCGTAAAACCGCTTCGGCACAAACACATGCAAGATTCCTGCAATGAGGAAACCTAAAAGCAGGAACGGACTCATTTCATTGATGACTGTCAGAAACGACAAAAAGAAATCTTTCATACTATTCAAATTTATCGCTGCAAAAATAAAGAAAAAGTAACATTCTGATTATCGCTACAATCTGTGATTTTGAAAAGAAAAAGTCCCTAAAAATAAGGATATTCTATCCCTCATTTCCTTAACAGCCAACGGTCGCGTTTTTTGAACATGGCTGCAGAGTCCCTCCATAATTTGTTGAGCTGTTTCTTGTGAAGGCAGAGTCTCTCGGAGCAATTTCGGCATCCCATGTATCCGTTGGTGTTTTCCGAAAAACGTTCGGGATGGCGGAAAAAAGTTATCTCCCATCGTGCCAAAAGTGCTATCGAGAGAGCCAGAAGACTCCAAGTATAGGGTTTGTATACAAAAAACAACGGCGTGAATATCATAGCGTAGTCCCAGTTGTATATGCGACAAGTGGAACAACATTTGTTTTTGAAAAACCACGTTTGGAACGGGCAGAAAAACAGGATGCAAATCATGTCGCACACCGAATAGGCGGAACACAGCAGAATCATGATGCCGTCGTCAAAGATGCCTATCGTGTGCAGAGCGCCAAATATCAGGTTGAACGATATCCAGATCAAAGCCACAAGGAAAACGGCGTTATTGTCTTCAATAATGATATCCGTCTTGCCCGTCTTCACATAATTGCGGCTAAACTGCCTCTGACACCCTGGACTTTCCAACTTTGACGGAAAGAAGCGAAGCGCCATCTCAACGACGAAAATCAGCCATATAGTCACCAGGATGGCAGGCTTGCCTTCAATGACCTGCTCAATGTCTTCTCCACCACGTGTACGGTTGAGGATATACAGCAACAGCAACACGATAAAGATAACCGAGCGCATCAACAGTCTGACGTAATGCATTATGCTGATGACAGTATGTTGATCCTTTTTCATATCATTTCCTCGATTGCTTCCTCCATCATGTCAGGTGAAACCATCGGCTCAAAGCGGATGATGGTCTTGCCGTCGCGTGAAACTAAAAACTTTCCGAAGTTCCATTTGATGGCGTCGCCTTGTTCGAAGCCGGTTCCTGTTTTCTGGTGAATCTGAGTGAGCATGTCGCCGAACTCCTCGCCGCCTTCAGGATAGCCTGCAAACGGAGCCTGCGCCTTCAGGTAAGTGTAGAGTGGGCTCTCATTCTCGCCGTTGACGTCGATTTTGTCAAAAATAGGGAAGGTCACGTTGTATGTCAGCGAGCAGAAGCTCTGAATCTCGTCATTGGTGCCTGGCTCCTGACCCAAAAACTGGTTGCAAGGGAACGCCAGGATCTCAAGTTCTTGGTCTTTGTATTTCTGATAAAGCGCTTCGAGTCCTTCGTATTGCGGAGTGAGGCCGCATTTGCTTGCCACGTTGACAATCAGCAGCACTTTGCCTTTGTATTGGCTCATTGACACTTCTTTTCCCTCGATATCCTTCACGGAGAACTCATAGATACTTTGTTTTTTGCTGCAGCCTGTCAAAATCAGCATTGCAATGGCTGCAAAGAAGAATAGTTTTTTCATTGTAGATTTATTTTTCTGCAAAGATATGGAAAATTAAATAGATTATCCAACATATTTTAGTCCGACGATAGAAAGAATCAGTGTGCTTAGGAAAAATATCCTCCAAAACGTAGCAGGTTCATGGAAGATGAAGATGCCCAGCAGCACTGCTCCAACAGCTCCGATGCCAGTCCAAACAGGGTAAGCGATACCTATTGGAATGGTTTGAGTGGCTTTTGCCAAAAGCACTGCACTTAAAACATAGAAGAATGCAAAGCCTGCTATCCAAGCCCAGAATTCGGTGCCATCAACAAGTTTAGTTTTTCCTAAACAGAAGGCGAAGGCGGTTTCGCAGAGACCTGCTATGATGAGGATGAGCCAGTTCATTTCATCAATACTTTTTATTGATACTTAGTGAACTGGTATTTTTCTCTCAGTTCGGCTTGTTTTTCAGGAGATAGTGATTTTATGTAGGATTTCCAGCCTGGGCAGAAGTTGATGTGCCAACGCCAGAAGCGGCCTGTCAAAGATTTAGGTTGAGCGTCATAGCGAGCTCTAATTTTGCAGTTTTCACAAGGATGTGCCATATTGTTATTTTTTTGCAAAGATAACACTTTTCCCGAAACAAAAGTATTAAATTAGTCCATATAAAGAATCCATAACCTGCATCCTACACCGTAATCTGGGAAATCACCTACCAATTTTGCGGATTGTACAAAAACATTTTGTGCGTGATAGCCTCCCAGACTCGGATTTCGGGAAAAATTAAGCCGCAACAGACAAGAAATGACGGTTTTATTTTGCAATCTGATATCCTACAGCCACAAACAGTATTCCTAAGAGAACACAGCCAGCAACGTATAGTGAGAAATATAACCAGTTGCCCGATTGAATCAATTGAAAACTCTCTTTGGAAAAGGTCGAGAATGTTGTAAACCCACCACAAAACCCAACGCTGAGAAAAAGAACCAGTTGTTGAGATATGTTGGCACATCTAGTGAATAAACCCCAAAGCAAACCGATAATTAAACAACCAATGAGATTAACCGCAAATGTAGACCAAGGAAATCCGTCTGTGTATTTAAACAGTATTGAAACAATATAGCGAAGAGCTCCTCCGATGAAGCTGCCCGCACCGACTAAAAGGATATTTCTCAACATAAAGTTCGTTTTTATATTTAATTACATCACCAAAATCTCACAAATCTTATCTTGTCTTACAATTTTAGGAGCTGATTTTCCTGCCAAAACCAGCACCTTCTTCCCATTCCGATAAATATGAAGCTGCCGGGATCTAACCACAGCAGTCAGGATTATTGTCTCGATGATTATTATTGTCCAGTTCATAGCTGCAAAAGTACGAAAAAAATCCACAATCCAAGCCTTCGCCTGAATTGCGGATTATTGATTGTCGAAAATTTACACGTTTTTCCCCATTTTGTATGCCTCCTGCAATTTGCCGTTGCCCTCAATGTCTCGTGGCATGGTCACTCCGCCGCAGAAGAGGGTGCCAGCAAGACGGCTATTGGGATAGCATTCGATCCAGCCGGTGAGGCCTGTTTCTGCACGTTTGGGAGTTCCTTCTTCATTCTCGGTAGCTGTGGCCAGCAGATACACATCGCGGAAACTGTAGTCTTTCGGGTACATGGCGTTCATGCGGTCGATGAGGGTCTTCATCTGGCCGCTCATCTCGTAATAATAGATGGGCGTCGCCCAGCACACCACATCTGCATTGAGCACCAGCTCCATGATGGCCGGCACATCGTCCTTAATCACACATGCACCCAACTTTTGACAAGCCAGGCATCCGACACAGAACTTGATTTCCTTGCCTCTTAGCGTGATAAATTCAACTTGATGGCCAGCAGTTTTTGCACCCTCGGCAAACTGCTCTGCCATCGCATGGCTGTTCGAGCCCGGACGGAGACTGGTTGAGATTACGATGACTTTTTTCATGTTTTTACCTTTCTGATTAACGATAGATTACCACTTGACAAGGCCTCGAAATTGGCCTCAATTTTCTCGATGTTCCAATCCCACCATTTCAGTTCCAGCAGATAGGCGATGAATTCGTCATCGAAACGCTTTCTGACCACACGGCAGGGATTTCCCACGGCAACAGTGTATGGAGGAATGTCCGAGGCAACCACCGAGTTGGCTCCGATAATGGCTCCGTCGCCGATATGGACACCCGGCATAATGGTTACATGCTGACCAATCCAAACGTCATTGCCCACAACGGTATCGCCTTTCAGAGGCAATTCATCTTTCACTGGAGCAATGGCGCTGCCCCAGTCTCCACCGATGACGTAAAACGGATAGGTAGTCACACCATCCATCCTGTGATTGGCACCATTCATCACAAACTCCACACCTTTGGCGATGGCGCAGAATTTACCGATAATCAGCCGGTCGCCAATGAAGTCGTAGAAATGAGTGACATGCTTCTCAAACTGGTCGGCACCATCCACGTCATCGTAATAGGTATAGTCGCCGATGATGATACGCGGGCTCTTCACCACATTCTTGATGAAGCAGAGGCTCGGGATGTTGGGATTCGGGAAAGCCTCGTTGGGGTTAGGTCGGTTTTTTATCATTGCTATAGATTAAAATGGATCCTATTTGTTCATCATTGGCTTTAAAACCAGGAAATAGATAGCCAACATAAAACTACCGATTGCCATGAGAATCATTGGGGTTTTCTTGCGTTTTTCATTCTTCCAGTCGATAAAAGTCCACACCCCACCAGTGACTAACAAAACCAGTTGAACAATCATCCAAATATAAATGAAAACTCTCATATCTTAATAATTTTATTTCTATTTACCCACTTCCTGCAAAGATATAAAAATGTTTTAATTATCCTTATATAATCTTGACATTTAATCTTCTTTTTTTGCATCAGGCACCGCAAAAATGACTACCAGAACGCCTGTGGCGCCGGCGATGGGGACAATGACTCGGGCTACTGAGTCTTGTGGAATAAAGACGAAAACGGAAAGCAATACCATCGCCGTCATGATGCCGCAAGCGCTGGCTTTTTGCGCGATGGTCATTCCGCCCCGACGATGATAGCTGCGGATGTAGGTGCCGAGCCACGACTTCAAAAGCCAGTCCTGCAACCGTTGCGATGAGCGGTAGAAACACCATGAAGCCAACAAAAGAAATGGCGTTGTGGGCAGTCCGGGCACCACTACGCCCAAGGCTCCGAGACCCAAACTAACCAGTCCCAATGCGATTAGTAATGCTTTTTTCATACTATCTATTTAACACATTAACCACGAATAAATTCCTGCTCCGATAAGGCAAGGTATCAGTCCTATTAGCATACCCCAGCAGGATTGAATGAAATGATATTTCTTTTGGTGATAAGCCTCGTCCATGTGTTCGGTGCCAGGAAGACGAACCTTTTTCATATTCGCAAACAGAACCCAATCGAGGAAGAAGCAGTCGTACCAGTCTATGAAAAGCCATATTCCGTAGCCCACTCCCAACGCCGACCAGAAATCGTATGCACCAGCGAGTTTGACCACCACTAATAACAGGACAAGTGCAATAATCAGCGCCATTCCTTTCTTCAATAACACTGTCGGCGTGAAAAATTTTGAAGGTATGCGCTCGTGGGTTTTGAAATACTCCTCTTGAATATCCTCAGGATAGTCGGCAATCCACCACACAGGATTTTTGATCAGCGGAATCAGAATCATTGCCGTAAAAGCCGCCGTCAGGATTATTGTTTCGATGATTATTATTGTCCAGTTCATTTCCTTTTTTTATTGTATTTCGTTTTAACTCTTTACCTTCAATTTCGACCAGGTTTGAAGCACCACCGATATGATGATGAGTGCGATGCCGAGGATAAACGAGAAGTTCAGCTCCTGGTATTCGTTGAAAATAATCATGGCGATAATGATGCTGTAAACCGGTTCCAGATTGTATGTGAGGTTGACCGTGAAGGCGTCAATCTTTTGTAAAACAATGATTTGCAGCAGACAGAGGCCGATGGTGCAGACGACAACCATAAACGCCATGTATGGATAATCCAAGCCGGAAAGAAACAGCTTGTCGACAGGCAGGAAATGGTTGTAAATCGGGAAAATGGCAGTGAGGACTACCAGGCCGCCGACCATCTCCCAGAAGAGCATGTTTTTGGCTTCATAACGCTTTCCGACATGCTGGTTGGCGATGGCGAACAAGGCGTATAATGCCGATGATATTATTCCGAAGGCGATGCCCAAGCGATAGCGGGTGTCGAAGTGGAAGATGAGATAAACGCCGCATACCGTGAGGATGCTGAACAGGAATTCCGTTATTGAAAAACGATGTTTGTTGATGATAGGCTCAAACAATGCCGTGAAGAAGCCCACCAACGAGAAGCAGACCACGCCGATAGAGACGTTCGACGCCTTGATGCTGGCGTAGAAGAATATCCAATGCAGACACAACAGCACTCCGACGCCGCCCATCTGGGCTATGTCTTTCAAGCTGTAACGTTGCAGCTCTTTTCTGAAAAGAAGAAACAGTGCCATCAAAACCGCAGCCCACGCCATGCGATGCCATACCAGCACTGCGGAGTCGAGCTCGATGAGCCGCCCCAGCACCCCGGTAAAACCTGCAATGAATACTGACAGATGCAGAAGTAGGAAGCCTTTGTTGTCTTTTTGAGTCACTATCCTAAATGTTTCTGCAAAGATAGAGAAACTATTTCATATAAACCACAAACTTGTCGAAATCAAACACGGCATCTGTCTTTTCGAAGAATTTCAATCCGATGTTGCCGGGTGTTGTGATTAATGGCAGATTTTTGGTGATGGCTACCACGGCATCAGGGAAAGTAACGCCACAGAGCTGACACTGTTCGGTGATGATGTATTGTGCAACCACCTGGCCATTTGGAGCGACAGCCTCATGAAGTTCCATATCGGCATTGTCGGCAAGAAACTTCTGAACTTCCTCGGTCTGATAAATAAGGAACAACAGTTCCGGATTGCCAAAATCGATGAGGAAGTTACCGCTGATCGTCCTGGGTTTTATCCCCTCGTCGAGTGTCGCGCTGGTCTCGACAGCGAACATATCCATGTATGTGTCGGTGTTAATTGTGCTTGTCGAATAACCGTCTTTCTTGGTGTGGAGCGATTTCCTGTTGAGCATCTGCATACGTAAGTTGCCGAGGTCAAGGTTGACGATGCGGCTGCCTCTGTCAAGGTCGTTGTGCAGATACATCACCGGCACCGCCACTTCGTAATTCCCGTAATCGTAATTCGACAAAACAAAGACATCGCCATTAAAAGATGTGCTTTTACCTATCCGCACCGTTCCGTTAGCTTTGTGTGTAATCTTATAGACGCGTCCGCCGAGGCTTATTTTCTCTTTCCCGCCAGTTGGTGTCAGAGTCAAATCCGACAGTATCCCGCTGTTGAAAACATAGGCTGAGTCGGCAAGAAGAGCAGGGATGCCCGATTCCACAAGGATAGTGGCGTCAGCTGTGCCGTTGATGCTCGCCGTGAATACATAATGTGCGCCTTGTTTTGTGAGTTCGAAAGTCTCGCCCGCAGGCTTGTTCTGGGCATTAAAGCTCATCGTCATCATTATCACTGAAACCAGCCCCATCAGGTTGCCAGCCATGTGAACGAAGATGGCGAAGATGTGATTGTCATGCTTTTCCTGATAATAGCCGGCGATTAAGCCTAAAACAAAGGTGAAGACTAGGACTCTGATGATAAACATCGTATCGACACCCGAAGCAAGAAGTACCAGGTGTGCTGCACTGAAGGTCAGAGCGCTTATCAACACCGGCAAGCTTATTCTCCTTTTAAAAATATTGAATCCCCAAGCGCTGAGCGACTTCAAATAGTTTTGAAAAAATCCTCTGAAAAGGAACTCCTCTCCTATGCTGGCAAGGATAAACACCGACAGGAAATTTTTCAAAAACGTAGTGTTTTTCATCAAAGGATGAGTCTGTATCGAGCCGGTGACAATGACAGAGATGATGTTCATGACCACGTTTATCACCACAGCGCAAAGGATTCCGAATAATATCGGCTTTAGTATCTGGTTTACTTTCGGCATCGCGATGCGATATTTAACCTGCTTTTTGAAGGCTAAAATCAGCAGAACCGATAGAATCAGCATGGTGCCATGATTCAGGACCGAATCTTCGACAATGCTTGAGTTCAGTTGCCAGTGATGCCCCATAAAAATCGAGACAAAATAAACCACAGCGGTTAAAATCAATCCGCTAAGGAATACAAACAAAGGATTTTCTGCAAGTTTTTTCATTTTTTATAATTTTAAATGGATTCGCAAAGATATGAAAAATTACCCCATCACGACATCCAAAACCATCATCAACACAAAACCTATAGCGAAGCCTATTGTTGAGAGGTTGGAATGCTCACCTGACGATGCCTCGGGTATCAGCTCTTCGACCACCACGCCGACAGCTTCGAACGCGGTCCTTCAGGAGTGTTGGCACCGAGCATGGTGCCAAGAAGCGGTATCAAAAGACCTATAGTGATGCCCATTTTATACCTTATTTATTCATCAGCCTGTTTTCGCCCCAAGTATACTGCGGATAAGCTTTCTTCAGGTCGTTGTAGGAGCCCTTCACGTCGCTGCTGCCGCTGGTAGCGAATACGTTGAGAGTTTTGCCGCTGAGGTCATGTGCCTCGATGAAGGTGTTGACGATAGTTGGAGCCGTGTACCACCAAATCGGGAAGCCAATCCACACCACGTCGTAGTCGGCGATGTTGTCGCAATGACCTTTTATTGCCGGACGTGACGATTTGTCTTTCATCTCAAGGGTTGAGCGTGAGTTTTTGTCGCGCCAGTTGAGGTCGGCGGCGGTGTAAGGCACCTCAGGTGTGATTTCGTAAAGGTCGGCGTTGAATTCTTTAGCCAGACGTTGTGCAGCGGCCTTTGTTGTGCCGGTTGCTGAGAAGTAAACTACAAGTGTTTTCATGTCTTTTTTGTTATTATCTTGTGAATATGCAGTAATATTTAGGCCTAATATTGCTGCAAGGATGATTAAAAGTTTTTTCATGATTGATATTTTTTGCAAAGATAATTAAACCTCATCAATAACTTTCAAGAACCTCTTGTCGTTCATCTGCTCGTTGGTCAAATATGCGCCGTCACGGAAGAAAGCGTATGTGGTGATGGGTGTAGGGGCATTTTGTGCCTCCGACTTGCTCTGCAAGTGAATGGCTTTGAACGACACTCCCTTTTCCTTAGCTACGGCTTCAAGAACAGGAACATACTTGGCGTTGAACGGACACTGGCTGGTGTAATATAGCACATATCCCTTTTCGTCGGTATGCGGATGCTTGGCGCACTCCTTGAATTTCGGAACCTTAGCGTTTTTAGCAAAAGGCAGGTACCAAAGCTGGATGCCGTTGTCAGCCTCGTCACAAACCGTGAATCCTTTGTGTGACAGATATTTCGGGTCGGCTAAAAATGGCTTTTTCTTTGCCGATGAGAGGATGCACAATCCGCTCTTTCCTTTTTCTTTGCTGTCGCGAATACACTCGTTGAGCAAGTCGTTTGAATAGCCGTTTCCCTTGAAACTGCCTGACACCCAAAGGCAGTCGATATACATGTAATTGTCCGCCACAATCGGGTTCCAGGCATTCTCGGCAGGGATATACTCGATAAAGCATTTTCCTCGCTCGACACTTTTCAGAAACACCAATCCTTCATCGAAACGCTCCGCCAGCCATGTTTTTTTCGATGCAACCTGAACGTCCTTGTTGTTTGAAATCGCGCAGCAGATATGCTCTTGCTCGATGTTCTCTTTTGTAACTTTAATGTATTCCATTTTTTGTTTGAAATTGCTTTGTCAATCAAAATGCAAATATAATAAAATCGTACCAAAGCTGTATTATTTTTCACCTCTTTTTGAACATCATTCATTAAATATTGTGATTAAAAAATCAAAAATCACTAATAATGGTGATGCCGGCGTATCTTCCAAGGTGGTACTTTTGCAAAAAAATTTAAAACATAATAAAATGAAAAACGTATTAAAACTTTTGTTGATGGGGATTGCCTATCTCGCAATCTTTATTTTAGGAGCAACAAGTGGAATTATTCATCCGATGTGTTATGCTTATATTGGCGCATTGTTGCCATTGTTGTTTTCCTTCGTGTATCTTTACACAACAAAAATCATCAAGGGATTTGGAGTGACAACTTTCTTGAACGGATTTATCTTGGTTTTGTTCCTTTTGGCAGGCGAGGCTGACTGGACACTCGTGATCGGATTTATAGCTTTGACCGCACTTTCTGAAATCCTCAGATATTTCTTGGGATACAACACAAAGAAAGGCGTCCGTTGGGGATTTGTGCCGTTCGCGTTCTCATTCTTCGCATATACCTTACATTGGTGGACCGACACCGAGGGCTCGCTTGCAGCTGCCGTCGAGGAGATGCCTGCAGGCTATGACGAAATGATGAAACCTGTCATCGACAACGTGCCGATGTTGATTGTAGTGTTGCTTTTAACAATTCCTATTTCAATTTTTGCAATAAGAATTGCTGAACGGACTTGTAAGAAATGATTTAATGCCCAATTATCAGTGAAACCAATCCCATCAGGTTGCCAGCCATGTGAACGAGGATGCGGACGATAAACATCGTGCCAACTCCCGAAGCAAGGAAAATCAGATGTGCCGCGCTGAAAGCCAAAGCGCTTATCAAAACAGGTAAGCTGATTCTTCTCAAATAGTTTTGAAAAAATCCTCTGAAACAATAGCAGCGGTGCCGCCGACGAAGATGTTTCCATCTGGTAGGATGCGGGTGGCGATAACCGAAGGCCTTCCCATTGCCTCGCCTTGGATGAAGGCGCATTCAGCCTCAGTGCCGAGACGGCCGTTTTGTTGCAAATAATATGTCAGCGAGGCGTTGGCAGTGCCTGTCGCCGACTCCTCCGGGATGTCGTACAACGGCGCAAAGTCGCGCACATGAGCGGTGTAGCCGTCGTCACCGAAAGCGAAGACGTGGAAACTCACGGCATCGTATTTCTTTGTGATGGCAGCGATAGCCTCCATATCGGGCTGCAGCGACTGCAACGTTGCCACATCGGGCAGCGGAATCATGAAGTCAGGGAGGCCGGCGGAGACGATCTGAACAGTGTAGGGGCAAAAAATGTTTTGCCCGTACAACCCCAATGCTCTGTAAATCTCTTCAGTGGCTTCAACGGTAGCTACTATGCACGGCTTCGCCATCTGCATTAGCACCTTGTCGCCGGCTTCGATGGTCAGGTCGCCTGCTTTAGTGTGGCAGAGACATTGTCCTGATGCGAGTCCTTTCTTATGAAGCAGGAAAAACGAGGCTATGGTGGCGTGACCGCACAACTCCACCTCGGCTTTCGGGGTGAAGTAGCGTATCGTGAACTCTTTTTCGCCGTCGCGCCGTACGAAAGCCGTCTCCGAATAACGCAGCTCGGCAGCGATTTTCAGCATCAGCTCTTCTTTCGGGAAAGAGTCCGAGTCGAGCAGCACCACTCCGGCTGGATTTCCGCCGAAAGGCTTGTCGGTAAAGGCATCAACGATGAAGTAGTTCATAAATTATTGCTTAAAAATGTCAGATTGTTTACATAACTGTCACTTGTTTCGTTTCCATGCCCTGAGCAGTTTCCACTTTGATGAGGTACACTCCGGATCCCTGATTACTGAAGTCATATTCAAAGACGTCGCCGATGGCTGAAACTTTAAATATTTCTTGTCCTAAAGTATTGAAGATGCTGATGTTTTGGATATTTTCAGCCTCGATTTTCACAATACCTTTAGTCGGGTTAGGATAAACCGCTGAAACGACATTTGCAACTTCGGAGACTGCTGCCGGCTCAGCTTCAATGAATTGATAGAAACCATTTAAACCGAACTCGTCGTACCAGTTGGAGTTTTGATAAGCCTCTGCGCATCCGCAAGGGACTGTAAGGACTTGACAACCAAATTGTTCAAACACTACACAATTCCATCCTGGCTCGTTGCCGAGTTCAGGAGGTGTGGTTGCCAGAGAGACAGCACCTGTGAAATTGGAGCATTGTCTGAAGGCATAGTCGCCAATGAAAGTAACCGACTCGCCGATGGTCAGAGTGCCATCAAAACCTGAACACTGGAAAAATGCGCCGCTTCCGATTGTAGTCACTGAGTTCGGAATGGTTAAATCGCCAGTCAGATTGAAACAGAATGAGAAGGCACCTGCTCCGATTGAAGTCACTGATTCCGGTATGTCGATAGATGTCAGGCCGTTAAGACCGCAAAAAGCGTTTTCACCGATTGATGTGACGGTATTAGGGATCACGGTGTTTGCACATCCAGTAAGCAACTCGTTTGTGCTTGTAATGATGATGGCATTACAGTTGTCTCTTGAATCGAAAACAGGGTTTGCCGGGTCGACGGTCATGCCGCTGAACTCGCAATATCTGAACGAGCTTGTGCCGATTGATTCCACGTTGCTTGGGATGTTCAGCACGCCATGTATGCCGTTACAATCATCGAAAGCATAGTCACCGATAGTTTTGACGGAGTTACCTATTACCAAATCACCATCAAAGCTATAGCAAGTGAAGAATGCGCTGGGTTCAATGGTGATGACGGAGTTAGGGATCACCAAATCGCCAGTAAAACCTGAGCAATAGGCAAATGCACCATCTTCGATGATGGTCACGGAATTCGGGATAGTCAGGCTTGTCAGATAAAAACAATACAAAAATGCGCTGTTGCCGATGTTTGTCACAGCATAATCTGTGTCTTCGTAACTAACCGATTCCGGAATGACCAACGGTCCGGTGGCATCGTAGCCATTGACATGACCTGTAACCGTGACAGAAACGCCGTCGTCGTTAACGCGATAATTCAAATCATCTACCGTGAAAGTCTGCGAATTGGCAAAGCCGGAAAACACAAATAACAACAAAAAAAGATGTAAATATTTTTTCATATTGAGTAGTTTTAAATTGTGAAGTATTTTTCTGCAAAGATAAAAAAAGAAATGAGTAATATTTACATTGAATACAATCTTTATTTTTATGAAAAAAATACTTATCCGATTGTTGTTTCAGTGTAATTGTTTTTTATATCTTTGCAGCCTTAATCCTATTAAACTTAATCATATGAAAAGAGTTTTATCTGTATTGTTTTTATTTTGCGCTTTTTCTGGCTTTGCGCAAGAATTTCTCCTTAAATCAGAATGGGAACAAGGCTATCCTTACAACATGCTCTGCCCAAGAGATCCATTAAACGGTTATGCATATTGCGCTGCCGGTTGTCCAGCTGTTGCCATGGGACAGATTATCAATTATTTGAGGACGACACAAGGCACTCGCTTTGACGATGGTGATGACTATCTCCATGATTATGCAGGTAGAATATATAATATTGATGACGATTGGGAAACGTTGCAATTTCCGTCATTTCCGCAGCTTAACATAATGTTGGATTCTGTCGATGCCACTTTCGAACGTGGCGGTGAACTCAGCGACACCCTGAAGGCTGCAGTGATTTTTGCTTGTGGCACTGCATGTACACAGATCTATACTTCTGATCTTGGTTCCGGTACATTCTATGTGGATCAGGCATATGCAGCGTATAAACGTTTCGGCTTCACTGACTGTAAGCTGTTTCGTGACCCGACCGACGAGATGTTCAAGATTCTGATTTCCAATCTGGAAGCTGGCTATCCCGCCCATCTAGCCGTTGAAAATCCCGCAGGAACGGTCGGGCATAATGTAGTCGTCGACGGCTATCGCGAATCGGACGGCAAGTTCCACATCAACTTCGGCTGGGGTGGTCCTAATGATGACTGGTATGACATACCCGACCCTAATTTTGCTTATGGAATGACAAAGGTGGAAGGCATTATCGTGGATATCATCCCTGCCAGTGCCGCTGTCGACGAGATTGCCAGCCGGCAGTCGCTTGAGGTTTATCCAAACCCAGCTTCAGATGTCATTTATGTTAAGAATATTTCTGGCGAACAGTTTGAATATTCCATCTTCAATGTTATTGGTCAAAAGGTGGCTGTGGGCTATTCCGAAGGAACCATATCAGTTACTGATTTAGACCAAGGAGTATATATCTTACAAATCAAAGGTGACAATTCGCCTGAAACAGCGAAATTCGTGGTGAAATAAACAAAAAGCGCTAATCGATGATTAGCGCTTTTTTGTGGTACCAGCGGGAGTTGAACCAGCGACACACGGATTTTCAGTCCGTTGCTCTACCAACTGAGCTATGGTACCCCTTTAGTTTTGCGGTGCAAAAATACAACATTTTTTAATACCACAAACATTTTTTCAAAAAAATATTTTTTTTGTATCTTTGCACCCTGAATTTCATTGAGATGAACGAAATTTTAACCATCGATATCGGCAACACCAAGGCAAAATACGCGGTCTTCAGCGACAAAAACATCGTCGAAACTAACGTTTTCAACCCTCTTTCCGACGATTTGTCACGCCTTTTACAACGCCGACCGAATATTAATAAAGGTATAATCTCGTCGGTAGGCGGGATGGTGCAAGACTGTCTACAACAACTTGGCAACCTGATAGTCATCGTTCTCAATAGCGAGACAAAACTACCGTTTAGCCTTAATTACAAGGAAAAATCGAAGATCGGAGCCGACCGTCTGGCCCTCGTGGCAGCCGCCTTCGCCGAACGGCCGCATCAAAACAGCCTCGTCATCGACATCGGCACCTGCATCACCTACGACATCCTTACCGCCGACGACCGTCATCTCGGCGGACCGATAAGTCCCGGCATGCAACTGCGCTTCAAGGCTATGCATGAACATACCGCCCTCCTACCCCTCTGCGAGCCGACCCACGATGAACTGAAGATTATCTGCGACGACACCATCGAATGCCTCCAAAGCGGAGTGCAACTCGGGGTGCTTCACGAAATAAAAGAATTTATTCACCTTTATTCATTGAAGTTCAACGACTTAAGCGTTTTTATCACTGGAGGTGATAATATTTTCTTGCAAAATACGTTAAATAATTGTAACTTTGCAGGTTCAAACTTTATGTTTAACGGCTTAAGATTGATTTTGGAATTTAATGACAATCAATAAGTTACATAAGATATCGTTTTTATTTACCATGATTTTTATCATGGTAAACGGTATTTTTGCGCAATCCGACATATCTTCGCCGTACTCACGCTTCGGCCTCGGAACGATGAGCAAAAACCGTCCTAACACCATCATGCAAGGCATGGGCGGCATCAGCAACGCCATGAGCGGCAAGCACTTACTCAACAACTCCAACCCTGCCTCCTACGCTGCGATGGACTCGCTCACCTTCCTTTTCGACGCCGGATTCTACATGAAATATGTGACTTACCGTACCGTCGACGCCTCCGAAAAAGGCTCCAACGCCTCGTTCGACTACTTCGACCTCGGATTCGGCGTCACGAAATGGCTCAAAATGGGCATCGGAGTGGCACCTTACAGCAGCCGCGCCTACATCTCGACGGCAAGCTTCGATTTCATGTATCCTTATAGCATCGACTATGAAGGTACCGGAGGTCTGAACAAACTCTACTGGGCCGGCGGATTCAAGGTTTACAAAGGATTTTCACTCGGCTTCAAGCTGAATTATATCTTCGGCAACGTTACCGACGTGACCACGTTGTACTATCCCGCTAACATCTATTTCCATAACGAACGCCGTACCATCAACCTGAGTTTCAGCGACTTAACCTTCGACTTAGGATTGATGTACAAACATGATATGGATAAAGACCGCAGCATCACCTTTGGTGTCACCTATGGCCTGCCAGCTAACATGAACGCACACCGTAACGTGTTTATCCGTACCATGTTCAAAGGCTACGGTTCGAACACCGAGACGCCTATCGACACCATCGTTTACAAAAAAGGTGAAAGGATACGGATAAAATACCCGCAGAGCATCGGAGCAGGCATAACATTCCAGAAAAACGAACGCTGGCTTGTCGGCGTCGACTTCAACTGGAGCAACTGGTCGGCATTCAGCATGAACGACGTCAGCGACTCGCTGCAGAACTCATGGAATATAGCCGTGGGCGGATCTTATACCCCATTCAATACCACAGTGTCGAACTATTTCCGTAAGATCACGTACCGCGCGGGATTCCATTATGACCAGACGTTCTTCAACATCTATGGAACATCTATTAATAAATATGGTGTGACCTTCGGATTCGGGCTTCCAATCCCACGCGCAATGACGTCGCTCAACGTAGCATTCGAATTCGGAAAGATGGGCACAGTCAATAACAACCTCATTCAAGAATCATATTTCAACATGTCATTCGGTATCTCACTGCGTGACAGATGGTTTGTAAAACGTAGATACAAATAACTAAAAAATACTTTTAGACATGAAATTAAGAAAGATTTTATTCCTCGGAGCAATTTTATGCATGTCATCAATGGCATTTGCACAAAACTCAGAATGCGACGCTGACATCTCAGTCTACAGAGAAGCATTCAAACAATGGGACGGTAAGACATCATCGGCTAACCCAGTGATGGTTCAAGCATGGAGAAGAGTTTTCATCAACTGCCCAAGCTACAAAGAGAGAACACTCACCGACGGTACAAAAATCGTCAACAACGCTCTCATCAGAAGCACCAACGACCCTGCTTTGAAAGAGAAATACATCGATACTCTCGTGATGGTTTACGAGACACGTATCCAGTACTTCCCGAAGAGCGGCGTGGGTAACATCAAAGGACGTATGGGCCTTGACCTCATGGGATACCCTTCACGTATGGAACAGGCTTACACAGCTCTGAAAGAAGCTGTCGACCTCGAAGGCAACAACAGTAACTACGCCTTCATCGACGGATTGTTCTCAACAACCATCAACATGGTGAAAGCCGGTAAGCTCGATGAAGCCGCCATCCTCGATGAATACAGCCGTTTGATGGATATCGTCGACTTCAACATCAAGAAATACACCGATGAAGCCAACGAGAAGTCACTCAACAACTACCAGGCTACAAAAGGCAACCTCGAAGGCGGCGTACAGCCTTACGCAAACTGCGAAGACCTCGTCCGCATCTATCAGAAGAAGTTCGACGCCGAGCCTGATAACGTAGAGCTCCTCAACAAGATCGCCACAGTTCTCTCAGCAAGAAACTGTGACAAGAGCGACCTCTATCTGGCTGTTGCCATCAAGTTGCATAAACTCAACCCATCACCTGAATCAGCTTATTTCATCGGCAAGAGATACCTCGTCGACCAGGAATACACCAAGGCTATCAGCTACCTCCTCGAAGCAACAAAGTCAGAGGATACCAAGTCGGCACAGCAAGCCTATAAGTACCTCGCACAGATCATGCTTAAGGAAGGCAGAGGCGAACAAGGCCGTATCTATGCAAGAAAAGCCATCGAACTCGACAGAACCGACGGCGAGCCTTACATGATTATCGGTTACCTCTACGCTTCATCAGGTAAAGACTGTAACGCCAACCCATTGCAGTCAAAGGCAGTGTATTGGGCAGCTGTCGACCAGTTCATCAAAGCCAAGAACGTTGACCCGTCGATCGCTTCAAAGGCTAACGAAATGATCCGCGACTACTCGAAGATGTTCCCAACCAGCGAAGACGCATTCTTCTATAACGTGTTCGAAGGCGACGAATATCAGGTGGAATGCTGGATTAACGAGACAACAAGGGCAAGATTCTCGAATAATTGAAACGAATAGCTTATATAGTACTGGAAATCAACATCATAGCACATCTTGTTATGATGTTGTTTTCTTGTGAAAACTCGATGAAGGATGTCAAGCAGTTCATCGACTACGACACTATTTCCGGTCTGATGGCATACGACGTAGTCATCGAACGCAGCGACTCGGGCATGCTCGTGGCTAAGCTCTCAGCTCCAGTGATGCGCAGCCTCGACGTCGAGAGTGCCGACAGCTCGATGCTTGAATTTCCTAAGGGTTTCACAGCCTATATGTTCGACATAGGCGACACCGTCCCGACCTCTATGATACGCGGCGACTACGGCGTGAATTACGAGAAGAAAGAACTCGTGATAGCACAGCATAACGTTGTGGTAACCAATATGAAGACTCAAGAGACGCTGGAGACGGAGACACTGTTCTGGGATCAGAAGAAAAAGAAGATTTATACAAGTAATTTTGTCAAGATTTCAAGTCCCGACAAGATTATTTTCGGCGATAGCCTGACGGCCAACGAAGACTTCTCACGACGTGAGATTTTCGGCATCAGGGCTACTATTGAGGTGGATGAAGATGAGTAACTGGCTGGTAATCATAATATCACTGTTTGCTTCGGCGCTCTTCTCGGGCGTCGAGATTTCGTTTATCAGCTCCAACCGACTGATGCTCGAACTCGACCTGAAAAAGAAACGCTTCTCGGCCAAGCTTATCAACCATTTTGTGAGACACCAGTCGCAGTTTATGGGCTGCATCCTCATCGGAAACAATATCGCCAACGTGATTTATGGCATCGCGATGGCCAAAATGCTGGGCAACCCGATACGTCAGATACTCCCCGATGCCATCAACAATGAATTCGTCGTGCTGCTCTGTCAAACCATCATCTCCACACTGTTGGTGCTATTCATCGCAGAGTTCATCCCGAAGACGCTCAGCCGCCTCAACCCCAATGGCCTCATGAAGACGATGTCACTCCCGATGATGATATTGTACATCGTTCTTTACCCGTTGATATTCATCTACATAGGCATCTCCGAGCTTATAATAAAATATATCTTCAGGATGAAAATCGCACCTGAAGATTATAAACTCACTCCTATCGACCTCAACGACTATCTCAAAGAATATGCCGACCCTAACGAGGAAGACGAAGACATACAGCAAGGTATCGAATTATTCCAAAATGCTCTTGATTTTCAGACAGTTAAGCTTCGCGAATGCATGCAGCCACGTAACGAGATTCAAGCTATCGAAATCAATGAGAGCATGGATGAGGTGAAGAAGGTTTTTGAGGAGACTAAACACTCGAAAATCCTTGTGTACGAAGGCAATATCGACAATATCATCGGTTATATCCATATCAACGATTTGCTCCTTGGCGGGAATGATATACGCAAGAAAATCCGCCAGATCGAGTTTTATCCCGAAACCTATGGCGCCAAAGAACTTCTGCAGCGACTTTCGAAGAAACGTCAGAGCATAGCGGTGGTTGTCGATGAGTTCGGCGGCACGGCTGGCATCATCACCACTGAAGACCTCGTGGAAGAGATTTTCGGAGAGATTGAAGACGAATACGACGAGGAAGACGACATCGAGAAGACCATCAACGAAAACGACCGTATTTTCTCGGCAAGACTGGAAATTGACTACCTCAACAAGACTTATAAATATGATTTCCCGGAGTCGGATGACTACGAGACGCTGGCAGGTTATATCATTCATTATCACGAAAGTATACCCAAAACCGGCGAAGAAATAGCCATCGGCAACTATATTTTCAAAATCATCAAGGCCTCTGAGACCAAGTTGGAGGAAGTGGAAATCAAGAATAATCAATGAGTTAGCATATTTTTTACAAAAATGTTGTAGGTATTGACATTTTTCGTAAATTTGCAGGCTCAAAATTAATGTAAGAAAATAATAAAATAAAATAGAATAAAACTATGGCAGCAATTGGAAGAATCAGACAACACTATGGTATCTTAGTGATTATCATTGGTTTAGCTCTTTTGGCTTTTGTTTTAGGTGACTTGATGAAGAGCTCAGGCTCTAGAAGAACCACCGACGTGGCAGTGGTGAACGGCGAGAAAGTCACTTATCAGGACTATGAAAACAAAGTTCAGCAGGTTGTAAACTACCAGAAGAGCATCAACAAGAACCTTACACGTGATGACGAATTCAACATCCGCAACAGCGTTCTTAACGAGATGATTAAAGACATCATCATGAAGAAAGAGTACAAGTCATTGGGTCTCACAGTCTCTAACGACGAGCTCATGGATATGTTCGTTGGCGACAATCCTAACCAATACGTCGTCAGAAACTTCTCCGATGAGAATGGTAACTTCGACAGAGACGGCCTGATTCAGACTCTCGAGAACTTCTACGATATGCCTGTTGAGTTCCAGGAATGGTGGCTCAACCTCGAGAACTACATCTCTGAAGAGAGAATGTCTGAGAAATATCAGAGCCTCCTTGCTCACTGCTACTATCTGCCTAAGAAGATGGCTGACAGATACAACGACAACAAGAATCTCAAGAGAGAAGCCGAGACTTACGTGGTGCGCTACGTCTCTATCCCTGATTCAACAGTTGTTGTTACCGAGCAGGATCAGAAAGCTTACTACGACAAGTACTACAAGAAATATCCAACCGACGAGATGCGTGGTATCGACTACGTTATCTTCGAGGTGAAGCCGTCAGAGGCCGACAGAGAGACAGCAAAGAATTATATCGAAAATCTGAAATCTGAGTTCGCTGAGACAACAACAGTTCGCAGCTTCGTCAACTATCTCTCAGACACCGACGCTCCTTTCGACAGCACATGGATGAAGGCATCGGAATATCCTGTTGAGCTTGAAGAAGCCATCGCCAACAACGAAGTGGGCTTCGTTTACGGACCATACGAGGACAACGGCGCTTTCAACGCAGCCAGAATCCTTGGCAAAGAGATGCGTAACGACACATTGTGGGCTTCAGTGGCCATCGTCAAACGTGAAATTACAGCTGGTGATGAGACCGACAGAGCAGTGTTCGCCGAGGTGAACAGATTCGTCACCGAGAACAAGACAGCTGAAGAGTTCAACAACGCCGTCGAGACATTAGGCCTCAACAAGCGTACCTACCAGACACTCAGAAAGAGCACCAACCGCATCGCCGGTATCAACTACTCACGCGAGATCGTCCGCTGGGCTTTCCAGGATGGCGTGAAAGTTGGCGACATCTCAAAGGTGTTTCCTATCGAAAACATGTACGTGGTTGCAGTTCTTACAAAGATCGTTCCTGAAGGCTATACACCTTACGAGGATCTCATCAAGAACCACAGCAATCAGATCATGAAGGAGAAGAAAGGTCAGATGATTGCTGAAAAAGCTAAGGCTTACGGCGACGACTTCGACAGAATGATCCAAGAGCTCAACGGCGAGAAGATCGATGTTAAAGACATCTCTTACGACAACCGCGGCTTCGGTAGCTTAGGCGTTGAAGAGAAGATCGGCGGAACAGCCCTCGGCATCAAGGAAAACGTGTTCTCAAAACCAATCGAAGGCGGTAACGCATATGCCATCGTGAAGGTCACCAAGACCATCCCGGCTGGCGCCACCGACTACAACGCATTGCGCACAGCAGGCAAGGCCACATACACAAACACTGTGACCAACAACGCCTACAACGCATTGTTCGAGAACGCCAAAATCGAGAACAACGGAATCTTGTTCTACTAATTCCAGTTCTAACGAAAAAAATTGTAGAGACGATGTGAACATCGTCTCTACTTTTTTTATATATTTGCCATTGATTTTAAACTACAATAAACTATGTTCTACTACCTCTTTCAATATCTTAAAACGTTAGGTTTCCCGGGCGCAGGCGTCTTCACCTACGTCACCTTCCGTGCCGTGGCGGCCGCAATCGTAGCCCTCGTAGTGTCGGTGCTCTTCGGTAAATATTTCATCAGAAGGATGCAACGGAAGAAGATCTACGAAAACCAACGTAAAGGCTTGACCGACAACGCCATCGAGGTCAGCGAAGAAGATCTGAAGATGCAGCAGGACAACAAAGCCTTCTTCGACGCCCTGTCACCTGAAGAACAGAAGCTGCCGAAGTCACAGCTCGAGAAGTCGAAAGACCCATATAATATAGGTAAGAAGAACGTCCCTACATTCGGCGGCGTCATCATCATATTCGCTATCCTGATGTCATGTCTGTTCGTCGGAAAGATCCATAACATCTATCTCATCCTGATGATAGCCACCACGCTGATCCTTGGCACGCTGGGCTTTATCGACGATTACATCAAAACGTTTAAAGGCAACAAAGACGGTCTTAAGAAATGGCAGAAACTCGCCGGACAGGTCTTCATCGGCCTCCTCGTCGGCCTCACGCTGCGTTTCCATCCGGCTGTAGTGGTCAACGAGACAGTGGCGACACGCATCGAGAACAACAAAGAAATTGTGGTGAAGTCACCCGACGTCAAGTCGACACGTACCACCATACCTTTCTTTAAGAGTTATAACTTCAACTACGCCGACTTGTTCAGCTGGACCGGCGACCAATGGAAATACCGTTTCGGCTGGATTTTCTTCGTGTTTTTCACAGCATTCATCGTGGCGGCAGTGTCTAACGGCTCGAACCTCAACGATGGCTTGGACGGCATGGCAGCAGGTAACTCGGCAATAATCGGACTGGCGCTGGCTGTGTTTGCCTACATCTCCAGTAACGCGGTGCTGGCGGGGCACCTCAACCTGATGTTTGTACCCGGCAGTGAAGAGGTCGTGGTATTTCTGGCAGCCTTCGTCGGCGCACTGATAGGCTATCTGTGGTATAACTCCTTCCCTGCCCAGATCTTCATGGGCGACACGGGCAGCCTGACCATCGGCGGCATCATCGCGGTGACAGCCATCATCATCCACAAGGAGCTGCTGCTGATAATACTCTGCGGCATGTTTATCTTCGAGATGGTGGCAAACCTCGACACCAACATCTTCATCAGACGTGGCAAGAAAAGCCGTGTGTTCAAATGCGCACCGGCACATGACCACTACCGCACCTCATACAGGTTTTTCAAAAACAGATGGGGCAACGCGAAGGTGATGTTCAAAGGCAACGGCATACTCCAGCACGAGGTGAAGATCACCATCCGCTTCTGGATCGTGACGATACTGCTCGCAGCCTTGTCGCTGATGACGTTGAAGATCAGATAATCAGTTATTTAGCACATCTCAAGCACCGCGTCGGTGACGTACTTAAGTTGTTCGTCGGTGAACTCGGTGTGGATTGGCAGTGCCATCACATGGTCGCAGAGATACTCGCAGACCGGGAAGTCGCCTTTCTTGTAGCGCGGGTCGGCGTAGGCTTTCTGCATGTGAAGCGCCACCGGATAATAGATGGCGCAGGCGATGCCTTTCGACTGCAGATGCTCCATCACCTTGGCACGGTCTAAGTCCTTGAGCACCACCACATACTGGTGATACACGTGGTCGGTAAACGGAGCCGTCTTAGGTGTGACGATCTTGTCGGTCTGAGCAAAGGCTTTCTCGTAGTAGGCCGCTGCATACTGACGCGCCTTGATATATTCGTCGAGATGTTTCAACTTGATATCCAAAACGGCTGCCTGGATGGCGTCGAGACGAGAGTTAACTCCCACATAATCATGATAATAGCGAGTTTTCATGCCATGGTTCACAACCACACGCATCATATCGGCGAGAGCGTCGTCGTTGGTGAAGATAGCACCACCGTCGCCATAGCAACCAAGGTTCTTTGATGGGAAGAACGAGGTGCAGCCGATGTTTCCGATAGTTCCCGACTTCTTCACAGTGCCGTCTTTGAATGTGTAGTTGGCACCGATGGCCTGTGCATCATCTTCAACGACGTACAGGTTATGACGCTTGGCGATGTCCATGATGGCATCCATGTTGGCACACTGACCGAAGAGATGCACAGGCACGATTGCCTTGGTGCGCGGAGTGATAGCACGTTCAACAGCCTCAGGGTCAATACAATAAGTCTCCATATCGACATCAACAACCACAGGTGTGAGGCGCAGCAAGGCAACCACCTCTGCAGTGGCTATAAAGGTGAATGACGTCGTGATGACCTCATCGCCAGGTTTCAAGCCGAGACCCATCATTGCAACCTGCAGAGCATCGGTGCCGTTGGCACATGGAATCACGTGTTTCACATTAAGATATGCCTGTAAATCTTCTTGGAATTTCTGGACAAAAGGACCGCCGATGAAGCCGCCTGTCGATAATATCTGCTGAATGGAAGCATCCACCTCAGCCTTGATTTTGTTGTATTGACCAACGAGGTCAACCATTGGAATTTTCATAGTTTTTCTATTTTAAAGATGCAAAAATAATAAAATTCTTAAAAATTATTCTAAAAAAATGCATTTTTTCAGAAATCGTCATTTCGAGCGTAATGAAATGAAGTCGAGAAATCCTCCATCCGAAAAACCTTGTATTTTAGTAAAAATCAAGTTTTTGCTACTATTTATTGCTCATTCTAAAAAGGATTTCTCCACTCCCTATGGTCGGTCGAAATGACATATTGATAGTCTTCAATTATTTTTTTCAAAAAAATGTAAATCATATCAAAAAAAGTTGTAATTTTGCAGTCCGTTTCGTAAAGGGAAATAAGAACAAATAAAATATTAGAAAAATGTCAAGAATTTGTCAGATTACAGGTAAGAAGGTCATCAGTGGAAACAACGTTTCTCACTCAAACAAAAAGACCAAGAGAACATTCCAGCCTAACTTGAAGATAAAGAGATTCTACGTTCCGGAGTGGAATGAATGGGTTGTTTTGAAAGTTTCTGCAGCAGGTTTGCGCACCATCGACAAGAAGGGTGTTTACCAGGCAATGGTTGACGCAGCAAAGGATGGTAACCTTAACCGCTGGTAAGATATGAAATTTTAAGAAGAAGCCGTCTGCATCAAGGCGGCTTTTTTTATGTAATAAAAAACCAAAACTTTCGTTATTATTAATCGTCATTTCGACCGTAGTGGAGAAATCTCATGTATAAAAAGTTGATTCTTTTCATATTATTACTCCTTCCGACTTTTGTCTTCGGACAGAAGCACGAGGGCGTTTTATATGGAAAAATCACCGATGACGACGGAAAAGCCGTGGAACTTGTCAACGTGGCGGTGCAGAACACACCACATGGCGTCGTCTCCGACTCAAGAGGCAACTACACCCTCACCTTGCCTGCCGACACTACACTCAACGTGGTATTTTCGTTCGTCGGATACGAAGAGGTTAAACTCCAGGTCAAGCTGAAATCTGAAGAACGTCGCAAACATGACGTGACGATGACGGTAAGCTCGACGATGTTACCCGAAATGACGGTGCAAGACCAGTCGATAAAATCATCAACAATCACTCGTCTTGACGCACGTGAGACGGTGCTGCTGCCATCAGCTGGAGCAGGCAGCGTGGAAGATATGGTGAAGACACTCGCAGGCGTCAGCTCGACCAACGAACTCAGCTCACAATACAACGTGCGAGGCGGTAACTTCGACGAAAACCTCATCTACGTCAACGGGATCGAGATCTACAAACCGTTCCTCGTCGGCTCCGGACAACAGGAAGGACTTAGCTTCATCAACTCGAGGCTTGTGTCAAACATCGACTTCTCAGCAGGCGGCTTCTCAGCTGAATATGGCGACAAGCTCTCATCGGTGCTCGACATCACCTACAAGAAACCTACAATAACAGCCAGCTCGTTGATGCTCAGCTTGTTAGGAGCCGAGGCTCACACCGAAGGCATGGCCTTCAAAGGCAGGATGAGCTACCTCATCGGAGCACGTTACAAAAACACGCAGTACCTCCTAGGCAAGATGGACACCAAAGGTGACTACAAGCCTAACTTCACTGACGTTCAAGGACTTATAACATATAACGTGTCGCCACGATTCGAGATAACAGCCCTCGGTTATTATTCTCGTAACAGCTACCTCATGGTACCTACGACACGCGAGACTGACTTCGGAAACCTGCAAGCATCGTATCGACTCAAGATTTATTTCGATGGTCAGGAGCTGAGCCGTTACACCACAGGACTTGGTGCCATTTCGTTGAATTTCAGTCCTAACGAGGATCTTAACCTAAAACTAATCGGGTCGGCGTATTCGGCTGTGGAGTCGGAGACTTACGACATACAGGGACAGTATTGGATCGGACTTCTGGAGACCAACCCAGGCAGTGAGCAACAGGGCAATGTCATTGCAAATCAAGGTGTTGGCACATATATCGAACACGCGAGAAACTCATTCTACTCACGCGTGTTCAACCTCGACCACAAAGGAGCTTACAAATACGGCGACAACACTCTGAAATGGGGTTTACGCTACCAGCATCAGCTGTTTGACGACATCATCAACGAGTGGGACATGGTCGACTCGGCAGGCTACACCCAGCCACATATTGTCGACTCCATCCTCAACCCTAACAACCCTATGCAGACGCCGTTGGAGTTAAAGAACGTCGCAAAAGGTCATAACGAGTTGCAAATCAACAGCTTGGATGGATATCTTCAAAACTCGTGGCAACTTGAGAGCGAGAAAGGTAACATCTGGGTATTGACAGCGGGACTACGCGCCAATTACTGGGGTTACAACGGCTCGTTCAATGTGAGTCCGCGCGCCGGCATCGCATTCCAGCCCAACAAGCATCCCGACATGACGTTCCGTTTGTCGGGCGGAGTCTACGTACAGCCTCCATTTTACAGAGAGTTACGAATGTTTGACGGAAGCTTGGTAAACAAAGACCAGGCCTCTGTGCAGAAGTCGTATCAGGTGGTACTCGGGCATGAATACCGTTTTATGGCATGGGAACGTCCCTTTGTGCTGACAAGCGAGCTTTATTACAAATATCTCAAAGACATCATCCCTTACGAAGTCGACAATATAAGAATAAGGTATTACGCCGACCAGAAAGCAACAGGTCATGCTTACGGCTTCGACATGAAGATTAACGGTGAGTTCGTGAAGGGCATCGAAAGCTGGGCTTCGATGTCAATCATGCGAACCACTGAAAACATTCAATATTTCATCGACGCTGACGGTCATATCCTCTCGCAGACCGACGTCAACAACGGTGCTGAATACGTGCGCGACACCATCATCTCGGGCATTCCGCGCCCTTCTGACCAGCGCATCAATTTCGCCATCTTCTTCCAGGATTATCTGCCGCTCATCCCGTCGTTTAAGGTCAACTTGAAGCTTATCTTCGGAACTGGATTGCCATTCGGACCACCGGAAAGCGAGCGCTATCAGCAGAAAAACAGGATGTCGCCGTATCGTCGTGTCGACCTTGGCTTCAGCAAACAGCTCATCGGCGAGTCGACGTCGTTCCGTAACCCGCGCAACCCGTTGAATTACATAAGAAACTGCTGGATAAGCCTCGAAGTGTTCAACCTCCTCGGTGTGAACAACGTGAGTTCATACATGTGGGTCACCGACGTGTATAACATACAATACGCCGTACCTAACTATCTGACTAACAGACAGTTAAACCTTAAACTTATAGTAGAGTTTTAGAGTTTTATCTCCACAGGTTTTATCATATTCTCCGGCTGGAGAATCCAGTCGAGCTGCTCCTTGGTGAGGATGCCGTGTTCGAGCACGAGTTCGTATACGCCTCGACCAGTCTCGCTTGCCTCTTTCGCAATCTTCGTCGATTCCTTGTAACCGATGATAGGGTTAAGCATTGTGACGATGCCGATGCTGTTCTCGACCATCTTACGGCAATGCTCCACGTTGGCTTCGATGCCGTCGATACAGTGTGTTCTAAGCGTATCTAAACCATTGGTTAACAAGTGGATAGACTCAAACAGACAGTAAGCGATGACAGGTTCCATCACGTTGAGTTCGAGCTGTCCGTTGTCGGATGCCAGCGCGATGGTCATGTCGTTGCCGATGACTTTATAGCACACCTGGTTCATCACTTCAGGAATCACCGGGTTGACTTTGCCAGGCATTATTGATGATCCCGGCTGACGTTGCGGCAGGTTGATCTCATTCAAGCCGCATCTCGGACCTGAGCTCATAAGTCGCAGGTCGTTGCACATCTTATTGATTTTGATGCACAGGCGTTTCATTGCAGCGCTATATTGAATCATGCATGAGGTGGCGCTGGTAGCCTCAATGAGGTTATCGGCAAGGGTTATGTTCCATCCTGTCACCTTACGCAGTGCGTTGATGACCGCTCCACTATAGCCAGGTTTAGAACATATTCCCGTTCCGATGGCTGTGGCTCCCATGTTCACAACGAGAAACTCACGTGCTGCCATGTTCAGTGTCTTCAGCTCCCCACGGAGAGAGGCGGCGAAGCCGCTGAATGTCTGTCCGAGTGTCATCGGCACTGCATCCTGAAGCTGGGTGCGGCCCATCTTGATGACGTCTTTAAACTCCTCGGCTTTCTTGTCGAGGGCGCCAATCATATTCACCAAATGCAGCAGAAACTCCTCGTGTTCAAGCACCATGGCGAGATGTATCGAGCAAGGATAGGCGTCGTTTGTCGACTGTGAGGCGTTGACGATGTCGTTCGGAGAGCAATATTTATACTCTCCGCGTTTATGTCCCATGATTTCGAGGGCGCGGTTGGCGATGACTTCGTTGGCACACATATTCGTTGACGTGCCCGCTCCACCCTGAATCATGTCGATCGGGAACTGGTCATGATGTTTGCCTTCCAAGAGCTCATCGCATGCGGTGCAGATGGCGTCGCGCTGCTGCATGTCGATCATCCCGACTTCATAATTGGCAATGGCCGCTGCCTTTTTCGTTATCGCCATACCTTTGATGAAGTTAGGATAATCCTGCATCAACTTGCCGCTTATATTAAAATTCTCGATGGCACGCACTGTCTGAACACCATACAAGGCGTCGACTGGCACTGCTTTCTGCCCGAGAAGGTCACTTTCAATACGGAATTCTTCTGTCTCCATACAATATCTCCTCTTTTCCAAATTATCAACTTGCAAAGTTACGATTAAAATTTGATTTGGAACAGAAAAAAGTAAAATATTTTACTATAAATCGGTTTACAACCAAATGCATTTCTTTTATAAAAAAATCAAAAAAATGGTTGTTCCTATTTAAAAAGTGTTTATCTTTGCCATTGATATTCAAATAGTAATAAAAATCATAAAGCATAAAAACCATGAAAAAAACTATTTTCACTTTAATTCTTGTACTTTTGACATTAAGCATAGCTAATGTATCATGCAAGAAAAACAGCGCTTCTTCGGGTTCGGGCAGCGAGACGGGTTGCACTGATCCAAGCGGTACGGTCACAGCAAACATCAGAAATGATGGTGGTTCTCTAAGTATATTAGGCGGTAATATGAACATGACTTCCGCTAATAATTTCGTGTTTGTCACTCAATACGGTCATGTTAGAACATTTGTACATCTGGGCGCTGTCGACGGACTCGGATGCATCACCAGCATACCTACATCAGGTTGGAGCAATGAGGTAGCTGTCAAGCCGAACAACGGTTATATCGTAATGGATATCAGTACAGAAGGTACGATAAGATATGCTCGTATCTACGTCACCCGTTATATCTTGAGTACGTTTGACGAGATACTCGGCGCTGAAGTCAAGTATCAGGACGATTGGCTCACGTATCCTACTGTTATCACAAGCGAAGTTACAGATATCACACAAACTACGGCGGTAGGCGGCGGTTATGTTTACGCTCCTGGTGTCACTGTTTCAGAAAGAGGCATCTGCTGGAGCAACTTGCATGACCCGACCGTCAGCGATTATCATACCTCCACAACGCAAAACCTTGATAATTACACACTTACAATGACAGGTCTGCAAAAGGCGACTACCTATATGGTAAAAGCATACATAAGGACTAATACTTTTGGTGTGGTTTACGGCGAAACAGTGTACTTCGGAACAATGAGCGATCCTACGGTTCCTGCAGTAAAGACAAAACAAGTGTCTAATATCACTTCAAACTCCGCAATTTGTTTGGCCTCTGTCGATAGTGACAGCGGAAGTCCCGTCTTTGAACGCGGTGTATGCTGGAACACTACAGGCGACCCCACCATCAACGACATGCATCAGTCTAATGGTACTGGAGTCGGAGAGTATACTGTTGAAATGACAGGTTTGACGGGAGGCACGACTTATTATGTCAGAGCTTACGCGAAAAATAGTCTGGGAGTCGGCTATGATGGAGTTATTAGTTTCACCACATCACACGAATGGGCAAATGGCATGTTGCCTGGTGAGTTCTCGGTAAGTGAGACCAAACGCGTGAAATTCTCACAAGGTAACCTGCAGTATCAGGCATCAACCAACACATTCCGTTTTGCTTTGAACCAAAATGATTTCATTGGAGAAGACAACTCCCACATTTCATCATCATACAACGGATGGATTGACTTGTTCGGTTGGGGCACCAGCGGCTGGAACAACGGCAACGTGTTTTATCAGCCATACAGCTCCGATAATGTCAATGGATCTTGGTATGGTCCGGTCGGCACTTATTCTTTGGTCGACGAATATGCCAACAGCGACTGGGGCGTTTACAACAGAATCAGCAATGGTGGCAATTCAACAGGAATGTGGCGCACCTTGACTCAAGAAGAATGGTATCATCTGTTATATCAACGTAACACTACATACGGAATTCGTTTTACTGAGGCTTGTGTTAATGGCGTTAATGGCGTAGTTCTCCTACCTGACAACTGGAATCCGAGCATTTACAGCTTACAAAATCCAAATGGCGGATGGTACGAAAGCAATGAAATAAGTTTAGCCGATTGGCCGACACTTGAAATGGCAGGTGCGGTATTCTTGCCTGCAGCAGGTTTTAGAAACGGTACAAATATCGGTGAGTTGAACAATGAATGCAGCTATTGGACGGCAAGTTATTGGAATTATTGGGAAAGTGCTACGTCAAGAGCATACTATACTTATTTTACCAATGGCAGCCATTGGTTGGAAAAAGATGATTCGAGATGTGTAGGACACAGCGTCCGACTCGTTCATGATGCGAATTAAAGAATTGGGGGTTTTATTTCCCCCAATTTTCTCTATCCAAACTACGATATTGTATCGCTTCGGCGAGATGTTCCGGCTGGATGTTCTCAGATCCGGCCAGGTCGGCTATTGTGCGCGAAACCTTGAGGATCCTGTCTCTTGCGCGAGCAGATAATCCCAATCTTTCCATGGCATTTTTCAAAAGCTGTCCGCATTGCTCGTCGAGGTCGCAATATTTCTGAATCATCTTGGCGGTCATCTGCGCGTTGCAATGGATGCCCGGCACGTCGGCGAAGCGCTTCACCTGAATCATTCGGGCTTTCACCACCCTTTCGCGAACGTCAATGCTCTTCTCACCGGGCTTTTTTTGTGCCAGCTCCTCGTATGGAATCGGAAACGTCTCGATATGCAGGTCAATGCGGTCGAGCAAAGGCCCAGAGATTCTTGAGAGATACGTCTCCACCTGTCCCGGTTTGCAGGTGCATTCCTTCGTCGGGTGGTTGTAGTAGCCGCAAGGACAAGGGTTCATCGCCGCCACAAGCATGAAATTCGCCGGAAACTCCACCGTCTGCTTAGCCCTAGCTATCGTCACTTGGCGGTCTTCCATCGGCTGGCGAAGCACCTCAAGGACTTGTCTTTTGAACTCAGGCAGCTCGTCGAGAAAAAGCACTCCGTTATGGGCTAATGAGATTTCCCCTGGCTGCGGATATGTGCCGCCACCAACGAGACCGACATACGACGTGGTGTGATGCGGACTGCGGAACGGCCGCGTGCGCATCAGCGAGACGCCATGGCCCAGCATCCCGACGACGGAATGAATCTTCGTGGTCTCGAGTGCTTCCTTCAGCGTCATCGGAGGCAAGATGGTAGGTAAACGCTTGGCTAACATTGTCTTACCACTGCCAGGCGGGCCTATGAGAATGACGTTATGTGATCCTGCAGCTGCCACCTCAAGAGCCCGTTTGATGTTTTCCTGACCGCGTACATCAGAGAAGTCGAAGTCATAGACATCGTTGACAATCTCGTCTTCAAGATTCAGTTTCGTGGGCTCGATAAGCTTAAAACCATTGAAAAAATCGATGACATCGGTGATCGTCTCGACGCCGTAAACCTCAATATCTTCAACCACCGCCGCCTCGTTCGCATTGGCTTTCGGGACTATAACGCCTTTAAAACCTTCCTCAGAGGCCTTGATGGCGATAGGCAACGCTCCTTTTATAGGGTTGATGCTGCCATCGAGCGACAACTCCCCCATTATGATGTATTTATCAAGCAGATCAACATTCACCTGCTCCGAGGCGGCGAGGATAGCTATCGCCAGCGGCAGGTCATAACTCGAGCCTTCTTTTCGGATGTCGGCAGGTGCCATGTTTATCGTGATTTTTCGTTTCGGATACTTCAACCCATTGTTACTCAATGCCGATTCAATCCTCTGTTGGCTCTCCTTCACAGCGCTGTCGGGCAATCCGACAAGAAAAAACTGCACTCCACGGTCGATATTGACCTCAATAGTTACAGTAATAGCATCAATGCCATTTAAGGCACTACCAAATGTCTTGACTAACATAAACTTCAGTTTTTAGTTAAAAAGTTTATAAATATTATTTTTGGTTAAAAGATAAGAGTTAAAAGTAACTTTACTCTTTAAACTTTTAACTATTATTTTCGCGGTTTATATTGCGATCTCTGGAAAAGATCCTGACGGTCAGTCATTTGCAACATGTTTTGCAAGGTCTCATCGTTATTTGTCATAAACGAGCGGATAATCTGCAGACCGATAAAATCGCCTAATCGCGGTGCCGAAGCATCGCCAAACGGAGCTGTGAACGGACCATCGTTAAACAGCATCCTTCTATTGTCTACATTATTGGTATACAACATGTTATTGCCAACGACGGCTGCCCAGACAGCACCTTCGTTATCCTGTGCCCACTCCATCTGCTGGGTCGTATAACCCAAGATGACAGAATCGGGCAAAGCAGGATTCATTGCCTCAATAAAATACAGCTTCTTACCATGCTCAATCATCTCCGACAGCACATCTTTCTGGTTTTTCATGTTGCCATACGTATGGTAATAAAGCTCATCGGCAAAGTCTCTCGTCAGATAAATAGGCTGACAACGACGCGACAAATACCGCGGAAAACCTATCATATCATACACTAAGTCCTTGTTATTCAAGTAGAAATCCAAACCTATCAAGGCGCTTTCCTCATCGATGGTGTGAGGCCTGTTGGTATAGATGCCCGAGACGTAAGTGAAAGTTGGCGGCACGTTAAACTCCGGATAATAGTATTTGTAATGCTGATAAACACCTTTGATGTCTTCTGAGACTTTATTGATATCAGGGAAAGTCTCACACACTAACTCATTGATTTTCAGCATAAAAGTGTCTGTTACAAACTCTTTCATATAGCCAACTTCCTCATCACTTGGATTCTCTATCAAAAAAGCCTCAAACCGCGGCAGAATCGCCAGATATTCCTCTTTGAAATTGGCTGTATCGAGACCAAAAAGCACCTTATTAAACTCGACAATTTCAAGTTTCTGAGGCTCCATCTTTTGATACGGCACATCCAACTTTTTCTTGTAACCTTCTGATTTTGAACAAGAAAACAATAGTAATATTATCAAACTAATAAATAATACTCTCTTCATTTTTTTATAATTTAATCTATCATTTTAATCGTCATTTCGAGCGAAACGAAGTGAAGTCGAGACCTGAGCTTGCGAAAGCATTCGCCATCGGCGAATAAATCCTTTTTAGACTAAACTTTTGCGAAAAGAGGATTTCTCCACTCCGCTACATTTCATTTCGCTTCGGTCGAAATGACGGGGGCTGTTAGTATTTCCTAACCATCTCAAGTGCTGTTATCGCAGCCCTCTCAATGTTATTTCCTCTGTCATTTCCAAAGTTATACTTTTTCGACACCACACCTTTCTGTCCGGCTACTGCTATCCACACCGTTCCTACCGGATTATCATCAGTTCCTCCGCCAGGACCTGCAACGCCTGTTGTCGCCACTGCAATGTCAGTCTTCAACAACGCTCTCACGCCTGTCGCCATCTGCTCTACAACTTGTTGACTGACAACGGTATACTTCTCCACGTCGGTGTGATTCACACCAAGCACATCCTCCTTCACTGAGGTCGCGTACGACACCACCGTTCCCTTAAAAACGTCGGAACTGCCTGGAATAGCAGTGATCATCTTAGCTATCGTACCGCCTGTACAACTCTCGGCACTCGCCAAAGTCAATCCTGCCGCCTTGAGTTTATCAAGAACAGCCTCCGCGATAGGCTTGTCGTCGTAGCCGAAGATATGCTCTCCAATAAGCTTTGTAAGCTTATCTATCTCATTATCAATGGTTTGCTGTAGAAATTCACGATTTGGATGGCGGCCTTCCAAACGCAACCTGACTATTCCATACTGCGGCAGATAAGCCAGCGAGAGGAAGTCAGGCAAAGCGTCTTCCCAGTCTTTGATTTTATCGGCAAGAAACGACTCCCCCACGCCCGTTGTCATCACGACCTTATTGATATACGGTGTCACCTCGAAATGCTTCAGCAACTTCGGAAGAATCTCCTGCTCGAACACGTTTTTCATCTCAAAAGGCACTCCAGGCATCGAGATAAACACCGATTTGCCTTTCTCAAACCACATGCAAGGCGCTGTGCCATAACGGTTTGGGATGTATGTGCATGACTTCGGGATGTACGCCTGTCCGCGGTTGCGCTCCGTCATCTGATAACCACGTTTATTGAAGATGCTCATCACATTGTCGTAGGCATCCTGGCAAAATACCAGCTCGGTGCCGAAGTACTTGCACAAGGTCGGCTTGGTGATGTCATCGGCAGTCGGGCCCAAACCTCCAGTCATTACGATGATGTCGACATCAGAGCAGGCATCCAAAGCCTCCACAATATCACATTCACCATCGCCGATGGTCAAAGTGGAAATAACTTCTATTCCATTGACTGTCAGTATATTACCAAGCCATGAAGCATTGGTATTCACCACTTGTCCAATCAGCAACTCGTCGCCGATGGAGATGATCTTAGCCTTCACAAAATCGTTATCTCTCTTCATTTTTCAAATAATAAACAACATTTACTGTCTTAAAACGTTACAAAATTAAACATTAATATTTTAGGTTGTTCATTTTTTACAATTTTTAACATAAGTTGCAGAAAAATGATTAATTTTGTAAAAATTTTTAAACAATTAACTGGATATGAACACTAAACCCATTCCCGGATCACAACTTGTCTTCAACAACGAAGGCGCAATATATCATTTGAATCTCTTTCCGGAGATGCTTGCCGACAACATCATTTTGGTAGGTGACCCCGACCGTGTGGCAATGGTTTCGAGCAATTTCGACACTATTGAATACAAACGTCAAAACCGCGAACTGGTAACGCACACCGGCACTTACAAAGGCAAACGCATCACTGCGCTTTCGACCGGCATGGGTACCGACAACATTGATATCGTTGTCAATGAGCTTGATGCTGTGGCTAACATCGACTTCAAGACACGCACCCCGAAGAAAGAGCATCGCACGCTCAACATGGTGCGTTTGGGCACCTGCGGTGCTTTACAGCCTGAGATCGGTGTGGAAGACAGCTACGTGGCTTCGCGTTATGCCATCGGTCTTGACGGCCTCGCCTACTTCTACAAGGAACACAACGAAGTGATTGACAAGGATATGACTGACGCGTTCATCCGCGACATGAAATACCCGACGGACCTTCCAAAGCCTTACATCGTGGGATGCTCCAACGAGCTCTTCGACCGTCTCGCCGAAGGTTATCATCAGGGTATCACTGCTACGTCGCCAGGATTCTACGGACCTCAAGGGCGCTCACTTCGCCTAGAGCTCACCTATCCGCAAATCAATCCGGATATCGAGAGATTCAACTATAAAGGATGGAAAGTGTGTAACTTCGAGATGGAGTCGTCGGCGTTGTTCAGCCTCGGTAAGATGTTGGGACACAACTGCTTAACTATCTGTGTGGCAATAGCCAACCGTGTCACGGAAAAATTCTCCGCCGACTATCATCCTTACGTTGAAAAACTGATTAAAACGACCCTCGATAGGTTATAAGACGTAATCTTGCTGCTCGTCTTCGTGTTTCATCGAAATGAGGCATTCAAGGTTGACGTCAACGACAGCTTCCTCGAAGAAAGGAGCCGATGCCACGACATAACTCTCGTACCCGAAAATCATAGAGCCGCCGTCATAGGTGGCTTCTTTTTTTGGTGCCACGTTGTTGACAAACACCAGCGGGCGCTCGGTCTTTAACACATTCTGTCTCAGCGTGTTACGACGTATTCTTGCTTGATCTACACCGCATTTCTCGGCACCGATATTGATAATGACATCGGGAGCAAGCGGCATCAGCTCATCAACACGATTCGTCAGTAAAAACTCGTCTTCGTTAGTGTTTGCGAGGTCTTTGCCTATCGTCACAGCGTATTTATGGCAACCGATCTGCAACAGCTCGTCGGCATCGGAAGGCTCGAAAATGCCACGTTCAAAATCTTCTAAGTATTTCTTTTTGAACACCTTACGCTGACCTTGAAACAGATATACCGCCGTGTTGAACTTACCGACGGGACATCCAACGAGCAGGCCGATGTTCTCGCATTCTGCTGCGATTTTATCTAAAGCCTTTTCGCATCTGTCAACAAAACCAGGTGTTTTGAATGTCTCAGCAGAGCAGACACCGCTCACCGAAAGCTCCGGAAATATTACTAAAGTAGAGGCTTTAGCCTTGTGAGCCGCCTCTACTATTTTAGCCACGTTGCCTTCGATATCGCCAGCCACACTGGCAATCTGTGCTAACGTTATCTTCATTAGAATAAGAATCCTACTTCAAAACACAAGTTACTCATCGAGAACTTATCGTTATTCAACGACATCATCTTCGAGAAGTTGTTGTCGTAGGCCACCATAAGCTGTAGGGTGCTGTGTGTCATCACTTCCATTTCAACACCGAGATGCAGAAGGAAAGAGCTGCACAATTTACGATAAGTATGCTTGTCGTCTCCTCTTTCATTGTTACTTGCCATGATGTTCAGACCGTAACCAATCTCTCCGAAAACACAGAATTTATCGGCGAAAGTCTCAGTTTTCATCTTTAAAAGCAATGGAATCTGAAGATATGTGTTACTGATAGTTCTGGAATATGTCGAGGTTACATTCAGTGTGTCTGTAACAGTGTATTTATAACCCATGTTGCTGCCCATGATAGTGAATCCAGTGGTGAAGCCGTAATTTTCACCGAAATACTTGATTCCGGTAAAACCGAATTTATAGCACAAACCTGGATCTTTGGCAGTTACATTCTCAGCATTGGTTGACAAAAATGATGCACCTAAACCGCCTTTTAAACCTAATTGATACTCAAAACGTTGTGCGTTAGCCGCAAATGAAACAATCATCGCGAGGAGCAGAATGTAAAATTTCTTTTTCATATTTGTATAATAGTTTAATAATTTTAAATATCTTTGCAAAAATAATAAAAAATTGATAACGCAGAAAATATCAATGAAAAAATTATTATTCGTCATAATATTTTTTCTTTCCACCATCCTTACAAGAGCGGAGGGGTTTGGTATTTATGTGGGTGGTAAGCTGGGTTATCAGACCACAAAACTGTCGGCGGCAAGGGTCGATATCAATGCCGGCTTGAACGAACACATGGTTTTAGGTGGCTTTGGGCGTTTCGTCATCAAGAATTTTGTCATACAGCCTGAAATGACGCTATTCAGCACTTCACAGATTTTCGATCTTAGCGGAACCGACGCAACACATCTTAATATCAGCGTCGAGACGGAACAGCAGAGTCTGGCAATGCCGCTTATGGTCGGATATCAGTTTTTCGATCAGTCGCTTATCAAAGTGAGGGCCACTGCCGGTCTTGTGATGTATTATGTACTTGGCCAAAACAATCAGAACAACTACAATAATCAAAGTCTTGATGTTGAGGCGAATAAGATAACCTGGGGAAGTGCGCTCAGCGTAGGTGTTGACTTTATGATGTTTACCTTAGACCTCAGCTACAGCTTCGGCTTAACCAATATCGTAGAACGGGAAATAGTGGATATTGGCGGGCATACCTTTGTCATGGACAACACACGCCAAAACTTTTTCACCATCACCGTTGGTATTAAATTGTTTAACTACATATACGAGGAATAGATGTCTATAGATAAAATACCGAATGCGTTTTTTGCGAGAAATCGTAAGAACTTCGCCGCGATGATGACGAAGAATGCCATCGCTGTGTTCACGGCCAACGAAGAGATGCCGCGCAATGGCGACCAATGCTATCCTTTCCGGCAGAACTCGGATTTCTTTTATCTCACCGGCATCGATCGTGAAGGCGCTTACCTCATCCTCTATCCCGACCATCCGAAACCTGAGATGCGCGAGATACTGTTTATCGAGCCTTACAGCGAGACAAAAGCCATTTGGCGGGGTGAGATGCTCGACGCAAAACAGGCAAAAGAGATCTCGGGATGCGATAACGTGATGTATGCCGACTGCTTCAACGATATTCTTAAAGAATTGATACTCAATAGCTCCAAAGTATATCTCAACCTTTACGAATACTCGCGTTTCGAGACGAAAGTGTCGACAATTCAGGACCGTTTCGTGAAAGAGATAAAGGAACAGTATCCGCTCCATTCCTTCGACCGCTCGGCACCTATCTTGAATAAGCTTCGTAAGATTAAATCTCAAGAAGAAATCGAAATAATAAAACACGCCTGCGACATCACGGGAAAAGCGTTTTTGCATTGCTTAAAGACAGTAAAACCTGGACGTTACGAATATGAGATGCAGGCCGAGATGGAATACATCTTCAAGATGAACAATGCTTCGGGGCATGCCTTCCACCCTATTGTGGCCGGTGGCAAAAATGCCTGCTGTCTGCATTACTCAAAGAACGATAGTATCTTGAACGACAATGAGTTACTGCTTTTCGACATGGGGTGCGAGTATATGAACTACGCCTCCGATCTGAGCAGGACCATCCCTATCAATGGCAAGTTCACTCCACGTCAGAAAGAGTGCTATGAAGCCGTTTTGAGAGTAAAAAAAGAGATAACGAAGCTATACAAAGTCGGCGGTACGATTGACAAAATCAACCAGACCACCTACCAGCTTATGGAGAAAGAGATGATAAAACTCGGATTGTTCACTCAGCAAGATGTTGACAATCAAGACCCCGCGAATCCGCTGTACCGCAAATACCTCATGCACGGCATGGCGCATCATATCGGCTTGGACTGCCACGACAACCTCGACAAGTACGAGCCATTCGCTCCAGGCATGGTGCTCTCATGTGAGCCAGGACTATACATCCGCGAGGAAGGAATAGGAATCCGTCTCGAAGATGACATCTTAATCACTGATGGTGAACCGGTTAACTTATTTGGCGACTTGGAAATTGAAATTAAAGAAATAACAAAATAAAATTTTATCATGAAAAAAGCATTACTTATCGTAGCATTAGTCGCTACAGCATTTTGCGCAAAGGCGCAGGTAAACATTCAGGAACAGTACGATTTTAACCGTGAGCATCTCACCACAACCCTTGAAATGTTCAAAATGGATGACTGGGGAAGCACATTCTTCTTCACCGATATCTATCACCCGGACAATCTCACTGGACCGACAGGTTATTACACAGAGATCGCCCGTGGCTTGAACTTCTGGCAGAACACCAAACTCGGTGGTCTGAGCGCCCACGTCGAATGGAACGGCGGTCAGTTCGCCAGCAACGCATGGCTCTTCGGTGCTGAGTATCTGTTGCATTCTTCTGATTACAGATACACCTTGACACTTGAAGTGTTGTACAAGAGAATCAGCGGTCAGAAAGAATTGGATAAGATGGATCCTGCCGTACGTCCTTGGGACAAGGTTAGCGATGTGCCTCTTCAGTTCACCATCGTTTGGGGATGCGCTGACATCTTCGGAGCTAAAGGTCTGACATTCAGCGGCTTTGCCGATTTCTGGTGGGAAAACTGTGGCTGGGCTGACCCTGAAGGCAGCTTTGATGTAACAAGTTGTGTCTTCATCAGCGAGCCTCAGCTCTGGTACAACATCGGTCAGTTCTTCAACTGCCCTAACCTCAACATCGGCGGTGAGGTGGAAATAGCTTATAACTTCGCAGGCGGCTGGCGCAGCGACCTCGAATTTCATAAAAACAAAGGATTGACCGTAGCTCCGGCATGCGGCATAAAATGGAACTTCTAAACTATGGAAATAACAGAGAAAGATAAGGAATTCATGCGCGAGGCCATACGTCTCGCCGATGAGAGCGTCAAAAACGGAGGCGGTCCCTTCGGTGCTGTCATCGTGAAAGACGGCGAGATAATCGCTGGAGCATCCAACTCAGTGACTCTCGACAACGACCCGACGGCACATGCAGAGATGAACGCCATACGCAAAGCCTGCAAAAAACTTGGTACTTTCGACCTGACAGGATGCACCATCTACACCTCATGCGAGCCGTGTCCGATGTGTCTTGGAGCCAATTATTGGGCTCATATCAGCAAGATTTATTACGGAAACAACCGTAAAGACGCACACGACATCGACTTCGCTGACGACTTCATCTATGAGGAGATAAACCGCCCCATGGTGAACCGCAGAGTGCCTATCATACCGTTGCTGCGCGACGAAGCTCAGCAGACATTCCGCCTCTGGACTGAAAAGACTGATAAAATCGAATATTAAATCAAAAATGTAAAGCTATGTTTACAAAAGGTTTTTATGTAAAAAACAGAGCTGCTCTGAAAAAACTGATGAACAAAGGCATCGCGTTCTTCGTGGCCAACGATGAGGCATCGATGAACTACCCCGACAACACCTATCATTACCGTCAGGACAGCAACTTCGCATATTTCTTCGGATTGAACCATCCTGATCTGGTTGGCGTCATCGACTTCGAGAGCGGCGAGGAGATACTCTTCGGCAAGGAAGTCACCATCGACGACGTGATCTGGTGCGGCCCGCTGCCGTCACTGCCTGAGCAAGGCGAGATGATTGGCATTAAAGACTGCCGTGACATCAACCGTTTCCCGGAATACATCCGCGAGCAGATGGAGAAAGGTCGTATGATACACGTCACACCGCCTTACCGCGGCGACACCACCATCAAGATCGCCAACTACATGGATATCGACGTCTACGAAGTAGAAAACTATGTCAGCCAGCTGCTCATCGAAGCTATCGTGAGCCTGCGTGAGATCAAGAGCGACATCGAGATCAAGGAGATGGATTATGCAGCAGACACAGCCTATTACATGCAGACTACAGCCATGAAGATGTGTAAGCCTGGCGTCATCGAACAGGAGATCAGCGGCACCATCGAAGGCATCGCCATCGCAAGAGGCAGCAGCATCTCATTCCCTAACATCGTCAGCATGGACGGACAGACCCTGCACAACCACTATCACGGCAACGTCCTCAAGGAAGGCCGTATGATGGTGTGCGACTGCGGCGCCGAGACGTTCAACTACCTTGACAGCGACTTCACACGCACCACACCTGTCGGCGGTAAGTTCAACAGCCGCCAGCGCGACGTCTATGAGATCGTGCTGAAGGCTAACACCACGGTGGCAAAGAACACCAAGCCAGGCATGCGATACATGGAGATGCATAAGCTCGCGGCACGCACACTCATCGAAGGATTGCAAGGCATCGGACTCATGAAAGGCAACGTCGACGACGCGCTGGCGGCTGGCGCTCACTATCTGTTCCAGCCCCACGGCCTCGGCCACATGCTCGGCATGGACGTGCACGACATGGAAGGTCTCGGCGAAGTCAACGTGGGTTATAACAAAGAGACACCACGTTCGACACAGCAAGGCTTCAGCTGCCTCCGCTGCGGTAAGGTGCTGAAACCGGGATTCGTGGTCACCGACGAGCCAGGCATCTATTTCATCCCAACGCTCATCGATATCTGGAAAGCCGAAGGCAAACATAAAGATTTCATCAACTACGATAAACTCGAGACATTCAAGGACTTCGGCGGTATCCGCATCGAAGACGACCTCCTCATCACCGAGACAGGCAACAGGATCTTAGGCAAACCTATTCCAAAGACCGTCGAAGACGTGGAGAGGACATGTGCTGAACCACGCGAGTGGATTAGGATTCCAGGAATATTCTAAAGATTCAGAATATCATCATGTAGAGACGCCATGATATGACGTCTCTATTTTTTTGCAAAAAAATTAAAAAATTAACTGACATTTTGTCATAATTTTGTATCTTTGCAAGATTAATTCATCGTAGAATAATAAACATTTGTAAAATGAAAATATCATATAACTGGCTTAAGCAGTACATTCAGTGCGATTTACCGGCTGAAGAATTGGGGAAAACGTTGACCGGAACTGGTCTCGAAGTTGAAGACATGACACGTTATGAGTCGGTGAAAGGCGGCTTGAAAGGCGTTGTCGTCGGCAAAGTTTTGACATGCATCGACCACCCGAACTCCGACCATCTTCACATCACCACCGTCGACGTGGGCGAAGCCGAGCCTCTGCATATAGTGTGCGGCGCTCCTAACGTGGCAGCCGGACAAAAAGTGTTAGTTGCAACAATAGGTTGCGAGTTGTGGAGCGGCGACGAGAGCTTCACCATCAAGAAAGGCAAGATCCGCGGTGAGGTGTCGGAAGGCATGATCTGCGCCGAAGACGAGCTCCAACTCGGACCATCGCACGACGGCATCATGGTGCTGCCAGATAACTACGAAGTGGGTAAGCCTGCAGCGTCGTATTTCCATGTGGAACAAGACTTTACATACGAGATCGGCCTCACCGCCAACCGCTCGGATGCCACATCACACATCGGCTGCGACCGCGACATCGTGGCTGCCTTGAACCATAAAAACAACACCCGCCAATATAAGATTGAACGTCCTTCGGTGGATGCTTTCAAGGTTGAAAACACCTCAAACAACATCGAAGTCATCGTGGAAGACACCAAAAACTGCCCACGATACAGCGGCGTCACCGTCAGCGGCGTGAAGGTAGGTCCTTCACCGGCATGGCTTAAACATCGCCTCGAGGCAGTAGGTCTGCGTTCAATCAACAACATCGTTGATATTTCAAACTACGTTTTGATGGAAGTCGGACAGCCGCTTCACATCTTCGACGCAGATAAGATAAAAGGTAAGAAAGTGATTGTCAAATGCTTGGCAAAAGACACTCCGTTTACCACTTTGGACGGCGTTCAGCGCAAACTCAGCAACACTAACCTCATGATTTGCAACGCTGAAGAGCCTATGTGCATCGCCGGCGTGTTCGGCGGCATCGAGTCAGGAGTGACCGAGGAGACAAAGAACGTGTTCATCGAGAGCGCCTACTTCAACCCAACCTCGATCCGTAAGACCGCGCGTTTCCACGGCCTTCAAACTGACGCTTCATTCCGTTACGAACGCGGCTGCGACCCTAACATCACCATCTACGCACTGAAACGCGCGGCCTTGCTCGTGAAAGAACTGGCAGGCGGCACATTGTCATCAGAAGTGAAAGATGTGGTCAACGGCGACTTCACCCCTGTCCGCGTACAGCTTAAGTTCGATTATCTTAACAAAATCGCTGGTCAGAATATCGAGAAAGACGTGGCCGTCAACATCCTCAAAGACCTTGATTGTCAAGTGGTTGAACTCACCGACGCCTATGTCACCGTCGACGTCCCGACATGCAAAGTCGATGTATACCGTCCAGCCGACCTCGTCGAGGAGATCCTCCGCATCTACGGCTACGACAACATCGCCATCCCTACCAAGATCAACGCAAGCCTCAACGTCAACAACAAACCTGACAAAGAGAAAATTCAGAAAGAGATCTCTATCTTCCTCGCTGCCAACGGTTTCTACGAGATAATGAACAACTCGTTGACAAAATCGGCATATACCCGCGAACTCGACAGCTTTGACGAGGCTCATAACCTCAAAATTATGAACCCGTTGAGCTCCGACCTCGACGTGATGCGCCAGTCACTGATGTTCGGCGGCCTCGAGAGCATCGCCCGCAACCAGAGTTTCAAGAGCTTCGACATGAAGTTCTTCGAGTTCGGTAACGTCTATTTCTACAACGGCGACAACAAACAGACGGTCGAGAAACCGCTCAACCCATATAGCGAGAACTTCCGCCTCGACATGCTCGTCACAGGCAACGACAAAGAAGAATCGTGGAACAACAAGCCTCAGAGCCTCACCTTCTACGACCTCAAGAAATATGTCCTCGGCATCATCCATAAGCTCGGAATCAACGCCGACAGCCTCGAGATGACAGAAGGCACCGAGTCGCACTACGATTATTCTATCGTTTATTCATTGAATAACAATAAGTTAGTCACCATCGGAAAGATCAACGCCAAGACCTTGAAGATGTTCGACGTGAAGAAGGAAGTGTTCCATGCCACGTTCGACTGGGATATGATTTTGAAAGTCGTGAAAGGCCTGAAGACCATCAGCTTCGAGGCATTGCCGAAGTTCCCGAGTGTGCGCCGCGACCTCGCCCTCGTCATGGATAAGAACGTGACATTCGAACAGGTGAAGAAAGTAGCATTAGCAACAGAACGTAACATCTTAACCTCAGTGAACCTGTTCGACATCTATGAAGGCGATAAGATCCCGGCAGGCAAGAAACAATATGCTGTCAGCTTTACCTTGCAGGACAAACAGAAGACCTTGACCGACAAGGTCATCGAGAAGACCATGGCAAGAATACAACAGGCTATTGAGCAACAACTTAATGCAACATTGAGATGATTGACATTCAATCGATTAAGCAACGATTCGGCATTATCGGCAACGACCCGAACCTGAACCGCGCCATCGAGGTGGCGGTGCAGGTGGCGGCTACCGACCTTACCGTGTTCATCAACGGAGAGAGCGGCACCGGTAAGGACGTGTTCCCACAGATAATCCACCAGAATAGCGCCCGCAAGCATGGACCGTATTTTGCCATCAACTGCGGTGCCATCCCGGAAGGCACCATCGACTCGGAGCTGTTCGGGCACGAAAAAGGCTCATTTACAGGAGCTTACGACACCCGTAAAGGTTATTTCGAGACCACCGACGGCGGCACCTTGTTCCTCGATGAGGTGGCAGAGTTGCCTTTAGCAACACAGGCCCGACTGCTGAGAGTGCTCGAAAACGGTGAATTCGTCAAGGTCGGCTCGTCAAAGGTGCAGAAAACCAACGTGCGCGTAGTCGCTGCCACCAATGTCGACATACCTACAGCCATCGAAAAAGGACGTTTCCGTGAGGACTTGTACTACCGTCTGAACACCGTCCCAATTCATATTCCGGCGCTGCGCGAGAGAAAAGACGACATCAAGTTGCTGTTCCGTAAGTTTGCAACAGAGATAGCTGAGAAATATCGTATCCCGGCAGTGCAGCTCACTCCCGAAGCCATCATCATGCTCGAAAACTACCGCTGGGACGGCAACATCCGTCAGCTGAAGAACGTTACCGAGCAGATATCCATCATCGAGAAAGAACGTATCATCACTCCGGAAGTCCTCACTAACTACTTGCCAGCACAGACAACGCTGCCTGTCATAGTGAAAGACGCCAACAACACCGACTCCATCTCTGAACGCGACATCCTTTACAAAGTGCTGTTCGACATGAAGAAAGATATCATGGAACTCCGTAAGACAGTTAACGAGCTGTCGTCAGGACAGATTCCGACGGCCACGCCTATACCACAGCAGCACATCACGCCTATCAAGGCTACAACAGTGGTCGACTACGAGACAACACAAGATGCCGAAGTGGAGTATCTTCAAGAAAAACAAGCCAACGACAACCTCTCGCTCCAAGATAAGGAAAACGAAGTGATTATCAAGGCTTTACGCAAATATAACGGCAAACGCAAGGACGCAGCGCAAGAACTTGGAATAAGCGAACGCACGTTGTACAGAAAAATTAAGGAATACGATATTAAGATATGATGTTGAGAAAAATTAACACCTTATTAATATTAATGGCGGCATTTCTGCTGACAGGCTGCGGAATCTACTCTTTCACCGGAGCAAGCATACCTGCGGAGGCAAAGACCGTGTCCATACAGTATTTCCCTAACAACGCCAACCTGGTGAATCCTTTGTTAAGCGAAATAATCACCAACACATTACGTGACTATTTCATGAATCAGACCACCCTCGATGAGGTGACCGACAACGGTGACCTTGCCATCGAAGGCGAAATTGTCGATTACAAGACAGCTCCGACTGCCATCACAGGTGACCAGATAGCGGCGTTGAACCGACTGACAATCACCGTAAATGTTAGGTTTTACAATAGATACGACGAGTCGAAGAACTTCGAGCAGAAGTTCTCGCAATATGAAGATTACCCGAGTGATCAGGATTTGAACACCATCCAGGATGACCTCATGAACACGATTTGTAACAAATTATGCGAGGACATCTTCAATAAGGCGGTAGTAAATTGGTAAGATATTGAATAACAATTGGTTGACACGGTTAGATGTTAGCGAGCTTGAGTCGCTGGTGAATAAGTATCCTTATTTCACGGTGGCACAGGTGTTGCTTGCCGTGAGCATGGGACGTGTCGACGACGAGCGCACTACACAGCAGCTCCGACGCGCAGCGGCTATGGCCCCCGACAGAAACGCACTACGCAAGTTGTTTACCAAACTTCCTGACGAATTTGTTGATACCGAAGAAGATATCGACCTCGAAATGGCACAACTCGAGGAGAAAAAGAAAAATCTCGACGAGCTGATGGCCATCATCGACTATAAAATCGCCGAGCTCGAAAGAAAGAAAAAATCACCTAAAAAAGCAGAAAAAAAGCTCTCAAAAGCGGAAATTATCGACAAATTTATCGCCGAAAACCCGTCGATTTCTCGTCCGAAACAGGAATTTTTCAACCCTATTTCAGCCGCACAAGAGTCGGTTATCGACCAAGAAAACATCGTAAGTGAAACATTAGCAATGATTTACGAAAATCAAGGATATTTTGAAAAAGCAATTTCAATTTATGAAAAATTAAAATTAAAATATCCAGAAAAAAGTATTATTTTTGCAGGTCGAATTAATGTGTTAAAAGAAAAGTTAAACAATTAATATTTTTAAGACAATGTACGTAACAATTTCAGTGTTAATCCTTATCGTCAGTTTCTTGATGATGTTGGTGGTATTAGTTCAGAATTCAAAAGGTGGCGGATTGGCATCCAACTTCTCATCACACAACCAGATTCTCGGCGTCCGCAAGACTACAGACTTCCTGGAGAAGACGACTTGGACATTGGCCATCTTGTTAGTTGTATTCTGCCTCGCATCAAGCGTGACAATTCCAAAAGGCGGAACACAAGAAGTTAAAGGCAGCAAGGTCGTTGAAAACGTTCAACAGACCATGCCTCAGGAGATTCCAGCCGCTGAACCGGTTGCAGCAGAACCGACAGAAGCAGCAGAATAATCTGATAAGCAAGACAGAAAAAATGTCAGAATGTCACGTTCTGACATTTTTTTTATCATTTTACTGACAAAAATTGTCTTTGGAATGATTTTTGATAAATGAAAAACGCAAGAAAATAACAAATTAAAAATATAATAACATGGCAAAATTGAATATCAAACCGTTGGCAGACCGCGTCGTCATTGAGCCGGCTGTCGCAGAACAGAAAACCGCAAGTGGAATCATCATCCCTGACACAGCAAAAGAGAAACCTCAACAGGGCACAGTAGTGGCTGTCGGTCCTGGCACCAAAGACAATCCTGTCACAGTGAAGGTCGGCGACAACGTCATCTACGGCAAATATGCAGGCACAGAGTTCCACCTCGACGGCAAAGACTATATGATCATGCGTGAAAACGATATCATTGCAATCATCTAATTTCGTAAATAATTAAAAATCAAAGAGATATGGCAAAAGACATAATGTTTAATCTTGATGCACGCGACGGCTTGAAGAAGGGCGTCGACGCATTAGCAAACGCAGTGAAAGTGACCCTCGGACCTAAGGGCCGCAACGTCATTATCGAGAAATCATACGGCGCTCCTCATATCACAAAGGACGGCGTGACAGTGGCAAAAGAGATCGAACTCGCCGACCCGATTGAGAACATGGGCGCTCAGCTCGTGAAGGAAGTCGCATCGAAAACCAACGACCTCGCAGGTGACGGCACCACAACAGCTACAGTGTTGGCACAGTCAATCGTGGCAACAGGCCTCAAAAACGTCATCGCAGGCGCCAACCCGATGGACCTCAAACGCGGTATCGACAAGGCAGTCGCTAAAGTCGTAGCTTCATTGAAAGAACAGTCAGAGATCATCGGCGACAACAACGAGAAGATCCAGCAAGTCGCTACTATCTCTGCTAACAACGACTCAACAATCGGCTCACTCATCGCCGAGGCAATGGGCAAAGTGAAGAAAGAAGGCGTCATCACAGTGGAAGACTCAAAAGGTATCGAGACATACGTCGACGTCGTCGAAGGTATGCAGTTCGACCGCGGCTACATCTCACCTTACTTCGTCACCGACACAGAGAAGATGGAAGCTGTCTACGACAACCCATATATCCTCATCTATGACAAGAAAGTCAGCGTGATGAAAGACCTCCTCCCAGTGTTGGAGAAGACATTACAGACAGGTCGTGCATTGCTGATCATCGCTGAAGACATCGACAGCGAAGCTCTTGCAACATTGGTTGTTAACCGCTTACGTGGCTCATTGAAGGTCGTGGCCGTCAAAGCTCCTGGCTTCGGTGACAGACGTAAAGAGATGCTCGAAGACATCGCCATCCTCACAGGCGGCACCGTCATCAGCGAAGAAAAAGGCTACCGTCTTGAAGATGCCACATTGGCAGAACTCGGCTCATGCGACAAGATCACTGTCACAAAAGACAACACAACAATCGTCAACGGTCACGGTGAGAAAGAGAATATCCAGGGTCGTGCAGCACAGATTAGATCACAAATCGCTACAACAACATCTGACTACGACCGTGAGAAACTTCAAGAGAGACTGGCAAAGATCGCAGGTGGCGTAGCAGTCATCCACGTCGGTGCAGCATCAGAAGTCGAGATGAAAGAAAAGAAAGACCGCGTTGAAGACGCTTTAAACGCAACACGCGCAGCTATCGAAGAAGGTATCATCCCAGGCGGTGGCGTCGGATTCATCCGTGCTATCAAGGCTTTGGAGAAGATGAAAGGCGACAACGACGATGAGACAACAGGTATCTGCATCATCAAACGCGCTCTGGAGGAACCTCTCCGTCAGATCGTGGAGAACGCAGGCCTCGAAGGCTCAGTGGTGGTCAACAAAGTTGCAATGGGTAAAGGTGATTACGGCTTCAACGCACGTACCGAGACTTACGAGAACTTGCTCAAGACCGGTGTTATCGACCCAGTGAAGGTGTCGAGAGTGGCACTCGAAAACGCAGCATCAATCGCAGGTATGCTCCTGACAACAGAATGCGTGGTCTCTAACCATAAAGAAGAGAACCCAGCACCGCAGATGCCAAACATGGGAGGCGGCATGCCAGGAATGATGTAATCTTTAGTTAAAGGTTAAAAGAGCATAGTTAAAAGAGCGCGAAGTGACAAATATGTCGCTTTGCGCTTCTCTTTTATCTTTTAACTCTAATCTTTTAACTTTATTTAATACCGTTTTCTCTCATAAATCTTCTAATTTCCGCGGCATGACATCCTTTGATGATGACATGGTGATTGCCGATGGAATGACTTAAGAGATACGGCTTGAGATTGATATCAAATGTAATTTGAGTACGGCAAAAATGATTGCTGTACTCATTTTTTATTGCCTTAGCTTCGGTGACAAACATCTTGTCGAGACGACGGCCGCCCCATTTCATGATGGTGTAGTCGGTAAGCGGCAGGTCGCCCTGCACTGCCACCCCTATCCCCGACTCGAAATGCGTGCGCATGGTCGTTTTGTAGCACATCGACAACGGCACTGTGCAGTGGGCAAACATCGAGGTTTTATCCGTCAAAATCGATGGATTGGCCATGAATGCCGGCTCGTTGCACAGTTTCTTGGCGAGAAGCATGGTCATCAAGGTCTGCATGTCACCTTCACAACCGGCTACTATACCTTCGTCGTTGAGTTTCGCTAACGCCAAGCAACTCGTTGTGTTACAGGCTTTTACAATGTCGAAACAACGTATAGTCATGGCATCCAGATGTTCTTCCTGACATATCTTTTTGATTGCGGAATACGTCTTATCTGCAGCAAGCATATCTGACTTTTCCGACTTTCCAATCTCATTGATAAGTCGTTGTAAATCAATAAATACCGTCTGAATACCATAGTATTCGCGAAGATAGTCATAGTCGACGCCGCTTGCTATGAGCCAATCGGAAGGCTGCCCGAACAGGCCTATTTTTGTCCCGATAAACGACAACGACGAGCCTTGGCGTGTCTCTACAATGTTATCCATTATAACTTTGACGATTTCCTCATTTGTCCCATGGACTATCCTGCCCTCTTCGCCGTTTTCCGTGAGGTATGACAATATCTCCAGCGCCGCTGCCAGCGAGTTGTTGCGACCGTCGGCAATCATCGTGGTGGTTTTCAACGCTCCCGAAGACCATATCGTCCTGAACAGATTTTCAGTGCCACCGGTGGCAATCATTATGTAGTCAACCTTATTCAGAGACGTCTCAGGAAACGTTTTTACATTTTCCTCACCGACGACAATAATCTCGGCATTGCAATTGTTTTTCAACAAACCCAGCAATTCGGCGTATTCTGTACGGACAAAATCGTCGGATTGGAACGACGAACGAAGAACTAATATTTTCATAATCAATGATTTACAATAAACTTTTGCACTCTTTCTCCAATCTTAACGAAATAAATGCCATTATCGAAACCAGAGGTGTTTATATTCAACTCATCGGTAGCAAAACCATCAAAAATGACCATGCCTAAAGTATTGAAAATACTGATATTTCCGAGATTTTGACCACTAATCATCAAATTATCTTTGACAGGATTCGGATAGAGAGAGAAATTGTTCGCACCGAACTCATTAACACCCAAATCATTTGAATAATGAATATTAAGTTCAAAAACGCCCCATGATGTCGTAAAACGCATTGTTCCTTCGTAATGTTGTCTTGTTCTCAAAACTGTAACATACACATCAAGGCTATCTGATGGTGCAATAGTCATTCCTGTGACATCATTACCAAAATAATAAGAATCATCAGTGCATTGTATTACAAACTCATCAGATTCATATCCAATAATTTGCACATCCGAATCAGTCATATTAAAAACTGTAAACATATCACAATAAGGCTCGCCCCAATATGAAAAACACTCTAAATCAGTTTTACTCAACATCACCTCGCCAGTCGGGCCAGGCTCGCAGTCATGCTCTTCGATTCCGTAAGGCGCCAATGCGTTGATGACAGTCTGTGCATTGTTGATTGGCCAGAGGTCTTGAATAACGATACTGCGGTCAGGAGCGATAAGAATAAGCGTTGGATAAGCATCAATTCGATATTGATTACAAATTGTAGATCCTATGCTTCCTGTACCAATTGTCGGATACTCCACACCATAGTTATTAGCCCAATTCTGGCATGCAGCATCTCCATCTGATGGAGAAATCTCCATATAGAAAACATCGTGCATATTACAACCCATTGCGTAATACGACTCAACAACTTTCGGGGTAGCCTGCTGGCATGGACCACAAGTTGTGAAGAAGAAATCAATGAGTACATATTGTCCACTGTCGAGAATATCGAACAAATGCACCTCTGTTCCGTGACAGTCGGTCGCAGTGAAATCAACCGCAGTCGTTATTCCACACTGAGCTAACACATTTAAATTCAATGCAATAGCAAAAATAAAGGTAAAGATTCTTTTCATAGTTTTATCTGATTTATATCGGCACAAAGATATAAAAATCTTTATGAACTTTAAAAACTTTATAAACTTTTTACTAATTTTGCAGTCTGTATGGAAGAAGAGAGACCGAGAAAGCGTGATCGTATCATCAAAGGGTTTTCGAAGCTTCTGAAAGAGGACAAATTGAAGGCTGTTTCAGAATATATTGAGAATCCCGGGGAGTTTATTGCCCTTCTGAAAGGCTTTTGGTACAGCGACTCAGAGAAACAGAAACAGTTCGATGAGTTCAGCGAGAACACCATCTCCAACTTCCATATCCCTTATGGCGTGTCGCCTAATGTGGTAATCAACGGCAAGATATATGTTGTGCCGATGGTCATCGAAGAAAGCAGCGTTGTGGCAGCAGCATCGGCAGCAGCGAAATTCTGGGGCGACCGCGGCGGCTTCCATGCCGAAGTCATTGACGTTCAGAAGGTTGGACAACTGCATTTCTGTTATAAAGGCGATAAAGAGACGCTTAAAAAACTCATGCCAGAGATTGAGGTCGAGTTGCGTAATTCGACAAAGGACATCACTGCCAAGATGGAGAAACGCGGTGGCGGAATCCTTGATATTCAATTAGTTGACTTTACTGAGAAACTCGAGAACTATTATCAGCTGCGCGTCACGTTCAACACCTGCGACTCGATGGGTGCCAACTTCATCAACTCATGCCTTGAGACATTCGGTCACACCTTGCAGGATTATTTCCTCCGTCGTGGCGAGAATGTCGAGATCGTGATGGCGATTTTGTCGAACTACACCCCTGAATGCCGCGTGAAAGTGTGGGTAGAATGCCCTGTTTACGACCTCGACGGCGTCGACGAACACCTTGACGGCAAAGGCTTTGCAGAGAAATTCAAGAAGGCGGTCGATATAGCTCACATCGACGAATATCGTGCCACCACACATAATAAGGGCATCTATAACGGCATCGACGCTGTGGTGATAGCGACAGGCAACGACTTCCGCGCTACCGAGGCGGCGGGTCATGCTTATGCCTCGCGCAACGGACATTACGAATCGCTGAGTTCATGCGAGATCACCGACGGCAAGTTCAAGTTCTGGCTCGAAGTGCCTATTGCGCTCGGCACCATCGGCGGCTTGACAAGCCTCCACCCTCTCGCCAAGGAATCACTGGAATTGCTCGGTCATCCGTCGGCTCCTGAGTTGATGATGATAGCAGCTACCATGGGACTTGCCAACAACTACGCAGCCGTTAAATCATTGACTACCAAGGGAATACAACAAGGACATATGAAGATGCACCTTGCCAACATCCTTAACCAGCTCGGCGCCACCGACGAACAGAAAGCCGCGGCATTAGTGCACTTCAAGGATGTCACAGTGACATACGCCGGTGTTGAAGAGTTTTTAAGAAACAATAAATGACGACTAACTAACCCGTCATTTCGACCAAAGCGTAACGCAGTGAAGCGAAGTGGAGAAATCCTCCATAGTAAAAACATTCAATGATAAACCACAACTTAAAATGACCAGGTATCACAGCAACGGCAAGTTCCTTCTTTCGGGCGAATACCTTGTACTGCAAGGCGCTCGCGCATTGGCGTTGCCTTTGAGACTGGGTCAGTCTCTGGAAGTGACAACCATTGACGATGAAAACGGCATGATTCATTGGGACGCCTACACACCAAAGGGCTTCTGGTTTGCATCCATCTTCAGCAAACACGGCTTCACCGTCCACGCCTCCGACGACATGGATAAAGCCGATAACCTCAGCAGAATCTTCAAAGCCATTAAGTCGCTGAATCCCAACATCTTACAAGATAAAAAAGATTATTTTTTCACCACTCGTCTGGAGTTCGACAGCGAATGGGGACTTGGTAGTTCTTCAACATTGATTTCGTTGTTGGCACAGTGGGCGGAGGTTGATCCATACGAACTTTTGGCGATGACGATGGGCGGCTCAGGCTACGATATCGCCTGCGCAACCGCCTCACAACCAATAATTTATCGTTTGGAAAACGACAAGCCTATCGTCGAGAAAGCCGATTTCAAGCCTGCGTTTGCCGATAAGTTGTATTTTGTTTATCAGGGACATAAACAGAGTTCCGGAAAGGAAGTGAAATCGTTCAAAGAACGGGCGCAAAAATCGGATTTTTCTAAGGAAATCGCCGAGATTTCTGAGATAACCGATGCGCTTGTAAAAGCCTCTACTTTCAACGATTTTTGCGCCCTTTTGACTCGCCATGAAGCCATCATGAGCCGTTGTTTGGAGCAGCCCACAATAAAAACACAATACACTGATTTCCGAGGAGTTATAAAGTCGCTCGGTGCATGGGGCGGTGACTTCTTCCTGGCAGCGACGGAACTTTCAGAGAAAGAAGTCGTTAGTTATTTCAACAGCAAAGGACTGAAAACAATATTGAAATACAACGAAATCGTTTTGTAATCCTATGAGAAAGCATCGCATTCTTTTCGTTTGTCACGGCAATATCTGCAGGAGTCCGATGGCGGAGTTTATCCTGAAGGATATGGTCGAAAAAGCTGGAGTTGCTGATGATTTCGAGATTGCATCGACAGCGACATCGACTGAAGAGATCGGCAACGACATCTATCCTCCTGCGAAACGTATTTTGTTTCAAAAAGGCATAAAATTCGAAAGCCGCCAGGCTCGGCAAATCACCAGAAAAAACTACGATTATTACGATTTCATCATCGCAATGGATGAGAATAATCTCCGCAATTTAAGGAGGATGCTTGGCGAAGATACCAAAAACAAGATTTCACTCATGATGAGCTATGCCGGAAAGCACCGCGATGTCGCCGATCCATGGTACACTGGCGATTTTGAAACCACCTATAATGATTTGATTGAAGGATGCAAAGGATTTCTGCAGTCAATTTGCAAATAATGACGATTTTTCTTCAAAAAGATATTCTCCTATTTCAAATAAATTTCGTATAATTGCAGGTTGGAATAATGTGAAGCGATTTTTTTGATGAAAACTTGGAAAATCATCTTAACCATCTCATTCTTAATGTGTTTACTTTTCGGAACACAGCATAACGCTATGGCCGAAGAGCAGACCAAGGAGGAATTCAATGCCGGTGAGGTGATCATCGAGCATATCCTCGACTCCTACGAATGGCATATCTTCACATGGAAAGGCCACGAGGTAAGCCTGCATCTGCCAATAATCGTCTTCAGCGAAGGCCGCGGCTACACCTTCTCATCAAAAGTGTTTCGTGAAAACGAGAACTACGTCACGACAAACAAAAAGACTGGCGAGACCATCACTTTTGCAATACCGCACGATGGAAAATATAAGAATAAAGTGGTGATAGTCAACGCCGACGGATCACAGAAACGTCCGTTCGACATCTCAATCACGAAAAACGTTTTTGCACTATTTATATCGTGTACGATACTTTTAGTTTTGTTCTTCCTGGTGACAAAAGCATACCGCGAACGCGGCGAGAAAGCCCCGAAAGGACTGCAGTCGCTGTTCGAGATGCTCATCGTCTACGTGCGCGACGACATCGCCCGCAAAGCCATCAGCGAGAAGCAGGTCGACCGCTACCTGCCCTACCTCATCACGGTGTTTTTCTTCATCTTCATCAACAACCTGATGGGACTGATCCCGATCTTCCCGTTCGGAGCCAACATCACGGGAAACATAGCGGTGACGGCCTGTCTGGCGCTTTTCACCTTCTTCATCACGAACCTTCTCGGAAACAAGGAATATTACAAGGACATCTTTAACACGCCGGGCGTGCCGTGGTTTTTGAAGTTCCCGCTGCCTCTCATGCCGATCATCGAGACGGTGGGCTGCTTCACCAAGCCATTCGTACTGGCGGTGCGTCTATTTGCCAACATCACGGCTGGACATATCGTGGTGCTGGGCTTCATCAGCAGTATCTTCATCGTGGCGCAGATCAGCGCTGCAGGAGGTGGCGCGATGTCAGTTTTCTCGCTGATTCTCGTCATCTTCGTCGACTGCATCGAGTTGCTGGTGGCCTACATCCAGGCGTATGTGTTCACCTTGCTTTCGGCTTTGTATTTCGGGATGGCGTCGAAGGAACACCATCATGGTTAAAAGTTAAATGATAAAAGTTAAAAGAATAATAAACTCTTTAAATATTTAAAGTTATGTCATTATTAGTAGTGTTACAAGAAGTAGCAAAGGCAGTGGTTGATTTGGCACCTCTCGCAAAGTTAGGCGCTGGTCTCGCTGCAAGTATCGCAACCATCGGTGCAGCATTGGGTATCAGTAAAATCGGCAGCAGCGCATTGGAATCAATGGCTCGCCAGCCCGAGGCAGCAGGTAACATCCAGACAAGCATGATTTTGGCAGCCGCTTTCGTGGAAGGTGTTTCACTTTTCGCAGTCGTGGTTTGTCTGCTCGTTGCAGTTGGTTGAGAAAGTATCTTAGGTTGTAACGGTTGGTTGCAACCTAAGATTTTAAAACTGATTAAATTATTAAATTATGGAATTGATAACTCCTGATTTCGGGTTTTTCTTTTGGATGGTGATAGCCTTCGGCATTGTCTTCTTCTGCCTGGCGAAGTTCGCTTTTCCGGTCATCGGCAAGGCATTGAAGACACGCGAGCAGAAGATCGCCGAATCGCTCGAGAACGCTGAGCGGATCCACAAAGAGATGCAGGGCATTCAGGCTAAAAACGAAGAGCTCCTCAAGAAAGCCCGCGAGGAACGTGAGGCGATGCTCAACGAAGCCCGGATCTCACGCGACAAGATCATCGAAGAAGCCAAGGAAAAGGCTAAAGATGAGACCAACCGACTCGTGGAATCGGCTAAAGAGACTATAGAAAACGAGCGCAAGGCGGCGATGACCGACATCAAAAACGAAATCGCCAACATCTCGATAAAAGTCGCCGAGAAAATTCTCGAAAAAGAACTCTCGACCGACGAGGCACAGCTGAAATATATTAACGAAATTATCAAAGAGACTGATAATCAATAAGATAGTATGAAAAACACATTGTTAGTACGTCGCTATGCAAAGGCATTCCTCGACTTCACCATCAAAAACGACATGGCGAATCAGGGACTTGCTGACCTCGAGCTCGTCACCACGACGCTCCAGGGACACCGCGAGCTACGTAACATACTGTCGCAACCATTTTTATCGAAAGATAAGAAAGAAAGTATCATAAACAGGGTTTTTAAAGATAAAATCTCTGCCAACACATTGAAATTCATCACGTTAATGCTCGACAAGAACCGTCAGGACATCATCCCACAGATACTTGTCACTTATCGTGAGCTTTATAACGAATACAAAGGCATCGCCGAGGTGACGATAACCACGGCGGTGAAAATCGATGAGCCGACACAGCAGAAGCTTCTTTATTTCGTAAAAGATAAAGTTTCTGGTAAAGTGGTGATTACCAACAAGATAGATAAGAGCATCATTGGTGGCTTCATCATTAATTATCTTGATTATCAGTACGACAGGAGCATTCGCAATGAGTTAAAGAGCCTGCAGTCGATATTCAATGATAATCTTTATGTAAAAGGATATTAAAAACATACGATATGGGACATATTAAACCCGCTGAGGTATCAGCAATTTTGCTTGATGAGTTGACGAACTTCGAGAACGAGGCGTCGCTTGATGTGAAAGGCACCGTGCTCAACGTCGGTGACGGCGTGGCGCGCGTGTATGGCATGAGAGACGCTGAGGCGGGCGAGCTGGTGGAGTTCGAGAAGAACGGCGCCATGGGCATAGTGTTGAACCTCGAGGAAGACAACGTCGGCGTGGTGCTTCTGAGCGAAGCCGGTAACATCAACGAGGGCGACACCGTGGTGTGCACGCACCGCATCGCTTCGGTGAAGGTGGGCGAAGGCCTGCTCGGACGTGTCATCAACACCCTCGGACAGCCTATCGACGGCAAGGGCGAGATCAAAGGTGAGACGATAGAGATGCCTCTGGAACGTAAGGCTCCGGGCGTCATCTTCCGTAAACCTGTCGACGAGCCACTGCAGACCGGCATCAAAGCCATCGACGCGATGATCCCGATTGGACGCGGACAGCGTGAGCTCATCATCGGCGACCGTCAGACGGGAAAGACAGCAATAGCTATCGATACCATCATCAATCAGAAGGAGTTTTACGACAAGGGAGAGCCTGTATACTGCATCTATGTGGCAATAGGACAGAAAGGATCTACCGTCGCTAACATAGTGCAGAGCCTTGAAGACCATGGTGCTCTGCCATACACCATAGTGGTGGCTGCAACAGCCTCCGACGCTGCTGCAATGCAGTATTACGCTCCGTTTGCAGGTGCCGCCATAGGCGAGTATTTCCGTGACACGGGACGTGCAGCGCTCATCATATATGATGACCTGTCGAAACAAGCCGTGGCATACCGTGAGGTATCGTTGCTGCTCCGCCGCCCGCCTGGACGTGAGGCATATCCTGGTGATGTGTTCTACCTCCATTCAAGGCTCCTGGAACGTGCAGCGAAGATTATCAACAACGATGAGATTGCAGCTAAGATGAACGACCTGCCTGAATGCCTGAAAGGAAAGGTGAAGGGCGGCGGATCGTTGACAGCATTGCCTATCATCGAGACACAGGCTGGCGACGTGTCGGCGTACATCCCGACTAACGTCATCTCCATCACCGACGGACAGATATTCCTCGAGACCAACCTGTTTAACGCTGGTATCCGTCCGGCTATCAACGTGGGTATCTCGGTGTCGCGTGTCGGTGGTAAGGCTCAGATCAAATCGATGAAGAAGGTGGCGGGAACGTTGAAACTCGACCAGGCACAGTTCCGTGAGCTTGAGGCGTTCTCGAAGTTCGGCTCCGACCTCGACGCTGCCACACAGGCAGTGCTCGACAAAGGCCGTCGTAACGTGCAGATACTGATACAGCCACAGTCGTCGCCATTGCGCGTCGAAGAAGAGGTGGCGATAATCTACTGCGGCGTGAATAACCTTTTGAGAAAGATACAGCCCAACCAGGTGGCGGAGTTCCAAAAACGTTTTCTGTCGCTGCTCAACAGCTCGCACAAAGACACCATGGAGGCTCTGCGCACAGGTAACTACGGCGACGAAGAGAAAACTGTTTTGAACAAGGCAGCCGAAGACGTCGTCAACGCGATGACTAAGAAAGACTAACGATCATGGCAAATCTCAAGGAAGTAAGGACACGAATCAACTCGGTAAATTCGACGATGCAGATCACCTCTGCAATGAAGATGGTGTCGGCGTCGAAACTCCGCAAGTCGCAGACCGCGATACTTGCGCTACGTCCGTATGCGTCCAAGCTTCAGGAGATAATGTCGCGTTTCACATCGGCGATACAAAGTTCATCGGAAGGCGTTTATGCCAAGATTCACAAAGAAAATCCAAAGGACGAAAAGATACTGCTCATCCCTGTAGCATCGAACAAAGGATTATGCGGAGTGTTTAACGTCAACGTGCTGCGTGAGACATTACGGGTTATAAGTGATGATTATAAGACTCAATACGAGAAAGGCAATGTCGACATCCTCTGTATCAGCAAGAAGATTGAGGAGACGCTACGTTTCAGGAAATATCGCGTGTCGGGCAACGAAAACGAGCTACTCGACAAACTCTCATATGAGAACATTTTGCCGTTTGCCGAAAGGCTGATGACAGACTTCGCAGAGGAGAAATACGACCGTATCGTGTTCATTTACAATCAGTTTAAGAACGCAGGAACGCAGATTCTGGTGAAGGAGCAGTTCCTCCCTATCGTCAGCACGGAGCCTATCGACGCAGAAGAAAAGCCTGTCGATGAGATGGAATACATCTTCCAGCCATCGAAGGAAGAGATTCTTAACTCATTGATACCTAAGTCATTAAAACTTCAGCTTTATAAGATTTTGCTTGACAGTTTCACATCAGAACATGGAGCGAGAATGGTTTCAATGACACAGGCGACCGACAATGCCGCCGAGTTGCTGAAAGACCTTAACCTTTCGTACAACAAAGCGCGTCAGGGTGCCATCACGAACGAGATCATTGAGATTGTCGGCGGCGCCAACGCATTATAAATCATATATTTAGCATATGAAAGTCCTCATGATTCTCGACCATGTCTTTCCACCCGACACAAGGGTTGAAAACGAGATTGCAAGCCTGTCGGCAGCCGGTCATGAGGTTCATCTCGCTTGTTTCGCCCAGGACGGCAAGCCGTTGCTTGAAAAGACGGATTCTTGCATCATCCATAGAAAAAAAATATCGAAATTCACGTTCAAAGCGAGTGTCGGCGTACTGAAACTCCCGTTTTACTTCAGGTTTTGGAGAAAATTCGTCAATGAGCTTTTTGCCGAAAACAGCTTTGATGTCATCCACATCCACGATCTTCCGCTTGCAAAGATTGGTCTGGAAGCTAAAAAGAAATACAACGTAAAGTATATCCTCGACCTTCACGAAAACTGGCCGGTGTTGCTCCAGTTGTCGCAACATACGAATACGTTTTTAGGAAAACTGTTGTCATCGAACTCGCAATGGATTGATTATGAGCGCGATATGTGTCAAAAGGCCGATGAGATTATCGTTGTCGTTGACGAAGCCAAACGACGAATCGCATCACTCGGAGTTGCCGAAAACAAAATTCACGTCGTTTCCAACACATTAGATATCAATCAGTTTGATGTTATCGAAAGGAAAGGCTTTAACAAGGATAATTTTAGGATTTTGTATGTAGGTGGCATCAATTATCATCGCGGAATCCAATATGTTATCGATGCTATTTCGATTCTTAAGGCGAGAAATATCAATATTTATTTCGACCTTGTTGGCGATGGCCGATATCTTGCCGAAATAAAAAAACGTATCGTCGAGAAACATGTGGAAGACCTTGTGATTGTTCATGGTTTCAAGAAATACACTCAGATACCGGAGGTTTATGAAAATGCTAATCTGGCAGTCATCCCGCACATCAAATCTGGGCACACCGACAACACCATCCCGCATAAGATTTTTCAATATCTTTATGCTGAGATTCCTATTCTCACGTCGAACTGCGATCCATTGGAACGCATTGTAAATGAGACACATAGCGGCATCAGCTATCATTACGACAATGTCGAGGAGTTGGCGGAAATAATGGAAAAATTGTATAAAAACACTGAAAAACTCAACGATTACATCGGGGATGGACGCAAGGCGGTTATTGAGAAATACAATTGGGCTGTCGACGGCGCTAAACTCAACGAGTTATACCGTTCAATAGGCTGACGTAATCTTTTGTCAAGTTTCTTCTTGAATATTTTGCAACCTCTGCTCTATCGCCAATAATCAATTGATTATCAATTCTTTTATTAAAACAATCAAGGATTATTTCCTTCATTCGAGCTTTATCGTCGTAGTCGGCGGTGGCACCGCAACGGGTCTCAGAGAGAACCTTAGCTGCATCACCATCGATAGGTCCGACTGAGAGAACCGGACGACCTGCGGCGAGATATTCAAACAATTTACCTGTCAGGATACACTCGGCTTTCTTGGCGCGCGGAATCAAGAGAAGCAGTAAATCCGATTTCTGTTGATATTCAAGCACTTGAGAATGCTGCATATACTCAATATTATTGACTTTTTCAGCCAATCCTTTATCTGAAATATACTGCTTGACAGATGCGTCGATATGTCCTATCAGGTTGATTTTCAATACTTTAGCAAAATCAGCATTCTCATCGCACAATTCTTTGAATGCATCCCAAATCACAAATGACTCATTAGGCAGCAGAACGCCTGTATATGACACCGTAAACTGCTTATTATCAATAACTTGACTGTTATATCCAACACATTCTTCATCGTAGCCGTTGGTGATGACTTCAACATTTTTAGCACCGAGTTTCTTCATGTCATCTGCGCCATGCCAACTCACTGCAACGACTTTATCAGCTTGCGTAATCACTTGATTTTCAAGCTTTTTATGCTTTCTGATACTACATTTCGAAAGCTTCAGCGAGTCGAAATAAAACACATCGGTCCATGGGTCGCGGAAATCGGCCACCCACGGGATGTTAAGTTTTTTATGTAAAGCCTTGGCTATCAGATGCATAGAATGCGGCGGACCCGTCGAGATGATGGCATCGACAGGATGTTCCTTAAGATAATTCTTAAGATATCGCACCGACGGCTTGATCCACCAGCGGCGTGCGTCGGGGATGAAGAAATTGCCTCTTATCCAAAGACTTATATTTTCTTTCCAGCTGCTTTTTGTCGCGCCCTCGTTGATAAATCCGGCTTTCACCTTCTCCCCCTTCTTGAGTCCGAGGAAGCGTTTATAGAAACGGTATGGCTCCACGATCGGCCGTCTGATAACCTCCGTCTCGGGCGCCACATCCTGTGCCAGTGAAGCATCTTCGACAGGATATTCAGCGTCTTCGGCGGTATATATCACCGGCTGCCATCCGTTTTCAGGCAGATACTTCGACATCTTCAGCCAACGCTGAACGCCCGAACCTCCCGACGGCGGCCAATAATATGTGATTATCAGTACGC
>CAMZAM010000003.1 GCA_947304185.1 uncultured Bacteroidales bacterium
AGTTGCTTCCGCCGCCCCAGTTGCTACCACCGCTTCTGCCTCTGCCGCCGCCGTTTAATCCCGACAGCAGTATGCCCCACAGCAGGCCCCGCCAGAAACCGCCATTGCCGGAAGAACCGCCACCTTTGTTGAAAGCCTTGAGGATGAAGTATATGAACAAAAATAATATCCCCAAGAATACCAAGCCAAGGGTGCCGCTGTCATCTTCTTGGGCATATTTGTCAGCTTTAAAAGCTCCCGACGCCAACCCGATGATGGCGTTGATAGCGTTGTCGATGCCTCTGTAATAATTGCCTTCCTTGAAAGCAGGAATCATCTCTTTTGTCCTGATTCCATAGTTCACGGCATCGGTGACGTAAGGCTCCATGCCGTAGCCCACCTGTATCGAGACATCGCCGAGTTCATCGGCTGTCTTAGGCTTGACAAGAATCACCACGCCGTTGTTGTTTTTGGTTCCTACGCCCCATTTCTCACCGAGTTTCTGCGCAAAGTCGTCGGATGTGGTGCCATCTAGACTTAACACCGTGACCACGCAGATCTGGGTGGAGGTGGAGTCGTTGTATGCTACAAGTTTGTTCTCCAATGCGCGCTCCTGCTTGTCCGTCAAAATGTCAGCGTAATCGTTGACCAGACGTGGCGGATTGGGCCGCGCAGGGATTTTCTGAGCGAAACTGACGTTTACAAACAACAATAAACCCATAAGGTAAAGGCAAGCCCTTACCTTACGGGTAATATTATGTTTCGTCATTGTCATTAAAACTCAACTTTAGGAGCAACCTCCGAGCCGGCTTGTGCCTTGAAATAACCGACCTTCTCGAAGTCGAACATATTGGCGATGATGTTACGAGGGAACTTTCTGATATACTGGTTGTAATCCATTGCCGTCTCGTTGAATTTCTGACGTTCAACAGTGATGCGGTTTTCTGTTCCTTCGAGCTGTGATTGCAATGCCAAGAAGTTCTCGTTTGCCTTCAGGTCAGGATATTGCTCCACGCTGACAAGCAATCTGCTCAATGCGCCTGACAATTCGTCCTGTGCTGCCTGGAATTTGGCGAGGTCATCAGGGTCAAGGTCGGTTGGGTCGATGGTGATGCCTGTTGCCTTGGCACGTGCTTCGATGACAGCTGTCAAGGTGCCTTCTTCATGAGCTGCGTAGCCTTTCACTGTTGCGACGAGGTTAGGGATAAGGTCAGCACGACGCTGGTAGACGTTTTCCACCTGTGCCCACTGTGCCTGCACGGCCTCTTGCTTCATGACCATTGCGTTGTAGCCCGACTTGAACCACAGATAAATTGCCAAAACGATAGCAACGATGATGACAATTGTGACGATTTTACTCTTTTTCATTGTAGTGATTTTTAAGTTAATAAATTATTTTATTGTGTTGAAATTTCTACTTATAAACTCACTTAACTCTTTGCCTTTCAAGAGGTTCTTCGACAATCTCGCGAGGTCGTACAGCTGGTTGATGACTGCCTTGCGCTCATCTTCCGGCTTGTCGAGCAACGTAGCGATGGCCGTGTTGTTGGTGTTGAGCATCAGGGTGTAGCTGTCAGGCATGTCGCCCCACATTGGCATTCCGCCCATCTGATTCATCTCCTTGTAACGGCGCATCCACTCGTTCTGGATGATCTCCACCGGAGCCTCGCTTTCGTCCAAGGTGCTGAACTCCACGTTGAAATGTGTCTTGTCGATGACATCCTCAAACGCCTTCTTCACCTCTTCCTTCTGCTTGTCGTCGAGCTTCGACTCTTTCGTAACATCCTCTTTTTCAATGAGTTTGTCGATAGTGTTCGAGTCGACTCTTGCGAACGAGGTGTGCTCAAACTTCTGCTCAAACGTGCTGATGAAGTGCGAGTCAAGCATTCCGTCAAGCATCAAGACGTTGTAGCCACGCTCCTTGGCCTTTTCGATGTTCGTGTACTGCTCATCGAGATTTGTCGCGTACAAATATACAACATTTCCGTCTTTGTTCTTCTGTTTTTCTTCAATTAATTTTTTATACTCCTCAATGGTGTAATATTTGCCTTCAGTATCTTTAAAAAGCATAAATTTTTCGGCTCTTTCGAAGAATTTCGGGTCGGCAATCATACCATACACGATGAAGATCTTGATGTCGTCCCATTTCTTCTCATAGTCTTCGCGGTCTTTCTTGAAGAGTTCCTCAAGTTTTTCAGCCACTTTCTTAGTAATATAAGACGAAATCTTCTTCACGTTCTGGTCGTTCTGCAGGAACGAACGACTCACATTAAGAGGAATATCCGGTGAGTCGATGACGCCGTGCAGAAGGCTTAAGAAATCAGGCAGAATACCTTCGACAGAATCGGTCACAAACACCTCGTTGCAGTACAATTGAATCTTGTTGCGCTGGAACTCGTAACGGTTCGAAATCTTAGGGAAATAAAGTATTCCCGTAAGGTTGAACGGGTAGTCGACGTTCAGATGGATGTGGAACATCGGCTCGATGAAGTTCATCGGGTAGAGGGTGTGATAAAACTCGTTGTATTCCTTGTCTTCGATTGTCGACGGCGCTTTCTTCCAAAGTGGAGCAACATCGTTAATGATCCAAGGTTTTTCAACCTCTTTCGTCTTCGGTTTGCCGTCTTTGTCAGTCTCACCTTCGATAGGCTCTTGCACTTTCTTCGTGCCAAACTGGATCGGCACCGACATGAATTTGCAGTATTTGTTGAGCAATTCACGAATCTTGCTTTCCTCAAGGAAGTCGGCGCAATCGTCTGAAACATAAAGGATTACGTCGGTGCCGCGGTTGCCCTTCGCGATAGGATTCATAGTGTACTCAGGCGAGCCGTCGCATTCCCAGATGACACCTTTTTCATCGTCTTTCTGGGTATAAGATTTAGTGATCAGCGACACTTTCGACGACACCATAAATGCAGAGTAGAAGCCCAAGCCAAAATGTCCGATTATGTTGGCAGCTTCGGCCTCGCTGTTGGTTTTGAATTTCTCAACAAATTCAGTGGCACCTGAGAAAGCGATCTGGTTGATGTATTTATCAACCTCTTCCTCTGTCATGCCGATACCGTTATCGCGCACCGTGATGGTCTTTTTCTTCTTGTCGACCTCAACGCGGACTGTCAAATCGCCGAGCTCGCCGTTGAATTCACCTGCAGATGCTAAGGTTTTCAGCTTTTGTGTTGCATCAACAGCATTACTGATTATCTCACGTAAAAAAATCTCGTTTTCCGAGTATAAAAACTTTTTGATTACCGGAAAAATGTTTTCCGTTTTAACACCAATAGAACCGTTTGACATATCTTTTTGTATTTTAATTTTCTTTTCAGAGGAATTATCAAAATTCATGCCAATTATTAATTACTGACAAATTGTCAATTTTTTGTATTTTTGCAAAAAATATAAAAATGGAGAAATTCTTCGAAAAATTGGATTCGTCGTTAAAAAACAACTCGATTATTAAAATGACATTGTCAAAACCAGTGTCAAAAAATAATGAGTTAAGAAATGTATATGTAAAACCTATCTTGTTGAAAGACAATAAGATGTATCAGTTTACATTCAGATACGAACGCCGCGATGAGACGAAGAATTTCGATGCCAAACAGATGATGGAACAAGTGAAAAATCTTGTTCCAGATGTGTTTCAAAACGTATCGCTTTTCACCTTGACGGAAGACGTGACGCTACTTGTCAGCAAGAAAGACAAACCAACTCTTATGTGCAAGAAAATCAACGAGAAACGTGATGTTGATTTGAGTCACGATCATGAGAAACAGCGTCTGATTGACCCTACCAAACCTTGGTGGAATCTTCTTGGACTGACAACCCGTGACGGCAAGGTCATGGCTGACATGCAGCATAAGTTCAAGCAGATTTGCAAATACGTTGAAATCGTTGATGGCGTTATGCGTCAGACCAAGTTCGACGACGAGATCCATATCGCCGACATGGGAGCCGGGAAGGGCTACTTGACATTTGCGTTATATGAATATTTGATCACTCATTACGATAAGAAAATTGTGATGGAAGGAGTGGAGATTCGTAAGGATTTGGTGGTGAAAATCAATGATATAATTGATAGATGCAAGTTGCAGAATTTCAAATTCGTTGAAAATTCAATTGAAGATTATAAACCGGAAAAGCTTGATGTTCTCATTGCGTTGCACGCATGCGACACTGCCACTGACGATGCTATATTAAAAGGTGTAAGAAATAACGCCAAACTGATAATCTGTGCGCCGTGCTGTCATAAGCAGGTGAGGAGGGAGATGGAAAAATCGGGTAAGTTTGATTCCATTACAAAATACGGCATCTTCCTTGAGCGTCAAGCAGTTATGATAACCGATGCGGTCCGTGCCCTGGTTTTGGAATATTGCGGCTACAAGACTCAGGTGATGGAGTTTATCGAGATTGACAACACCCCGAAAAACGTGCTACTTGTCGGAAGAAAATCTGAGAAAAACGTTGATAAAGAAGCGGTTGCAAAGCAGATTAAGGAATTGCTTGACAGATATGGAATTGAGGAGCATTATTTGTGGAAGAATTTGTGGAAAAATTGTCGAACGTATTAAAATAAAGCGTAACTTTGCAATCCAAGAAAACGACAAAAATATTAACATAAAATAAATTTATCATGCAAAACATCGATTGGGGATCACTCCCATTTGGTTACTACCCAACAAATTACAACATCCGTTGCTATTACAGAAACGGTGAATGGGGCGAGCTGGAATGCTGCTCAGAGACAACTATTAACATTCACATGGCCGCAACATGTTTGCACTACGGTCAGGAGGCTTTCGAAGGTTTGAAAGCTCACCGTGGCGCTGACGGCAAGGTGCGTATCTTCCGTCTTGACGAGAACGCCAAACGTTTGCAGTCGTCATGCGACGGCATCTGCATGCCACGTTTCCCAATGGAAAAGTTTGAGGAAGCCATCATCAAATGCGTACAGCTCAATAAGGAATTCATCCCAACATACGAGAGCGGCGCTTCATTATATCTCCGTCCGTTGATCATCGGTACAGGCGCCCGTGTTGGTGTGAAGCCAGCTGATGAATATCTGTTCCTCGTGTTTGCAACACCTGTAGGCCCATACTTCAAAGGCGGTTTCATGGCTAACCCATATGTCATCACACGTAAGTACGACCGTTCAGCACCTCTCGGAACAGGTGTCTACAAAGTCGGCGGCAACTACGCAGCATCATTGCGCGCTCACGTCGAGGCTTGCCATGGCGGTCAGTATGCATGTGAGTTCTATCTCGATGCAAAAGAGAAGAAATATATCGACGAGGCCGGTGCAGCTAACTTCTTCGGTGTGAAGAACAACACATACATCACTCCGCAGTCGACGTCAATCCTTCCTTCAATCACCAACAAGAGCTTGATGCAGATTGCTGAGACCCTCGGCATGAAGGTTGAACGCCGTCCGGTGGCTGAAGAGGAACTTGCAACATTTGAAGAGGCTGGTGCATGCGGCACAGCAGCCGTCATCAGCCCGATCTCACGCATCGACGACCCTGAGACAGGCAAATCATACACCTTCGGTGATGGCAAACCAGGTCCATGGTGCGAGAAACTCTACAAGAAACTCCGCGGCATCCAGACAGGTACAGAGCCTGATGAGTTCGGCTGGAACACATTTGTTGAGATTTAATTTCTTTAAAAATAAATCGAAAAAAACACGTCATTTTTAGTGGCGTGTTTTTTTATTTTTTATATCTTTGCAAGATGGAATAATATGTATTAACTTAATAATAGTACTATGAAAAAATTTACTTTGGCTTTAATAGCTTTATTATCAATGACTTGCATGGTATATGCCCAGCAGTATGTCTCTACAGAACCTGCTAACAGGAATGTAATTCTTGAGGAGTTTACCGGTCGTGGTTGCGGATATTGCACCGACGGTCACCGTATCGCCAACCAGATTATGGCAAGCAACCCAGGAAGAGTGTGGGCTATCAATATTCATGCAGGCGGTTATGCTCAGACATCTTATCCTAACATGATCACAACTGATGGTAACACCATCCACGGAGGTTTCAGCATCAGCGGTTATCCTACAGGTGTCGTCAACAGAACAACAGCGGCTGGCATCGACCGCGGTCAGTGGAATGGCCAGGCTACAACACAGATGAACCAGGCATCGGAATGCAATGTGGCAGGTATCGCTAGAATCAACCCTGAGACAAGAATCGCCACGATTACCGTTGAGGTTTATTATACAGGCAATAGCTCGTATGACGAGAATTTCCTGACAGTGGCAATGCTTCAGGACAGTATCCTCGGTTCACAGAGCGATTATGGTAACTACAACCCGACACAGTGGTTAAACGGTCAGTACGTTCACATGCACATCCTTCGTGATGTCATTTCCACAAGCGCTTGGGGCGATGCTCTCTCTCCAACAACAGCAGGTACTTTGATTACCAAGACTTACGAGTATCAGATTCCTGATGTCATCGGCAGCCCTAATGGTGTTGATGTCGTTCTCGACCATATCTTCTTCCTCGCTTGGGTGTCAGAAAGAACACAGGGCCAGGCAACACGTCCTATCTTGACAGCTTGCGAACTTGAGAAGACAACTTTGACAGATGAGCCTATCTATCCAGCACTAGGTAATGTGTCTCAAGTTGTCGCAGCATCATGCTCATTGGATAAAACTTTCACTTTCAACGTTTCAAACATTGGAACTGAGACCTTGACATCATTGAAATTCAATGCAGAGGTTGCTGGTGAAACATACGAGTTTGAGTGGGATGGTGAACTTGTTTCAGGTGATAAGACCAATATGAGCTTCACTATGGCAATTCCTTTCGGTACTCATACCGGCACACTCAATATCTATGAAGCCAACGGTGAAACATATGAAGGTTCGACAGCCTTTACAGCTGAAAGCCTTGAATGGGCTGAGGTGAGTGCAGAAGGTGAGACCACCGACATTAAGGTGTACATCGTTCAAGACCAGTTCGGTGAGCAAATCACATGGGATATCATCAATTCAGCAGGCGAAGTTGTAGCATCAGGTGGTCCTTACCAGCATCTTATAGGTGCAGGCTCGACACAGGTCAATGTCGGTAACGTAAACGGTATCGCTACAAATGAGTGCTATCTGTTTAGAATCTACGATTCGAACCACAACGGTATCTGCTGCAACTATGGCAATGGCTATTATTACATTAAAGATAACGATGGTAACAGATTCATTGAAGGTGATGGCAACTATGGCGATGAAGATGCACGACTCTTCACAATCCACAAACATGGTGACGGAATGAATGAGATGGATGCTATGGGCTTCAATGTGTATCCAAACCCGGCCAACAACAAGATTTATGTTGATGGTGAAGGCGTTGGCGCTGTTGAGGTCTATAATTCTCTCGGACAGAAAGTCATCACTGTTGAAGGCACAGATAACACAGTCGTTGACGTGACATCATTCGAAAATGGTATCTATGTGGTGAGAGTCATCACTAACGAAGGTGCTGTATCAACAAAGAAAGTGACCATCGCACACTAGTCGACATGTTCTCGTGCCCTATTCAGATTAGGATGAGCGACCTCGATCCGTTTGACCATGTCAACAACGGAGCGCAGTGTAACTTGTTCGACTACGGACGAAGCCAGTATTTTGAACATCTTTTCAATAATAAGATTGATTGGATGAAGTTCAGCTACGTGCTTGTCCATGTGGAACTCGATTTCAAGAAGCCTGTGAAGATTCACGATCAGATCGTCTGTGAGACGGAGGCTTACGAGATAGGGCATACGAGTTTTAAGATGCGTCAATATCTAAAAAACGCTGTGACAAACGACATTTTAACCGTTTGTCACAGCGTTATTGTTTGTATCGACCGAGCTAAAAACCTGCCAATGGAGATACCTGAGGCCGATAAGTTTATGCTCGGCTTCAGTTTCTAAAAGAATTTCTCCATCTGTTTTTGCAGTTTTTTCGCTTCCTCAGCGGCTTTCTCTGCAAAATCTTCGCCGTTTGAGGCGTAGATGATTCCTCTCGATGAGTTTACTAACAAACCGACTTGGCTGTTGAGACCGTATTTCGCAACTGCCTCTAAATCACCGCCTTGTGCTCCCACGCCTGGGACGAGGAAGAAATGATCGGGCAACATCTTACGGATCTCGCCGAGTTCTTCTGGATGGGTGGCGCCGACAACATACATCATGTTTTTTTCGTTTCCCCATTCCTTTGATTTCAAAATCACGTTCTTATAAAGCTCTTGGCCTTCTGCGTTGAGATATTGGAAGTCGCGCGAGCCTTTGTTAGATGTCAAAGCCAGCAAAATAACCCATTTATCTTCAAAACCGAGGAATGGCTCAACCGAGTCAATGCCCATATAAGGAGCTACGGTGATGGCGTCGACATTCATGGTCTCGAAGAAAGCACGGGCGTAGTTAGCCGAGGTGTTACCTATGTCGCCACGTTTTGCGTCAGCGATGACGAATATCTCTGGGTGGTGCAACTTTATGTAATTGATTGTCTTTTCAAGACTTGCCCAACCTTTCGCACCATAGACTTCATAGAAAGCGGTGTTCGGCTTATAGGCTACAGCATACTTATACGTTGCGTCAATGATGGCTTTGTTGAATGCAAATATCGGGTCTTCTTCCTTCAGCAGATGCTTCGGAATCTTATTGATATCGGTGTCAAGACCCACACAGAGAAACGATTTCTTCGTTATCATCTGAGCTGTTAAGGCTTTCTTATCCATTAGTCCTCCAATCCTTCTTTTAAACGTTCAGCATTTTCTGCCATCTGCAGGTTCTCTATGAACGCTGTCAGGTCGCCATCCATCACTGACGTGAGGTTATAAACTGTGAACCCGATGCGGTGGTCGGTGACACGGCCTTGCGGGTAGTTGTAAGTCCTAATCTTCGCTGAGCGGTCGCCTGTCGACACCATAGTCTTACGTTTCGAGCAGACTTCCTCCATGTATTTGTTGTATTCCGCTTCGTAGATACGAGTACGCAGGATTTTCATAGCCTTTGCCATGTTCTTAGCCTGCGAACGCTCGTCGATGCAGCTCACCACCACACCTGTAGGGATGTGGGTGAGACGTACGGCGCTATAAGTAGTGTTGACGCACTGTCCGCCAGGTCCTGATGCTGCGCAGTAGACTTCTTTCTTGATATCTTTATCGAGAAGTTCCACGTCGAATTCCTCTGCTTCAGGCAGCACCACCACCGATGCCGCTGATGTGTGGATACGTCCCTGTGTCTCTGTCTTCGGCACACGTTGCACACGATGCACTCCCGACTCGAATTTCAGGATTCCGTAGGCTCCGTCGCCGATGACGTTGAACACTATCTCTTTGAAGCCGCCAGCTGTTCCTTCGTTAGCATCAACGGTCTCGACCTTCCAGTTTTTCGCTTCACAGAATTTGAGATACATTCTATAGAGGTCGCCGGCAAAGATAGCAGCCTCGTCGCCGCCAGTGCCTGCACGGATCTCCATCACGGCGTTCTTGCCGTCGGTTGGGTCCTTAGGGATGAGCATCAAGCGGATGTCTTCTTCGAGTTTGCCGACTTTTTCGGTCGCCTCGTCAAGCTCCTCCTGTGCCATCTGGCGCATATCCTCGTCTTTCTCGGTCTTCAGCATTTCCTTGGCTTCGCTGATGTTGGCGAGATATGTCTTGTATTGGTTGAACGCCTCGATAACCGGTTCAAGGTCTTTATAGTCCTTGTTCACCTTGACGTAACGCTTCATGTCGTTCATCAGTTCCGGGTCGTTGAGCTGCTCGCGCAGGCCTTCCCAGCGTTCTTTAATCGCTTCAAGTTTGTCAATAATTTCCATTAGTATTCAAAAACTCCGTATTTACTCTTGATTGTAAGTTGTTTTCTGTCGGATTTCTCTACGTGTCCGATGATTTGTGCCTTGATATTGAATGAGTTAGCAATCTTTATCATCTCTTCTGCCGATTTCTCGTCGGTGTAGATCTCAAGACGCGAGCCCATGTTAAACACCTTGTACATCTCCTGCCAGTCGGTGCCCGACGACTCCTGAATCATCTCGAACAATGGCGGCAACTCGATCATGTTGTCCTTGATAATGTGTAACTTATCGATGAAATGAGTCACTTTTGTCTGTGCGCCGCCGCTACAATGGATAATGCCGTTGATTTTGCCTCTGAGGTTTTCTAAAATCGGGACCATCATCGGGAGATAGGTGCGGGTAGGGGCGAGGACAAGCTTGCCGACGTCGACGCCTGGAACCTTTGTCGGCTCTGTTAATGTATGGTTGCCAGAGTATACCAGTTCCTCAGGGATTGAGTGGTCGTAGCTTTCCTTATATTTTTCAGCGAGATAATGTCCTAACACGTCATGACGTGCTGATGTCAAGCCGTTTGAGCCCATTCCGCCGTTGTATCTGTCTTCGTAGGTTGCTTGTCCGTAAGATGCAAATCCCACGATGACATCATCTGGTTGTATATTATTTTCAATGACATCCGAGCGTTTCATCCTTGTAGTGACAGTGCTGTCGACGATGATGGTTCTCACAAGGTCGCCCACGTCGGCTGTCTCGCCACCGGTAAGATATATACCTACTCCTAAAGAACGCAGTTTTGCCAGGAAATCCTCGGTGCCATTGATGATTGCTGAGATCACCTCGCCTGGGATGAGATTCTTGTTACGTCCGATGGTAGAGGAGAGCAGCATCTTGTCGGTGGCGCCCACGCACATCAGGTCGTCGGTGTTCATCACCACGGCATCTTGAGCTATACCTGCCCAAACAGAGAGGTCGCCAGTCTCTTTCCAATAAAGGTAAGCTAATGACGACTTGGTGCCTGCACCGTCGGCATGCATGATGTTGCAATATTCGTCATCACCGCCCAAAATGTCGGGGATGATCTTGCAGAAAGCGTTGGGGTACAAGCCTTTGTCAAGATTTTTGATGGCGTTGTGGATGTCTTCTTTCTCTGCTGAAACGCCGCGCAGCTGATAACGTTTTTCTACTGGCATCTTATTTGAAAATCAAATTGTGTTCGTCTGTGTTAAACTCAAAGTTTCCGAATTGTTTCAAGACCTTCTGGCCCATCACCCAGTCGTATTTCTGGCTGTTGACCACTGTCACTTCGACGTTCTCGACGGAACGGTCGGCGATTCGCATCTCCTTGATGATGAACTGTGCACGGTCTTTGACCTTACCTGCTGTGATGATTCTTTCGATGTTGTCGCCTATGAAGTCGTTCTTGGTGATGACGCCGTTGGTGAGCAACTCCATCACTTTCTGTTGCGACACACACATCTCGGAGTCTCTGTCGTAGGTGATAATCTCAGTATATGCATTTACGTAGCTCTTAAACTGGAAATATCCCTGTTTGTTCTGGGTAAATGCAACTTTATTGTCTTCAGGATTGAGTCGGATGTTAGCCATCTGGTCGTCGTCGATATTCTCGCGTGGCTGGTAGTCTCTGCTAAGCACCTTGAACTCTGTTCTACGGTTAAGCTGGTGAGCACGTTCTTTCTCGGCCTCTGTTGGCAATGAGTTGATGTATGTCTCAGTGAGTTTCACTCCGTTGACGGTTCTCGGCACACGCTCGCCGTAGCCTTTGGCGGTGAGTCGCATCGGGTCGATGCCTCTGATGACGAGGTAGTCGCACACCGACTGTGCACGTTTCTGCGAGAGGATGTCGTTGCTGGCCTCAGTGCCACGGTTATCGGTATGTGAGCCGAGCTCGATAGTGATGTTCGGGTTGACCTGTAAGATCTCTATCAATCCTTGTAACGAGTCTTCAAATTGCGGTCTAAGATCCCATTTGCCGAGTTCATACTGAATCTCGGGCAACACCACTGAACCTGTAGGAATCATGGCAATTTCGTAGCTTGGCGTGAAGTCGCGGCTGAACTCAAGTCCTACGGTATTGATGGTGTCGGTCATGGTGAAGTAGTTGTTCTTCTCGATGGTTAAGACATAGATGTTACCTACGTTCAGTGTACCTTCGTTAAACTGGAAGGCTCCCTTGTCGCTCGACAGTGTAGTGGCTTTGGTGCCGTCGGTACCTACGATGCTGACGTTGGCGCCGCCGACATACTGCAGGGTGCTTTCGTTTTTGATAGTGCCATTGAGTGTCAATAGGATAGGAGGCTCCATGAAATAATAGATCTCGTCATCCATGCCGTTGCGGCTACCTCTATTGGAGGCGAAGAAGCCACGTTCCTCGGTAGGATGGAACACTATGCTGAAGTCGTTGCCTGTCGAGTTGATAGGTGATTTCAGGTTAGACGGCTCCGACCAGTTACCTAATGAGTCGACGGTGGTGACGAATATATCCAAGCCACCCATGCCGCCGTGTCCGTCTGAAGCGAAATACAATGTGCTGTCGTTACGAAGGTAAGGGAACATCTCATCTCCTGCGGTGTTTACAACCTCTCCGAGGTTGAACGGACGTCCGTACTTGCCGTCGTCGCCTTTGATAGTCATCCATATGTCTTTGCCTCCGAAGCCACCGTGACGGTCGGCTGTGAAGTAGATGATGCTCTCATCTGAGTTCAGGGTAGGGTGGCCGACCACGTCGAGTGAGTCGATGCCTGCGATCTCAACGACGGAAGGTTCTCCAAACGATGAGCCTGTACGTTTCGACTTCATGATCTGGCATCCCGACTGACGGCGTTTGTCGTTGGGACAGCGTGTGAAATACACGTCGGAGAACGATTTCGTGAAGAACGGCATGCCTTCGCTGCCTTTGCTGTTCAGTCCGCCTTCTTCGTCGACGAGTTCCGGTTTGTCCCAGTTGCCTTTCTTATCCTGTCGAGAAGTGTAGAAATCGGCGAAATGCTGGCCTGTTATGCCGTCTTTTTCTTTTACAATGCCGCCTTCACGTGTGGATGTGAAGATGACGTCGTTGAAACTGTTCGAAATCCATGCGATGCCGAAGTCTGACGCCTTAGAGTTGAGCGCTTTCACCTTAGTCACCTCATATTTCGAAGGATATTCAAGCCATTCCTTGATATTCGCTATGTCGTCGGCTGCACGTTGTCCTCGCGGGTCATCGGGAACGAGTTCGGTGTATTTGTTATACATCTCGAGTGCCTCGTCGTATTTCTCGAGTCGTTTCAGCATGTCGCCATAATGCAGATAGAAGATAGGGGTGCTTTTCGGAAACTCGCTTTTGAGTACGCGTTTGTACTGCGCTGCGGCCTGCTTGGTGTTATCCGTAAGCCTGTAGCATTCCCCCATCTGATAGGTGATACGCATACGCTCGCCCTCGAATTTCTTCTTTTTCACCTTCTTGATGGCCTTTTTATAACGCTCTATGGCGAGGCTGTACTGACCTCTTTCAAAGGCGGTGTCGGCACTCTTGGCTGGGCTACGACGTTGAGCCTCAAGAGGTTGCGCCGCTCCTAGTAATATTGCGAATAATATCAATAACAGTTTTTTCGACATGATTTCCTTTTTCTATATTAAACAACAAAGATACAAAATCATTGCGTATCAATGGCGTTTTTTACAAAAAAAATGTAGAGACGTCATATCATGGCGTCTCTACATCAGATATGTGTTATACACTATTTTCTTTTCTTGTCAGCGGCTTCGAGTAATTTCTCATCGACTTTCTTGCCACGGAACAGCATGTAAGCCACCGGTGATGCAATGAATAATGATGAGAATGTACCAGCGAAGATACCGACGAGCAATGCGAACACGAATCCGCGGATGGTCTCACCGCCGAAGATGAAGATGGCGAGCAACACCACCAATGTTGAACCTGATGTGTTGATTGAACGGAGCAAGGTGCTGTTGACACCGTCGTTCATTCTGTCAAACCAGCTTCTCTTTGGATAGAGGGTCACGTTCTCACGGATACGGTCGAAAATAACCACTGTGTTGTTGATTGAGTAACCGATAATGGTCAAAACAGCGGCGATGAACGACTGGTCAACCTCCATTGAGAATGGAAGGATGTTGTAGAACAATGAATACATACCCATAACGATGATTGTATCGTGTGCCAATGCTATGATTGACGAAGCACCGTACTGCCATCTCTTGAATCGGATAGCGATGTAGATGAAGATGACAACCAATGAGATGATGACTGCCCATACAGCTTTACGTGTCACGTCGTTAGCGACGGTAGGACCGACTTTCTGTGATGACATGATACCGAGCATCATATCGCTCTTCTCGCTGTCTGATGTGAACTGGTCGTATGTCATATCTTTGCTGTAGAAGCCCTTCAAGCCTTCGTAGAGCATGCCCTGAATCTTAGCGTCGATGTCAGGATCGTTGCTGTTGATTTCGTACTTTGTGGTGATCTTCACCTGACGGCTTGGACCGTAGGTCTTCACCTCTGGAGCATCGTCTTTGAACTCAGGAATGTTGGCTAAAGCCTCACGAACCTGTGCTACCGACACTTCCTTGTCGAAGCGGACGACGTAGTTACGACCACCCTGGAAGTCGATACCGAGGTTGAGACCGCGTGTTGCCAGTGAGCCTAAGCTGATGACGATCATGATGCCGCCGATGATGAAAGCGGTCTTACCGAACTTGATGAAGTCGAATGTGGTGTGCTTCAAGAACTCACGAGTCATGTTGGTTGAGAACTTGATCTCTCTGTCTTTGTCGAGCCAGTGCTCAAGGATGAGACGTGTGATGAAGATTGAAGTGAACAACGATGTGCAGATACCGATCATCAAGGTTGTTGCGAAGCCCTGGACAGGACCTGTACCGAACTCGAACAGGATGAAACCTGTCAAGAAGGTTGTGATCTGACCGTCAAGGATAGCTGAATAAGCTGCCTTGAAACCGTCGGCGATGGCGAGGCGGATGCCTTTACCTGCTGCGATCTCTTCCTTGATACGCTCGAAGATAATGACGTTCGAGTCAACAGCCATACCTAAGGTAAGCACTATACCCGCGATACCAGGCAGTGTCAAAACTGTTCCGAATGATGCGATGACACCGAAGAAGAACAGGATGTTGACGAGCAATGCGATATCGGCTGCAAAACCTGCTTTGCTGTAGAAGAACACCATGTATAAGAGCACCAAGCAGAAAGCGATGATGAATGACCAGAAACCTGATGTGATAGCTTCCTGACCGAGTGAAGGACCGACGACGTTTTCTTCGAGGATACGTGCTGGAGCCGGCAACTTACCTGCTTTGAGGATGTTGGCTAAGTCCTGAGCCTCTTCAACTGTCATGTCACCACCTGAAATCTTTGATGTTCCGTTCGGGATCTCATCGTTGACGACAGGATATGAATAAACGTAGTTATCAAGCACGATAGCCACCTGACGGCCGATGTTGTCACCTGTCAAGCGTTTCCATGCCTTGGCACCTTCAGTGTTCATGCTGATTGATACCTCCACGCGACCGTTCTGGTCGTAGTCCTGACGAGCCTCTGTGATGACTTCACCACCGAGAGCGCATTTGTTGTCACGGTTAGCCTTCAAAGCCACGAGGTCGATGAACTCAACGTTACCTGTGCCGAGCTTGTTAGGTTTCACGCACCATGCGAACTTGAGGTTACGTGGGAAGACCGATGATGTGAGCTTCAACATTCTGTTGATGTTGGCGGTATCTTTCACCATTGCCATACCAACGCGTGCTGTCTCGCCTGGAGCCAGCTGACCCATGTTGTTTTGGTAGTAAGAAGGGGTGAGGAAGGTGTACAATGGGTTGTTTGCCATGTATTCCTCACGAGCCTTGTCCTGAGCCTTCTTGATTGAGTCTTCAGCTGTCATCTGGTTGAGAAGAGCGACGTCTTCTTCTGCTTCTTCGACCTTCTCGATCTCACCGTCGTCAGCTTTTCTTGCCTTCTCGATCTCGGCTAAACGTGAGTTGGCTTCATCGAAATACTGGTAAATTTCTGAGAAGTTATAAGTCTCCCAGAACTCGAGCTGAGCGGTGCCCTGTAACAGTTTGCGGACACGCTTTGGATCTTTAATACCAGGGAGCTCGACGAGGATACGGCCTGAGCCTTCCAACTTTTGGATGTTAGGCTGTGCCACACCGAAACGGTCGATACGGGTTCTCAAAATCTGATATGAACGGTCGATGGCGCTGTTGGTCTCTTCTTTGATGACCTTCAACACCTCGTCGTTTGTCGAGTTGACGGTGATACCTTTGTCTTTGAATTCATACAGGAAAATCGATGCGAGACGTGCATTTGGGTCGAGCTTTGTGTAAGCTTCACCGAAAAGGTCAACGAAATCCTTCTGGCTGTTGAGGTGCTGCTCGCTAGCCTGGCGCATGGCCTCTCTAAATGTCTCGTCATTGCTATTTCCGGCAAGAGCGTAGATGATGTCAGGAACCGACACTTCCATCATAACGTTCATACCACCCTTAAGGTCAAGGCCGAGGTTTAACTCCTGCTCCTTGCACTTGCGGTAGTCTTGCCACATGTAAACTTTAATTGTACCGACTGAGTCGAGATAATAAGTCTCTTTAGCTGTCTTGATCGAATCAAGATAGTACTCATAGGCATTCTGGTCGCCATTAGCCATCTCTTCGGCTAAAGCAACAGTCTTCGGACTTTCAGCATAGGCCTTCGCTTTTCTTTCCACGTGCCTTGTCACGAACGTAAATGACAACTGATACACGGTGAAAAGAGCCAATAATAATGCCAAAAGCTTAATAACTCCTTTGTTCTGCATTGTAAATTAAATTTTTATAAATATTAAACTTTTTAATTAATTTCCAATTTTTACGCCAAAAAATTTTTAGCGTGCAAAAATACGACATTTTTCAATGCCAACAAAATATTTTTTAATTAATATTTAATCCATTTGATAATTTCCTTCCACGACACTTTTTTGCCGTACATCAGGATGCCCGTGCGGTACACTTTGCCAGCCAGCCAAGTGAAGACGATGAATGTGACGAACAGCAAGGCTATAGACGTCACCACCTGCCAAATTGGCACACCAAACGGGATGCGGAGCATCATGGCGACAGGCGAGGTGAATGGAATCATTGATAACCACACACTTATCGAGCTGTCAGGTGCGTTGGCGATGATGGTCGAACATACCATAGGGATGATCAGAAGCATCGAAATCGGCGTCACAAACTGCTGGGTGTCGGTCTCGTTGTCGACAGCCGAGCCCACAGCGGCAAACATAGCCGAATAAAGGAAATATCCTCCGATGAAATAGAAGAGGAAACACCACAAAATGGTTTCGAAGTTGATGGAATGTATGATATCGAAAACTTTTGTCAGAACTTGCTGTGTATCAGTGCTTTCTACAGCTTCCGCGATTTGTTCAGTCATGACGGTGCCAGTCGAGAACACCTCCTGCGTCGGCAGGAACGAGGCTACAGCGAAGTAGATTCCCATGGTCAAAACGCCCCAAAGCAGAAACTGCGTCAACCCGACTAAGGCTATGCCTATAATCTTTCCCATCATAAGCTCGAAAGGCTTGACACTGCTGATGATAACTTCGATGATACGGTTGGTTTTCTCCTCAATGACGCCGCGCATTACCTGATTTCCAAAGATGAAAATCACGAAATAGATCACCATGGCAAGAGCAATGCCTAGCAAAAACTCGAACTCACCGAAACTCTTCTTCTCCACGTTCTCGTCTTCGCTCATCCTGATGGATTGCACGTAAACAGTGGTGTTGGCAGCTTTCACAATCTCGGGGTCGATGCCCGACGCCAATAGCTTCTGATGTTCAATCACCGTCTTCATCGTCGTGTTGATGTACTCGGTCAGTGTCATCGGAATCTGATTCATGCTGTAAATCTCAGCATTTACTGGTAAACTAAGCGATGTCCCCGGGATGTATAGCACGCCGTCGTAACAGCCTTCACGGACGAGATTTTTGGCCGTGGCGATATCGTAATCGACATACATAAAGGTGTTGACGTCGGTGTCTTTGAACTTGCCGACAAACAGCGTCGATTCGTCGCACACTGCGATGGTCTTCTTTGTGTCGAATTTCTCGGAATTCAACATCAAAATGGCCGGAAGAAACATCAAAGCAGCGAAAAATATGGGCGCGAGGAAAGTGATAAGTATAAACGAACGCTTCTTGACGCGAGTGAGATATTCTCTTTCTATGATTATGCCTATTTTCATAAGTTGTTGATTATCATTTATTTGAAGATGAAACTAAATTGATGAAAATGTCGTTGATCGACGGCAGAATTTCGTTGAACGAAACGAGTTCGCCTTTGTCGATAATCTCGCGAATCACATCGTTAGGATTCATCGAGTTGACGGTTTGATGTATCTCTTCACCTCCGTCGAAAGGCTTGTAAACCACATCGTAAGAATGGTTCTTATATTGCTGTTTTATATCGTAAACACTGCCTTCGAGAATCTTCTCACCTTTATTAATTAACATGATGTTGTCGCAGAGTTCCTCAACAGATGCCATGTTATGGGTGGAGAAGAGGATGGTGGCTCCTTTGTCGCGTAATTCCAGGATTTCTTTCTTCAAAAGGTTGACATTGATAGGGTCGAAGCCTGAGAAAGGCTCGTCGAAGATGAGCAGCTTTGGCTCGTGGATCACCGTGACGATAAACTGCACTTTCTGCTGCATGCCTTTACTGAGTTCCTCGACTTTCTTGTCCCACCAGCTCGCGATGTCGAACTTCGCAAACCATTGACGGAGTTTCTTCTCGGCGTCTTTACGGCTCATGCCTTTAAGCTGGGCGAGATATACCGCCTGTTCGCCGACTTTCATCTTCTTGTATAGTCCGCGTTCTTCAGGAAGATAGCCGATATTGGCTATATCACTGGGTTTCAATGGATTACCATTAAGAATAACCTGTCCTGAGTCGGGCATGGTAATCTGGTTTAATATCCTTATGAGCGTGGTCTTGCCAGCTCCGTTAGGTCCCAAAAGACCGTAGATGCTTTGCTGCGGCACCTTTATCGAGATGTCGTTGAGCACCTTTTTTGTGCCGTAGGTCTTCGAGACGTTGTGTATTTCTAGATAATTCATGTATTTTTAGCTAAAGAAGTCTCTGATTTTATCGAATACGCCTTTGTCGTTGGCGCCTGGTTTCGGTTTGAAGTTCTCGCTCTCCAGGAGGTCTTTCATCAGTTTTTCCTCGTCTTTCGACAGCTTCTTCGGTGTCCACACGTTAAGGTTTACGATGAGGTCGCCGATTCTTCGGCTGTTCACCTCTGGGAGTCCTTTGCCTTTCACTCTGATGATGTCGCCGCTCTGTGCTCCTGCCGGGATTTTCACTATGACGGTGCCGCCTATGCAAGGCACTTCGACATCGCATCCGAGCGCTGCCTGCGGGAAGCTGATGAAGAGGTTATGAATGAGGTCGTTGCCGTCGCGTTCAAAGTCTTTGTTCTTCTCTTCTTCGATGAGGATGAGCAGGTCGCCCGCTATGCCGTTACGTGCGCCGGCGTTGCCTTTGCCGCGCACCGACAGCTGCATGCCTTCTGCCACGCCTGCCGGGATGTCGAGCTCGATGACCTCTTCGCCTTTGACGATGCCGTCGCCGTTACATGCCGTGCATTTCTTCTTTATCACCTGGCCTTCGCCGCCGCATACCGAGCATGTCGACACCTGGGTGAAGAAGCCCGAACGCATCACACGCTGACCCTTGCCACCGCAGGCCTTACATGTCTCCATCTGACCGTCTTCCGAGCCGCTGCCGTGACATTTCTGACAAGGCACGTATTTGTTGACTTTAATCTTCTTCTTGACGCCGGTGCTGATCTCCTCGAGCGACAGCTTCACACGCACACGGAGGTTAGAGCCTCTATATACAGGCTTCTGCTGACCGCCACCGAAGCCGCCACCGAAGTTAAAGCCGAAGCCGCCACCAAACAGGTCGCCAAGGATATCGCCAAACTGACTGAAGATGTCGTTCATCGACGCTCCGCTGAAATCCTGTCCGCTGACGCCGGCATGACCGTAACGGTCGTAACGCGCACGTTTGTCAGGGTCACTCAAAACGCCATAGGCCTCGGCAGCCTCCTTGAATTTCTCCTCAGCCTCTTTGTCACCGGGGTTTCTGTCAGGATGATACTGCAGCGCCTTCTTGCGGTAGGCTTTCTTTATCTCATCGGCTGAAGCGTTCTTCGGAACCTCCAGCACCTCATAGTAATCTCGTTTCTCTGCCATTTTAATGATATTTTGCGGATTAAACCGTCGACAATGTACGGACGCGGCGTGCCACGTCCCTACTTACTAACACCCTACAACAACCCTAGCGTATCTTATAACTTTACCATTCAGTTTATAACCTTTCTGAACCACGTCGATAACCTTGTCCTTCATGTCTTCCGATGGGGCAGGGATCTGTGTCAGAGCTTCGTGCTCGTCGGTGTTGAACGGCTCGCCGACGGCTTTGATTTCCTCAAGACCTTTTTGCTCTAAGGTGCGCTTTAACTTGTTGTAAATCAACATCATGCCTTCGTAATGAGTCTTGTCTTCAGCGTTTTCCATCGTCGGAAGGGCACGCTCGAAATCGTCGAGGATCGGCAACAAAGCTAAAATCGTATTCTCAGCAGCCGTTTTTATCAGCTCGATCTTCTCATTGGCAGTTCTTTTGCGATAATTGTCATATTCGGAGTACAAACGGAGATATTTGTCATTCAACTCGTTAAATTTTTCTTCGAAATTTTCTGACTTTTCTTCCTTGACTTCAGCTTTTTCCGTGCTCTCTTTTACTTTTTCATCATCGCTAATCTTTTGATTCTCAGCGTTTTGATGAAATTTTTTATTCTTTTTGTTGTCTCCCATGATATATTTTGTTTTACTTTTGCTCAACAATATTAATAAGGTACAATCAAAATTCATGCCAAAACGATTTTTGTGTCATTTTGGCATGAAATATTTCTGAAAACCTGCTTTTACACTCGTTCGATCTGTGCTCCGAGCTGTTTCAGTCGCCCGTCGATATCCTGATAGCCTCTGTCTATCTGATCGATGTTGTCGATTATCGATGTGCCGTCGGCCGATAGTGCTGCGATGAGCAGTGCCACGCCAGCGCGGATATCTGGTGATGCCATCCTCAGAGCCTTGAGCTGATGACTGCGGTCGAGACCGATGATGTTGGCGCGGTGCGGGTCGCATAGTATTATCTGGGCGCCCATGTCGATGAGCTTATCAACGAAGAACAGACGGCTCTCGAACATCTTCTGGTGGATGAGCACCGTGCCTTTGGCTTGTGTCGCTACCACGAGCACGATACTGATGAGGTCGGGCGTGAAGCCTGGCCACGGCGCGTCGGCGATGGTAAGGATGCTGCCGTCGAGGAAGGTCTCAACCTGGTAGTGATCTTGTGCCGGGATGTGTATGTCGTCGCCTATGAACTCCATCTTGATACCGAGTTTCTTAAAGGTGCTCGGGATGATGCCAAGGTCTTTGATTCCCGCGTCTTTGATGGTGATGTCGGAGCCTGTCATAGCTGCCAATCCGATGAATGAGCCCACCTCGATCATGTCGGCGAGCAGACGGTGTGTGGTGCCGTGCAGCTTCTCCACTCCGGTGATCTTCAATAAGTTAGAACCGATGCCTTCGATCTTGGCGCCCATGGCTGTAAGCATGCGGCAGAGCTGCACGAGGTATGGCTCGCAGGCCGCGTTGAAGATGGTGGTGGTGCCTTTGGCCATCACCGCTGCCATCACTATGTTGGCGGTACCTGTCACCGAGGCTTCGTCAAGAAGCATGTACGTTCCTTTGAGGCCGTCTTTCGGCGCCACCAAACGATACACATGCTCCAACCCGATAGTCTCCATGGTGGCGCCTAGGTTTTGCAATCCGATGAGGTGGGTGTCGAGACGACGACGTCCGATCTTATCACCTCCCGGTCGCGGCATATATCCCATGCCGAAACGTGCCAAAAGCGGACCGAGGATCATCACCGAGCCACGCAGCTTGGTGGCGCGCTCGTGGAAATCCTTGGTGTCGAAATAATCATGGTTGATGCTGTCGGCTTGTAACACTACCTCGCTTTTACTACGACGGTCGACTTTCACGCCCATGCCCTTCATGAGGTCGATGAGGTTGTTTATGTCGAGGATGTCGGGGAGGTTGGTGATAGTCACCGGTTCGTCGGTGAGGAGGGCGGCGCAAAGCACCTGCATCGCCTCGTTTTTCGCACCCTGCGGGATGATAGTGCCGTGGAGTTTGTTGCCTCCTGTAACTCTAAATGATGCCATGACTTAGTTTTTTCTATTTGGACGATTCGGGTTGTTTGTCTTAGCCTGCTGGTTGTTGCTTTTCTTCTTGTTGTTGCCGTTTTTCTTCTTCTGGCCCTGATTTTGCTGGGTCTGCGGCTTGTTGAGGATCTCGTTGGTAGGAGTGAGCTTGGTGTCCATAGGCAGCACCACCTCTTCACCTGAGATCTTATACAGATCGTCGAGGATGAGCAGGTCGTTGACGGTGTCACGGTTCCAGTTGAGATAGTCGCGTTTCATCTGATTGGCGATGTTGACGAGGATGGCCTGTTTCTTCGGACCGTCTTCCATCTCCTTCACCTTCTTCACCATGTCGTAGATATACTGCCCGTAGTGACCGTAGCGGATGTTATTCTTCTGATAACCAACGTGTTCCGGCTTCTTTTTCTGCATCTCAGGCGTCGGCATAGGATATGGTCCATCGACGTCGAGCTTGTAGTCGGCGATGATATGAAGATGATCCCAGAGCTTATGCATGTAGTCGTTCGACTCCTTCACCTGCGGGTTCATCTGTGCCATCACGCTGACGATGAAATATGCTGCCTCGGTACGCTGCTTGCGGTCTTCGATATCCATGAGATGACGTATCATGACCTGGATATTACGGCCGTATTCCGAAATCACTATCTTCTCGCGTTCTGTATTGTATTCCATATTCTTTTATCTTTACTCTTTTAACTTTTAACCAATTGAATTTATTGTTTTAAGATGCTTAATTTGGCGAATTTCAGCATGAGCATCTTGTTGCCGCTCTCGTCGAAGTCGACGGAGGCTTTTTTGTTAGGTCCGACGCCTTCTACCTTGACCACTGTTCCTTGCCCGAACTTCTGATGCAGGACGCGCATCCCGACTTCGATCTCTTCAGCGTCGACAGAGATGAAGTCTGAAGGGGAGGCCTTGGGGTAGTGTTTAGGGGCTTCTTCACGAGGTTTCTCGTATCTCTTGTCGCCGCTGAAGGTCCAGGCTCCTCTGCCTGAGAACGGGTTGTAGCTGCGGTCTTCTTTTATCGTAGTTCCTCTGAACGAAGCTTTTCTTGTTCTTTCTATCAAACTCGGGTCGATCTCCTCGATGAAACGCGACGGCTCGCTGAGCGTGATGTTACCCCAGCGGTAACGACTCTCAGCGTAGCTTAGTATGAGCTTCGTCTCGGCTCGTGTCAGCGCCACATAAAACAAACGGCGTTCCTCCTCCAAATCCTCGCGAGTGCTCAACGACTGGATTCCCGGGAAGAGGTTTTCTTCAAGTCCCACGATGTAAACGTAAGGAAATTCAAGACCTTTAGCACTGTGTATGGTCATCAGCGTGACGTAATCGGCGCCTTCTTCCTCTTTCTGATCCTGGTCGGTGAGGAGTGCCACGTCTTCCATAAATTTCGGAAGATTGATAGTCATCTGCTCGCCTGTCACCTCATCGACTTGCTTGTCGGAGAACTCTTGGATGGCGTTGAGAAGCTCTTCGATGTTCTGCACGCGCATCACTCCGTCGGGGCTCTCGTCTTCCTTCAAGACTTTGATGATTCCTACCGTTTCGGTGATATGTTTCGCCAGCTCGAAGGCGTTCATCTTGTCGAGTTGAGTCTGGAAACTCTGAATCATAGTCACGAAGTTGCTCAGCCTGTTGACGGTGCCCATGTTGAATTCCGTCGACTGCTCGTTGAGCGATCTCAGAACGTCCCAAACGGTGCATTTGCGCTCGTCTGCTATGACCTGCAGTTTCTGTTTTGTTGTGTCGCCGATTCCACGAGCCGGATAGTTTAAAATTCTCAGCAACGCCTGCTCGTCGGTTGGATTTATCACCACGCGGAAGTAGGCAAGGAGGTCTTTCACCTCTTTGCGGTCGTAGAACGACAAGCCGCCGTAAATCTTATAAGGTATATCCTGTTTGCGCAACGCTTCTTCGAGCGAACGCGACTGTGCATTGGTACGGTAAAGTATCACGAAATCCTTGTTCGCCAGCTGTCGTGACATCTTATATCCGAAGATGGAATTCGCGACCAGCGTGCCTTCTTCGTTGTCCGAGGTGGCGCGCAATAAGGTGATTAGCTCGCCTTCTTCCTTGTCTGACCAGACGTTTTTCTTTATCTGGTCTTTGTTGTTAGCTATCACGCTGTTAGCCGCCTTCACGATGGTCTTCGTCGAGCGGTAGTTCTGTTCGAGGCGGATGAGTCTCTGCTCAGGATAATCTATCTTGAAGTTCAGGATATTCTGGATGTTCGCGCCACGGAAGCCGTAGATCGATTGCGCGTCGTCGCCCACCACGCAGATGTTCTCGTGCATGGCTGCGATGCGTTTTATTATAAGGTATTGTGCGTAGTTCGTGTCCTGATACTCATCAACGAGGATATATTTGAAATGCAGTTGATACTTGTGAAGTATTTCCGGGAAGTCGCGCAGCAGCACATTGGTGTTAAACAGGATGTCGTCGAAGTCCATGGCGTTGGCGCGTTTCAGGCGGCTGTTGTATGTCTTGAATATCTCACCGATGAGTGGCTTGTTGGCGCGACGATCCTGCTCCTGGATCTCGGCGTTGTCGCAGTAGTCTTCAGGCGTGTATAGCGCCGATTTTGCCATCGAGATGCGGTGCAGGATATATTTCGCGGGATATGCCTTCGTGTCGATTTCTCTTTCTTTTAATATGGTGTTGATGAGTGTCTTCGAGTCGTCGGTGTCGTAGATGGTAAACTCGGCGGTGTAGCCCAGGCTGGCGGCTTCGATGCGCAGGATTCTTGCAAATATTGAGTGGAACGTGCCCATCCAGACGTTACGTGCGGCGCCCGGCTCTACAAGTTGCATTATGCGTTCCTTCATCTCTTTGGCGGCTTTGTTGGTGAATGTCAGTGCCATGATTGAGAACGAGTTTATACCTTGTTCAATCATATAGGCGATGCGATGGGTGAGGGCACGGGTTTTGCCCGAGCCGGCGCCTGCTATCACCATCACCGGACCTTCAATCGTCGTAACCGCCTCACGCTGAGGCTCATTAAGATGTTCGAGTATTCCTGACACGTTTCAAAATTTACGATGCAAAGATAAGAAATTTTTACATCGAAAAACACGAAAAAAACTAAAATATCATCTCCAAATTCACTTTCACATCCGGATGCAGCGATTTCCCAACGGGGCAGGTGTCGGCGGCGCGTTTTAGCATCGCTTTCTGGGCATCGGTGTAGTCGTTTTTCGGGAAGGTGATGATGATGTCTATCTGTCCGATGCGACGTGGGTCGGTGGCCATGGTCTTCTGAATCTCGTATGTGGCACCGTCGATGTTGAAGCCTTTTGTCTGTGCTGTTATTCCCATGATAGTCATCATACAGCCTGCCAGTGCGGCGCATGCCAGATCAGTGGGAGAGAAGGCCTCGCCTTTGCCGTGGTTATCTGTCGGAGCGTCGGTTATTATAGTGTTTCCTGATTGCAGATGAGTCATCTCGTTGCGTAAATTGCCTTTGTAAGTTCCTTTTATTGTAGCCATAATATTATGATTTAGATTTCTGCAAAGATACAATTTTTTCGAACACGCTGTGAATTACACACATTTGTTAAAAATTCTCAACAAAATTTTGTTTTCCTTAAAATTTTTTCTATCTTTGTACCTTTAATTTAATGCTAAATCTATGAGGCGATATATACTACTGGTTATTGTTTTGTTTTTATCAATCCCTCTTTTTGCCCAGCTTGAGGTGAAAGAGGACTCGTTTAAAAAGGTTGATGGCTTCGTGAATTTGAATCCTAACATCCAGTCTGACGATAACGATGTGCTTTTCTCTGTTATAAAAATAAGGACGGAGAATATCAATGACAAACAGCGTCATGAGCTGTTGTTTGAAGGCAATTTGGCTACTTTTATCGAAGTTGAATACAAGGTTGGTGAGGTGTGGGTTTATTTGAGCAGTTTGCCAGCCACTTACCTTAAGATTTCTCATCCCGACATGAGCTCTACTGAATATTGGTTTCCTTTCGATTTGGAGCCTAAACAAGGATATGAATTAACGATTGTAAATAAATTCAACTACACCCCGGTACCTGAAAGAAACGACTATAACTATTTGATTGTCAGAGCTGACCAGAACAATGCAATGATATATTTTGATGATGTTTTTATTGGCCAGCAGGAAGCTTCAAAACTATATAAAGTGGGGGAGAAACACAAATGGCGTATCGACTGCGAGTATTATCATTCTGAAGCAGGAGAATCTGAAATTATTTTAGGAGATCCAATAATGATTGAAAAGGCTCTTAGACCTGCTTTCGGCTATCTTAACATAACAAGTGAACCTGAAAGTGGTGCGATGGTTTTTATTGACGGCAAGAACGTGGGCGTGACTCCATATAAAACAGGAAAGATAAAGAGCGGGCAGCATACTGTGAAGATTGTCAAAGAAATGTATAATGAATCGGAAAAGGTAATCACTGTAACAGATGGGAATACAATGGATGTAAAACTGACTATGTCGGCGAAATTTGTTAATGTGACAGTGCAGACTGATTCTGAATCAGAGATTTATATTGACAATAAAAGAGTTGGCAATGGCGGTTGGACTGGACGTTTGTATGAAGGAGATCATGTTTTTGAGGCAAAGAAAGTGTCGCATCGCACGTCCATAAAAAGTGTAAAAATCGCACTCGGTAAAGATGAAAAGATAGTCATTCCCAATCCTGAACCAATTTATGGTACGCTTAATGTATCTTCAAATCCAATGGGAGCTAACATAATTATAGATGGGAAAGACTATGGCACAACGCCGAGAGTGATAAACAATGTTTTGATAGGCAGACACTCAATAAAGATTGATAAAAAAGGCTGTAACCCCGAAACGAAAGAGGTGGAGGTGACTGAAAACACTATGATTGATGTGAATGTGACGTTATCTGTAGGCGAAAGTGTAACGATTACTACCTCTCCGAGTGATGCAAAAATATACATTGATGGGAAGGAAGCAGGATCATCACCACTAAAGACTGTGTTATCATATGGTTACCATACCCTAAGTGCCCAAAAAGGGAAAAAATCGGCATATAAATCAGTCAACATTTCAAAATATGTAAGTAATTATCACCTAAAATTGGAAAAAGAAACATTATCAAGTTATGTACAAAGCGGTTATAAGTTTATAACTCTTAATGGCGCTATTAACCAATATGGTGATATGTCGTATGGGTTAACTATTGGAAGTATGAGAAAATTCGGATGGTTTGGGAGCATTATGACAAACTTTAATTTTGATACCAAATATGATTATGAATGTGATGCAGACCATTATGTAATGGCTAACGGTAACTTGTATTATCCGAAATACACTGGCAATGAAGTGTTTAACTCGTTATCGCTTTTGGGAGGTGTGCTGATGCGTCTTATTGGACCAGTAGCTATGCGAGTCGGCGTGGGATATGGCATTAGAACAAAACGCTATGAAACAGACAATGAATACTGGGTGAAAAACACAACCATTAGCACACAAGGCATGGACGCCTCATTGGGCTTGCAATGCAATTTTAGAGGATGTGTTATATCAATGGATTGTGTTACGACCAATTTTAAAATTTGGGAAGCAAAAATCGGGTTGGGTTACGGACATAAAAACAAATAGCTATGAAAAACAGACTCATATTTATCATAATAATCCTATCCTTTCTCTTTTCGACTTGTAAAAAAGACGAGTTGGAAATATACGACGTTACAATCAATGGATATAATGTGATAACAGGCACCACGTCGGTGCAAATAACGGTGCGTTACACATATCCTACTGCTCTAAAAAGTGTTGTGGGATATATTAGTCCAAACATCGACATGAGCGATTCAAAAATTACAAACGGTGAAATAAACGACAGGCGTTTTATTGTGCAATTTGAAAATCTTGTGGCAAACACCCATTACTATTATTATTACGAGTATAATAACGGAGTTGATGTTATTAAGACTTCTGTTAAAAAAGTTACAACCAACGATTACAATTTGCCGACCGTAACAACTCTTAATGTATCTAATATTACCGCCATATACGCGACATGTGGTGGCAATGTCACAGATGACGGTGGATCGGCTGTGACAGAACGTGGTGTTTGTTGGAGTACAATTCAGAATCCAACAATAGCAGATAGCCATTCAACGGATGGCACGGGAACTGGCAGTTTTATTAGCAATATGACCGAACTGGCTATAAATACGAAGTATTATGTAAGAGCTTATGCCATAAACATAAAAGGTATAAGTTACGGAGAACAAAAGTATTTTACAACTCGAGATGGTCTTCCAATAGTTACAACGTCGGCGGTAACAGATATTACAGAAACTTCAGCAATATGCGGCGGATTTGTTAGTTGTGATTGTGGCTTTGAAATAACACATAGAGGTGTTTGTTGGAGCACAAGTCAGAACCCAACAATAGCAGACAGCCATACAACAGATGGTATCGGGACTGGCAATTTTATAAGCAATATGACTGAATTGGATTCGTACACATTTTACTATGTTAGAGCCTACGCTACTAATAGAACCGGTACAAGTTATGGGGCGCAGAAGACATTTAAGGTGACAGATGGCACAACAGGAGGAAAATTTTCTGTTAGTGCTACAAAAACGGTGTGTTTTTCACAAGGCAACCTGCAATATATCGGTAGCGCCAGCCCGCCTTATTGGAGATTTGCCGAGCATCAGTGGGATTATCTCGGCAACAACGGTCAGAGTAGCACAAGTCCAGATGTTGACCGAGACCTATTTGGTTGGGGCACTAGTGGCTATAGTCATGGTGCCGTTTGCTACCAGCCATGGAGCATATCACAAACGAATAGCGACTATTATGCTTACGGTAATTACAGCAATAATCTTAACGACCAGACAGGTCAAGCCGATTGGGGATATAACCCGATAAGTAACGGTGGAAATGAACCTAATAGGTGGCGTGCATTGACGAATGGTGAATGGAGATATGTGTTCAACACCAGAAGCACGTCATCAGGAATAAGATACGCCAAAGCACGAGTTTGCGGGGTAAATGGCGTAATGCTTCTGCCAGACGACTGGAGTAGTTCATACTATAGCCTGAGCAACACCAACACAGGTAACGCGAGTTACGACAGTAACACCATCTCTGCCTCGCAGTGGAATAAGTTGGAGCAGCATGGGGCTGTCTTCCTGCCTGCCGCAGGTGTTCGAAGCGGAACGAATGTCTTCAATGTTGGCGCATACGGTTTCTACTGGTCGGCTACGTATAACAATAATGACTACTCTTACAGCGTGTACTTCTACGATTCGTACCTGAATGCTGCGAATGGTCGAGATCGCCGCTACGGTCAGAGTGTACGTCTTGTTTGTGATGTTGAATAAACTCAAATGAATAAGTATTTTACTATTGCCGATATAACAAAAATACTTTGTTTTTGTTCAAAAATGACTTGTCTCTGATTTTTGTTGGATAGTTCTGCTTAGTTTTGCAGAAAAAATTATTTTATGGAAGACTTTGATGAAATCATTGATTATGAATGGATGGACGATAGCTTTATTATTGATGAAAAAGATTGTTTGAAATTAGCATCTAATTATGATGAATTGCATTCAGGCAAAATATCATACAAATATTTTGTTCCGATGTTTTCCGATAAAGACCTAACTAATTTTAGAGGGAATGGCGTAATTATCGGAAAATATCTAATTTCGGCAGCACATGTGTCCCAATCATACCATAGATCTAAAAAAAATAGGGAAAACTATTATCAAATGTGGTTCAAATATGATAACAGCTGCATAATGATTACAGATGACGATTTAATATTTGATGGGAGGCTATTTGATGATGAGGACGGAAATAACAAAGATGTAGTTATATATCAATTAAAAGAGATAAAAAGTGATCTGATTCTGTCTGAACAAAAGGTAATGGTGACTAAAAATCTAAAATTTAGACCAATAAGATTCTATGATGGCATGTTGGATAAGAATCCAGGAGAATCTCCATGTACAATATGCTCGGAGGTTGTTAAATCTGGTAAGAATGGCAATTTGATATGGAAAAACTGTTTCAAGGTTAATTTTCCACATCGTATTGATAATGGAGACAGTGGTAGCCCAATATATTTGAATAATATTGTTTTCGGAATACTAATAGAAAAGTACATCAAAGAAGATGGTGCATATGGTAAAGTACTGGATTCGCGGTATATCAAAAGTATTATCGATGATTATGAATCTAAAAAATGACGATAAAGGTAGTATATCCCAACCCTTAACAATCCCTTCCTTCCTAATTAACTCTCAGCGCAGTTGTTAGGGAATAACCGCCTCAACCGCCTTTAGCGGCGGCAGTAAAGGCGACTATTTAGTCGCACAATTTTTTAATAAGTGCCTCAACCATCCATGAATCATTTATCAAATTCACGCCAAAGCATTTCTTGCCGGCATCTTTAATTGAGGCACCGATATGATAAGCCATGGCGTGGTCAATAATTATGAACCTGTCGTGAAATTTATCAGAAAAATGCAAAGTCAAATTGGGATATTGTGAATTGAACTTGTCAATATCGGTTTTCGTTAGTTTAGTGTTTCTGGATGTAAATATTTGAATATCAACATTTTCTTTCTTTTTTGAAAGAATGTCTAAAGTTTCAGTATTTACGTAATTATCAATCAAAACAATATCCTTTTCAGCTTTTTGCACTATTGAAACCATCAAACTGAAAGCATCATATATCTGGCCGTCGAAAAAAAGTTTTTGCTTGTCTTCTTGCTCATTTTTCTCCAACAAAGTCAAAACATGGTCAATTTTCCTGTCGTTTTCCAAAAGATGAACATCATGCTCAATAATGTGTTGCTTTATGCTGTCAATTTCTACAAAAATCTTGGCATTGTTCTGCACAAAGTGCCGCATCGCCACAAAAGCATCGATGATTTTGATACTTGTTTCCACTGCAGTGTCACTGTTTAAAACTGAAGCAAGCATTGATACGCCTTGTTCAGTGAAAGCATAAGGATTGGTTGATGAATGTTTCAGCGCTTGCAACCGGTCGCAATTTGCGACCAGTTTAAGTGTTTCATAATCAGAGAGTTGAAACATAAAGCGTTCTGGAAAACGTTCAATATTGCGTTTTACCTGTTCGTTTAGTCTTTTTGTTTTTACACCATAGATTTCTGATAAATCTCTGTCAATCATCACGTTAACTCCGCGGATGCAAAAAATTCCGTCCTCAATTTCTTTAATCGAATCTGAGTTGTTATAAACTATAATGTTACCATTGCTTGTATTAATCAAAGGTTTCATATTTATATTAGTTTTGAAATTATCACTGCAAAGATACAATTAATTCTCATTCGCGCAACATGGTTATGAAATTTTTATTAATGGCAATTACATATTGCGTTGTCGGTCAGGTAGATAGGGTTCGTGCGGGTCTGTTGAAAAATAATTTGAAAAATTTTTTTAAAAAAATGTTGTACGTATTGAAAAATGTAGTAATTTTGCAGCCCGAAAAAAGGTAGTAAATGTTGCCTCATTTACCAATAGTAAGGACCTGATAAAGAAAACGTTATAGGTTCTTGCACCGTAAGTCGCTCAAACTCAACCCCTTAGGCTTCGGTGTGTTTTGATAAACAAAAGTCCGTAATGTGACTTGTCAAATCCTTACTACATGCGTAAAATGCTTCAAGAATTACCGTTTTTTACTGGTGATAAGAGAGAAATTTATCTATCAACAAAATAAAAATAATAATTTAAACGCAATTAAAGAATGCCAACGATTCAACAGTTAGTCCGCAAAGGACGTCAGAAATTGGAAGACAAGAGTAAATCTCCTGCCTTGGATTCTTGCCCACAGCGCCGCGGCGTTTGTGTTCGTGTTTATACGACCACACCTAAGAAGCCTAATTCGGCAATGCGTAAAGTAGCAAGAGTACGTCTGACAAATCAGAAGGAAGTCAACGCCTACATTCCAGGCGAAGGCCACAACTTACAGGAGCACTCAATCGTCATGATTAGAGGAGGCCGTGTGAAGGATCTTCCAGGTGTACGTTATCACATCATCCGCGGTGCATTGGATACCGCCGGTGTCGACGGCCGCCGTCAGCGCAGATCAAAATACGGTGCAAAGCGTCCTAAAAAAGCAGCAGCAAAGAAGTAAAATCAAGTAAATGCTTAAGAAATGAGAAAAGCTAAACCAAAGAAAAGAATCATCCTTCCGGATCCAAAGTACGGTGATGTCACAGTCACAAAGTTCGTGAACAACATCATGCTCAAGGGTAAGAAGAACCTCGCTTACGAGATTTTCTACCAGGCAATGGACATCGTTCAGGAAAAACTTCAGGAAGACCCTGTCGAAGTATGGAAGAAAGCATTGGCAAACGTTACCCCACAGGTCGAGGTCAGAAGCCGTCGTATCGGTGGTGCAACATTCCAGATCCCATCAGAGATCCGTCCTTCACGTAAACAGAGCATGGGTATGAAGAACCTTATCGGTTACGCTCGCAAACGCCATGAGCGCTCAATGGGCGAAAAACTCGCAGGTGAAATCATGCAGGCTTACAAAGAAGAAGGCGCAGCTTTCAAGAAGAAGGAAGAAATCCACAGAATGGCAGACGCTAACAAGGCGTTCTCACATTTCAGATTCTAATCCATTATATTAATAAGGTATAAGAAACAATGACTAACGACCTCCATAATACAAACCTCGCTCTGACGCGTAATATCGGCATCATGGCTCACATCGATGCTGGTAAGACGACGACAACGGAGCGTATTCTGTATTATACAGGCCGTAATCATCGTATCGGCGAGGTTCACGACGGCGCAGCTACCATGGACTGGATGGTTCAGGAGCAGGAACGCGGCATCACCATAACCTCAGCAGCCACAACAGTTTACTGGCACCTCAGCGACAACCAATTCAAAATCAACATCATCGACACCCCTGGTCACGTCGACTTCACCGTTGAAGTGGAACGCTCACTCAGAGTTCTCGATGGTGCTATCGCAATCTTCTGCGCAGTTGGCGGTGTTGAGCCTCAGTCGGAGACAGTGTGGCGCCAAGCCGACAGATATAACGTGCCACGTATCTGTTTTGTTAACAAAATGGACCGCAGTGGCGCTGACTTCTATAAAGTCCTCGGACAAATCAAAGAACGTCTCAATGCCAATCCTATAGCAATCCAGATCCCGATAGGTGAGGAGGATAGCTTCATTGGCGTGGTTGACCTCATCAAGAACAAAGCTCTGCTTTGGGACGAAGACGAACTCGGCACCCAATTCGACGAAGTCGAGATCCCTGCAGAACTGGCTGATTTAGCAGCAGAATATCGCCTTAAACTCTTAGAAGGCGTCGCTGAAAACAATGAAGAGCTCCTTGAGAAATTCATGGTCGATCCTGAAACCATCACAGAGGAAGAGATTTACGCAGAATTAAGAAAGGCAACATTAGAATTGCGTATGTGCCCTGTGATGTGTGGAGCTTCATTCAAAAATAAAGGAGTACAACCTCTCCTCGATGGTGTAGTCCGCTACCTTCCAAGCCCGCTTGACGTCGACCACGTGACAGGTATCAATCCGAAGACTGAAAAAGAAGAAACACGTAAAGCAGATCCGAAAGAACCATTCTGCGCACTCGCATTCAAGATCGCAACAGACCCATACGTAGGCAAGCTCGCGTTCTTCCGTGTCTATTCAGGCACCATGAACGCCGGTCAGGTCGTTCTCAACGTCTCAACAGGCAAACGTGAACGTATCCTTAAGATCGTGCAGATGAACGCCAACAAGCAGACACCTCTCGAGAAGATCGAGGCCGGTGATATCGCAGCCGCTGTGGGATTCCGCGAGATCAGAACGGGTGACACCCTCGCAATTGAAAACAAGCCGATAATCCTCGAGAACATCAAATTCCCTGAGCCAGTCGTGCAGATCGCCGTCGAACCTAAGACGCAGGCCGACATGGAGAAGCTCACCATAGCACTCCAGAAGCTTCAGGAAGAAGACCCGACATTTAAAGTTCATACTGATGAGAACTCAGGTCAGACAATCATCTCGGGCATGGGCGAGCTTCATCTCGACATCATCGTCGACCGTTTGAAACGCGAATTCGGCATCGAGATCAACGAGGGTCAGCCGCAGGTGGCATATAAAGAATCGTTCACACAGACAGTCCGTTTCCGCGAGGTCTATAAGAAACAGACCGGCGGCAAAGGCAAGTTCGCCGATATTGAGTTTGAGATCGGTCCGGCCGATAACGGAATGTCAGGTTTGCAGTTCGTCAACGACGTGAAAGGCAATAACATACCGAAAGAGTTCTTCGCTCCTATAGAGAAGGGTTTCAGAGGTGCTATGTCGAACGGCGTTTTGGCAGGTTTCCCGATGGATTCTGTCAAGGTGCGTCTCATCGACGGCAGTTCTCATCCTGTTGACAGCGACGACCTCTCGTTTGAGTCGGCAGCACGCATCGGCTTCAAGGAAGCTGGCGCACAGGCAGGCTCAGTGGTGATGGAGCCTATCATGAAGGTTGAGGTTCAGGTTCCGGCCGACTATCTCGGCGATGTTACGGGCGACCTCAACAGACGCAGAGCTGTTTTGCATAATGTGGACGTAGAGCACGGACTTCAGGTTGTTAAAGCCGACGCCCCGCTCGCAGAGATGTTCGGATATATCACAACACTTCGCACCTTGACGCAGGGCAGAGGCACATTCAACATGGAGTTCAGCCATTACACAGAGGTTCCTCCGGCGCTCGCTGACGTCGTCATAAAGAAAGCGAAAGGAATTTACTTCGTGTTTTAATTAATAGGAGTCGAAACGTTAACGAAATAAATAGTTAAAAAAATAAATAAATTAAAAAAAGGTCTTATGAGCCAAAGAATTAGAATCAAATTAAAGTCGCACGACCACAACTTGGTTGACAAGTCAGCCGAGAAGATCGTGAAAACCATTAAGGCGACTGGAGCTGTCGTTAGCGGTCCTATTCCGTTGCCGACCAACAAGAAGATCTACACCGTATTGCGCTCAACGTTCGTCCACAAGAAATCGAGAGAGCAGTTCGAGCTTTCGACCTACAAGCGTTTGCTCGACATCTACAACTCGACTTCGCAGACGATCGACGCACTGATGAAGCTGGAGCTCCCCAGTGGTGTGGAAGTAGAAATCAAATTGTAATTAAACCTATCTAGTACAACAAATTAAAAAGCTAAAGTAGCATGTCAGGATTACTAGGAAAAAAGATTGGTATGACAAGCATTTACGACGAGGCCGGAAAGATGGTTCCCGTCACTGTCATCGAGGCAGGTCCTTGCGTTGTCACCCAAGTCAGAACGATTGAGAAAGACGGTTACAGCGCTATCCAGTTAGGTTTCGACGAGAAGAAGGAGAAGAATGCCACTAAGGCCGAAATCGGGCACTTTGCCAAGGCCGGCACGACTCCCAAGAAACTGGTGCGCGAGTTCTCGCGTTTCGAAGAAGGCCACAGAAAACAATTGGGCGAAACGCTCACCGTCGATGTGTTCATGGAAGGCGAGTTTGTTGATGTCAGCGGCATCAGCAAAGGTAAGGGCTTCCAAGGCGTAGTGAAACGTCATCATTTCAATGGCGTTGGACAAGCAACTCACGGTCAGCACAACCGTTTGAGAAAACCAGGTTCAATTGGAGCTTGCGCTTATCCTTCAAGAGTTTTCAAAGGATTACGTATGGGTGGCCAGATGGGCAACCATAAAGTGAAGGCTATCAACCTCCAAATTGTGAAAATCGTTCCGGAAAAGAATTTGTTAGTAGTTAAAGGTTCAGTCCCGGGAGCTAAGAACGGATATTTAAAGATTGAGAGATGGAGTTAGAAGTTTTAAAGATTACCGGTGAATCAACAGGACGTAAAGTTCAGTTGAACGAGAATATCTACGGCATCGAGCCAAACGATCATTGCATCTATTTGGATACAAAGCAGTATTTGGCCAATCAGCGTCAGGGCACACACAAAGCCAAGACACGTAGCGAGATATCAGGCAGTACACGCAAGTTGTTCCGTCAGAAGGGAACAGGCGGTGCACGTCGTGGTGACATCAACTCACCAGTGTTGAGAGGTGGCGGCCGTGTTTTCGGTCCACAGCCACGTGACTATAGTTTCAAATTGAACAAGAAGGTGAAACAGCTCGCACGCCGTTCAGCTCTTACTTATAAGATGCAGGGCAACGAGATCGTGATCCTTGAAGATTTCACATTTGACACAATCAAGACCAAGAAGATGATCGAAGTCTTGAACAACCTTAAAGTGAATGGTGGCAAGAACCTGTTCGTTCTCCCAGAGACAAACATGAATGTCGTGTTGTCAGCAAGAAACATTCAGCGTACAGAGATTGAACTTGCCCGTAACCTCAACACTTATGATATTCTGAATGCCAAGAAGCTCTTCATCACTGAAAGCTCGCTTGCAGTTATTGACGAAATTCTTGGATAAACCTTAAAAAGATTAGAGAGATGATTATCATTAAGAAACCTGTTATTACGGAAAAGATGACCGCTATCAGCGAGAAGCTGAACCGGTATGCATTCATTGTTGACGTCCGCGCTAACAAGTTGCAGATTAAGAAGGCTGTCCAGGACCTTTACGGTGTTCAGGTAGCATCAGTCAACACTATGAGATATGATGGAAAGCTCAAGTCACGTTACACAAAAGCCGGTATGATTGAGGGCAGAAGAGATGCTTTCAAGAAGGCTATCGTGACCTTGGCTAAAGGTGAAACAATTGACTTTTTTAGCAACATTTAAAGATGGCTTTAAAGAAATATAAACCAACTACTCCAGGTCAGCGCTTCAAAGTTATCAGCGCGTTCGACGAGATTACGACCAACAAGCCGGAGAGATCGTTGCTTGCTTCTAAGAAGAGCACTGGCGGCCGTAACAATACTGGAAAAGAGACTGTCCGCAACATCGGCGGTGGTCACAAGCAGAAATACAGAATTATCGACTTCAAGCGCGATAAAGACGGTATCAAAGGTATCGTGAAGACTATCGAATACGATCCGAACCGTACAGCACGCATCGCATTAGTGGTTTACGCTGATGGCGAAAAGCGTTATATCATCGCACCTCAGGGCTTGAAGGTCGGACAAGAGGTGATGTCAGGTAAGGATGCCACTCCGAACATCGGTAACACATTGTTCTTGAGCGATGTTCCGTTCGGTACAATCATCCACAACATCGAGTTGCGTCCAGGTCAGGGTGCCAAGATGGCACGCAGCGCAGGCGCATACGCACAGCTGATGTCACGTGATGGTAAATATGCCATCTTGAAGATGCCTTCAGGTGAGACTCGTCTCATCCTCCAGGCTTGCAGAGCTACAATTGGAACAGTTTCGAATGCTGACCACAACCTTGAGAAATCAGGTAAGGCAGGTCGCAGCCGCTGGTTAGGCCGTCGTCCACGTGTCCGTGGCGTCGTCATGAACCCAGTGGATCACCCGATGGGTGGTGGTGAAGGCCGTGCATCTGGTGGCCATCCGAGAAGCCGTAAGGGCTTGCCGGCAAAGGGCTACAAGACACGTCATCCAAAGAACGCATCCAACAAGTATATCATTGAAAGACGTAAGAAGTAATTAACCAAGTAAAAAGAAAGAAATTATGAGTCGTTCACTTAAAAAAGGACCATATATCCACTATAAACTCGAACAGAGAGTTTTGGATAATGTAGCAACAGGAAAGAAGACCGTGATCAAGACTTGGTCAAGAGCTTCAATGATTTCACCTGATTTCGTTGGACAAACCATCGCTGTTCACAACGGTAATAAATTCATCCCGGTTTACGTGACTGAGAACATGGTTGGACACAAACTCGGCGAGTTCGCACCAACACGTACATTCAGAGGCCATGCCGGTAACAGAAAAGATAAATAATAAGTACTATGGGAGCAAGAAAACATAATACAGCAGAAGCTAGAAAAGCAGCTAAGAAGCAGGTCGCCATTGCAAAATACAATGATATCCCTACTTCACCACGCAAGATGCGTTTGGTCGCTGATATGATCAGAGGAATGAAAGTGGAACTTGCACTGCATGCCTTATTATACTCACCTAAAGCAGCTGCAAAGCCGGTGTACAAGTTACTCCGCTCTGCAATCGCCAACTGGGAAGCTAAGAACGAGGGTAAGCGCATTGAAGATGCCAACCTGTACGTAAAAGAGATCTTTGTTGATGAAGGCCGCACACTGAAGCGTATTCAGCCAGCCCCACAGGGTCGTGCACACCGCATCCGCAAACGTTCTAACCACGTCACTATCATCGTCGATAGCAGAATTGCAGAAATGAATGCAGCAGAAGCTAATGTTGAAAAGAATTAATTAAGATTACAATGGGACAGAAAACTCATCCAATAGGTTTAAGACTCGGAGTCATCAAAGGTTGGGACTCAAACTGGTACTGTGGTAAAGAAACAGCCAAGAATATCGGCGAAGACGATAAGATCCGTAAGTATCTCACCGCTCGTCTCGGTAAGGCTAGTATCTCAAAAATCGGTATCGAACGTTCGATTAAGCTCGTTACAGTCACTATCTTCACAGCTCGTCCAGGTGTTATCATCGGTAAAGGTGGTACAGAGGTCGATAAGTTGAAGGAAGAGATGAAAAAGCTCATCGGTAAGGAGATTCAGATCAACATCAGCGAGATCAAGAGACCTGAACTTGACGCTTACATCGTGGCAAGTTCGATTGCAAAACAGATTGAAGGACGTGTTTCATTCCGTCGCGCCATCAAGAAGGCTGTGTCAGACACAATGAGAATTGGTGCCGAAGGTATCAAGGTCATCGCTTCTGGCCGTATCGGCGGTGCAGAAATCGCACGTCAGGAAACTTACAAGGAAGGTCGCGTGCCGTTGCACACTTTGCGTGCTGACATCGACTACTCTCTCGTAGAGGCTCACACATCATATGGTCGCATCGGTATTAAGGTGTGGATCTGCAAAGGTGAGGTCTACGGTCGTCCGGAACTGGTGCCTACCACCACAACAGCCGCTGCACCTAAGAAGGGTGGCAATGCAGGCAAACCACAAGGTGGCGCCCCACGTCGTAATAAACGTACTACTAAGTAATAGATTAAAAAAAGATAAGAGATGTTACAACCTAAAAGAACTAGATACAGAAGACCTCAGAAGGGCAAGATGAAAGGCAACGCACACCGCGGCCATGAACTCGCCTTCGGTACTTTTGGTATTAAAACACTTGAGGAACACCTGATCACAGCACGCCAGATTGAGGCTGCACGTCAAGCTGTCACACGTCACATGAAACGTGAAGGACAGATTTGGATCAGAATATTCCCTGACAAACCTATCACCAAGAAGCCTCTTGAGGTTCGTATGGGTAAAGGTAAGGGAGACGTCGAGTACTTCGTAGCTCGCGTAACTCCAGGTCATATGCTTTTCGAAGCTGCGGGAGTGCCGCTGGAAGTCGCCAGAGAAGCTCTCCGCTTAGCCGCTCAAAAGCTTCCGGTAGCAACTAAGTTTGTGGTTAGAAGAGATTATGTCGAATAAAAAAACAGTAACGCATCATGAAGAAAGAAGCAATCAATGAATTAAGCACTGCTGATCTGATGGAACGTATTGAAGCTACACGCGAACAGTACATCAAGATGAAAATGCAACATGCAGTTTCTCCATTGGATAATCCGAACACAATCAGCGCAACCCGCAAACAGATCGCACGTATGCTCACAGAGCTCACAAAGCGTCAGAATGCAGAAAAGAACGTTAAATAATAAACGACGAAAGGAATAAACATGGAAAGAAATCTTAGAAAAGAGAGAATCGGTGTAGTAGCCAGCAATAAGATGGACAAGACGATCGTCGTTGTGATTGAACGTCGTACAAAACACCCGATTTACGGTAAATTCGTTAAGAAATCAACAAGATTCTTCGCACACGACGAGAAGAATGAGTGCAATATCGGTGACACCGTCCGCATCATGGAGACACGTCCGTTGAGCAAGAACAAACGTTGGAGACTCGTTGAAATAATAGAAAGGGCCAAGTAATGTTACAACAAGAATCAAGACTTGCAGTAGCCGACAATAGCGGTGCAAAGGAAGTGCTCTGCATCAGAGTATTAGGCGGAACCAAGAAACGTTATGCCCGTATCGGCGACGTCATCGTGGTTACAGTAAAAGACGCTCTTCCAAGCGGTAACGTGAAGAAGGGTTCAGTAGTAAAGGCAGTCGTAGTCCGCACCAAGAAGGAAACACGCCGCGCCGACGGATCATACATCCGCTTCGACGACAACGCATGCGTCCTCCTCAACGGACAAGGCGAAATGTTAGGAACTCGTATCTTTGGACCAGTAGCCAGAGAGTTGCGTGAGAAACAATATATGAAAATCGTATCTCTTGCACCTGAGGTACTCTAATAAGAAAGGAAAAAAGCTATGAGTAAAATGTTCGTAAAGAAAGGCGACAACGTAGTCGTTATCGCTGGAACCCAGAAGGGCAAGAAAGGTACAGTGCTTAGCGTCGATACAGAGAAGAACCGCGTCATCGTTGACGGCGTCAACCTCGTGTCGAAGCATACAAGACCGAATACCGAAAACCCTAAAGGTGGTATCGTAAAGAAAGAAGCTTCCATCCATGCCTCAAACGTCATGGTTTGTGACAAGGACGGTAAAGCCGGCCGCATCGGTCGTAAAAAAGATGAACAAGGAAAATCAATCCGTTATTCAAAAAAATCAGGGGAGGTTATTAAATAATGAACTATCAACCCAAACTCAGAGAACAGTATAAGAGCGAAATCGTGCCTGCGTTGATGAAGGAATTCAACTACAAATCCGTTATGCAGGTTCCACGGCTTTTGAAAATTTCGCTCAATCAGGGTATCGGTGCAGCTCTTGCCGATAAGAAACTGATTGACTATGGTGTAGAGGAAATGACAGCTATCACCGGACAAAAAGCCGTTCCGACTATTTCTAGACACGACGTTTCTAACTTCAAACTTCGTCGTGGTAACCCGATCGGCGTGCGCGTGACGTTGCGCGGTGACAAGATGTACGAATTTCTCGAACGCTTAGTCGCTGTCGCCCTTCCACGTGTTCGTGACTTCAGAGGTATTAATGACAAAGGCTTCGACGGCCGCGGCAACTACAGCTTCGGCGTGAGCGAACAGATTATCTTCCCGGAGATCGACATGGACAAAGTCAACAAGATCAACGGTATGGATATCACTTTCGTCACATCAGCGAACACCGACAAGGAAGCAATGGCCTTGTTGAAACAGTTTGGTCTTCCATTTAAAAACCAGAAAAAATAAGTAAGATATGGCAAAAGAATCAATGAAAGCGCGTGAGCGCAAGAGAATGGCGATGGTAGAGAAATACGCTGAGAAACGTGCAGCCCTCAAGGCAGCAGGCGACTACGTAGGTCTCCAGAAGCTTCCAAGAAACGCTTCACCTATTCGCGTACACAATCGTTGTCAGCTTACAGGACGTCCAAAAGGTTATATGCGTCAGTTCGGCATCTCACGTATCAACTTCCGTGAAATGGCCCTCAAAGGCTTGATCCCAGGTGTTAAAAAAGCAAGTTGGTAATTAATTAAAAGGATTAAAACTATGATTACAGACCCTATAGCAGATTTTTTGACACGCGTACGCAATGCCGTTAACGCTAAACATAGAATCGTGGAAGTCCCTGCTTCAAATGTGAAGAAGGCTATCACCAAGATCCTCTTCGAAAAAGGCTATATCCTTAACTATAAGTTCGAAGAAGAAGGCCCACAAGGTACTATTAAGATCGCTCTTAAATACCACCCTGTTACCAAACAGCCAGCTATCATGACAATCGAGCGCGTTTCACGCCCAGGTCTCCGTCAGTATGCTGACTCAGAAAACCTCCCGAGAGTCATGAATGGCCTTGGAATCGCCATCATCTCGACCTCAAGAGGCATTATGACAGATAAAGAAGCCCGCAATCTCCACATCGGAGGCGAAGTGTTGTGCTATGTATCATAATATAGGAGGAAACAGTTATGGCATTATCAAGAATCGGTAAATTACCTATTGCAATCCCAGCAGGTACTGAGGTTACAATTAAAGATAACGTTATCACAGTCAAAGGAAAACTCGGTACTCTTACCCAGGATTTCCACGGCGATGTTGATATCAAGATTGAAGACGGTCATATCAACATAGCACCGGCTAACATCCCTAACGCTTCAGCCAAACACGGTCTCTACCGTGCGTTGATTTTCAACATGGTGAAAGGCGTATCAGAAGGTTTCGAGACAGTTCAAGAATTTGTCGGCGTAGGTTACAAGGCAGAAGCCAAAGCCAACGGCAAACAACTCGAGCTCTCACTCGGTTTCTCACACAACATGATTTTCGTCATGCCTGAAGAGATCACATGCGAGACCATCAACGAAAGAGGTAAGAACCCTATCCTCAAGATGCGTTCATACGATAAGCAGTTGCTCGGCCAGGTGGCAGCAAAGATCCGTTCATACCGTAAACCTGAACCTTACAAGGGCAAGGGTATCAAGTTTGAAGGCGAAGTGCTCCGTCGTAAGGCAGGTAAGGCAGCAGGTAAATAATGTTTAATTTTTAAAATGCAAGAAAGATGAATAAGAAGATTGAAAGAAGATTAAACATCAAGAGACGCGTTCGTAAGGTCGTTTTCGGCACTGCAGCACGCCCAAGAATGTCTGTCTTTAGAAGCAACAAGCAGATTTACGTTCAGCTTATCGACGATGAGGCTGGTAAGACATTAGCAGCAGCCAGCTCAACAGAGAACGGCATCGAACAGGAAAAGATCACTAAGATCGAGAAGGCAGCAAAAGTCGGTAACCTCATCGCTGAAAAAGCTAAGGCAGCTGGCATCGAGACAGTCGTATTCGATCGTAACGGTTATTTGTATCACGGAAGAGTTAAGTCTTTAGCAGACGGCGCTCGTAATGGAGGATTAAAATTCTAAAACTATGGCAGAAGTCAACGTAAAAAAAGTAAAAACTTCGGAAATCGAGTTGAAAGAACGTCTGGTTCATGTCGGCCGTGTGACTAAGGTCACCAAGGGTGGACGTGCATTTACCTTCGCAGCCCTCGTCGTCGTCGGCAATGAAAACGGCGTAGTAGGTTACGGCCTCGGTAAAGCTAAGGAAGTTCAAGCCGCTGTTCAAAAAGGTACAGAAGATGCAAAGAAGAACCTCATTAAGGTTCCGGTCATCAACGGTACTCTTCCACACGAACAATACGGAAAATATTGCGGTGCATACGTATACATCCAGCCAGCTACCCCTGGTACCGGTGTTATCGCAGGCGGTGCAATGCGTGCTGTTCTTGAAAGCGTCGGCGTGAAGAACGTTCTCGCAAAATCAAAAGGTTCATCAAACCCTCACTCAGTGGTGAAAGCTACATTCGCAGCATTGGCACAGATGCGCGACGCACGCACAGTAGCCCAGATGAGAGGCGTGGATATGGATGTGGTGTTTAACGGATAATCTAAAATTTGAACACAATGAAAAAAGTAAGAATAACTCAGATTAGAAGTGGCATCGGCAGACCACAGGATCAGAAGGACACTCTGAAAAGCTTGAACCTCAGAAAGATGCATCAGTCAGTTGAAGTGGACATGGAAAACCCTTCAGTGGCTGGCATGGTCGAGAAAGTGAAACACCTTCTTAAAATTGAAGAAATCTAATTGTTAAACTAAGAAAATTAAAAATAGTTATGGATCTTAGTAATCTTAAACCGGCAGAAGGTTCTGTAAAGGATCGCAAGAGAATCGGTCGCGGACAAGGCTCAGGCTACGGTGGAACTTCTACACGTGGTCACAAAGGAGCTGGCTCACGCTCTGGTAACACACACAAGATCGGTTTCGAAGGCGGCCAGATGCCTCTCGCACGTCTCGTGCCTAAGTACGGATTCAAGAACATCAACCGCGTGGAATACCGCGCCGTCAATATTGAGGTTCTCGAGGACTTTGCCAACAGCGGCATTACAGACATCACCCCAGAACTCTTGAAAGAAAACGGTTTCGTCGGAAGAAATGAATTAGTAAAAATTCTCGGAAACGGTGAATTGACAAAGGCCGTCAACGTGAAAGCCAACGCATGGTCGAAAGGCGCTGAAGAGGCTATCACAAAGGCCGGCGGTACTATTGAGAAAATTTAATCAACTAAACTGAAGAGATATGAAGGAGTTATTAATAGTTATTTTGGTGTGCCTCGTTATCGCTGGTCTCCTCTGGACGAACAAGCGACTCAGAGAGAACATCCAGAATATCTTCAGAATCGAGGAACTTCGTAAGAGAATCCTCTATACGCTGTTAATTATCCTGATTTACCGTTTCGGTTCATACGTGGTTCTCCCAGGTGTCGACCCTAACGAGCTGGCAGCGTTGAAAAACCAAAGTAGTTCCGGACTCCTTGGTTTGTTGAATATGTTCTCAGGCGGTGCTTTCGCAAATGCTTCAGTGTTTGCTCTCGGTATCATGCCTTACATCACCGCAAGTATTATCATCCAGTTGCTCGGTATGGCTATCCCTTACTTCCAGCGTTTGCAGAAGGAAGGCGAGAGCGGCCATCGTAAGATCAACCAGATTACACGTTACCTCACGGTGCTTATTGTGGCAGTGCAGGCCCCTGGTTATATCGCTAACCTCAGAGCTCAGCTTCCAGCGACAGCAATCTACCCGTTCAACGGTGCAGCCCCGTCATTGTTCTTCTGGATTTCATCAGTGATAATCCTTATCGCAGGAACATTGTTTATCATGTGGCTCGGCGAACGTATCACCGATAAGGGCATCGGCAATGGTATCTCACTCATCATCATGATCGGTATCATCGCACGTCTCCCATTCGCACTGTTCGCAGAAATCGCATCACGCTTCACCCAAGGTACAGGCGGTCCGATCTTCTTCTTACTGGAAATCGTATTCCTCGTACTCGTTATCATCATGACTATCCTGCTCGTCCAGGGTACTCGTAAGATTCCGGTACAGTATGCGAAACGCGTTGTCGGCAACAAACAATACGGCGGAGTGCGTCAGTACATCCCGTTGAAGGTCAATGCCGCCGGCGTTATGCCTATCATCTTCGCTCAGGCTATCATGTTCGTGCCTATCACATTCTTCAGATATTCTGATCCTGATAAGATGGGCGGCTTCATGAGAGCTATGACCAACATGAATGGCTTCTGGTATAACTTTGTGTTCTTCATCCTCATCGTCATCTTCACATACTTCTACACAGCTGTGACCATTAACCCGGCTCAGATGGCAGAAGATATCAAGAAGAACGGAGGATTCATCCCTGGCGTGAAGCCTGGCAAACAGACGAAAGACTATTTCGATACCATCATGTCGAGAATCACCCTTCCGGGTTCATTATTCCTCGGTGTCGTGGCTATCATGCCTGCTCTCGTCTCTCTCATGGGCGTCAACCAGCAGTTCAGCCAGTTCTATGGCGGAACATCATTGCTGATTCTCGTCGGTGTGGTGCTGGACACATTACAACAGATTGAAAGCCATCTTCTTATGCGTCATTACGACGGTCTCACAAAGGCTGGCCGTATCAAAGGCCGCGTAGGCAGGATGTAATTTCTATAAAGATGATTCATTTCAGAACTGATAACGAAATTGAATTGCTGAGACAAGCTGCTTTGCTGGTGGGTAAGACCCTCGGCGAGGTAGGAAAGCATATACGTCCGGGAGTCCGTACCATCGACCTCGACAAACTCGCTGAAGAGTTTATCAGAGATCACGGAGCGACTCCGGCCTTCAAAGGCTACGGCGGATTTCCCGGAAGTCTATGCATCTCTGTCAACGAGCAGGTGGTCCACGGTATCCCGGGCGACTACGAACTCCGCGATGGCGACATTGTCTCGGTCGACTGCGGCACAGTGCTCAATGGCTACGTCGGTGACTCAGCCTACACATTCTGCTGCGGCGAGGTGTCGGAAGAGGTGAAGCTCCTTCTCAAACGTACGAAGGAATCACTCTACAAAGGCATCGAGGCGGCAGTGGCAGGCAACAGGATAGGCGACATTGGCTATGCAGTGCAGAGCTACGTCGAGCAATTCGGTTACGGCGTCGTTCGTGAGCTCGTCGGACATGGCGTGGGACGCAAAATGCATGAAGACCCACAGGTGCCTAACTACGGAAAACGTGGAACAGGCGTTAAGCTGAGCGAAGGCATGGTACTCGCCATCGAACCGATGATCACTCTCGGAAAGAAAGAAATCGTGCAGGAACGTGACGGTTGGACCATCACCACTCGTGACAGGAAACCAGCCGCTCACTTCGAACACGATATCGCAGTACGCCACGGCAAAGCCGAGATATTATCAAGTTTTGAATGGGCAGAAGCAGTAGAAAATAACCAATAAAAAGAAAATTATATGGCAAAACAGTTGTCGATAGAACAAGACGGTACAGTAACTGAATCACTCGGTAATGCAATGTTCCGTGTCGAATTGGAGAACGGTTTGCAAATCATTGCACACATCTCCGGAAAAATGCGTATGCATTACATAAAAATTCTTCCTGGTGACAAGGTAAAACTCGAGATGTCGCCTTACGATTTGACAAAAGGTCGTATAACTTTCAGGTACAAATAAAAATTTGCACCAAAATGTAAAAGGTAACGCAAAATTTTGTAATTTTGCGCGCTAAAAATAAATGCTTCGAAAAAAGATAAAAAATTATATAAAATGAAAGTAAGAGCATCTATCAAGAAGAGATCAGACGATTGCAAGATTGTGCGTCGTAAAGGTAAATTGTATGTAATTAACAAAAAGAACCCTAAGGAAAAACAACGTCAGGGCTAATTAAAAAATAGATAAATTATGGCTAGAATTGCTGGTGTAGATATCCCGAACAACAAACAAGGTCAAATATCTTTAACCTACATTTACGGTATCGGCCGTTCAGCTGCTAAAGCTATCCTTGCACAGGCTAACGTCCCAGCTGACAAGAAAGTCCAGGATTGGACCGATGATGAACAGAACGCTATCCGTAACATCATCGCCGATAATTACAAGACAGAAGGTGAACTCCGCAGCGAGATCCAGATCAACATCAAGCGTTTGATGGATATCGGTTGCTACAGAGGAATCCGTCACCGTCTCGGATTACCACTGCGTGGTCAGAGCACAAAGAATAACGCTCGTACACGTAAAGGTCGTAAGAAGACCGTCGCTAACAAGAAGAAAGCTACTAAGTAATTAGTGGTTGGATCATATTAAATACCATTAAAAGTAAAGTTTAAAAAATGGCAAAAAACTCAAAATCTGTTAAGAAACGTGTTGTGAAGATTGAGGCTACCGGTAAGGCTTTTATCAAAGCTTCTTTCAATAACATCATCATTTCATTAGCAAACAATGAAGGACAAGTCATTTCTTGGGCATCAGCCGGAAAAATGGGCTTCAAGGGTTCAAAGAAGAATACTCCTTACGCAGCTCAAATGGCAGCAGAAGAATGCTCAAAGACAGCATATGACTTGGGATTACGTAAAGTTAAAGTTTATGTCAAAGGACCAGGCGCAGGCCGTGAATCAGCTATCCGCGCTATCCACTCATCAGGCGTAGAAGTGACAGAAATCATCGACGTTACTCCAATACCGCACAATGGTTGCCGTCCGCCAAAACGCAGAAGAGTGTAATTGTTTAACATTTAAAAAGTAAAAGTTATGGCAAGATATACAGGTCCTAAGACAAAGATCGCCCGTAAGTTTGGTGAACCAATCTACGGCTCAGACAAGTACTACGAAAAGAGAAATTTCCCTCCGGGACAACATGGTGCTGCAAAGAAACGTAAGAAAGTTTCTGAATACGGTATCCAGTTGCAGGAAAAACAGAAGGCAAAATACACCTACGGTATCCTCGAGCGTCAGTTCCGCAACACCTTCGAGAAAGCTTCGAAGAAGAAGGGTATCACCGGTGAAATCCTCCTCCAGCTCATCGAATCACGTGTCGACAACACAGTTTACCGTCTCGGTATCGCTCCTACACGTGACGCTGCCCGCCAGCTCGTCAGCCACCGTCACATCACAGTGAACGGCAAGGTGATGAACATCCCTTCAGCAATGCTGAAACCAGGCGATATCGTTGCAGTGCGCGAGAAATCAAAGAGCTTGGAAGTTATTACAAATTCAGTGGCAGGCCATTCAAACAGCTTCCCATGGTTAGAATGGGATTCGAATACCCTCACAGGAAAGTTCATGAGCTATCCTAACCGCGAGGATATTCCTGAAACCATCAATGAACAGCTTATCGTTGAGTTGTATTCTAAATAATCGAATATAAACTGATATTATGGCAATATTAGCATTTCAAAGACCTGATAAGGTCGTCATGGTAGAATCGACAGACAAACACGGTGTCTTCGAATTTCGCCCGCTCGAACCTGGCTACGGCATGACCATCGGTAACGCCTTGAGAAGAGTTCTCCTCTCATCGCTCGAAGGTTTTGCTATCACTTCAATCCGCATTGAAGGCGTGGAACACGAAATGGCTCCAATCCCTGGCGTCATCGAGGACCTCACCGACATCGTGCTGAAGTTCAAGCAAGTTCGCTTCAAACAACAAATCCCGGGTGAGACATTCGAAAAGGTCACCGTCGTCATCGGTGGACAAGAAGAATTCGTCGCCGGCGACATCAACAAGTTCCTCTCAGTGTTCCAAGTGCTGAACCCGGAACTCGTGATCTGCCACATGGACCCATCGGTGAAGTTGACTATCGACATGACCATCAACAAAGGTAGAGGTTATGTCAACGCCGACGAGAACAAGGTTCTCAACGCCCCAGTCAACACCATCGCCATCGATTCAATCCATACACCTATCAGAAACGTCAGCTTTAAGGTTGATAACTACCGTGTCGAGCAAAAGACCGACTACGAGAAGCTCATCCTTGACATCGAAACAGATGGCTCAATCAATCCGAAAGACGCTATGACGGAAGCTGCTAAGATCCTCATCTATCACCTCATGCTGTTCTCAGACGAACGCATCACCCTGATGGATGAACAGAAGACAGTGTCGGAAGACTTTGACGAAGGCTCTCTGCACATTCGTCAGCTTCTGAAGACTAAACTCGTCGATATGGATCTTTCAGTTCGCGCTCTGAACTGCCTCAAAGCAGCCGAAGTCGAAACAATCGGTGAACTCGTCGCCCTTAACAAAGCCGACCTGCTCAAGTTCCGTAACTTCGGTAAGAAGTCACTCACAGAACTTGAAGAATTGGTCAGAAGCAAGGGTCTCGAATTTGGAATGAATATCAGTAAGTATAAATTAGATAAGGAATAATAGAGATGAGACACAATAAAAAAATCAATCATTTAGGAAGAAAAGCCGGTCATCGTAACTCGATGCTCGCCAACATGGCATCATCATTGATCCTTGAGAAACGCATCATGACTACGACCGCTAAGGCTAAGGCATTGCGCCTCTACATCGAGCCAATGATCACCCGTTCCAAAGACGACTCAACGAATTCACGTCGTATCGTGTTCGCACAGCTCCAAAACAAATACGCTGTGACAGAACTGTTCCGCGAAGTGAGCCAGAAAGTTGCTAACCGTCCAGGCGGCTACACACGTATCATTAAACTCGGTTTACGTGCAGGCGACAACGCTGATATGTGCATGATGGAGCTCGTTGACTATAACGATATCTACACCAATGGTAAGAAAGCTGCTAAGGCAACCAAGACAACTCGTCGTGGTGGCAAGAAGAAAGCAGAAGCTGCAAAAGCCGAAGAGGCCCCAGTAGCTGAAGCTCCAGCAGCAGCCGAAGAAGCTCCAAAAGCAGAATAATCAGCTTAATAGCTTAGAAGCTTATAAGTTTAGAAGTTTAAGGTAGAGGCGTCATAAAGGCGTCTCTACTGTTTTTAAAAATCTTTTAACTTTTATCTTTTATCTATTATCTTTTTTGTATCTTTGTAGCTTGTATTGAAAATTTTTAAAATTAAGATAAAATGAGTAGAATAGAAAAGATTCATGCCCGCCAGATACTGGATTCACGCGGCAATCCTACAGTAGAAGTCGATGTCATCACCGAAGACGGTATCCTCGGTCGTGCAGCAGTGCCATCAGGCGCTTCGACAGGTGTTCACGAGGCTGTGGAGCTTCGCGACGGCGACAAGTCCAAATTCATGGGCAAGAGCGTGTATAAAGCTGTTGACCACGTCAACAACGAGATAGCAAAAGCTATCACAGGCTATGAAGTCACCGACCAAAACGCCATCGATGCCAAGATGATCGAACTCGACGGAACAAAGAACAAAGGTAACTTCGGTGCCAACGCCATCCTCGGCGTGTCACTGGCTTGCGCTAAAGCAGGTGCTATCTACACCGATCAGCCTCTATACCGTTATATCGGCGGCGTCAGCGCTAATACACTGCCAATCCCGATGATGAACATCCTCAACGGCGGCTCACATGCCGACAATAGCGTTGATTTTCAGGAGTTTATGATCATGCCAGTAGGCGCTAAGTCGTTCCATCAGGCAATCCAGATGGGCTCTGAGATCTTCCATAACCTAAAGAACGTGCTCAAAGCAGCCGGTTATTCAACAAACGTCGGCGACGAAGGTGGTTTCGCACCTAACCTTAAGTCAAACGACGAGGGTATCGAAGTGATCCTCAAAGCTATCGAGAAAGCCGGCTACCGCCCAGGCGAAGACGTGTTCATCGCTCTCGACGCTGCTTCATCAGAATACTATCTGCCAGAAGAGAAGGTTTATCATCTGCACAAATCGACAGGCGAGAAACTCAATGCTAAGGAAATGGTAGAATTCTGGAATAACTGGGTGAAGAAATATCCTATCATCTCCATCGAAGACGGTATGGCCGAAGACGATTGGGACGGTTGGAAACTCATGACCGACACCATGGGCAGCAAGATTCAGCTCGTCGGCGACGACCTCTTCGTGACCAACGTGGAACGCCTCAAGATGGGTGTCGAGAAGAATGTTGCTAACTCTATCTTGGTGAAAGTCAATCAGATAGGCTCACTTACAGAGACTATCGCCGCTGTCAACCTGGCTTATCGTAACCAGTACACAGCCGTCATGAGCCACCGCTCAGGCGAGACCGAAGACACCACCATCGCTGACCTTGCAGTAGCATTGAACACTGGTGAGATCAAGACCGGCTCGGCATCACGTACCGACCGTATCTGCAAATACAACCAACTCATGCGAATCGAGGAAGAACTTGGCGATATGGCTTACTTCCCAGGAAAGAATCACAAATTCACGAGATAGTAAGTCGTCATTTCGACCGACTGAAAGGAGCGGAGAAATCTCATTCAATTTAAGACATATCTTATTTTGAAGGAGATTTCTCCATTTCGTTCCATTTCATTTCACTTCAGTCGAAATGACGATGAGAAAAAATACTCATCTTGAAAATTGACGAAATAAAGTTGTTTCTGAGCACGAGTCACTGCAGTATAAAACCAGCGTAAGTCGCTGATCTGCAATGATTCGTCATCTTTTATGTATGGCGCATCGATAAACACCGTCGGCCACTGTCCACCTTGTGTCTTATGACAGGTGAGGGCATAGCCGAACTTTACCTGCAACGCATTGAAATACGTGTTTTTACGCATCTCTTTGTATCTGTCGCGTTTGTTGGGGATGTCCATATAGTCTTCTTCGATGGCGCGATATAGTCTTTCGGCTTCTTCCTGAGTGAGAGCAGGGGAGTCACTTGTCAAAGTTTCGAGGAGAATCTTGACCGAAAGATTCGGTTCATCTTGATAGTCAGTGAGTTGTATCTCCACATCGGCAAAATGAAAGCCGTACATCTCCTCAGTGCTGTTGATGCGCATAAGCTCAATCATGTCGCCGTTGGCGATGAAACTGACTTTCTGGTCTTCGTCGGTCCAGAAATAGTTGTTTTTCACCACCATGAGCTTGTCGCCTGTAGCAATCTCTCCCTCTTCCTGCAGTATACGCGCTCTGATGGCCTGATTGTACATATTGGCGCGGTTGTTACTCCTGCATATTATCACAGCTTCGTTGTTGTTTTTGCCGTTGAAACTCTGCCACAGCAGCTCTTCAAACTCTTGAGGCTCAATGCGATGCACGTCAGAGAAGCCATTGGTGGTAAACAACGGTAGTGACGGTGTCGGTCCGCCCATTTTTCGCAACGCGGTCGCATTATACAAAATTCCCGATTCTTCTTCCTGTCGCATTACCTCAGTGAGCTCATACGATGCCACTGTCAATCCGAAGCCGTTTTTCAACACATTGATGTCGTTGGCAGGGCTGTTTTCCAGTCCTACAGGAGGCAGCTGAGCGTTATCGCCGATCAGAAGAAGCCTGCAGTTTTCACCAGAGAATACGTATCTTATCAAGTCGTCTAACAGCGAGCGTCCGTTGGCGAAATCGTCAGGAATCATTGAACACTCGTCAACGATGAATAGTGTGTTCTTTGACTTATTTTCGGCCCTTGTCATCCTGAACGAGCCGTCGGCAAACGACTGGAAACGGTATATTTTTCTGTGTATCGTCGAAGCGGTCTTCCCCGTGTAGCCGCTCAGTACCTTCGCGGCTCGTCCTGTCGGTGCCATCAGTTGATATTTCATCCCAATCTGCGGCAACGTTTTCACGAGAGTTGTCACTAAGGTTGTCTTACCGGTGCCGGCATATCCTTGTAAAAGGTAGGTAGGGCAGGGTTTTTCGGAGAGAAGAAAGGCGGCGAGATGGTATAAAACAGTATGCTGTCCTTCTGTAGGCACGAATCCGAAGGAGCCGGTCAAGAGTCGATACAAATCCTGCCGTGTCATGTTAGAATGGATAACCTATACCAAAGTTCCAGACTACGTCGCGCCACTGTAATTTGTTGACTCTCCAGCGATGAGCTTCGTCGTAAGCCGGGTCGCACAGAGGCACCGCGACGTCGAGACGGATGAGGAAGAACGACAGGTCGAGACGAAGACCGAAGCCTGCGTCGACGGCGAGCTGCTTGTAGAACTTGTCGAACTTAAACTGACCGCCAGGGAATGACTCGTTGTCGGTCAAAGTCCAGATATTACCGACATCAGAGAAGATAGCACCCTTAAACATTGAATAAATCGGGAAACGGTATTCGACGTTAGTCTCGAGTTGCAAGTCGCCGATATGCTCCATGTCGTAGCCTTCAGGATTGTTGAATTCTCCAGGTCCCAGCGTCCTAAACTGCCATCCACGCATGCTATTTGAACCGCCTGCATAGAAACTTCTTTCAAACGGCAGGTCGATGGAATTGCCGTAAGCGATACCGTGACCGTACATCAGACGTAACGCGAGCATATTGCGGCTTGGCATGTAATGGTAAAACCTGAAATCGATCTGATATTTGAAGAACTGTGCGTAGCGTATCCCTATGATTTCGTGATGGTTATCCCTCTCCGTGATGACAGGCGTGTTGTTGAGCAGCGACAACACATTACCCGAGGTTTCGATGTCGAACTTTAGATAGAAGAAGTCGCTGTTTTTCTTGATATTCTGGTTAGCGAACACAAATGAATAGTTCAAACCAAAAATCAAGTGGTCGGTGTACTGGTCTTTGATACGCTGGTTCGTCTCCAAGTCGAGAACTAAAGCAAATACATCTGATGGTAACACCTTGACGGTGTTGAGGTTAATAGGGGTGAGGAAGTGTTCGACTGTGTTTGATGCTCTCCAGTTGTAACCAAACGATGCCGTCATGATATAACGCATATACAACGGCCTGATCTGCATGTTGTAACCTGTCAGAAGCATGGTCTTAGGCTGATATTCGCTCACGAATCGGTGCAGTGGAATCGGGCTGAGGAATCGAGGGAAGGTGATGCTCGCCTCGGCGCCGAACTCTCGGGTGTTGAAGATGCCTTCCTCGATGTACTGATTATTCACGCGCTGAGCCTGGAAACCGTATCTTAATGAGATACGCAGGACTTCAGAACCCCTGAAGATATTGTTGTTTCGATACGAGATGGAGCCTAAGGCGCCGAGGTCACCGCCTGAGTTGGTGCCCTCAATCTGAATGTTATAATGGTGTATCTTACCTTTTTGTAATGTGATATTGCAGTTCAGAAGCTTCACCGAGTCGTTGCCGCCTGGCACTGTGTCGAAGCTTATGTTGCTGAGACTGTATAACTTAAGACTTCCCAGCGCGCGATATGTCTGCGTCACCTTCTTCTGACTGAACTCATCGCCCGGATGTAACTGTATGACTTGGTTGAAAGTCTTCAGATTAACCTTAGGATCCTTTCCGTAGATGAAATCGAAACGATGTTCCGGGTCTTTTTTTCTTAATGAGAATGTATGCTGAACGGTGTCGTTGACGATGGTGTTGGCTATTCTCGGGTTATGATCGGGATAGATGAACACATTGTTAATCAGATACTTATGATGTGGATCTCCATCAATACGCAGGGCCACGTCAACCTTCTTCTGCATCAGATTGGTATCTACCTCGTAAAAGATATAATCTTTAGAAAAGGTATAATATCCGTTGTCGCGAAGAGTGTTGGTAATCAATTCGCGGTCCTTATAAAGTGAGAAGAAGTTGTAATTATCGCCTTCTTTTAGTTGTAAATCTTCGTCTAAGTCGTTGACTATCCTTGCGATAGTGCTGTCGTTGATTTTGTAGCTGATATTTCTGACAGTGTACGGCTCTTTCGGATGAATCTTATACACAACCTTGGCGCGGTTGTTCTTTGATGTCATCTCCGGCTCGACCTTTGACTTGAAATAGCCTGTGTTTGCAAGGTAATCCTCGATTTGCTGTCGTGAGTTATCGGTTTTTGAGACGCTGTAGTAAACTGGCTCAACGCCGAAGCTTTTATTTATCCACTTATAAAACTTTTTATCGGTTTTAGGCAGTGTACGATAGTAAACCCAAACTCTCGGCATCCATCCGAAGATGCTTTTTGTCGGTTTTTGCACGATGTAATTTGAGACTTCCGACTTAGGGATGTGGTATTGCGTTGAGTCGTTGACGATGACATTCTCAATCAATATCGCCTTGCCTTCAGGAATGTATTTCCTGATGGCGCAACTCGATAACCCTATGATTATCAGCGACAACAATATGATTTTTAAATATTTCATCTCAATAACCTATAACCAATAACCTATAACCATTATATCACCTCTGCTACAGTGAAATTACTGCCTCCAATAAACACTATATCTTCAAAGCGGGCATTATTCAAAGCAGAATTGTATGCCTGCTGCACCGATTCGTAGACATTTCCTCTCAATCCGGCCTCTAATGCCTTCTCTGCCAATATGTTAGCATCTAATCCGCGAGGTATGTCGGCCTTGCAGAAATAGTATTCGGCATAATGTGGCAGAAGATGAAGAATGCCGTCAATGTCTTTGTCATTGACACAGCCAAGCACGAAGTGTAACTTCCTGAAAGTCATGTCGCTAAGCTGCATCACTATCTCTTTTATGCCGCCTACGTTATGTCCTGTATCTGCAATCACCAGAGGTTGACGGCTCAGAATCTGCCAGCGTCCCATCAGGTTGGTGTTTTTCACCACAAACTCAAGTCCGTTGACGATGTCTTTCTTGTCGATATTGAACTTTTCCTTAAGAATCTCGACGGCACAAATCGCTGTGGCGAGGTTCTTCTTCTGATAATATCCAAGGAGAGGGAACTCCACCGCCTCGATGTACAGTTCGTTGTTTTTCCAGATGTCAAACTTCTGATAATCAAGCGATTCGATGTGAACCTTATCGCAGTCGACAATCTGGTCGGCAAAATAGATAGGTGCCTTGCATTCCTCGGCCTTCTTGATGAACACCTCTTTAGTCTCAGGCTGTGTCTCGCCGATGACGACTGGAGTATTCGGCTTGATGATGCCTGCTTTTTCTACTGCTATCTCAGCCAGGGTGTTGCCGAGCATGCTCACATGATCCAAGGAAATATTGGTGATTACGCTGAGTTCCGGTTTTATCACGTTGGTTGAATCGAGACGACCGCCCAGTCCAACCTCAATGATCGCGATGTCGACTTTTTCTTTGGCGAAGTAGTCGAATGCCATGCCTGTAGCCATCTCGAAGAACGACAGCTGCATCTCTTCAAACTTGGTTTTGTTGTCATCGATAAAGTCGATGACGTTCTGCTCGGGTATCATCTGTCCGTTGATGCGTATGCGTTCGCGGAAGTCGAGCAGGTGAGGGGAGGTGTACAAGCCTGTCTTGTAACCGCATTCCTGGAATATCGATGCCAGGGTATGCGACACGGTGCCTTTGCCGTTGGTGCCGGCAACGTGCACAGTCTTGAAGCTATTTTGCGGATTGCCAAGAAAATCTAACAGTTCCGTGATGTTGCCGAGGTCAGGTTTATATGCCTTTGCTCCGATCTTCTGATACATCGGGAACTTATTGAACATCCAGTTTGTTGTCTCAGCGTAGTTCATTCTCTTATGATGAATTTGTATGTTATCGTTCCTTTTTGCGACTCTGCCGCATCTTTGTCGGGTGCGAACACCGACGACAGCGCCGCTTGTTTTGCTGTCTCGCGCATCTTCATGTTAGAGATGATAGTGCCTTTGCCTATCTCGGCTCTCAGCACGCGACCGTCGCGGTCGACCCATATGTCTACTACTATGATGCCTTCTTCGTTGAAGTCAGAGCTTGGTCGTGGCAGGCTCTTGGCGTTACGGCCGCCGAGGTCGTACGATGGTCCTCCGACGCTGCCGCCCAGTCCTTCGTAGTTGTTGATATCCTGACCGCCGTTGGGGTTACCTTGGTCGCCTGGAGTCTCGGTGTTGCCTTCCGACGAGGTGCTTTCCTGAGGTTTTACAGGCTTAAACAGCGCTCGAGGGTCTACCGTCGGCGCCTCCTCCTTGGGTTTCGGGGCTTCTATCGCTGGTGTCTCCTCGGTGTTCTGCGTCACCGTCTGCTCCTCTGGCTTAGGCTGAGGCGCCGACGGCTGCACTGCTTCAGTAGGCTTGGGCTGCTGGTTGACGCCCATGCCTTCGTTGTACATGCCGAGGTTGACCTCAACGCCAGCCTCACCTGGCAGCGGCAGCGGCGTAGTGAGCGCCATGATGACAAGAAGCACCACCGCGATGGCATGGACAGCCACCGTGACAGCAACAGCTATTGTCTTATTCTTGCTCTCTTGTGTCATTTCTTTGCCGATGTTGCCAGTAAAACCTTATGGTTTTGATGTATCTCGTTGTTGATGTCGTTGACCGCGTCGATCACGTTGACGACGTACTGCACCGGCACGCTCTTGTCGGAACGTACCACCACGGTGCCGTCAACACCTCCGTTGGTCTTGTTGAGTTCCACCAAGATCTCCGATTTCAATTGACTATCAGTGACTTGGCGCTCTCCGACAAAATAATCATTCTTCTCGTTGATGTACACCGTGACAGTCTGCTTGGCCATGGTGCGGCTGCTGCTCTGAGGGAGCAACAGCTTGATGGCGTTAGGCGCCACGAGCGTCGACGTCAGCATGAAGAAGATGAGCAGTAGGAACACGAGGTCAGACATCGACGACGAGTTAAACTCCACTCTTCTCTGGTTTCTGCGTTTCAGTGCCATAATTACTTAGCCGGTTCGTTCAACACATCCATAAATTCAATACTCTTCGACTCGAGGAGGTTTACCACCTTATCGATCTGCGCAACAAGGATGTTATAGAAGATAAAGGCGATGATACCCACGATGAGACCGCCGACGGTCGTCACCATGGCCTGATAGATACCTGTCGAGAGAAGCTCGATATCGATGTTGTTGCCTGCCATCGACATGTCGTAGAAAGCACGTATCATACCAATGACGGTGCCGAGGAATCCCAGCATCGGGCCTGCACCCGAGATCATGGCGAGCAACGCAACGCCTTTCTCAAGATTGCTAACTTCAAGATTACCAACGTTTTCGATGGCTGTCTGTATGTCGTTCAACGGCTTGCCCACACGCGAGATACCTTTTTCAATCATACGTGAAAGTGGGGTGGAGCTCTTTTGACATAAAACTTTGGCGTCGTCCAACTTGCCGTCTTTCATATACAGACGGATGGTCTCCATGAAGGCGTCGTCTTTCTTCGCTGCCTTGTGGATGGTGACGAAACGTTCGATGAAGATGTAAACGGCTATCACTGAAAAGATAGCTAAAATCAACATAATCCAACCGCCCTGGACGGTCATGTCCCATAACGACATTCTGATCTCTGTGGCTTCTGTAACTGTTTCAGCTACAGGTACTTGCAATAAAAAACTTGATAAATTCATATACTAATATTTGTCAATTACAAAGATAAACAATTAATTGACAAATATATTATAAAAAAATATAAAAAATGTGAAAAAATCAGATTTCGGTGAATCTCTTGACGATTTTCTCGCTGTAGGTGCGTGAAACAGGCACCGGCTCGAGTCCGGGCTGGTTGAAGTCGATATAATAGCCGTCGGCCTCGTTGCGTATCACCTTGATATTGTTGGTGTTTACAATATACGTGCGATGACAGCGCATCATAGGAGTGCCTGCGAGTGAGTCTTCTATGGCTTGAATCTTGTTGCGGAGCACAAACGAGGTGATGCCACCTTTATTATTATAGAACACATTCACATAGTTGCCTTCCGCCTTGATGTAATAGATATTCTCAAGCTTCACTGCAAATTTCTGTGCGCCTGTATAGTCGTTGAAGTTGATGATGTCGGGGTTGTCGGTCACTAAGCTCTCTGTGGCTTTTGCCGAGGTTTTGCTGGTGCCGGCATCGTTTGTTGTTATCATGCTCTTGGCGATCTTCAAGACTCTCTGCGCATCGATGATGGCAAAGCTGAGGTCGGTGACGATGAACGGGAATCCAAGAGCGATGAAGGTGATGAGAATACTCTTACCGATGATGAGTTCCGAAGGATGACCCGTTACATGCATGATTCTCAATGAGATATATGCGTGGAACAAGCCTATGAGGACTATCTCTCCCAAGTTCCATAAAATGAACTTCAGATATGTGAACCTGATGAGTCGCTTCGACATGTAAAACATCATGATTCTACTGAAAATCAAGAATATGGTTGAGAATATGATGAAAAAGGCTGTATATATAAATGTATCCTGATCTTCTAACGAGAACCATGCTGTGGTGGTGTCTGAAAGGGGTACATATACGGCTAAAAATGCTATTGCGAAAAGCACCGAGATGGTCACTTGAACCACGAGGTTGTTTTTCTCTATAAGATAATGTGGCAGTTTTTTACTTGTCATGGCGTAATTTTTACGCTGCAAAGATACAAATTTTTTCAATACGACCGAATTTCGTCACATTTTTTTTAAATTTCGTCACAAAATTTTTTATTTCGTCACAAATTTTAAAAATTTCGTCACAAAATGGCGGATTTCGTCACAAAAATCCGAAATTCGTCACAAACAGCTGGAATTTCGTCACAAAAATTCACCAAGTGGATTTTCGAGGGTACTTTTGCGTCGATTGAAAACGAATAATAATCGGAATATTAACAACAAATAAGGTATATAAATGAAGATTTCTGGATTGGGAAGTTCACTTCCGTCAAAAGTTGTTACAAACCAGATGCTTGCTGAGATTCTCGACACATCTGACGAATGGATCACAACGCGTACCGGTATCAAGGAGCGTCGTGTCCTTTCAAAGGAATATGTGTTGGATCTTGCTGTTGACGCTGCTTTGAAGGCTGTCGCTGACGCTAAGATTGACGTTAAGGATCTCGACTTCGTCATTTGCGCTAATGTCGTGAATGAATATGTGACACCTGCTTTGAGTTGTATCATCAAGGAAAAGATCGGAGCAAAGTGTCCATGTATCGACCTCAATGGAGCCTGCGTAGGATTTATCTATGCCTGCGACATGGCTGAAGCATATTATAAAATTGGTAGAGTGAAGAACGTCCTCGTGGTCTGCGCAGAGGCCCCGGCACACATGCTCGACTGGCACGACCGTACATGTGCCGTATTGTTTGGAGCAGGAGCAGGAGCTGCGGTGCTGACACCGGGCGACAACATCCTAACCTCACGTCTGACGAGTTCCGACGGCTGGGATCGTCTTTATGAGATGCACGACCTCCAGTGGTGTCCTTACGACGAGAAAGGCAGGACCAACCTCCCTCTCGTGATGCACGGTCAGGATGTGTTCAAGTTCGCTACCTCGACATGCGTCAATGACTTGCAGGTGGTGCTGAAAGAAGCAGGCCTCACAGCCGATGACATCGACACCTATTTCATCCATCAGGCTAATTTGAGAATCATAAAATACATTGAACAGATGCTGAAACAGCCGAGCGAGAAATTCCCGACCAACATCGAGAAATACGGAAACACCTCATCGGCCAGTCTCCCGATCCTTCTCGACGAGACGAAACGTGCAGGCAAGCTCAAAGAAGGCGACATCCTCGCTTTCAGCGCCTTCGGCGCAGGCCTCGTGTCAGGTGCAATGATTATGAAATGGTAAATCTGAAAATCAACTATGGAAAATAAAAGACGAGTAGTTATAACCGGCATGGGAGTGGTATCTCCTGTCGGCAACGATGTCGAGACGTTCCTTGATAGCATCATGAACGGCAAATGCGGCATCAATCTTATCACAAAGTTCAACACTGACGACCTTCCGGTGAAGGTGGCGGCTGAAGTCAAGGACTTCAACCCTGAGAAAGACGGTCTCGAGACTCCTTTCGTGCGTCGTAACGACCTGTTTGCAGTCTACGCCATGGCGGCAGCTTGCCAGGCCATGAAAGGCAATGAAGAAGGATGGGATCCTGATCGTCTGGGCGTGTACATCGGCTCGGGCATAGGCGGCTTCGATACTATGATGCGTGAGATGCATAAGCTCGAGGCTGAAGGACCGCGTTGGGTGTCACCACTGATGATCCCTACCATGATCGCCAATATGGCGGCCGGTAACGTGGCTATCAGATTCAACGCTCATGGCGTTTGTCTGCCAGTGGTTACTGCATGTGCCACAAGCACTCATGCTATAGGTGAGGCCTATCGTGCCATCAAAGACGGATATGCTGACGGCATCATCGCCGGCGGCACTGAGGCACCTATCAACAGACTCTCGATAGCAGGTTTCGCTAACTGTAAGGCTTTGACAAAGTCGGAAGACCCTAACGCAGCATCACTGCCATTCGATGCAAGGCGCGCCGGATTCGTCATCGCAGAAGGTGCCGGCATAGTGTTGATGGAAGAGTATGAACACGCGAAGAAGCGCGGAGCTACAATATATGCTGAGGTTTGCGGTTATGGCAACACCTGCGACGGTCACCACGTCACAGCGCCACATCCTGAAGGAACATACGCCGCTAAAGCCATCAAACAGGCTCTGGATGAGGCTGGCTATCAGGAGAAGAAAGACCTTCTTTATATCAATGCTCACGGCACGGGCACGGCCTTGAACGATGCGTCGGAGACCGTCGCAGTGAAGAAAGCGTTGGGTGAGGAAGAGGCGCGCAGAGCCCTCATAAGCTCGACGAAATCGATGACAGGACACCTCCTCGGTGCCGCCGGTGCCATCGAGATCATTGCCTCGGCATTGGCACTCCAGAAAGGCATGGTGCCTCCGACAATCAACCTCAACGAGCCTGACCCGGTGTGTGACCTTAACTACACTCCTAACAAGGCAGTGAAGGCTGACTTGACAATCGCGGTGTCGCAGTCACTCGGCTTCGGCGGACACAATGGCGCAGTGGCCTTGAGACCTATCAAGTAAATTATTGAAAATCATATAGCTATGACAAGAGAAGAATTAAAAAACTATTTACCTCACCGCGAGCCTATGTTGCTCATCGACGAGATTGACATCGACGACCAGCATGTCGCTCATTCGAAATATCACGTTAGAGGCGATGAGTTCTTCCTCCAGGGGCATTTCCCGGGCAACCCAGTGGTGCCGGGCGTCATCCTTTGCGAGATTATGGCCCAGAGCTGCGCTCTTTTGATGAAGGACGACCTTCCGGGCAAACTCACATTCTACACAGGCATCAACAACGTGCGTTTCAAGAACCAGGTCCTCCCGGGTGACACCATCGAGGTCGACGCCGTTCTCACAGCACACCGCGCCAACATTTATTTCTGCGACGCTAAGCTCAGCGTAGCCGGAAAACAATGCGTCAGCGGAAGCCTGTCGTTCGCTCTCGTTCCAAGAACAGAAAAATAATTTTATATAATGAAGAAAGAATTTCAAATTGTTGTGTTGGCAAAACAGGTGCCTGATACCAAGAACGTTGGTAAGGACGCCATGAATGCCGACGGCACCATCAACCGCGCGGCTCTTCCTGCCATCTTCAACCCTGATGACATGAAGGCGCTCGAGATGGCTCTGATGTGCCGTGATATCATTAAGAAAAACAACGTCGATGTCAAGGTCACCGTCATCACGATGGGACCTCCACGTGCTAACGAGATCATCCGCGAGGCATTATACCGTGGTGCAGACGACGGCTTCGTAGTCAGCGACAAACGTTTCGCAGGCTCCGACACCTTAGCTACATCATACGCTTTGTCGATGGCTATCAAGAAGTTAGGATATTACGACATCGTCTTCACAGGACGCCAGGCTATCGATGGTGACACTGCACAGGTGGGACCGCAGACAGCAGAGAAACTTGGCGTGCCACAGATCACCTACGCTGATGAGATCATCGCAGCATCGACCGACAGCATCCGTCTCAAGAGAGTGCTGCAGCATGGCATCGAGGTCGTCGAGACAAAACTCCCGGCACTCGTCACAGTCCACGGCAACGCTAAAGACTGCCGCTCACGTCATGCACATCTCGTCATCAAGAGGAAAAACACTGAAATCCCAATGCTGACAGCTGATGACCTCAATCCTGACTACGAGAGATTAGGTCTAAAAGGCTCGCCGACAAAGGTAAAAAACATCGAGAACGTCGTTCTCACAAAGAAAGAAAGTATCACAGTAAGCAGCGACGACGAAGGTATCAAAGGATTGATTGAAGACCTCACCGCAGCTCACATTTTCTAAATTTTTAACAAAAACTAATTATTAACATTAAAAATTCTTAAAATCATGAATACAAAAGAAAAAATCACCGAAATCATCGTTAACAAACTCAGTTGTGATCCTGCAATGGTTACTGAAGACGCAGGTTTTGTCACCACATTAGGTGCCGACTCATTGGATATCGTCGAGCTCATCATGGACATTGAGCGTGAGTTCGAGATTACCATCCCGGATAACATGACAGAGAAGATCGTCACAGTGGGCGATGCAATCAAAGTTGTTGAAGAAATCAAGGCAAAATAATGAATAACATTATTGTTTATTGCGAAGTTAAAGACGACGGCAAGATCGCCGATGTGAGTCTGGAGCTCTGTTCCAAGGCCCGTCATCTGGCCGACCGCCTCAAGGTCGACGTCGAAGCCGCTGTCATAGGCAACAACCTCAAAGGTCATGAGAATGAGTTGTTTACGCATGGCGTGAACACCGTTTTCTGCCTCGAGGATAAGCGTCTGGGGTTCTATCAGACGTTGCCACATTTCAGTGCCATGACGAAGCTCATCGAACGCGAGAAGCCGTATTCGGTGCTCTTCGGAGCTACTCCAGTAGGCCGTGACCTCGGTCCGAGAGTCGCGTCATATCTCCGCTGCGGCCTCACAGCCGACTGCACAGCTCTCGACATCGACGAGAACGGCAACCTGATGCAGATACGTCCGGCTTTCGGAGGTAACATCATCGCCACCATCATCTGTCCGGATGTGCGTCCGCAAATGGCTACAGTGCGTGAGGGTGTCATGAAACAGGAAGTGTTTGAGAAACAGAAGAATACGAAAGTCGTGAGCCTCAACGCCGCTGAGTTTTTGAATGACGCCGACTTCGTCGTGAAGATCATCGAGCGTAAGCTTGAGGAGAAGAAAATCGACATCAAAGGCGCTCCTATCATCGTTTCAGGCGGCTACGGCATGGGTTGTAAGGAAAACTTCAAGCTTTTGCATGAGCTCGCCGACCTTCTCGGAGGAGAGGTGGGTGCCACACGTGCCGCTGTCGACGCAGGTTTCGCTGAACCTGAGAGACAAGTGGGACAGACAGGCGTCACAGTGCGTCCGAAAGTGTATATCGCTTGCGGTATCTCAGGCGCAGTGCAACACCGCTCAGGCATGGAGCAGTCAGCGTTGATAATATCCATCAACACCGACCCGCACGCCCCAATCAACTCTATCGCCGACTACGTCATCACAGGTGATGCCGCAGACGTTGTGTCGAAGATGATAAAATATTGTAAATCAAATAGTAAGAAATAATGAACTTTTATCAAGATAATAAAAGCCTCGCTTTCTATCTGAACCATCCTAAGATGGACGAGATCGTGCGCATGAAGGAGAACGACTTCGTGGATGCTGAGAACGACGAGCTGGCACCGAAGAGCGTGGAAGACGCCATCGACAACTACGATAAGGTTTTGGATATCGTAGGTGAGCTCTGTGGCGACGTTCTCGACCCGAATGCAGAGGCTGTTGATATTGAAGGTCCGAAAATCGTTGATAACGCTATCGTTTACGCCAAAGGAACACAGCAGAACCACGAGGCTATGCGTGATGCAGGTCTTTACGGCATGGCACTCCCACGTAAATATAACGGACTTAACTTCTCATACGTACCTTACGTGATGGCCGCTGAGATGGTCTCTCGCGCCGACGCAGGCTTCGCCAATATCTGGGGCTTGCAGGACTGCGCCGAGACAATTCTTAGATTCGCTGACGACGCTATCAAAGACGAGTTTTTGCCACGTATCTACAAAGGTGACACATGCTCGATGGACCTCACAGAGCCTGACGCAGGTTCAGACCTTCAGTCGGTGCAGCTGAAAGCTACATTCGATGAGAAAGCTAACTGCTGGAGACTCAACGGTGTGAAACGTTTCATCACCAACGGTGACGCTGACATCAAGTTGGTGCTCGCACGTTCGGAAGAGGGTAGCACCGACGGCCGTGGCCTTTCACTGTTCGTCTATGACAGAAAAGAAAAAGCCGTGACAGTGCGTAGAATAGAGAATAAAATGGGTATCCATGGCTCACCGACAGCAGAGCTGGTGTTTAACAACGCACCTGCAAAGCTTATTGGTGACCGTAAGATGGGACTTATCAAATACGTCATGTCGTTGATGAACGGCGCACGTCTTGGTGTTGGCGCACAGTCGGTTGGACTCGCTGAGGCAGCAGTCCGCGACGCCGAGGAATACGCCGATCAACGTGAACAGTTTGGCAAGAAGATCAGAGAGTTTGTCGCTGTTCAGGACATCCTCGATCTGATGCGTGCCAAGACTGACGCAGCTCGCTCGTTGCTTTATGAGACAGCACGTTACGTCGAGACAAACAAGAAGGTTGCCGATATGCTTACACCAGTGTTGAAGATGTTTGCCAGCGAGTGGGCTAACCAGATCGCTTACGACGACATCCAGATTCACGGCGGCTCAGGTTTCATGAAGGAATACAAATGCGAACGTCTATATCGTGACGCACGTATCCTGACCATTTATGAAGGCACGTCACAACTTCAGGTCGTGGCAGCGGCACGTTTCTTAGGAAATGGCGCTTATCTGAAGTATATCGCCGACCTGGATAACTTCGAATATGCTGAGGATTTACTGCCATTACGCGACAAGCTTCGTGCCATGACAGAAAAATATAAAGAAATTTTTGACCTTTCGGGCAATAAAGAGACCCACCATAGACGTTTAGTAGAAGCGGTAGGTTATATCATCATGGGATACCTCATGCTGCAGGACACCACCCGCTGCGCTGATTTCAAGAAATCATGCGAAAACATTATTAAATTAGGTCAAGGAGAAATTGCAAAATCTTACGAATATGTTAAAGAATAGAACAGCTATCATCACCGGTGCCGCAAGAGGTATCGGCAAGGCCATCGCAAAGCGTTACGCTATGGAAGGCTGCAATATCGCGATCACCGATATTAACGAAGACAACATCAAGGCTACAGTCGCTGAGCTCAGTGAGCTTGGTACACAGGTAAAAGGCTACGTCTCGAACGCCGCAGACTTCGCTGACGTTGAGAAGACCGTTAACCAGATCGTGGCAGATTTCGGTCGTGTCGACATCCTCGTCAACAACGCCGGTATCACCAAGGACGGCTTGATGCTTCGTATGACAGAGGCACAGTGGGACGCAGTGCTCACAGTGAACCTGAAGTCGGCATTCAACTACATTCATGCTGTGTTGCCGACGATGGCACGCCAGAAGGGTGGTAGCATCATCAATATGGCCAGCGTTGTCGGTGTTTCAGGCAACGTCGGTCAGGCTAACTATTCAGCTTCGAAGGCAGGCTTGATCGGTCTGGCTAAGTCGGTGGCTAAGGAGATGGGTAGCCGTAACATCCGTGCTAACTGCATCGCTCCAGGTTTCATCGAGAGCGACATGACCAGAGCACTTCCTGAGGAGGTGAGAAAAGACTGGGCAACAAAGATTCCGTTGAGAAGAGGCGGTACACCGGAAGACGTCGCAAACGTGGCGTTGTTCCTTGCATCAGACTTATCCAGCTATGTCACCGGACAGGTGATTAACTGCTGCGGAGGAATGCAGTGCTAAGAATGTAATATTAGTTATAAGTTTGTTTTTTGCTCATAGGGACGTGGCGCACCGCGTCCCTATTGTGTTTTATATATTTTACCCGATGAGGAGTCTGATTTCGCCCCTGTTACAGATTTCAACACGTTTGTTTCGTTGCGGCTGCGGAGCAGTCCAAGGAACGCGAACACGAGGGCTTCTTTGTAGTCGATGATGTCGTCGGAAGGGACGAAGACCTTGTGTTTCGTATTTGCCTGTATACGCTCGACGAGATATTTGTTTTTGGCCCCGCCACCGGTTATCAACATGAGAGACGGTGTGCGTATCGTCTTTACAGATGCACCAATCTGAATGGCGATATGTTCCACAAACGTCGCCATCATGTCGGCGATATCGTCGCGATTTTCCAGTAATGGCTTGGTGTTTTCCTCAAAGAATTCACGTCCTAATGATTTTGGGTGTTTTTGTGTATAAAAAGGATGTGAATTCAAAGTGGTTAATAGCTGATCGTCGATGTGTCCGCTACGGGCGATCAATCCATCTTTATCATATTGCAATGACAATCGATTTGATAAATAATTCAACGCTTGGTTTGCTATACAAATATCGTATGCAATGCGTTGATTGTCAACATCATACGAGACATTTGCGATTCCTCCGATGTTAAGACAGATAGGGTAGTCGGAGAATAGAAGCTTGTCGCCAATGGGCACCAACGGAGCTCCCTGACCGCCTTTGAGCACGTCTTCGGTGCGGAAGTCGTTGATGACAGTGATGCCGCATTCGTCGGCAAGTGCCTGGCCGTCACCGATTTGCAAGGTGTAATGTTCCTGTGGACGATGAAATATGGTGTGACCGTGCGACGCGACGATTTCTGGTTTTAAATGGAATTTGTCGATGAAACGTTTTGTAACCAGCCCTAAAAAACGGCCGTATTCAAGGTCCAATTGTCGTAGGGACGTCGCGTGCGGCGTCCGCACATTAAAGGCGTCCGCTAACCTGTGTCGCCATGTTTCGTCGTAATCGACGTTGTCTTTTGCGATGATGTCGAAATGCCAAATTCCATCGAACCAGAAATCGACGTCGACGAGGTCGATGCCGTCGAGTGACGAGCCCGACATCAGTCCGATGATATTGATTTTGCTGATCATTACAACGAATCGATAATCTTGTTAAGGTGGATTCCGTTGGAACCTTTCACGAGGATGTCGTAGCCTGTAATAGGATTGAGTGTGATGTACCTTATCAGATCATCAACATCCTTTACTCTGAAGAATAATGAATTTGAAGCGACTTTTGCAAATTCAGAACCCACGAGAAACACAAGTTGAAATTTGAGATCTTTCAAAAGTTGAATTATTGCTTTATGTTCTTTTTCTGATTCTTCTCCGAGTTCGAGCATATCGCCTAAAATCAATACGTTACAGTCGCTGCAGATATTTCTGAAGTTCCTGATGGCGTGGCTCATACTTGTAGGGTTTGCGTTGTAGGCATCCATCACCACGCGGTTTTTGCCTGTCTCTATGACTTGTGAGCGGTTGTTGGTGGGGCAGTAGCTTGCCAGAGCTTCGACGATGTCGTCGTCGGCCACTTTGAAATATTTTCCTATGCAGATGGCGGCCATCACGTTTTCAAAGTTGTAGTCGCCAACTAATTGAGTGTCAATCTTTTTGCCGTTCCATTCCACTGAGAGGTAGGGGTTTGCTGACAGAATCTTGCCGCTCACGTCGGCTTCGGCGGTCTCGCCGTATGTCATCTTCCTGATACCGTTTGAGAGCTTTGTCAGCAGCTCGTTGTCGTGGTTTACGAACAGCATGCCGCCGTGTTTGCCGATGTATTCGTACATCTCGTTTTTAGTGCGGATCACACCCTCGAAGCCGCCGAAGCCTTCGAGATGGGCGCGTCCTATGTTGGTGATGATGCCGTAGTCAGGCTCACCAATCTCTGTCAGCTCGCGGATGTCGCCGGGATGACTTGCGCCCATCTCGACCACTGCGAGTTCAGCCTGCGGCGTGACTCGCAGTAGCGTGAGCGGCACTCCCAGCTGGTTGTTGTAGTTACCTTGAGTGAAGACGATGTTATATTTCTTAGCCAGCACAGCCGACACGAGCTCTTTGGTAGTCGTCTTGCCGTTGGTGCCGGTGATGCCTATTATAGACAGGCCGAGTTGCTTGCGGTGATAGTTCGCCAGCTCCTGCAGGGCCTTGAGACTGTCGTCGACGATGAAAAGGCGTTCATGGCGGGGGAGGTCCTGCCTGTCGGCTATCACACATGCCGCCACGCCGGCTTCGGCTACACTCAGGGCGAAGTCGTTACCATCAAAATGCTCGCCTTTCAATGCCACGAAGACGCAGTCCTTGCTGATGGTACGGCTGTCGGTGGTGACGGTGTAGGCTTTCTTGTAAAGCTCGTAAATCTTCTCAATGGTATTCATATCGTGTGGTTATAAAAAAAGCCGTCGTGCGACGGCTTTTTTTAGTTTATCATGTTCATTGCGCACCTGAAGCCTATCGTTGCCGAACTCTCGTTTTCATCGAGATAACGACGCACCGAAGGGCTGAGGTAGTAAGGACCGTCGGCCCATGAGCCACCTTTTACTACGCGTGAACGGTCGGAGATGAGGGTGGTCTTGCCGTAGTCGTACATCTGGTTGGTGTACTCGCTCTGCTCCAACTCTCTGTTGTTCCAGTCGTTCTGGATGGTCGACATATAATCGCCGTCTTTGTAGTTGATGCCTTCAGCTGTGCCGCGGAACGGATTCTGGTCGCTGAAGTCTTCGAATGACAATGGACGATAGACATCGAGGACCCATTCTGACACGTTGCCAGCCATGTTGTAGAGACCGAAGTCGTTAGGCCAGTATGACATCACAGGTGCAGGGAATGCAGCGCCGTCGTTGAGACTGCCGGCTACGCCCATGTAGTCGCCTTTACCTCTCTTGAAGTTGGCCATGAAGTTACCTGTGTAGTTCTTGTCTTCAGCGCGTAAGCCGTTTGATTTCCAAGGATATACCTTGCCGTCTCTGATGCTCTCACCTTGTGTGTTGCCGATGAGGCCGAGGGCTGCATATTCCCATTCAGCCTCGGTGGGAAGACGATACTTTGGAAGGAGTATGCCGTCTTCCATTCTAGCACGACGGTCTTTGCTGTTCTTACCTGCTACGCCGATGTATTCTCCTGAGAGATAGCCGTCAGTGGTGAAGTGGCTCTCAGCGTTTTGGTTAGAATCAAAGTCGAGAACGCCGGCTTCGATAAGAAGCATCTCGTTGACACGGTCGGAACGCCATAGAGCGTAGTCGTTGGCCTGAGTCCATGACACACCGACGACAGGATAGTCGGCATAAGCCGGATGACGGAAGTAGATCTCCACCATAGGCTCGTTGTACGACATCGAGTTACGCCATACGAGAGTGTCGGGGAGGGCTTTCGCGACTTCCTCAGAGTCATAGCCGTAGATACGTGTTAACCAATAGATATACTCCAAATAATCGAGGTTGCTTACCTCTGTCTGATCCATGAAGAACGATGAGACGGTGACCTGACGAGGGCTGTTGTCCCACTCGTAGAACACGTTTTCCTGGGTGGCTCCCATGGTGAAGGTGCCGCCTTCGATGGCTACGAGACCCGGTCCTGGCTTCTGCTCCTTAGCATCGGCGACCATGAAACCGCCGTAGTTAGGGTCGTTGTAATTCCAACCTGTCGTGTTCGATTTGCCCGATTTGTTAGATTTACCTGATTTACCGCTGCCTTTGCTTGTTCCACCACATGAAATCATCAAAATCGCGCAGCAAAAAACTGCTAAAATAGCACTTAATTTTAACTTTTTATGCATTTTCGTTTGTGTTTATTTTTCTTATCAATAACTGCAAATCATTTTATTTATTGCATTTGCGTGCAAAAAAATGATTTTTACGCATATCAAAAATTTCAAACTGCAATTATACGAATTTTTTCGGTAGGAAATCCAAGCTTTTTTATATTTTTTTGAAAATCTTTTTTGCAATAATATTTCATATTATCCGTTATGTAAAAAAATATGTGTATCTTTGCAGAATGTATAAAAAGATTTTAATAGGGTTTCTGTTATTTTTCACGACGATAACCGGTTTGATTGCCGGCAATTCATTGCTTGATAGCGGCGTCTGGTATAAGATGTCGATATCTTCGACGGGTATGTATAAGCTGACATATTCCGACCTGTCGGCAATGGGCGTGGACGTGGCAAACATCGACCCGAGAAATATCAGGATTTATCATAATGGCGGCGGCATATTGCCAAAGATCAACAAATATTATTATCCCGACGACCTCTACGAGATACCTATTTACGTCTCAGGCGAGGATGACGGCGTGTTTAACCAGAACGACTATATCCTTTTCTACGCCAGAGGTCCAGTGACATGGTGCTATAACCGCGGAAGACAGTTTTATCATCATGTTAAAAACCCTTACACCAACTATACCTATGCTTTCCTGACTGTGGCCGACAGTGCAGGAAGGCGTATAGCCACGGCAACGGCGCCAAGTGGAGCAGAGGTTACTAGTGTCACCGATTTCATCGATTATAAAGTTATCGACCGCGACGAGGTGAACATCAATAACATGGGATGTACCTGGTTTTTCGATAGATTCGACATCACATTGCAGCGCGATTACGATTTCTCGTTTGATAATATCAACACATCGAAAATGGCTAAGATGAAGGTGTCGATGGCCTCAAAGAACCAATCGTCGGCCTCCATGTCGTTAAAATATAACAACAGGACGTTGTATACCAAGTCATTCGGAAACACGTCGGCTACGACATACGCATCGTGGGATACCGCTTGTTTGGTGAGTTTTGCGGTGACGGGAAGCCCGATAAAAATCAAAGCAAACTATAGCAGGTCACTCACATCATCGGTGGCATGGATGGATTATATCTCAGTCAATGCATGGCGCTATCTCAGGATGAGCGGCGATGTGATGCAGTTCCGTAACCCGGAATGCAGCGACGCCGAATCTGTTTATGAGTATCAACTTGGGAACGCAGGCAGCGCAGTGAAAATCTGGGATGTAACCGACCCGATAAACCCGGCGGAGCTGCAGACCACGCTGTCATCAAATACCATGTCGTTCAGAGTCAACGGTGACTATAAAAACCAGTTTGTCGCATTCAACGGCAACAGCTTCAACAGTCCGACATTCGTCGGCAAGGTGGCTAATCAGAATCTGCATGCGATGAAAGATATTGACTATCTGATTATTACGCATCCGTCGTTCCAGTCACATGCCGAACGTCTTAAAGAGATACACTCACGAATCGACGACCTCGTTATCGAGATAGTACAGCCCCAATATATATATAATGAGTTCTCATGTGGCGCTCAGGACCTTGCGGGCATCCGTAACTTCATCAAGATGCTGTATAACAACAGCAGTGAGGAACATAGAATAAAATATGTGCTGCTCTTTGGTGACGCGTCGTACGATTATAAGAATCCTGAGGTGTGTTTCATTCCTACGTGGGAGTCGTTTAACAGCTGTCAGATCACTTCTTCTGTTGTGACCGATGATTTTTACGTCTGTTTTGGTGATAATGAAGGTGATATGGAAGCTGGTGACTCGGTATACGGGTCGTGTATAGACGCCGCGATAGGACGAATGCCTGTGGCGACTTCGGCAGAAGCTACCGACGTGCTTGACAAGATCGAGGCGTACATTGCTAAGAACTCGTCGTCGATGAGCAACTGGCGTAACGTGATAACCCTGATGTGCGACGATGAGGACAGCAGCTTCATCTCCAATATGGAGTATCTGGCCAATAATGTCAACGAGTGGGGTGGTGATGTCATCGTCGATAAGATATATCTTGACGCATACAACCAGATAGCTACGGCGAGCGGTCAGCGTTGCCCCGAGATCAACGAGGCTATAGCAAACAGAATCTCTCGCGGCACATTAGTTTATGCATACAACGGCCACGGCGGTGAGATCGGTCTCGGTGATGAGCGTATTATCACCATTCCGGATATCAACTCATGGCAAAACCTTCCAATGTGTCCGCTTTTCATCACTGCTACCTGTGAGTTCAGCAGATATGACGATCACACCAGGACATCGGCGGGCGAGATAATGTTTAAAAGCCCTAAGGGCGGCTCCATTGCCATGATCACCACGGCCAGGACTACATCAAACAGCCGTTCGCTACTCGTCAGAGCATTTGAGAATATGTTCCAGATGTATGGTGGAGAGTATCCTACCATGGGCGAGATTTATATGCATGCAAAGGCCGATTCGTCGAGAAACACGAGGGTGTTTACCCTTTTCGGCGACCCGGCATTGCGTCTGGCATATCCGAAATATAATGTCGTTTTGACAGAAATCAACGGCAAACCTGCACTGTCATCCAATGATACTCTTAAAGCATTGAGTAATATTGAGTTACGAGGTGAGGTGAGAGATAACTTCGGAGAGAAGATGACTGACTTCAACGGTATAGTGAGCGTGTCGGTTTATGACAAGGAAAACACCTATCGCACTAAAGGCGACAACGGCTCTCCTGCGACCACGTTCACAATGCGTAACAGCCTGCTATTTGAAGGAAAGACAGCTGTTGAGGAAGGTGATTTTGTGATAACATTCACGGTTCCTAAAGATATCAACTACAGCTATGGCGACGGTTTGATCAGCTTCTATGCCACTGACTATGTAACCGATGCCAACGGTTTGTTCCATAATATCGTGGTGGGCGGATATAACGACGAGGCGATACCCGATGTCGACGGTCCTAAGGCACGAGTGTTCATCGACGACACCTTGTTCGTCAATGGCGGAATTACTAACGAGAATCCGGTTTTCTACGCATTGGTGAAGGATGAACATGGCATCAACACTACGGGTGCCGGTATTGGACACGACATCACCATGACTCTGACAGGAGCCACCAATAAGACCTACGTCTTGAATGCTTATTACGAGAATATGTATGGAAACGATTGGGGCACAATAGCTTACCGCTTATATGGGCTCAATGAAGGTGACCATCATCTGCGTTTCAAAGTATGGGACATCTATAATAACTCAACCACGGTTTGTCTTGATTTTACTGTCGTTAAGAGCGGATTTATCGCCATCGAGAACCTTTACAACGCTCCGAATCCGATGACGAGCTACACCAACTTCGGTTTCGAGCATAACCAGAAGGGTAATATCGACATCGAAATCAATATCTTCAATATCAGCGGACAGCTCGTGAAGAGCATAAAAGACAACCGATATGGCACGTCGACGCGTATCGACCCGATATACTGGGACGGCACGTCTGACAACGGGACGCCACTGCCGTCTGGGATATACGTATACAACGTGACTATAACGAACAGCAACAACGAGAAACACTCGACGTTCTCCAAGTTGGTCATAGCAAGATAATTTTATATTTTATACAATAATAAAAATTACTTAGCGTTAAAAGAGGTAAATGTTTATTTTTGCAGAATAATTTTTGATGAATATGTTTAAAAAATCTTTCGTTATTTTGATGAGTCTCCTAATGATGGGATTCATCGCTAAAGCACAAATCAATTCAGGTGAAGAGACAGGTCAGGATCTTGAGTATAACGTCATTTCAACGGCTGTACCGTTTATGATTATCGCTCCTGACGCACGTTCCGCAGGTATGGGTGATTTAGGTGTTTCAACATCGCCTGATGTTTATTCAATGCATTGGAATGCAGCGAAATACGCATTTATTGAAGACGACTTCAGCGTCGGTTTGGCCTACAGCCCGTGGTTGAGAAAACTCGTCCCGGATATGAATATCGCTTACCTTGCAGTGTCGAAGCGCGTCAGCAGTAAGTCAACAATTGCCGGTTCGTTGAAGTATTTCTCACTTGGTGAGATTAACTTCCGTGGTGAAGCCAACGAAGATTTGGGAACATATTCTCCAAACGAGTTCGCTGTCGACCTCTGCTATTCGAGAAAACTCGGTGACTATCTGTCAGCAGCAGTGGCAGGTCGTTTCATCTATTCGCACCTCACACAGGGCGTCGGCAACTATTCGCGTGCAGCATGGTCGGTAGCGGCTGACATCGGTGTATACTATCAGCGTCCAGTTAATTTCAACACTATCGACGGTGAGTTCTCATGGGGTGTGGCTATCACCAATATGGGTAGTAAGATGAGCTATACCGTGGCCAACTCAAGAACCGACTTTATCCCGACCAACCTTCGTTTAGGCCCATCATTGAAACTCAATATCGATGATTTCAACTCATTGGCATTCTCAGTGGATATCAATAAGTTACTCGTTCCAACACCACCTATCTACGCAAGAGATGCTGATGGTGCTTTGATTCCTGATGGCAATGGCGGATTTGTCATTGAAAAGGGTAAGAGCAACGATGTATCAATGATTCAGGGTATGATACAGTCGTTCTACGACGCTCCAGGCGGATTTAGCGAGGAGATGAAAGAGTTTACCTTGAGCATCGGCACTGAATATTGGTATAACAAGACTTTCGCAGTGCGTGCAGGTTTCTTCCATGAGTCGAAGATGAAAGGTAACCGTCGTTATCTCACCTTCGGTGCAGGTCTGCGTTATAACGTGTTCGCACTCGACGTGTCGTATCTTGTGCCTGTCAACAACAGATCCAACTCAGGAACGAATCCTCTTGAAGGCACATTACGTTTCAACCTCGCATTCAACATTAACAAGTGGGGTGAGAATACGAAACTTGAAAGAGTCGACTAATCTTTAATGAAGATATGTGGGGACGTGGCGTGCTGCGTCCCTTTTTTTATTTCAACGAAATAAATGCCGGCTGGCATATCGTTGCAGTCTATTTCAATATTATCGCCTGAATTGTTGGCGATATTTTTCATTACCTGTCCTAAGACATTGAAAATCACGACGTTATCGATATCTTTGCCTTCGATGTGAAGGATGTCGTGGGTAGGATTGGGGTAGATGCTGAAGTCGGCAAGGCTGTTTTCGTCGACGCCAATGTGTTTTGTGACGCTGATGTAGCTCTCATGTCGGAAACGGTTCTGTTTTGTAGCCACCACCTTTATTATATCACCTTCTTTTAATACATTGGTGTAATGCAGTGTCAGCATGTCGCTGTTGGCTTTTCCTCGTGCAATGAGTTCGTTGTCGACTGATAAGGCTATATGAGCGCCGTCGTCGGCATGAAATGTGATATACATCGTGCCAGGAAGTACTGTCTCGGGATGTGTGATCGCTAATTGTTGCGGTACTTCTGAATAGAGTTGCAGATAGGCGTCACCGAAATAATGAAAGAGGTGGTAGGTGATGGGTTTCATCCCGGCATTTGATGGGAATACAGAATGCTGGAGATAGTATTTTCCGTAGGCGTTGGCGAATGCTGGATATTGAAAATCGAAGCTTTCTCCGTAGTCGGGCAGGAAATCGGGGTAGAGGTAGTCGACAAAGCCCCATACGTAGGTGTCGTTGACGTAGGAATACGACAGCTGTGAGGCAGCGATGACGCCCACGGCACCTTTCGGCACACGCAGAAAACGCTCGGCGAGACAGTCGGTGGTGTCGGCACCGTAGCTGAAGTCGCCGGTCTGACAGTTAGCCGACATAATGAATGTGAGTTTGTCGTTGTTGAGATGGTTGATAAACCAATTGTTGTATTCCGGCTCGCCCCACGACTGAAAGGTGCCGTGGTCGCGGTGTATTAAGAAGTAGGTACCGTCTTCTATGGCCTGCGTTATCTTATTGGCGTTACCGCTCCAGTCGGTGAGATGTGACATGGTGGAAGGGATGTAACCCAGCCCATCGGGACCGAAGTAGTCAAGCACCAGATTAGTTTTCTGTCCTGTCGACCACACTGAGTCAGGTGTGCCTTGATGTATGCCATTGATATGTATGACGTCTTTGCCGTTGTTCTCGAAGTATCCTGCCACGATCTCGGTGCACAGCTGAAACCAGCGTGAGCGTTGGTAACCCATGGCTGTCACGACGTGGTTGTAGTAATACTCGTCGGTATATGGGTTGAGTTCATATTCGAGTGTCTTCTGCACCATTAGCCGCGCCTCGCCGCCGTTCGCTGCCGGCATGCGCGCTATTACCATATCGGGAAGACCGTCGTTGTCGAAGTCGACGAGTTTATTGTCGGCAAGATATGGTTCATAGTTATGGCCGTCGGGATGATCGTAGAGGGCGTATGACGTGATGCCTCGGGTAGGGTCGGAGTGGTAGTCGCCGAGCAGCAGAACGGCGGCGGGGCTGGGGTTCCAGTTGTTAAAGCCGTCTTGAAGGTAAGACTTCAAATTGGCAGGTTCGTTGGCGCCTACTTCTTCCAGCGTCACCACTCGTGTCATTATTCCCTGCTCCTCCCTGAAGTCGCGGAGCGTGTCGGCCCATGCTTTTATTGAAGCGTCGTTAGGGGTGATGATGAGGTAGTCGCAGCCGTCACGACGTGAATCGTCGAGAGGCGAAAACCTCGGAACATTGAGAAAATCGGGGATTTGAGCAAAAACAGTGTGACTGGTTGCTAAAACCAATAATAATGATGATAATATTTTTGTTAGTTTTTGCATAGTTTGTATGAGATTCCTCGACTTCACTTCGTTTCGCTCGGAATGACAGCATGCAAAAATACAAAAAAAAGAGACAACATCACATTGTCTCTTTTTTAACCTTAAATAATTAATTATTAGGTACGGCTTCGCAGAATTAATACTCGTCAGATACTGTAAGCTTCTTTCTGCCTTTTGCACGACGGGCTTTCAAAACCTTACGACCGTTGGCAGTAGCCATTCTTTCTCTGAAACCGTGTTTGTTCTTGCGTCTTCTGTTCGATGGTTGAAATGTACGTTTCATTTTCTTATGTATTTATTTTTTTCTTTTTTCCTAAAATTTCGGACTGCAAAATTACACATTATTTTGATACGTACAACATTTTTTTGAAAAATTATTTTTTATTGTCATTTCGACTGTAGCGAAGCGAAACGGAGAAATCCTCCATCAACGAAATCGTTAGTGACTACAGAGGATTTCTCGACTTCATTTCATTTCGCTCGAAATGACGGTGAGGTTATTTCTCCGGCACGTTCTTGAGAGTCTCAACTAAAAATTCCCAGAACGGAGCTACTGATTCGATGAGCAGTGCCTCGTCTGGTGAGTGTGGGTGAACAAGGGTGGGACCGAACGAAATCATATCCCAATTAGGATATTTTGCGCCCAAAATTCCGCATTCGAGACCGGCATGGATGACCATCACCTTAGGCTCTTTGCCGAATTTGTCTTTGTACACCTTCTTCATTGTGGCGAGGATAGGGCTGTCGATGTTCGGTTTCCAGCCGTGGTATGAGCCGCTCGACTCTGCCTTGGCGCCGTGGTCTTCGAGGACTTTGCGTGCGTCTTCAGCGAGTTTGTCTTTGAGTTCGTCAACCAAGCCGCGTTGCAGTGAGCATGTGATGATCTTGCCTTTCTCAAGTTTCACAAGAGCTAGGTTCGATGATGTCTCCACTGTGCCTTCGAAGTCTTTCGACATCCCGATAACGCCGTTAGGATATTTTGCGATGGCTTCCATCATGTTCTTGAAAGTCTTGTTGTCGATGACTTTAGCTGGCATCTCCGCATCTTCCACGAGGACTGCGAGATCCGGCTCCGCTTCGGCAAACTGTTCTTTCACAGCTGTCTCGTATTCAACGACGAATTTCTTCATCTTGTCTGCTTTGTCGGCAGGAACCACCACTGTGGCGAACGACTCTCTTGGGATGGCGTTACGTAAGCTGCCTCCGTTGATGGTGGCGAGACGCACGCCGAATTTCTGCGACACCATAATTAATAAGGTGTTCATGATCTTGTTGGCGTTGCCTCTTCCGAGGTTGATGTCCATACCTGAGTGGCCGCCCTTTAATCCTTTGACTATCAGTTGGAATGCTGCCATATCTGCTGGCACCTTCTCCATCTTAGGTGTCCATGTGCCGTTGGTGTCGATGCCGCCTGCGCAGCCCACGTAGAGCTCGCCTTCGGTCTCTGAGTCCATGTTGAGCAGGATGTCGCCTTTCAGGACCTTTGATTTAAGTTTGTTAGCGCCAGTCATGCCTGTCTCTTCGTCGATGGTGAAGAGGGCTTCAATAGGGCCGTGTTCGAGGTTCTTTGCTGCGAGAACTCCCATGGCTGCTGCTGCTCCGAGACCGTCGTCAGCGCCGAGAGTGGTGCCTTTAGCGCGTACCCAACCGTTGTCGATGTAAGTCTCGATAGGGTCTTTCTCGAAGTCATGCACGGTGTCGGCGTTTTTCTGTGGCACCATGTCGAGGTGAGCCTGCAGGATGATGCCTTTACGGTTCTCATAACCCGGAGTCGCTGGCTTGCGGATGATGACGTTGCCGGCTGCATCGACGATGGTCTCCAGACCGAGGTCTTCACCGAATTTCTTCATGAATGCTATGACCTGCGCCTCTTTCTTCGATGGACGCGGGATGCGGGTCAGACTGTAGAAGTTTTCAAATACTTCTTTTGGTTGTAATTCGTTGATTGTCATAATGTTATATTTTTAGAATGATTATTTGTTTTTCACGAAATTTTCAATTTTCTCATAGCCCCAGATGCTCTCCATGGTCTTCAGTGATTCCTCGACTTTTTGGGTCTTGTGTGCTTCCATGTTACGCTGGATGAATATACAGTCGGAGAGCTTGCAGCCACGGCAGACGATGTCTTCGGCCAGGGCGTCGCATGACGGCGCGCCGCAGATGCCGCAGTCGATCTGTGGCAGCTGACGCTCCAACTCCTTGATTTTATTCATCTTCTCGAGAGCCTTACTGATATCGGGGTCGAGGCTGATGGAACGTGGCTCCACCTCGTCGACGCTTATATTATTGAGCAGGTATTCACGTTCATCTTCCACCTCGTCGGCACGTGTCAGCTCGCCACGACGTTCTTTACCGGCGACATAACGCGCACGGTTGAACATCTGCTCGCACGTTAAGAATCTGTTGTTATATGTAAGGATGCCACCCGGACAGCTCTGGTCGCAGGCGCGAAGCTCGAGGAAGTCGACGCCTTCGACCTCGTCGTTCTCCACTTTTTCGAGAAACTCTATGACGTTGTCCATGCCATCGATCGACAGTGAATGCTCGGAGATGGAGAGACGACGTTCGCCGTTGGTCAGCGAGTTCAGGATGCTGTCGGAGGTGAGCTGAGCGATAGGCAGTTTCACCTCTTTATAATCGTGGCCTTGTTCTTTTATCTTCTTGTATACGCGGTTGTATAGCGAGTCCATGTTGATGACGCCGTCGACACTTGACTTCTCTTCGCCGACAGGGCTTTTCACTGCTGCTATCTTGGCTGCGCATGGTGTCACGTAGAACACTCCGATCTGGTCTTCCGGCCAGCCATCTTTCACGAGTTTACGTCTGATATACATCGCTGTGATGTCGAGCGGCGCCTTGATAGGCATGATGTTATCCACCAAGCCTGGGAACTTCACTTGTATGAGGCGCACTATGGCCGGGCAGTATGATGATATGAGAGGTTTGTTGTTGCTTTCACGCTCGAGTTTGTTCTTCGCCTCGGTATAGATAGGCACCGTTATCTCTGTCTCGATGACGTGCTGGAAGCCTATCTCGTTGAGGATAGAATAGATACGCGACACGCTGATCTCGTCCTTGAACTGACCGAGAAAGACGGCTGGCACGAGGGCTACACGGCAGGCGTATTTGAATATCTCCTCGAAGTCGTCCTGTTTCACAAAGACGGCTTTATGCGGACATGCTATGAAGCAGTTGCCGCAGTCGACGCAGCGGTCCTCGTTGATATGTGCTTTCCCGTCGCGGACGCGGATAGCCTCAGTGGGGCAGACCCTCATGCAGTGAGAGCAGCCTTCACAAACGTTTTCGTTTATCTGTAGAGCGTGAAAGAATGACATAATCCTAGTTTTTATGATAAGTTAACTTCCATTTCGACCGTTGTGCCAACACCTACGGTGGATTGCACGTTGAGACGGTCGACGTTCTTTTTTATGTTTGGGAGTCCCATGCCGGCGCCGAATCCCATGTTACGGACCTCCGGCGAGGCGGTGCTGTTGCCTTCCTGCATTGCCCAGTCGATGTCGGGGATGCCGGGACCTTTATCGATGACGCGTACGAGGATCTTGCCAGCGTCGATGTCGGCGGTGACCACACCGCCGTAGGCATGAGCGATAGCGTTGACTTCGGCCTCGTAGAGGGCGACAACGACGCGTTTCACTATCGACGGGTTGACGTTGAGCTGCTTCAAGGTCTTCTTGATGGAGCTTGACGCCGAGCCAGCGTTGACGAAATCGCCTTCAATTACTGTATATTCCAGATGCATGTTATTAGTTTTTCGTTAAAATTTTAATAAATTGGTTTTAAACCGGCTTCCCAGAGGAGTCCGCAGGCCTTGAACATCGAGTAGTCGCATTCCATGAGGACCATGCCCTCGTCTTCAGCGAGCTCAATCATCTCTTCGGTGGCTTTCTTCTTCCTGACGAAGACGACGATGTCAAGGTTGCCCATCTCGCATGTGCGGATGGTCTGCATGGTGCATAAACCCGTGACAATCATCGGGAAGTTGTCGCCCAAGGTAAGGATGTCGGACATCAGGTCTGAGGCGAAGGCTTTGTCCTGCTCCTCGTCTAATCTGTCTTGGCCGCATATCACCTTGGCATTTAGAATTTTAGCAATTTCTGATAATTTCATTTTATATTATAATTTTGTTTGTTTTTCTTATGTTTTTTAGCGGGCGAAAAATGTTTCGCCCCTACAACATTCAATCATTGTAATGAATTTCAACCAAATTCTCCTGAATCATCTCCTTCAGGTATTTCATGATGTTGATATCATTCATCGACATCCCGTCAAGGGCTTCTTTGATCTCATCGGTGTCGAACACGAATTCACCGTCATCTGTGATGTGTTTGTAGATGAAATGTATGTCTTCGTGTGCGGCGAATAACATCACGAGGGTGCCTGACAGGTCACCCATAGGCGGACGGTCGATGTTATCGTGTTGGAACCAGAAGTTCAACACGGTGCCTTTACCCACCTCGCTCTCTATCTTCATACCTCCGCCGCAGTTCTCGGTGTTCATCTTGATTAGAGGTAAGCCGAGACCGACTTTTCGTGTGGTTCGTGATGTGGTCCACGGGTCGGTGACCTTGGCGAGAAACTCAGGTGTCATGCCTTTGCCGTTGTCTTTGATGGTGAAGGCGTAGATGTTGTCTTTCAGACTGTCGCGAATCGTCAACTCAACTAATGTCGAATTGGCTGCGGTTGAGTTTTCCATCAGGTCATATACGTGTAATGCTAGCTCTTTCATCCGAATAAAAGTTGTAGTTTTTCTTGTGGTTCAGTGTCGATATATCGTCCATCTTCTCCATGTAAAGTCTTTCTGAATTCATCGAAGGTCAGGTCGTACATATGCAGCACACAATGCACCTCGCCTATGATATGCAGAAAGTGCGCGTCGCTGCTTTTAGTGAACATAAACCGTTTCAGATATGCGAATTTCTTCAAAAACTCGTCTTTCTTCACATGTTTCGAAATCTCCAGCGCGTCGGCTTTGAGGTCGGGCGGGATGAAACCCAGTTGCGACATCAGTGATGAAGCCGGTTTGTTGACATGTGCCGGCACGAACAGTCCGCCAATCTCATGCACCTTGTCGTAGAGCATGTCGAGGTCGCAGTCGAGTGCCGACCACAGCAGCCAGGGCTCGTCGCCGACCACTTCTTCGTCTTTGTCGACTATGAGCTGGTATCCGAACTTCTCCTCGTCGAGAGGGATATGCGGCAGATGTTCGTCGAGGAACTCTTGAAACTTATCGAGCTGTTTGTCGGTCTCGAAGTAGGCGAGGGCATGAGCCTCTTCCTGTGTGGTTATCTCCACGCCTCCGATGACGAACACGCCTTGCTCGCGACCTATCTGTTGCGTTACCTTCACCTGTCGTGTGGTGTTATGGTCACAGATGGCTATGACGTCGAGATGCAGCTTCTTGGCCTGTTCCACGATGGCGGCGGGCGACATATAGATATCGCCGCACGGCGACAAAACCGTGTGAATATGCAAGTCCGCTCTGTACTTCCTCAACTCCATGAACACGTACAACGACGGTGTACGGACGTGGCGCGCCGCGTCCTTACTTTTGATTCAACAAATTATATACAAGACCTGCTATCTCAAATGTCGGTAATGATGTCTGAAGAATCGGTAACTCCTCTTCGTTAGCCTGGTTGATGGTGTCTTCGTTGGCACCGAGGTCTTTGACGAGAATCACGCACGACATCTCCTTGAGCGATGCCACTGCCATCACGTTTTTATGAGTCTGGAGGGTGATCCAGATGTTGCCTTCCTGTGCGTTGCCCATCACGTCGCTGAGTAGGTCGCTGATGTAGCAACCGTCGATGTCGCGGTCAAGGCCATTTTTGCCTGCAAGGACCTTAAGTCCCAGTTTGTCAACTAATTCCTGTACTTTCATATCATTAGTAAAATTTACATTTTTCTAAATAAGACTGCAAATTTATGAAAAAATAATGAGATTACAAACTAATTTGGAAAATATTTTTGTCCTGATAAAATCTTTTAACTTTAATCTCTTAACTTTTAACTATTTTTTTGTAATTTTGCCGCATTATGATATTTTTGATCCTTGCGATATTATTCTCGACGGGCGTTTTCGTCGCGATGCGGCTCTTCGAACGCTTTAAGCTTGACAATCATCAAGCCTTGATGTGGAATTATGTCTTTGCCTCGGGTACGGGTTTTTTGATTTGTGAACATTGGGACACCGTGCCGCAGCTGGTTGCTGAGCCGTGGTTCGGGCTATCAATTTTGACTGGCTTTTGGTTTATCTTCACTTATGTGCTGATGACGGCTTCCGCGCAGCGCTCAGGTGTTACAGTGACATCGTTGTCGAGCAAGTTGTCGGTGGTGTTGCCGATACTGGCTGGTGTGATAATGTTTAGTGAGAGGTTGAATTTTGTGGCCACACTGGGAATCGTGCTGGCATTGGTGGCATTGGTTTTGGTGATTGGCGGTCGAGGAGGAAATAGTGAGAATCATAGTAAAAACTGGTGGTTACCGGTTTGTATCTTCTTCGGCACCGGTACAGGCGATATTTTGATGAAAGTCACTGAGCAGAGAAATACTGGCGACGATCTCGGTTTTATGATAGCTTTCATTTATTTCGTCGCGTTGCTATTCGGCATAATCCTTGTGATTTACGATTTGATAAAAGGCAAGTCGAAATGGCAGTGGAAGAGCGCTCTCGGAGGTATAGGTCTGGGAGTCATCAATTTCTTCTCTACATCCAGTGTCTATCATGCAATGCGTAGTTTCGATAATGTAGTTTTATTCCCCATATATAATATAGGTGTGGTGAGCCTCACTGCTCTGGTGGGCTGGCTTGTCTTCAAAGAAAAACTCACCTGGAAGAATTATCTTGGTTTGGCAATAGCAGTAATTGCTGTTATTTTAATCACTTTCAGGCCATGAAAAAGAAGTTTGAGATAGCGGTTCCGGGAGGTGAGACCAAGGTGCTTTTGCATACCTGTTGCGCGCCATGTTCGTCGGCCATCATCGAATGCCTGATGAAGCATGGGGTGACACCTGTTATTTTTTATAGCAATTCAAATATTTTTCCTATAGAGGAATATCAGATAAGAAAAAACGAGTGCACTCGTTATGCTACATCGCTTGGTTTGGAAATTGTCGATGACGACTACGACCATGAATCGTGGCGGAGTGAGATGACAGGCCTAGAAGATGAGCCCGAGAGGGGAGGACGTTGCCTGAAATGCTTCAAATACAGGCTGTTACGTGCGGCGAGATATGCTCATGAGCATGGCATAAAAGTGCTTACCACCACTTTGGCTTCGAGTCGCTGGAAGAGTCTTGAGCAGATAGAAGAAGCGGGCTTATGGGCCGCCTCACATTACCCCGATGTGACCTTTTGGACGCAGAACTGGCGCAAAGGCGGACTCAGCGAGCGTCGTATCCAGATCATCAAAGAATACAATTTTTACAACCAAAAATATTGTGGTTGTGAATTCTCTGTAAATGCCAATTAATACTGAAACTTTCGCGTTGTTTATATCTTGTTGAAAACAATTTGTTGAAAGTAACGATTTTTTTCGTACTTTTGCGCGCTCATATATTGATGAGAATATTAGGTATTAATTAACATAAATTAAATGAAAAAACTATTTACTGTTCTTTTCTGCGTGATGCTTGGCATTAGTGCCATTGCACAGCAAAAGATCCAGCTCCGCTCGGCCGATCGAGCGGAATGCACAAAGAGCGACATGACAAGCCTCAAGGCGTCGTTCTCTTTCTCAACCATCGAGGCTGAGGAAGTTGCCACAAAGGGTGGCGATTTCGCATGGCTGTCGATGCCAAACACCGTTATCGGCGGTAACGAGGGCGACCCTCAGATTCCTGTCGTTAACCAATTGATTGCTGTCCCTGTGGGCGCGGAGCCAACTATTACGGTGACAAGCTACAGCACCAAGGAATACAACTTGACGGAGATGGGTATCAAGACTCTCATCCCACGTCAGCCTTCCGTTAGAAAAGACAAGAACCCGGATGAGGTTCCGTTTGTGAAAAACGAGGCTGCTTATCAGTCGACACGCGGATTCAAATCTGAGCCAACTGCTACGGTTAAGGTGGAAGGCACCATGCGTGGCGTTCGTCTTGGCAAGATGACCATCGAACCAGTAAGTTACGACCCGGTTAACAACAAGATCCGTGTGTTCAACGACATTGAGGTTGAGGTTAGCTTCAACGGTGCCGATGCTAAGGCAACAGAGGATTTACTCATCGACACTTACAGCCCTTATTTCGACATTGTTTACAAACAGTTGTTCAACGGCAGAGCTGTAACAAGCGTTTACGACGAACACCCGGACCTTTACAGCACTCCTGTTAAAATGTTGGTTGTTACAACTTCTACATACGCTAACAGCACAGCTTTTCAAAACTGGCTGACTTGGAAAAAACAGAAGGGTATTGATGTGGACATTTATACTGTAACTAGCAGCACCTCGTCTTCCACCATCCGTTCTGGTATCCAAAGCAGATACAATACCAACCACCCGAGTTTCTTGGTTATTGTTGGTGATGAAACGGTTGTTACGTACTACCAATTGTGGGATTATGATAGTTCATATGGCGACGCGGCTACAGATTTGGAATACGCTTCTGTTGATGGTGACATTTACCACGATATGTTCATAAGCCGTATGCCAGTGTCTTCAACAACGGAACTGGGAAATCTCGTGAACAAGATTTTAACTTACGAGAAATACACTATGTCGGACCCGAGCTATTTGGATGAAACATTGCTCATAGCAGGATGGGATTCAAATGCGACGGCAGTTATTGGAACACCTACGATTCAGTATGCCAGCAATTACTATTTCAATAGTGCACACGGCATAAATGCACATGTGTTTTGTACTACTGCTTCCGGACAGACCACTTGTTACAACTATATCAACAATGTCGGCTTTGTGAATTATACAGCCCATGGCGATATTCAAAAATGGCACGACCCTCAGTTCACTAACTCCAATGTGAACTCGTTGACCAATAATGATAAATATTTTTGGGCTATGGGTAACTGCTGCTTAACAGCCAACTTCAAAAATTCTAGCAACAGCCAGACTTGCTTCGGAGAGACTATGGTTCGGGCCGCCAACAAAGGCGCTTTTGGATACATTGGCTCGGTTCCTGAATCGTTGTGGTACGAAGATTATTACTTTGCTCTCGGAGCAACTAATACGTTCGGTCAAATGCCTACACAAAGTCAAACTGCAACAGGCGCGTATGACGCTCTGTTTGATGATACTGGCTTTAACACTCTAAACTCGGTTCCATATATCGGCGACATTGCTGTTTCGTATGCTTCTTCCGGTAATTACGAAATCAGTGGTGAAAATGGTGCAACGTATGAAGAGTACTATTGGAGAGCTTACCAGTGTTTCGGCGACGGTTCTGTGATGCCATATCTTAAGAACCCGGCTGCCAATACAGTAAGTCATAACAGCCAGATAGTCGCAGGCACAAGTAGTTTCAGAGTGAATGCCGATTCAAGATCATATGTGTCAATCACTGTGAATAACGAGATTATCGGTGTGGCGGCAGTCCCTGCAAACGCAACATACGTTGACGTGCCATTCACAACAACACCGGTTGCTGGAACAACAGCAATGATTGTTGTTACACGTAACCAGCGCCAGCCTTATATCAATGCAGAAGTTCCTGTGATCAACAATAGCGCCCCGCAATACGACATTACAACTACAGCTAATCCGGCAGCAGGTGGAACAGTCAGCGGTGCCGGTACATACTACGAAGGCTCATCTTGCACTTTAACAGCTACTGCAAACCGTGGTTATGAATTTGTTAACTGGACAAAGAACAACAGCGTGGTTAGCACCAATGCCACTTATACATTCGAAGTGACAGCTGATGGTGCTTACACTGCCAACTTCACGGCGTTGGAGCAACCAGGCATCACATACAACGCAACTCAAGAACACGGCACAATTGGTGTGAATCCAGGCGATGCCTACGAAGGTGAAATTGTGTATTTGACAGCGACGCCAGCTTCTGGTTATGAATTGGACCATTGGGAGGTTAATACAGTAGGTAAGGGCAATGTGGAGGTTTTGCAAGACGGAGAAGGTAATGACTACTTCATCATGCCTAACAAAGCCGTGACCGTCAGCGCGACGTTCAAAGTGGCACCATCTAATGCCACAGTCGATTTTGAGACAGGCAACATCAGCGAGCTTAGCAACACATTTGGTGCTACAATAACCAACGATGCCTCCCACCCCTGGGTGGTGACAACGGCCAAGAATCACACCACTAATGGAACTTATTGTATCAAGAGTTCCATTGAGGGTCAAAATAGCCAGACCTCTAGCATCGAAATGGAAGTGATATTTGATCGAGCCGGTTCCATCAGTTTCTACTGCTGGGCTTCGTGCGAAAGTGCCACTAGTAATTGGGACTATGGCATGTTCTACATTGATGGTACTCAGCAGGGGAGTAATTTCCTGCATGTAACGGATTGGGTTTATCAAACCTACGACGTTGCGGCTGGAACACACGTTTTCAAATGGACATACAGGAAAGACGGCTCTTCCGCAGGCGGTGACGACTGCTTCTATGTGGATGACATTAATATTGACGGCTTCTACATACCTACGTGCCCCAAACCTACAAATGTCGCTGTAAATAATCCCACCGCTCATGGTGCTACTGTGAGTTGGATCGGAACAAGCGACAGTTACATTGTGATGGTGGCCGAGCCCGTCGTTAATGCCGACTACAACTTTGAAACAGGCTCTATGCCTTCTGCCTTCACTAACGATGCCACCAATCCTTGGACTGTGGTGGCCAACACCCACAGTGGAGCCTACTGCGCCAAGAGTGCAGGTGGCTTCTCCTCAACCAATTCCGATTTGGTGCTCACGGTGAACATGGCAACTGCCGGTTCTGTTGATTTCTCGGCTTTGGTTTCTTCTGAAAGTGGCTGGGACTTCGGCCGTTTACTTATCGACGGCATAAAACAACTTGAAGTTTCTGGCACTTCAAACAGTTGGGCAGACTATTCCTATCCATTGACTGCCGGATCACACACATTGACTTGGAGATATTACAAAGATAGTAGCGGCAATCAGGGCGACGACTGCTTCTATGTGGATGACATCGTGATTAAAACGGAACCTTCTTCATGGAATCAATACCCTGTTTCAGCATCACCTTATACTATTAACGATGCAACAAACATTGCTCCAGCAACGGACTACATAGTTAAAGTTGTAGGCGTCTGTAGCGGCGAACAAGGCGACCCGAGTGCAGCAGTCAGCTTCACCACCGAAGCAACTTGCCCCGCTCCTACAGGTCTCGCCGTAAACTACACTGGTGGCACCGAAGCCACAGTGAGCTGGACATCCGAGGCATCTGCATGGAACATGAAGGTGAACGGCGTTCTGGTTGAAGACGTAATCACCAATCCTTACACTCTTACAGGTCTCGAATTCACTACTACATACGAAGTGAAAGTTCAGGCTGATTGCGGCGACGATCAAAGCGAATGGGCTGGCCCTGTCAGCTTCAAAACCGAGTGCGGTCCTAAAAACCTGCCTTACAGCTATGGCTTTGAGGTTGCCGATGAACTGGATTGTTGGAATGTAATTGCCACGAGTTCTAGCACTGGTATCACAACCGCTTCAGACGCTCCCGAAGGCACTCATGTATTCAAATTTCATTATTCTGAGCAGAATGCCTATCTTGTGTCGCCAGTATTAAACGGCACAGAACTGGGGCTTGGCGTGTCTTTCCAATATATGAACTCCAGCACAACGACCAGTTACACCGAAGAATTCAAGGTGGGTTACACCTCTGATGAAACTGCTGCTTCTGCCGATTTCACTTACGGTGAAACTATCGAAGGTGAAAACGAATGGAAGACGTATGAAAACATATTCCCTGCAAACACTAAACGCATCGCCATCAAGTACATTTATACAGATGGCATGAGCCTTCGCCTTGATGACTTCTCCTTTGAGATTCCTAGTGCCTGCCGCAAGCCTACCGACTTCGCAGTTTCAGAAATCGGCGGACACAGCGCAAAACTCAGCTGGACAGAAAACGGCGAGGCAACAGAATGGATCCTCGAATACGAATCAGAAAATGACGAAAAACCCACAACAATTACAGTAAATACCAATTCTTATACACTCACTGGTCTTGAGCCAGAAACCATGTATGCTGCTCAAGTGACACCTGTGTGCGAAGTTGACAAGCCGAGTGAAATCATTTACTGGACAACCGACGTAGCCTGCTCAGCCCCGACCAGCTTGGCAGTATCCGATATCACCACCACCTCGGCAGTCGTCAGCTGGAATGGCGAAGCCGCAGAATACAACTTGCGTTACAGGGAGTTGTCTGCTGCAGATTTCGTCACCGTCACACTTACAGCTGATGACGTATGGCAAGACGGTACCGGCTACCAGATGTTGCTTGATGCCGATGCCAACACCTACGGCACAATCATTCCTACAGGTGGCGGTTTAACTGACGGAGGCGATGCCTCAGCGGCAACATACGCCGAGTTTGAGTATAAGATTCCAACAAACGCTGACGGCGCAATGAGCACAACAAATGTAGTAATCGCTCAAAGTATCTCTATCCAAATACCAGCAGGCACATACGACTGGTGCATCACCAACCCGACACCTGGCGACAGAATATGGATTGCTACAGATGGACGTGCTGATGACTACGTATTTGAAGCAGGTAAGACCTACGAATTCCATGTTTATTATAACGGAGGCAATGATGCTGTCGAAGTGACAATCACCGACATTACGAAGGGAGAACCTAAAGCTGATTGGATCTCAATCAATGGAGTCACCAGTCCTTACACTCTCACCACTCTGGAACCTGCAACGGACTATACTGTTGAAGTACAATCTGATTGTGGTGGCGACGGCACAAGTGCTTGGACAAGCACCAACTTCTCTACACCTTCCAACTGCGGTGTTCCTACTCCACTGGATGTCACAGAGCTTGAGGCTTATTCAGCCACTCTCAATTGGACTGGCGTTCAGGAGAATTATCAAGTGCAATACAGAACTGCAGGCTCAAGAGAGTTGTTGTTCTTCGAAGACTTCGACGGTCAGCCATCCACCTGGACACTCACCAACTCTGCTTATAGCAGGACATCCTCTGCAACAACAGATTATCTCGTATTTATGGGACAAGGCACCACTGAAGCAGCTTACTTGATTACGCCTGATTTAACCGGTATCGTAAGCAAAGGCACAGTTGAATTCAATCAACGCGTTTATAACGGAACGGCAACCTTCAAAGTTGGCTTCTCAAGCACAACCAACGAAGTTGATGAATTTGATTGGGGTACTGAAGTTAATGCAGCTGCTGTTATGTTCACAGCATACAGTGTTGCTATGCCTGCTGGCACCAAATACGTCGCCATCACAACCACAACATCAGAGTCTGATTGCGCTGTCTTGATTAATGACTTCGGTATTTATGGCAACGAGATTCCTGCTGGCGAATGGAACACTGCCACAGTTAATAACGCTACAACTTACGCAATTAGCAGCGGCCTTAAAGCCGAGACCAAATACGAATGGCAAGTGCGTGGTGTGAACAGCTCTTGCACCGGTGGTTACACCGAATGGAGCGAACTCCGCAACTTCACAACACCTGCTTCTTGCTTGGTTCCTACTAATATCCACTATAACGAAGGTCAGTTGAGCTGGACTTCCGGTGCAACGCTGTTCGATATCCAAGTCGAAGGTGAGTCAGTGATTGAAGGTGTTTCCAATCCTTACGCCCCGACTCTTGATCCAGAGACCATCTACAGCGTAAGAGTGCGCGCCAACTGCGGTGGCGGCGACTACAGCGACTGGACTGATTACTATGCATTCGTTACCGAATGCGACGGAACAAAGAGTATGCCATACGCATTTGACTTCGAGGATACTGGTACTTATTATGCTTGCTGGGGTGCTGTTTCGTTTAATTCGGAAAATAGTGTGGGTTTGACCTATGACCCTGATGATGACACCAACATTGTATTCTTGTTCTCCTCTTATAGCAATTCAACAGACTTCCGACAGATACTTATCTCGCCTGAGCTGAGCACAGACGCTCCTGTGGTAGTAAGTTTCGATTACAAGGCATATTCGGGCACTGAGACTTTCCAAGTGGGTTACTGCACTGCATCTACGTATTCTGATATTACTGATTTTACATTTGGCGATGCTCAGGATGTCGACAATACAACATGGGAAACCTACACGGAGACCTTGCCTATCGGCACCAAGTATGTTGCTGTACTATACTCATCAAATTATCAGTATTATCTCTTTTTGGACAACTTCAGTTTCGCCAATCCAACCATCAATTACTGGGATGCCTCTTACTGGGGCGGCATCGATGAGATTCCGGAAATCGACGACGATGTGACTATCGGTGGCACTGTTATTATTCCAGCCGGCACAGTCGCATATGCCAATACCATCACCCTCGCATACGATGGACAACTTATCATCGAAGACGGCGGCCAGCTCTATCATAACGACGACGTTATTGCCACACTCGAGAAAGACATCGTGGCTTACACAAGCAAAGATAGCGACGGATGGTACCTTATCTCAACACCGGTTGATAACATCAACGTCAGCAGTGTGTTCAGCGGCACCTACGATTTGTATATGTACGACGAGCCAACCGCTTACTGGTGGTCACACAGTGGAACGCTGCATCCATTCACCAAATTGAATATGGATAATGGTTACCTCTACGCAAGCGATACTGACCAGACTCTTGAGTTTACAGGTGATATGATGGGCACAGAAGTGAAAGACATTACATTAGATCTTGCCTACACTGCGTCACAAACTGACGATGTGAGAGGCTTCAACCTCATGGGCAACCCATTCACACGCAACCTCAGAGCAGGCGACATGAAGATCGGTGGTGTTGATTTATCGACATATATGGCAGCCGAGAACGGCACAGCTCTGACAACACACAACATCAGTGAAGATCCTATCAAACCAGGTCGCGGATTCTTCGTACAGGCTACAGCAGCTGGTCAGGAGTTGATATTCAACCCATCATCAGCCAAGAGCGAGACCAACAACGGCTATATCAAGATCGTTGTTGCAAACGAGAATAGCTTCGACAACGCATTCATCAACATCGCCAACGGTAACACCTTGCGTAAGATGAACATCGCCAACACTATGGAGGTCTACGTCATCAACGAAGATGAAGACTACGCTGCCGCAAGAGTTGAAGAGCTCGAAGGCAAGATCCCGGTCAACTTCAAGGCTGTTGCCGACGGTGAATATACCATCACCATCAGCGCCAACAACGTCGAGGCACGCAGCATGTATCTCCGCGACAATTTCTCAGGCGAGACAATCGACCTGTTGGAGAGCCCTAGCTACACATTCAAAGCCACAGCCAACGACGATGAGGCCCGCTTCACTCTCTTGTTTGACTTCAACAACTACACAGGCATCGATGAGAACCTCACCGGTGAGATCTTCGCTTACCAGTATGGCAACGAAATCATCGTCAACGGTGAAGGTGAGTTGCAGGTGTTCGACGTCATGGGACGCATGGTTCTGAACACTCAGGTCAACGGCGTACAGAAGGTCAACGTGCCTGCTAATGCTGTGTATATCTTCAGAATGGTTGGAGAAACAATCCAAACACAGAAGATAGTTGTAAGATAATTGATAATTGACAATTGATAATTAAAAATAGAAATACAATGAAAAAGATCATATTATCATTAGCATTAGTTTTTGCGATGGGCCTCTGCGCTAACGCACAGCGTGACAGCTATTTCAACGACTGGGACGATGTGGGCAACGGCCTCGACAAGGTGAATATTTATGAGCCTACCAGAGACCCGGGAATGCCTGGCGGTCACGGTGGTGGCGACACCCCTGCTCCTCTCGGCAGCGGATTGATTATCCTCACCGCAATGGGAGCAGGATACGCTATGTTGAAAAAGCGCGATTAAACGCTTTTTCAACAGTTGACAATTGAGAATTGTAGAGACATCACATTGTGGCGTCTCTACGTTTTTTTTTATGCCTTTTTTAATAGGAAAAAATATTTTTCATTTATTTTTATTAATGCAAAAGAATTCTTATATTTGCAGATTGATTAAAAAGGTTGAAAATATTAGAAAAATATTCATAAATCATTCATTAACATAATTTTACAAAATATGGCAAAAGTAAAATCATTGGCAGAATTGAAGGCAATGAGAGAGAAATTACAGTCAAATCTCGACCTTCGTGAAAAAAGTAACGACCCTGATGCAATGGTTCAGGTGAAAGTCGCTATGGCAACCTGTGGTATCGCCGCTGGTGCAAAACAGGTGATGGAACACATGATGGAGAAAGCCGACGAGCTGAAACTCCGCATCGTCTTCACCCAAACAGGCTGCATGGGCTATTGTCACGCCGAGCCGACCATCGAGGTTAAGGTTCCGGGTAAAGACCCGATCGTCTTCGGTCACGTCGACAACAAACGCGCTGACGAGATCCTCACCAAGTATGTCATGAACAACGAACTCGTTGAAGGCATCATCCCGGTTAACTATGAGAAAATTGATTAATCATTCATTCTAAATTGGAGGACTTTATATGACAAAAATCAAAACGCACGTGCTTTGCTGCGGTGGTACCGGATGTAAGGCATCTGCAAGTGATGAGATCATTGCAACCTTTGAAAGATTATTGAAGGAAAAAGGTTTGCAAGATGAAGTTCAGGTCATCAGAACAGGCTGCTTCGGCTTCTGCGAGAAGGGCCCTATCGTAAAGATGCTCCCTGACAACACATTCTACACTCAGGTTAAACCTGAAGATGTCGAGAAGATCATCAACGAGCACATCATCAAAGGTCGTAAGGTCACTGACCTTCTCTACCTCGATCCGGAAAACAAACAGCACGTCTCTGACTCAAAGCACATGGGTTTCTACAAGAAACAGCTCCGTATAGCTTTGCGTAACTGCGGTTTCATCAACCCAGAAGACATCGACGAATACATCTCACGCGGTGGTTATGAAGCTATCGCTAAGGTTCTCGGCGAGATGACACCTCAGCAGGTCATCGACGAGATCACCAAGTCAGGTCTCCGTGGCCGTGGCGGCGCGGGATTCCCGACAGGTGTAAAATGGGGTCTCTGCGCAAAGAACCAGGCCGACCAGAAATACGTCATCTGCAACGCTGACGAAGGCGACCCGGGCGCGTTCATGGACCGTTCAATCATGGAAGGCGACCCGAACTCAATCATCGAGGCTATGGCTATCTGCGGATACGCTATCGGTGCATCAAAGGGTCTCGTCTACATCCGTGCTGAATACCCATTGGCAATCCACCGTTTGCAGGTTGCTATCGCTCAGGCTCGTGACTACGGCCTCCTCGGCGACGACATCCTCGGCAGCGGCTTCAACTTCGATATTGAGCTCCGCTACGGTGCTGGCGCATTCGTCTGCGGTGAAGAGACAGCTCTTATCCACTCAATGGAAGGTAAACGTGGTGAACCGACTCTGAAACCACCATTCCCGGCTGTTTCAGGTTATATGGCAAAGCCATCTAACGTTAACAACGTTGAGACATTCGCCAACATCCCGATCATCATCACAAAGGGCGCTGAGTGGTTCGCATCAATCGGTTCAGAGAAATCAAAAGGTACAAAGGTGTTCGCATTGGCAGGCCAGATCAACAACGTCGGTCTTATCGAGGTTCCTATGGGAACAACACTCCGCGACATCATCTACGAAATCGGTGGTGGTATCAAGGGTGGCCGTAAGTTCAAAGCCGTTCAGACCGGTGGTCCTTCAGGCGGCTGCTTGACAGAGAAACACCTCGACACAGCTATCGACTACGACTCATTGATGGCTGCTGGCTCAATGATGGGCTCAGGCGGTATGGTCGTCATGGACGACACATCATGTATGGTTGCTATTGCTAAGTTCTACCTCGAGTTCACATGCGAAGAGAGCTGCGGTAAATGCTCACCATGCCGTATCGGTAACAAGAGAATGCTCGAAATCCTCACCAAGATCACAGAAGGCAACGGAACAATGGACGACCTCCAGGAGCTCCGCAACCTCGCAGCTGTTATCAAAGACACAGCATTGTGCGGTCTCGGTCAGACATCACCTAACCCGGTGCTTTCGACACTCGACAACTTCTGGGATGAATATGTTGAGCACGTCGTCGATAAGAAGTGCCGCGCTGGCGTCTGCAAGAAACTCATGAACTACGTCATCGACAAGGATAAATGTATCGGCTGTGGCAAATGCGCCAAGAACTGCCCTGCAGAAGCCATCTCGAAGACCAACTACATCGCTGAAGGTCACAAGCTTCCTTCAATGGAAATCGACACAACGAAGTGTATCAAGTGCGGTGCATGTATGAGTGGATGTAAATTTGATGCTATTTCTGTCAAATAAAATAGAGGAGGAGAAAGATATGATTAACGTAACAATAGATAACAAACAGATTCAGGTCGCAGAAGGCACAACAGTATTGAAAGCTGCCCGTCAGGCCGGTATTCATATTCCTACCCTCTGCTATTTCGAGTTGGCAGGAATGAACTTTGAGAACAAACCAGGTGGATGCCGTGTTTGCGTTGTCGAGATCACAAAAGATTTCAACGGCAAACCACGTCGTAACCTGGCTCCAGCTTGCGCAACAGACTGCGTAGAAGGCATGGAAGTTCTCACACATAGCGCACGCGTCATCAACGCACGTCGCACAGTGGTTGAACTGATTCTTTCAGACCACCCGACAGATTGCTTGACATGCGCTAAGTCAGGACAGTGCGAGCTCCAGAAACTCGCTCAGAACCTCGGTATCCGTGACATCCCATTCCATGGTGAGCAGTCAACATACCGTAAGGATATGTCACCTTCAATCGTACGTGACATCGACAAATGTATCATGTGCCGCCGCTGCGAGAACGTATGTAACAACATCCAGACCGTCGGTGCTCTTTCAGCTGTGAACCGTGGCTTCAGTGCCGTCGTCGCTCCAGCTTTCGAGCAGGACCTCATGGATTCACCATGCGTCATGTGCGGTCAGTGCGTACAGGTGTGCCCAGTCGGCGCTTTGAGCGAAGTTGACGACACACGCGCTGTCATGGCAGCTATCAACAATCCTAAGAAGACCGTCATCGTCAACACAGCTCCTGCAACACGTGTCGCTCTCGGCGAAGAGTTCGGCATGCCAGCAGGTACCATCGTCACAGGCCAGATGGCAGCAGCATTGCGCCGCCTAGGCTTCGACTACGTGTTCGATACAGACTTCACCGCTGACTTGACAATCATGGAAGAAGGTACAGAACTCCTCGGCCGTATCAAGAAGTTCATGGCAGGCGACAAATCAGTGCGTCTCCCTATCTTGACATCATGCTGCCCGGGTTGGGTCAACTTCTTCGAGCACAACTTCCCGGATATGCTTGACGTTCCTTCAACAGCTAAGTCACCTATGCAGATGTTCGGCGCTGTCGCTAAGAACTACTGGGCTGACAAGATGGGCATCAAGAGAGAAGACCTCGTCGTCGTTTCTATCATGCCTTGCTTGGCTAAGAAGTACGAAAGCAAACGTAAAGAGTTCTACAAAGACGGTAACCCAGATATCGACTACGTCCTTTCAACACGTGAGTTGGCCCGCTTGATCAAGCAGTTCAACCTCGATCTTAAGGACATGCCATCTGAAGACTACGACGATCCGCTCGGCGAGTCAACAGGTGCTGCTGTCATCTTCGGTGCAACAGGTGGTGTTATCGAGGCTGCTGTCCGTACAGCATACGAAGTGTTCACCGGCAAACCGTTGCCAAAGATCGACTTCACAGAACTCCGTGGTATGGACGGTATCCGTGACGCTTGGGTTGACTTCGCAGGCACCCCAATCCACATCGGTATCGCTCATGGTCTGGCCAACGCCCGTAAGCTCCTCGAAAGAGTTCGCGAAGGCAAAGAGCAGTTCCACGCTATCGAAGTCATGGCTTGCCCAGGCGGTTGCGTCGGCGGAGCTGGTCAGCCATATCACCATGGCAACAGTGAAATCATCAAGAAACGTACAGAGGCTATCTATCGTGAAGACCTCGGCAAACCGATTCGTAAGTCACACGAGAATCCTTCAATCAAGAAGATCTACGCTGAGTACTTTGGTGAACCATGCGGCCACAAGTCACATGAACTGCTGCATACACACTATTTCGACAAGTCAGAACATGTTGAGATTAGCGAAAAATAATTGTTGGAAAATTAAAAATTGAATATTATGGCAGTTATTAAATTATCAGAAGATAAAATCAACTTCATCAAGAACGTTTGCAAATCATTCCGCAATGATGGTGGTGAAGTTATCAACGTGCTTCACAAGGTTCAGGGTGAGTACGGCTACCTCTCAGCAGAAGTTCAGGAACTCGTCGCTAAGGAGTTAAACATCCCTGTATCAAGAGTTTACGGTATTGTTTCATTCTATTCATTCTTCACAATGACACCTAAAGGCCGTCACCCTATCTCAGTTTGCTTGGGTACAGCTTGCTACGTGCGTGGTGCAGAGAAAGTTTTGGATGAGCTGAAACGTCAACTCGGCGTTGAAGTCGGTGGCACAACAGCCGATGGCAAGTTCTCATTGAACTGCCTCCGCTGCGTCGGCGCCTGCGGTCTTGCTCCAGTCTGCATGATTGGCGACAAGGTCTACGGCCGTCTGACACCAGACAAAGTCAAAGAAATTTTGGCTGAGTACAACGATTAATTTCGGTACGGACGCATCGAATGCGTCCATACCTTATTAATAAAAATAGAGACGTCACATTGTGGCGTCTCTATTTGTTTTTTTATAGGATTATTTTATTTTATAACGTTAATCTTTTCTGTATGAACGCTATTGCCTGATTTGATTTTTACCATGTAAATTCCTGATTCACAGCCATTTAGATCAATGGTGGTATTGTCGGTGGCTGTTGTCTCAAGAATCTTCTGACCAAGCATGTTCAGCACGCTGATGGTCATAGCACCGTTGCCTTCGATGTTGATGATGCCGCTGGTCGGGTTAGGGTAGAGGTGGATGTTGCTAACGTTGACTTCAGCAACAGTAGTGTGTTCGCAGTCGTTGTCGTATGTCAGAAAGACTCCGTCGCTAAGCTCGCCTGAGGTGAAAATGACTTCATTTGCAGCATTTTTGATGACGAAAGAACACTGGAAGTCGGTGTCGTATTCAGTGCCATAATACCAGCCTCGGTTCCAGATGAAATTAATGTCACCCTTCAACAAAGGCATGACGACAGTCTGCTCTGAGCCTTCCTCCATGGTGATTTTCGCTATGCGCCGTCTGCTATCGTCTGTCACGCTTATGCAGGCGCCCTTCCATCCGTCGCCGCCACTGTCGGTAAGTTCGAAGATGATGTCGCATTTGTCGCCGACAAGTATCTGGGCGTACTCTTTACGATTAAAGCCAAATTCATTCTCGGCTACCACTGAATACTGGTAAAGGCCTTTTTTAAGATTTGTGTCAATATATGTAATGAATTCACCGTTTTGGTCTGTTGTTCGGTAGATTTCCTCATCGTCTCGATATAAATAAACGGTACAATCATTCAAGGGGCCGCCGTATACGCTATGCTCCGGATTGGTCCATGTAATCTTAACATTTGTAGAATCTTTATATTCAGCGACTTCAAAGTCGATGATGTTCTCTGGACATTGGTAATAGTTTGATGACAATGGTTGAATATGCCCGATAATTTGGTTCGATCGGTTGAAGGTGTATCTTGTTGTGTTTAACGCTCCGATAGGGCACCATGCGTCATCTTTTCCGCTCCATCCCCAGTTGAAGTGGAAGTAGTCGTTCTCATCGTAGCCGTCGCAAACAAAGGCGTGACCGCCAGCACCGCTGTCATCGGCGGCACTGTAAAACAATGGTATCTTATCGTTGAGACCGCTGTTTTTAAGCATCCGAATCCATTCTTCATTTGTATAAAATACTATGCCCCAGGCTCCACTCATTATTACAATCTCATCGCATGAATAATTGAAATAGTGCCGTAAAGCGAGAATGACGTCGTCTGAATAGGCGCCGCTGCCGTCAGGACCATAATCCATATCAACGGCGATGCCGCAATGATGAAGCAGTTGTGCAACATAGAAACAATCCTCATCTGTGCTGAGAGAGTCCAAATCATTAGGCATCAGCTCAAAATGATAGTCGGTCTCGCCAAAATTGGCAGTCTGCTCTTCATATCCGTAAGGGATGTAGGTATGCGACCCTGTGCCGCGATCCGGGAAATTCCAATATTTCATAATTTGACCCATAGCTGTGGCGACACAGCCTGCATAGACGTGACCGCCACTGCCGTTATCGTCGGCAGGACATCTGCTGTTGTAAGGATAATTCTGGTTCCATGTGGTTTGACATAGAGGTCCTACGACAGCGCGATTGCCTTTTCCTTGTGTTATAGTGCCATCTTCAGATACAGAATTCCATTCGGATACAATGTCGGCCGAGGCCTCAAGGTTGTGCTCTCTGACATATTGAATCTCTTGACAGAAACCGTTAAGCGTGAATGCAAACCCATCAGAGACATCATCGGAATTGAAGCAGCCTGTTGTTGAATATGCCAAAACAGGCTTAACACGATCGTCACCAGCGATGATGACGAAACCATTGTTTTTGCCGATATTGAAGACGTAATAATCCACATCACTACGTGTGGCTGAAGTGTAAACTAATTGAATGTCAGGCCGTTTTAAGCCTGTTGCAGCGCTTATAAAACGCTGGCCTAGTTGCTGCGCGCGCTGCGCGTCGACGGGACCTGCGTAGATTTTGCCAATGAATAAGGCAAAAATCGCAATCAATAATTGTGATTTTTTCATATCATTAGAATTAAGTTAATAATGGTTAGGTCTGCAAAGATATAAAAAAAACTTGAAATCACAATTGTGACTTCAAGTTTTTATAAAAAATTTTGATAAACTATCTTCTAATATTGACTTTTCCTGTCATTGTTCCGCTTTCCGATTTAATCTGAATCATGTAAATTCCTGATTCACAGCTGTTTAAGTCGATTGTGGCGTTGTCGGTGGCTGTTGTCTCAAGAATCTTCTGACCAAGCATGTTCAGCACGCTGATGGTCATAGCACCGTTGCCTTCGATGTTGAGGATACCGTTGGTAGGGTTAGGGTAGAGGTGGATGTTGCTTGCGTTGACTTCAGCGACAGCGCTGTGTTCGCACTCGTTGTCGTATGTCATAAACACTCCGTCGCTGTGCTCGCCTGAGGTGTAGAGAATCTCGTCGTCAGTGTTTTTGATGACGAAAGCGCACTCATCATCGGTGTCGTAGCCTTCGCTGTTGTGATACCAGCCATGGTTCCAGATGAAGTTGATGCTGCCTTTCAAAAGCGGCATCACTATTGTTTGTTCGGAGCCCTCTTCCATGGTGATGATGGCGATGCGCTGTCCGTTTTCATCTGTCACGCTGATGGCAGCACCTTTCCAGCCGTCGCCGCCTTCGTCGGTGAGTTCGAAAACGATGTCGCATTTGTCGCCGACAAGAATTTTAGCATAGGCTCTCTTGTTGAAACCGAATTCATTTTCAGCGATAATAGAATATTGGTAAAGTCCGGCATCAAGGTTCATGTCGTTGATTACCAGTCTTGAGCCTTTCACTCCTTCTGTTTGGAAAATAACTTCTCCGTCGCGATAAACATAAACTGTGAAGTCGCCCAGAGGCTCGCCGTTGAGGTTGTTCTCAGGATTGGTCCAGCTGATGCTTACGCTTGTCATATCGTCGTTCTCAACCACTTCGAAGTCTGTTATGGCTTCAGGACGGTTGAAATATTCCGGTGAGTCCGGGATGATGTGCCCGGTGAAGCCATTCATCATGTTGAATGCGTATTTTGTAGTGTTGAGAGCTCCTACAGGGCACCAGGCGTCGTCTTTGCCGCTCCAGCCCCAGTTGAAGTGGAAGTAGTCGTTCTCATCATAGCCGTCGCACACGAAGGCGTGGCCGCCAGCGCCGGTGTCGTCCTGACCGCTGTAATATAACGGAATACCTTCGTCGAGACCGCCGTCTTTCAGCATCTGGGTCCATTCCTCGTTGGTGTAGCCAGTGCCCCACCAGCCGCCGCCATAGTTGGTGATATGGTCATCACAAGTATATTCAAAATAATTGCGTAACGCTGGAGGCACGTCGTCAGAAAAGGCGCCACTGCCGTCGGGACCGTACATCATTTCCACAGCAATGCCGCAATGATGCTGCAACTGAGCGATATAGAAGTAATCTTCCTCTGTGTTCAATGAGTCAATGTTATTTGGCATCAACTCGAAATGATATTCTGTCTCGCCGAAATTTGCTGTCTGTTGTGCATAGCCATCAGGATCGTAAGTGTGTGAGCCTGTTCCTGTTGGTGGCCAGTTGTAAAATTTCATCACCTGAGCCATTGCTGTGGCGACGCAGCCAGCATAGACATGACCGCCGCTGCCTCCTGCGTCTTCAGGGCACTGGCTGTTGTAAGGGAAGTTCTGGTGCCATGTGGTCGATAACAACGGCCCGACAACAGGGTTGCCCTTGCTTATCTTATTAATATAACCGTTCTCAGTTACTGATTCCCATTCAGCTTTGATGTCGGCTGTAGCCCCAAGGTTGTTATCTCTGATATACTGAATCTCTTCACAGAAACTGTTGAGCATGAAATTGAATCCGTCGGAGATGTCGCTCGGATCAAAAGCCCCGCTTGTCGAATATGCCAACACAGGTTTTACACGGTCGTCGCCGGCAATGATGACAAAGCCGTTGTCGTTATTTGCGTTAAATGCATAATAATCAACGGCATTGCGTGTCGCTGAGGTGTGGACAAGATTGAGCTGAATGTCGGTTTTAAGAGTTTTGGCACTCAAAAAACGCTGTCCGAGTTGCTGGGCGCGCTGTGCGTCGACAGGACCTGCAAGAATCTGACCTAATGATAAGGCCAAAATAACAATGAATAAAAATGTTTTTTTCATGGTATTCTATTTTAAATGTTCATTTTACATGATTAAAGTTTGCAAAGATACTAATTAATTCGTAATTTTGCACACTTTTTATTTGAAAAATATCGATTAACAAAACTAATTTTAAAATGAGAAAAATCACTCTGCTGTCTTTGATGGCATTCTTATTCTTCACTTTTAATGCAAAGTCACAACAAGGCGTGCAAAACTACGTATCTGCCTCGGGCTACGTCATCTTCAACGCACCTTTTTATAATACAGGCACCGATGGCTATGCCTTTGACTTCGAAAACGATTATGTCGAAGGCCGCCTCAACGGATGGAAGACTATCGATGCTGACGGCGACAGCTACAACTGGACGCTTTCGCCGATAGGAGGGGGCTACGGTCATAACGGCTCCGACGGCGCAGTGTTTTCATATTCCTGGAGCAGCTATTCAGGCGCATTGATACCCGATAACTACCTTGTGTCGCCACAATTAACGATAACTGGCAACAACCATTACGTCACATTCTATGCCTGCACTTTAGACGAGTCGTATTCAGCTGAACATTTCGGACTGGCAGTATCCACCACAGGTGCCAATCCATCCGATTTCACAATGCTTCAGGAATGGATACTGACATCGAAACAAGGCAGTTGGCACGAATATACGGTAGATTTGGCAAGCTATGTGGGACAAGACATATACATTGCGATACGTCATTTCAACTGCACCGACGAATTTTGTATGATTATCGACGACATCTTCGTCGGACCGCAGCAGAAAGACCCTCTCGTGACTTGCTCTATTTCCCTTGATGGGAATGTGGTGGCTGATGATGTGACTGGCACAAATTATATGCTTGATACTGAAGGATTTGTAAATAACTCGGTGCACAATACGACAATCACGGCGACATATCAGTCGGGCGCCACTTTGATGAAATCGACCGACTGGACATTCCGTTCGGGCGATAGTTTCCTGGGCTCCCCGACAGGTCTGCATGCCGAGAGCGACGGTAACTCTGTTAACCTCAGCTGGGAACTCCCGATGATGAGCTCATCATATACCGTCGATGAACTTTTCTATGACTTCGCCGACACCACGATGTCGGACCTAACGGTGATTGACGCTAACGGTGATGGTCTTAATTTTTACCCATGCACATATGGCGGATATGGTGCTGGCCCATGCCTCAGATCCAACTCATGGCAGGGAGATCAGCTGAATCCTGACAATTATGCTGTGTCGCCAAGACTTATCGCATCGGAAAACACACTGCTTACATTTGTCGCGAGAGACTCTGATCAACCGGGTATTGCCCCCGATCCGGAACATTTCGGAATTGCCGTCTCAACTGCCGACAATACCAATCCCGCAAGTTTCACCATGATACAGGAATGGAACAGTCAACATAATTACACAGATTATAGTGTTGACCTCTCGGCTTACGCAGGACAACAGGTTTATGTCGCATTTCGCCATTTCAATACTACAGGCTCTACATATTATCTTGTTATTGATAATATCTCGATTACCAATATAGAGGCACAAATCACACGTCCAGCCAAAGGCGCTCTAGTGTATGCCAATGGCGAACTTATCGCTATGCTGAACCATGGTGAAACAAGCTATACTCACAACGTAAACCGTTATGAATCAGAATATTGCATCAGAATTATCCAAGAAGGAAGCAAGACTGACGGTACTTATTTCGCTTTGGCGGCACCTCAGTGTGCTACCACCGAATTGGAATGTGTAGCGCCGAAAAACCTTGCAGCAACTTATGATGGCGATAAAGTCACCCTCACATGGGAACGCGATATTTTCATTGATTTTGAAGATGACCCTCAAGGATGGTCATTCCTCGACGGCGATGGCGACGGCTATGTATTCGGCATTTATGCTGCAGGCGGCATGGAGCCTGGCGGAGCAATCAACACCGCTGGCACCAACGCATCTCTGACCTCATTCTCATACGTCAACGGTCATGGCGACCTGACTCCTGATAATTATGCTTTCATGCCGCTCACTAAGATTCTTCCTGGCGCAAGCCTCGAATTCTATGCCGCAGGCTACGATCCGAGCTATCCCGTTGAGACATTCGGCGTAGTCGTTGCCTCATCTGATGGCATGAATATCAATATGTTACAGCAGTGGACGACATCGCATCCTTATTCCAAATACACCGTCGATTTGTCGGGATATGCAGGGGAGAACATTTTCGTGGGCTTCCGTCATTTCTCGGCAGTGGCGGCATTCGCTCTCTGCATTGACAACATCACCCTGACTAACGCTGTTTGGGCTGGGACAGCGAGCGAAACTATTCAATATAACATCTACCGCTCATTCGATGGCGTCAACTACAACTATATTGGTTATGCTAACGGTGATATGACCAGTTTTGACGATAACGACATTAAGAATGTCAACCAATATTATAAGGTGACAGCTGTTAACACTGTCTCGGGTGGCCTTGCATGCGAGTCTGCTTACGCTATGTCGGCCGACGGTATCCATGATTATGTCTATGCGCAAACCCTAGGCATTGCTGAGATTGGCGATAACGGAATAGCCGTTTATCCGAATCCGACTACGGGACTTATACACATAAACTCAAATAATCTCGAATCAGATTATCATGTTGTAAATGCTTTGGGTGAGACGGTCTTGGTGGGCAAAATCACATCTGAAACGCAACATATCGACATGACCAATCTGCCGAATGGCGTTTATTTCGTGAAAATAGCTGAAAACACTGTAAAACTGGTTGTTAAAAAATAATTTATAAAATTTTGTTTTTATTAAAATAATTCCTAATTTTGTAGTTTGTAATTACTGCATTTTAAAGGAAATTATCTAAAATTTTTATATTATGTATCTGATAGTCAATAAGAAAGAATTAGCGCAGGATACCTTTATGATGGAAATCGAGGCTCCGCGTCTCTCGAGAGCGGCTCTCCCAGGGCAGTTCCTGATTATTAAAATGACAGAAAAAGCTGAGCGTATCCCGCTCACAATCAGTGATAATGACCCTTGGAACGGCACCGTGACAATCGTCTTCAAGGCTATCGGAAAATCGACTCAGGAGATGGCAAAATACAAGGTAGGCGACACCTTCCTTGATGTTGTGGGCCCTCTCGGACGTCCATCAGAGTTCATTCACATGTCGTATGAGGAGCGTAAGACCAAGAAATACGTCTTCATCGGCGGCGGCGTTGGTATCGCACCTATCTTCCCTCAGGTGAAGTGGTTGTATCATAACGGCGTGAAAGCCGACGTCATCATCGGCGCCCGTACTCACAGCCTCCTCGTATACGAAGATGAACTCTCGTCAATGTCGAATCTTTACGTCACAACAGATGACGGAACTTCAGAATATAAAGGTCTCGTCACCGACATGCTGCAACGTCTCGTTGATCAAGGCAATCACTACGACGAATGCATCGCCATCGGCCCGATGATCATGATGAAGTTTGTGTGCCAGCTCGCACAGAAACTCAACATCAAATGTACTGTGTCGATGAATGCCTTGATGGTCGATGGTACCGGTATGTGCGGCGCCTGCCGTATCAGTGTGGGCGGCCAAACCAAGTTCACCTGCGTCGACGGCCCTGAGTTCGACGGTGCTAAGGTCGACTTTGCAGAGGCAATGAAACGTCAGTCGATGTATAACAACGTGGTTGAGCATAAACAGCTTGAAAACGCTGAGAAAGCCGAAGGCCATAAATGCCATGTGGGCGGCATCCTCGATGAGCCTCGCGATAAGAAACATCGTGTGAAGATAACCGAGCAGGATCCGTTGGTGCGTGCCCATAACTTCGATGAGGTGTGTCTCGGCTACACTGCAGAAGAAGCCATCGTTGAAGCACAGCGCTGTCTGAACTGCGGCCGTCCACAGTGCGTCACAGGCTGTCCGGTCAACATCAACATCCCTGGATTCGTTAAGAAGGTGGCTGAAGGCGACTTCCTAGGTGCCGCGCAGATTATCGACGAAGACTCAGCATTGCCGGCTGTCTGCGGTCGTGTGTGCCCGCAGGAGACACAGTGCGAAGGCAAATGCGTGATGGGAGTGAAGTTCGAGCCTATCGCCATCGGAAAACTCGAACGTTTCGTGGGCGACTGGTCACGTGAGAACAATATCAACCTTGTGAAGCCTATCAAGAAGAACGGTAAACGTGTCGCTGTCATCGGATCAGGCCCTTCAGGCCTCACATGTGCTAAAGAATTGTTGGTGCGTGGCTACGACGTCACAGTGTTTGAGGCTCTGCATGAGTTCGGCGGCGTGTTGGCTTACGGCATCCCGTCGTTCCGTCTGCCGAAAGAGACCGTCGTCCGTCATGAGGTGGAGAACGTGATGCGTCTCGGCGGCCATTTCTTCAAAGACGTGGTCATCGGACGTACCGCATCAATTGAGTCACTCATGAAAGATGAGCATTTCGACGCTGTGTTCATTGGCTCAGGCGCCGGTCTGCCTAAGTTTATGAACATCCCGGGCGAGAACCTCTGCGGTGTCGTCTCGGCTAATGAGTTCCTGACAAGAAATAACCTGTTATTCGCATATAAAGAAGGCTTTGAGACGCCAAACTACGTTGGTAAGAAGGTGGCTGTCGTCGGTGGCGGTAACGTCGCTATGGACGCCGCCCGTACTGCCTTACGTCTCGGCGCCGACGTGCATATCGTGTATCGTCGTTCTGAGGCTGAGCTTCCGGCACGTGCCGAAGAGGTGCATCACGCCAAGGAGGAAGGCATTCAGTTTGACCTTCTCTGCAACCCTGTCGAGATCCTCGGCAACGAAGACGGCTGGGTCAACGGCATGAAATGCATCCGCATGGGTCTCGGCGAGCCTGACGCATCGGGTAGAAGACGTCCAGTGGAGATCAAAGGCTCGGAGTTTGTGCTCGATGTCGACATGGTCGTCATGGCCCTCGGCACATCGCCTAACCCGTTGATTTTCAGAACAACACCAGGTCTGAACGCCGACAAGCACGGATGTATCATCGCTAACGACAACGGTCGTACCACACGTAACGGCGTGTATGCCGGTGGTGATGCCGTCAGCGGTGCCGCGACGGTGATCCTCGCCATGGGAGCCGGTAAGAAGGCCGCAAAGGCCATCGACGACTACCTACGAGGTGAGATGATGTAACATTGGCTTTTGGCATTTGGCCTTTGGCAGCCAATGGCTAATAGCCAATAGCCAACAGCAAAAAAAGTTTGTAAAGAATGTACACTTTACAAACTTTTTTGTATTTTTGCAGTCGATTTCAGGTGCCTGAAGAAGGCTCAATAGGGAATCGGGTGAAAACCCCGGACAGTTCCCGCTGCTGTAAACTCTTGCAGCGCCTGCAGATGTCACTGTTTATCCCATATAAACGGGAAGACGCTGGCGTAAGGAGTGAGTCAGAAGACCTGCCTGAAATCGAAGACATTTGAGACTTTCGGGATAAGAGTCGGTCGAAGAATTCAGATTGGTATGAAGAAATTGTGTGTAATGCTGTTTCTTTTAGTTTCCTTTGCCGCTTTGGCTCAGGATACTATCGTTTTGCAATCTGTGGAGGTCAACGCTGCTGCCATCAGGCAGAACCAAGCCGAGGCCGCCATGGAACGCAAGATGGACACCGCTCTGCTGAAACGTCTCAACACAATAACAATGTCACAGCTGCTCATCCAGCACAGCCCCGTCTTCATCAAGACATATGGCCCTGGCGGGGTAGCGACGGCATCGTTCAGAGGCACCACCGCAAGCCACACCCTCGTGCTGTGGAACGGATTCCCAATCAACGCACCAACACTCGGACAGGTCGACTTCAGCACCATCCCGGTGTTTATGACCGAGCAGGTGGCGTTGAAATGGGGTAGTGGCACGTCGGCTAACAGCGGCGGCCTCGGCGGCGCAGTTAACATCGAGAACACTCAGCATTTCGGCGAGGGCTGGATCCTCGACCTGAAGCAGACATACGGCAGTTTCAATACCTTCGGCTCTTATATCACTGCCGGTTATTCATGGGCAAGTCACCTTTTGCGGGTGAAGGCTTATCGTACCTCGAGCGACAACGACTTCGAGTACAATAACATAGGCGTGATCCCGCATCAGGTGATGAAGCAAAAAAACGGCGAATTCGTCGATTACGGCGTTATGCCGGAATATCAATGGCGCTTTCGTAACTCATTGATAACCATAGTGTCATGGAACCAGTGGAGCGACCGTAACTGCCCGCAGATAATGCCTAACGTGGGTAACAGCGACCGAACGAAAGAATATACCGAAAACGGCTATTCGCGTAATTTTATCTCTTATAAAACCTATTGGGAATCAGGTAAGATTGAATTAAAATCGGCCTATTTCTACGAAAAACAGCATTATTTCCTGAATACATTTACCACCATCGGAACGCCGGTCACTACAATCGAATCGCTAAACGACGCTAATGTGCTGCACCAAATCGTAGATGTGTATCAAGACCTTTATAAATCATGGAAAATCAACGCCAAGGTGCAGTGGGACTACGAACAGGTGGAGTCGAACAACTACGATAACACCGACAACCAGAACGCCGATCGCCATGTTCTGTCGTTATATGCCGCTTTGACTGGTAAGTTGTTGAAACCTATTGACTTACGTTTTACTTTGCGTAACGACTGGGTCGACTGGAACTCAGCTGGAGTGTTCCCGACGGCTACTATGTCGTACAGCTGTATTTATCTTAAAGGTCTGAAAATCAATGCTGGATATAGTCATAACTACCGCAATCCGAGCTTAAACGACCTCTATTGGAATCCTGGAGGTAACAAAGACCTGAAGCCGGAAAACGGTCGCACCGTCGACGGAAATATCATGTATGAAAGGAAGTTCGGACGTTTTTCTATTGAAAGCACGATGGGCGCATATTATTCAGAAGTGAAGGATTGGATACAATGGGTGCCTTCGCCATGGAGATATTGGAGACCTGAAAATGTAGCTACTGTGGTGGCATACGGCACCGAGCTGCATCTGAAGATGAATTATTTCATCAGCGACTGGAATTTCTCGGTATCAGGCAACTATGTCTACAGTCATACCACCAACAAAGAAGACGGATTTCAGCTGATGTACATACCGCTGCATCACGCCAACGCATACGCGGAAGCGAAGTGGCGCACGTGGTATCTGAACTATACGATGGAGTATACCGGAAGGCGTAAGACACAGCTCGATACCGAAGAAGTGTTGGCAGGTCGACTCAATCCATACACTTTACATCATTTGGCGATGGGCAAGCAGATAAGGAAGTTAACTGTCGAATTTAGGATAAATAACATCACAAACGTCGATTATCAGGCAGTTTTGTATCGAGCGATGCCCGGCAGAAGCTACGAAGTGAGTCTGAATTATAAACTTTAGTATTGAATTATTTGATATTATTATTGAAATATTGAATATTAGTTTTAATAATTATGAAAAAAACGTTTTTAGTTTTGATGATTGCAATCTCGCTGACATTTGTCGGTTGCAAAAAAGAAAAGAAAACCGTTGATCCTGCGCCGGAGGAATTCTCAGTGGGCAAGGGTGTTTTCATTTTAAACGAAGGTACTTTTACATACGCTAATGCATCGCTTTCGTTTTACGATTTCGATAAGAATGAGGTCGAAAACAACCTGTTTTTCAGGGTTAACGATGCTCCTGTAGGCGATGTCGGGCAGTCGATGACGATGATTGGCAATGATTTGTACATCGTGGTCAACAATAGCAAATATATTTATAAGGTGAATGCCAAGACCATCAAATACAAGGCCAAAATCGAAGGTTTCAACTCGCCGCGACAGATGATTCAGGTGAGCGATAACAAGGCTTACGTGTCGGATATCGAGAGTCCGGGCTTCTGGACGATGAACCTCAGCACCAATGCTTTGACTTTTGTCGACTATGGCAGCGCTACCGAGGCTATGGTGAAGGTCGGCAACGAGGTGTATATGTCAAACTGGTCGAATTATTACGTTCCGTCGGGCTCAAATAAGACCATTCAAGTCATTGATTGTGAGGCTGATACGCTTGTCGCAACCATTGAAGTCGCTCAAGAGCCTAACTCGATGGTTGTAGATAAGAACAACCACATCTGGGTGTCGTGCAGCGGCGGTTACATGACTCCTTGCGACCCTGCCATCATTTGCATCGATGCGGCTACACATAGCGTGTTACATCGTTTCGACCTCGCTGAAGGCAGCTATCCGAGCGGTCTGACCGTTGATGCAGCAGGGGAGAACGTCTATTTTATGAATGGTGGCTACGGCACACTTGACATATATAAAGTGTCGGCCGATGCCACTGAACTCCCTGAAACTCCGTTTATTACATCTGAAGGTAAGGTGTTTTACAACCTGAAAGTCAACCCGGAGAATGGCGATTTGTACGTCACCGATGCGAAAAACTACGTGCAGAACGGCGATCTGCTGCGTTATTCAGCCGATGGCACGCTCCTCGGCACCTTCTCACTCGGCATAATCCCGAGCTATATGCTTTTCAATTAATATAATCCTAATTTGCTCGAAGAACCGCCTTCCAAGGGCGGTTCTTCTTTTTTTATACAATTGTTGGTGAGAATAACATTTTTTTTGTATTTTTGTAAATTGAATTAATCATTTTCAAATGGGCAAAAAAGGTTTATCCTCAATCACTAAGAAGCTGATAATGGCCGTCACTGGCGGCGGTTTGGTGTTTTTCCTGCTGTTTCACGGCGCGATGAATGTCGTCTCGATATTCTCAGAAGACGGATATCGCTGGATATGCGAGTTTTTAGGTGCTAACTGGTATGCTATCGTAGGAACGATAGGGCTTGCCATACTTGTGATTCTGCATCTCATCTACGCCTTCATCTTGTCATATCAGAACTTCAAAGCGCGTGGGCGCCAGCGTTATGCAGTAAACGAACGTCCTGAAGGCGTGTCATGGGCCTCGAAAAACATGCTCGCGATAGGAGCCTTCATACTGTTCGGACTCGTGTTCCACCTCTACGACTTCTGGTCGAAGATGCAGCTCGCTGAACTTAAAGGCGGCGCTCCCGTCGACGGCATCGATCAGATAAAATTCATCTTCTCGAACAACTATTTTAGCATAATGTACCTGCTTTGGCTTGTCGCGATATGGTTCCATCTGTCGCATGGTATCGCCAGCGTGATGCAGTCGATAGGATGGAACAACCACGTCTGGCAAAACCGCATCGAATGGCTAGGCAAGTTCTTCGCCGCTGTCATTGTTTTGATGTTTGCCTCGGTTGTAATATATTATTGGTTAATTGTTTAGATATATTTACTTAAAGTAATACTTTAATATAGATATGGAGCTGAATTCTAAGATACCGACAGGCCCTTTGGCCGAAAAATGGACGAAATATAAGACCGAGCAGAAGCTCGTCAACCCTGCCAACAAACGTAAGTTCGACATCATTGTGATAGGCACCGGACTGGCTGGTGCGTCGGCTGCAGCTTCGTTCGGCGAACTGGGGTTCAACGTGAAAGTCTTCTGCATCCAGGATAGCCCGCGTCGCGCGCATAGCATCGCCGCCCAAGGTGGCATCAACGCGGCGAAGAACTATCCTAATGACGGCGACAGCGTTCAACGCCTGTTCAACGACACCATCAAGGGCGGCGATTACCGTGCGCGCGAGGCTAACGTTTACCGTCTGGCAGAGGTGAGCAACAGCATCATCGACCAATGCGTCGCACAAGGAGTGCCGTTTGCCCGCGACTACAGCGGACTTCTGGCTAACCGTTCATTCGGTGGCGCTCAGGTGTCAAGGACGTTCTACGCCAAGGGTCAGACAGGACAACAGCTGCTTTTAGGCGCCTATGGGGCTCTCAGCAAGGAGATAGAGAAGGGGACGGTGAAGATGTATCCTCGCCGTGAGATGATGGATCTCGTCGTCGTTGACGGCCGTGCAAGAGGCGTCATTGTAAGAAACCTCGTCACAGGCGAGCTCGAGAGATACTCGGCACATGCTGTCGTGATAGCTTCCGGAGGCTACGGACGCGTGTTCTACCTCTCGACAAACGCAATGTCATCCAACGGATCGGCTATCTGGCAGTGCTATAAGAAGGGCGCCTGCATGGCAAACCCTTGCTTCACGCAGATCCACCCTACATGTATCCCGGTGCACGGCGACTACCAGTCGAAACTGACGCTGATGAGCGAGTCGCTGCGTAACGACGGCCGTATCTGGGTGCCGAAAGACGCCGAGAAAGCCCGTCTGCTTCGCGAAGGCAAGATCAAAGCCACCGATATCCCTGAAGAAGAACGCGACTACTACCTCGAACGTCGTTATCCTTCATTCGGCAACCTGGTCCCACGTGACGTAGCATCACGCGCGGCCAAGGAGAGATGCGATGCAGGATACGGGGTCAACAACACTGGCCGCGCGGTGTATCTCGACTTCAAAGAAGCTATACAACGTCTTGGACGTCAAGCAGTTGAGGAGAAATACGGTAACCTCTTCGAGATGTACGAACGTATCGTCGACGAGAACCCGTATGTCACCCCGATGATGATATATCCTGCCGTCCACTATACCATGGGCGGTCTATGGGTCGACTACGAGCTGCAGACCACGGTGAAAGGTCTGTTCGCAGCAGGTGAGGCCAATTTCTCCGACCACGGAGCTAACCGTTTGGGAGCATCAGCCCTCATGCAAGGCCTCTCAGATGGATATTTTGTGCTTCCATACACCATGCAGAACTATCTCGCCGACCAGATCAACGAAAAACCGTTAGCGACAAACCTTCCACAATTTGAGGAGGCGGAAAACGCTGTGCGTCAACGTATTACAAGGATTTTGTCGATAAATGGCGATATCGTAACTGACAATATTCATCGTCGTTTGGGACGCATTATGTGGGAGAAAGTCGGCATGTCGCGCACCGAACAGAGTCTCAAGGAAGCCATCGAGGAGATCAAGGCTTTGAGAGAGGAGTTTTGGACACGTGTCAAGGTGCCTAACGTCGAAGGTATGAACACCGAGCTGGAGAAGGCACTGCGTGTCGCCGACTTCCTCGAGATGGGCGAGCTCATCGCACGCGACGCCTTGATGCGTAACGAGTCGTGCGGCGGTCATTTCCGTGCCGAATATCAGACCCCTGACGGTGAGGCCATGCGTGATGACGAGCATTATGCCTTTGTCGCCGCCTACGAGTTCCAAGGTGTTGATAATGAGCCGATTCTGCATAAGGAAGAGCTCAAATTCGAGAATGTTGAACTGAAACAAAGAAATTACAAGTAGTTCTCTCCCGTCATTTCGACCGAAGCGAAGCGGAGTGGAGAAATCTCCTGTAAAAAAGAAAGACACAAGCTATGAATATAAAATTAAAAATCTGGCGCCAGAAAAACGCTTCATCTAAAGGTAAATTTGTTGATTATCAACTCAATAACGTTCCTGCTGAAGCGTCATTCCTTGAGATGCTCGACATTCTCAACGAGCAGCTTGTCTTGAAAGGCGAGGACCCTGTGACCTTCGACCACGACTGTCGTGAAGGCATCTGCGGCGCCTGTGGATTATATATCAACGGACATCCTCACGGACGTTTCAAAAACACCACCACATGCCAGCTGCATATGCGTAAGTTCAAGGATGGCGACACCATCACCGTCGAGCCGTGGCGCTCGGAAGCGTTCCCTATCATCAAGGATCTGATGGTCGACCGTACTGCTTTGGATAAGCTCATCCAGGCTGGAGGATATATCTCCGTTCACACCGGCGGAGTGCCTGACGCCAACGCCATCCCGATCAACAAACATAACGCTGATCTGGCAATGGATGCTGCATCATGCATAGGCTGCGGAGCTTGCGTGGCGGCATGTAAAAACGGCAGCGCCATGCTCTTCGTGGGTGCTAAGGTGTCGCAGTTCGCACTTCTCCCGCAAGGACAGGTAGAATCGGCCGACAGAGTGCAGAAGATGGTGGCAAGGATGGATGAGCTGGGCTTCGGAAGTTGCTCAAACACCTACGCCTGCCAGGCAGAATGCCCTAAAGGCATCTCGGTGACGAACATCGCCCGTATGAATAGACAGTTTTTGGCAGCGAAAATTGCCGAACCAATAAAAAAATAACTTAACTTTGCAAAAACTAACTAGGTGAAGATAGCGGTAAATACTCGGTTGCTGTTGAAAGACAAGCTCGAAGGTATAGGATGGGTGGCCTGCGAGACGCTGAGCCGTATCGTGAAGGCACATCCCGACGACGAGTTTTATTTCCTTTTCGACCGTAAGCCTGATCCGCGGTTCATCTTCGCCGAGAATGTCAAGCCTGTCGTGCTTTTCCCGCAGGCAAGACACCCGTTTTTATATATCATCTACTTCGAGATATCGGTGCGTCGTGCCCTCCGTAAGATAAATCCCGACGTGTTTTTGTCGACAGATGCCTATCTCAGCCTGCGTTCTAAAACGCCGCAAATCGCTGTGTTTCATGACATTAACTTCGAGCATTTCCCGCAGGACTTCCCGCGGATAGCGCTCTGGCATTATAAGCGTTATTTCCCTAAATTCGCTAAGAAAGCTACGAGAATCATCACTGTTTCGGAGTTTTCTAAGCAAGATATCATCGAGAATTATGGCGTGGAGCCTGAGAAGATCAACGTGGTGTATAACGGCGCCAACGAAGGTTTTAAGCCGCTATCCGAAGAAGAAAAAATACAAGTTAGAAATAAGTATACCGCTGGTTATCAATACTTTATGTTTGTCGGCTCATTACATCCGCGTAAGAATCTGGCGAGGCTGTTTCCAGCCTTCGATATCTTCAAGGAGAAGACGCATTCCGACGTTAAGTTATTGATAGTAGGCGAGAAACGCTGGTGGACGGAGCCTATACAGAAGGCTTATGAGGCGATGAAACATAACGACGATGTCGTCTTCGTCGGACATCTGCAGATGGACGAGCTTAACCGCGTCACGGCGGCGGCTTTGTCTTCGGTGTATGTCTCTTATTTCGAAGGCTTCGGCATCCCGATAATAGAGGCGTACAAATGCGATGTGCCTGTCATCACCTCCAATGTGACATCCATGCCCGAAGTGGCCGGCGACGCGGCCCTTCTCGTCGACCCGTTCGACGTGGAGTCGATCGCCGATGCCATGGAGAAGATGCTCGATGAAAACGTCCGCACCGCCCTCATCGAGAAGGGCCGCCGCCGGCACCACGATTTCTCGTGGGACAAAGCCGCCACCGGCTGGTGGAATGTAATAGAAGACGTCATTAACAACCCTAAATAAAGCTTTATTATGGAAAGAATTATAATGTATCCCGGAGAAACGAAAGAAGACGCTGTCGACTTCAAAGACATCCAAAGTCAACTCATAACAGCCGTCAATTGTAACGTCCTGGTGCTCGGCTCGGGCGGCCGTGAGCACGCCCTCGCCTGGAAGATCGCACAGAGCGAAAAAGTGTCGAAGGTATACATCGCTCCAGGCAACGCAGGCACTGCCTCAGTGGGTCAAAATATTGTTATCAATATCTCTGATTTTCAAGCAGTTAAAGATGTTGTCTTAAAGTATTACATTAACCTTGTGGTTGTGGGTCCTGAGCAGCCTCTCGTCGATGGAATAGTCGACTTTTTCAAGGCCGACGAAGACCTCAAAGACGTCAAGATTATCGGTCCGGATAGAGTCGGTGCACAGCTCGAAGGCAGTAAGGCATTTGCCAAAAACTTCATGGAGAGATACGGCATCCCGACAGCGAAGTGCTTCACGGTGACGTCGTCGAACCTCGACGAAGGACTGAAATATCTCACCACCCTCGAGGCGCCTTACGTGCTCAAAGCCGATGGCCTCGCTGCAGGTAAGGGAGTGCTGATACTCGACGACATCGCCGATGCGCAGAACGAACTGAAGGAGATGCTCTCAGGTAAGTTCGGCGCCGCATCAGCAAAGGTGGTCATCGAGCAGTTCCTCAAAGGCATAGAAGTGTCGATGTTTGTCCTCACCGACGGTGAAAACTACGTCATCTTGCCTGAAGCCAAGGATTATAAGCGCATCGGCGATGGCGACACAGGCCTTAACACCGGCGGAATGGGTGCGGTGTCACCAGTGCCTTTCGTCACTCCTGACTTCGTTAAGAAAGTCGAAAACCGCATCATAAAACCAACCATCGAAGGCCTGAAGAAAGAGAAAATCGATTATAAAGGCTTTATTTTCCTGGGTTTGATGAACTGCGGAGGTGACCCATACGTCATCGAATACAACGTCCGCATGGGCGATCCTGAGACCGAAGGCGTGATGACACGTATCGACTCCGACTTCGCCGACCTGCTCGACAAATGCGCTCAAGGCAAGCTCAAAGAGGCGCATTATAAAGTAAATCCTGACACTTCCGTCACAGTGATGCTTGTCTCAGGCGGCTATCCGGAGAGCTATAGGAAAGGCATGAAGATAACGGGTCTCGAAGACGTCTGTCCATGCTGCATCGTGGCACATGCCGGCACCAAACTCGATGGCAACGACATAGTTACATCGGGCGGCCGCGTCATAGCAGTGACGGCACATGGCAAGAGCATCGAAGAGGCAAGGGAGATAGCCTATAATAACGCTAAAAAGATTATGTTTGAAGGCAAAAACTACCGCCACGATATCGGTATCGACCTGATGAAGTACAATGCTTAAGTTCTTCAAATATAACTACATACCGCAACTGATTGTGATAGTGCTGCTGATAGCGGTACTATGGATCCCTGTGTTCATAACCCAGTCGTATGATGCGCCTTACGAATACCCGACAACGCCGATGTACAATATGTTGTTGAGTATCATGGGCAATTCCAACCTGGCGATGACCATCCTCGTTATGCTGTTGTTCGGCTCGTGTGTGTTCGTTTTCAACTCGATGATGACCGTTGACAACCTGGTTTCGCGATATAGCAGCATTTTCTCGTTTGTGATGGTACTATGCATGTGCTGCGTGCCGATACATAACGAATACTATCCGTTCCTCATCGCCATGCCGTTCATGGTGATGGCCCAGCAGACCATATTTCTGATTTATAATATCGAAAAACCCGAGAGATATCTGATGAATACGGGTATCTTTATCGCTATCGGCTCGATGTTTTACATCCCTGCTATCTTGATGATAATCTGGGTATTAGTGGCTTTGTTAATTCATGGAATCAGAGAGATGAGGATCTATCTAATCCCTATCGTAGGCATCATTGCTCCATATTTTTTTATGATTGCCTTGGTATATATCTTCGGCGATTATTTTGATGTCATCAACGATTATTCCAGTGCTTTTGCAAGCCTAAGCCTCACGAAACTTGATATTACAACCATGGAAAAGGTCGTTTTGTTGACAGTTTCATTGCTGACATTGGTTTCTATAATCACGATATGGTCAAGAAATGCTAATAATCTCATCAGTACAAGAAAACGGAAAAGAATTACGATGACGCTGTTTGGCATAAGTATAGTGATGCTTTTCGCTCAACATCCTGTGATGAGCAACGGCATGTTCTTTATGATGGCGGCGATATTCATCTCCATGGCGTTGTGTAATGTAAAAAGAACGAAACTTGTTGATACGCTGATGGTTATAATGATGTTGGCGGTCATTGCGAATCAATATTTGCCATTATTTGGGATAATGCTATGAATCTGAAGCCATTTTTCACCGAGAATCTCATAGAAGCTGGCTGTGACGAGGCCGGAAGAGGCTGCATCGCGGGTCCGGTGGTCGCTGCTGCTGTGATATTGCCGCGAGGCATGGATTTTCCGGAGTTCGATGACTCGAAAAAACTTACCGAGAAACAACGTGAGAAGCTGAGAATAAAGGTGTTAGAAAACGCTGCGGCATACGGCATCGGCATCGTCTCCGCTGAGGAGATCGATGAGATAAACATCCTCAATGCCTCGTTTCTGGCGATGCATCGTGCCATCGACCAGCTGAAGATCCGTCCTGAGCTGCTTCTCATCGACGGTAACCGTTTCAACAAGTATCACGACATAAAACATCAGTGCATAGTGGGTGGCGACGCGAAATATCAAGCCATCGCAGCAGCGTCGATATTGGCAAAGACGACTCGTGATCATATCATGCAAGACCTTGATAGTCAATATCCTGTATATAATTGGAAGCAAAATAAAGGCTATCCGACGATAGAGCATAAGAACGCTGTGGCTGAACATGGCATGTCGCCATATCATCGCAAGACGTTCAATATGTCGATTCAATTGAAATTATTTTAGAATTTGTAAAACAATATCCGACCTTTCACGTTCTATTTAAAAACGAATATTATGGCAAATACAAGAATTCTTTGGGCTGACGATGAGATTGAACTTCTCAAGCCGCATATTATGTTTTTGGAACAGAAGGGTTACGAAGTTGCGACGGCCAACAACGGCAGCGACGCCGTGGATATGGTGCGCGACGGACATTTCGATATAGTTTTCCTCGATGAGCAGATGCCAGGCATTTCGGGCGTTGAGGCTCTTGAAAAAATAAAAGCCGAGTTTCCGAACCTTCCAGTGGTGATGATCACGAAGAGCGAGGAGGAACGCATCATGGAAGAGGCTATCGGCAGCAATATCGCGGATTACCTGATAAAACCGGTGAATCCGAATCAGATTCTGCTTTCGCTGAAGCGTAACCTCGAGAATAAGAAACTAGTCGATGAGAAATCGACATCGAAATACCAGCAGGAGTTCCGTAAGATCGGGATGGACCTGAACAATAACCTCGATTACAACGAGTGGATAGGCGTGTATAAAAACATCACACGTTGGGAGTTGGAACTGCAGAAATCGACAGATGAAGGCATCAAAGAGGTGCTTTTTATGCAGAAAAATGAGGCCAACACGCAGTTTTCACGTTATGTGGAAAAGAACTACTGCGACTGGGTGTCGGGTAAGGGTATCAATAAGCCCACAATGTCGCACACCGTGATGAAAGACAAGGTGTTTAACCGTCTCGACAATAACGATAAGCCGTTGTTTTTCATATTGATAGACAATCTACGCTACGACCAGTGGAAGTCTATCCAGCCTTTGATTGAGAATTATTTCCGCGTCGCCGATGACGATATTTACTACAGCATCCTGCCGACGACCACGCAATATGCGCGTAATTCTATCTTCGCAGGCCTGATGCCGCTCGAGATCCGCCGTCATTACCCGAAATATTGGGTCGATGAGGAAGACGAAGGCACGAAAAACCAGTTCGAGGGCGAGCTTTTAGGCGAACAGCTGCGCCGTTATGGCAAGAATATCAAATATTCCTACAACAAGGTGCTGAATCTGGCTGCCGGTAAGAAGCTCTTCGAGCAGATGAACAACCTGATGCAGAATAAGCTGAACGTCATCGTCTACAACTTCGTCGATATGCTTTCACACGCAAGAACCGAGATGGAGATCATCCGTGAGCTCGCCGACGACGAGGTGGCATACCGCTCGCTGATGCTGTCGTGGTTCGAGCATTCATCGTTGTTCGATATGATGAAATTCATAGCAAACAAAGGCTGTGACGCCATCGTGACCACCGACCACGGCTCTGTCTGGGTTAAGAACCCAGTGAAGATTCTGGGCGACAAGGCGGTGAACACAAATCTGAGATATAAATATGGTAAGTCGTTGAATTACAATGCGAAAGAGGTTTTCGAGGTGAAAGACCCGGAGAAGATTTTCCTGCCTCGCATCAACGTGTCGACGTCGTATGTCTTCGCGCGTTCCAACGACTTCTTCGCATATCCGAATAACTACAACTATTACGTCAATTATTACAGGAACACCTTCCAGCATGGCGGCATCTCCATGAATGAGATGATGATTCCTGTGGCATATCTTAAGGCAAAATGATTGAAAAATCGTTCATTATCAACAGCGTTGACGAGCTCTCACAGGTGTCGGATTTACTGATATCTTGGCGCGAGAAATCGGATATCATCGCTTTTTACGGTCCGATGGGCGCCGGCAAGACCACTCTGATCAAGAATCTGTGTCATAAACTCGGCGTGACCGACGAGGTCAACAGTCCGACCTTCGCCCTTGTAAATGAATATCCTACGCTTATGGAAGGCTCGATTTTCCACTTCGATTTCTATCGAATCAAGAAGCTGGAAGAGGTTTACGACATCGGCTATGAGGACTATTTCTACAGCGGACATCTGTGCCTCTTGGAATGGCCCGAGTTGATTGACCCTTTGATGCCCGACCACTTCATTAAAGTGGAGATAGCTCTGGGCGACAACGATAACTCTAGAATAATTAAATGCACTGTCATCTAGATGATTCTCTATAAAAACGATATCGAAAAACTAAGATCTCTCATTGCTTCTCACACCAAAACCTTCCTACTTTTGGATGAGAATAGCGAGAAATTCTGTCTTCAATATTTCAATAGTATTGAATTATTAAAATCATATACTAAAATAGTTATCCCTTCGGGTGAGCAACATAAAAATCTCGGAACAGTTCAGGATGTCTGGTCGCAACTTATTGACAATCATGCTGATAGAAAGTCATTACTAATCAATATCGGTGGTGGCATGGTGACCGACGTCGGAGGATTTGCAGCCTCATGCTATCAGAGAGGCATCGATTTCATCAACGTGCCTACGACGCTCTTGGGAATGATAGATGCATCGGTAGGAGGTAAAACTGGCATTGATTTTCAAGGACTTAAGAATCAAATCGGAGTGTTTTCACAGCCACTCGCAGTGGTGATTCTGTTCGAATTGCTTGAAACATTGTCTAAACGTGAGCTGCTTTCAGGCTTAGCTGAGATAATTAAATACGGATTCATCGTTGATAAGGAGTTTTTGACTGCAAAACTTCTTGATAATCCTGTAAATCCTGTTGATCCAGTCTTAATCAAAAAGGCGATAGATGTCAAAAACGAGATTACTCGCAATGATGTCAACGAAAAAGGTCTTCGCAAAATCCTGAATTTCGGTCACACCATCGGTCATGCACTTGAGACGTATCTCATTGATAATCATAAAGAAATCCGTCATGGAGAAGGAGTGGCGATGGGAATGCTGTCGGCATTGTATCTGTCTGAGAAATATTGCGGTTTAAACCATCAGATAACCTCTGACTATAAAGATTTATACGCTGAAAACTTCAACAGATTTGATCTCAACGGCATACCTGTTGAAGAGTTGATGGAGATTATGCGTCACGATAAGAAAAACGAAGGCGGCGACATCCGCTTTGTGCTGATTGAGGATTATGGGAAACCCGTTTATGATGTCGTGGTGAAACCTGAAGATATCGTCGATTCGATAAATTATCTCATTGATTATCAAAACGATGCGAATTACTGGGGTAAATAAAACATTTGACGTAGAAGTCAATCTCGTTGGCAGCAAGAGCGCGAGCAACCGCGTGCTGATGATTGGCTATTATGGCGGTTTTACACCCCGAGTAAAGAATCTTTCTGCCTCGGATGACACTGTTCTATTAAAAAATATCCTACATTCAAATCTGGATGGTCCTACTATAATTGATTGTCATAACGCCGGCACCGTTCTGCGTTTTCTCGCGACAGCCTTGGCTTTACGTGAAGGCGAATGGATACTCACCGGCTCCGACCGCATGCTGCAGCGTCCCGTAGGTGACCTTGTAGATACACTGCGCACAATGGGCGCCGATATCGAATATATGGGACAGGAGTGTTGTCCTCCATTGAAAATCAATGGTAAAACATTGAAAATCAATGATATATCTGTTGATATAACCCGTAGCTCACAATTTGCATCATCAATCTTATTGGCAATGCCGGTTTTAGAGACGCGCCAAGGAATGTCTCTGCATCTTGACGGCGATTTATCTTCATTACCTTATATCGACATGACCATTGACGTCATGTGCCATTTTTCGGCACATGTTAAACGTGAAGGTCGTGATATCTTGGTGCAACCATCTGATTATCAAGATGTTGAATATACTGTAGAATCCGACTGGACCTGCGCATCTTATTGGTATGAGATAGTCGCTTTCAGCGAAAACGGTCGTGCTAGGTTGAAAAATCTGCATCTCGATTCAAAACAGGGTGATGCCATCGTCGCGAAATGGTTCGAACAATTCGGTGTCAAATCAATTCAAGATGGTGATGACGTGATCATTGAAAAAACCAATGCAATCAATGATAATCAACTATCATTCGATTTCATCGACAACCCTGATTTGTACCCGACCATCGCCGCCACCTGTGCCGGCTTACATATAGAAGGCCGTTTCACGGGATTGCGCAATCTCAAACACAAGGAATCGGATCGGGTGGCGGCGATGACTACGGAACTATCGAAAATCGGCGTTACAAATGTGTTCGATTCCCATAACGACCACCGTATCGCGATGGCGTTGGCACCGCTGGCAATGAAAATCGGCGCCATTGAAATCAATAACGCCGACGTTGTTTCTAAATCGTATCCGGGATTCTGGGAGGAATTTAAAAAAATCACTCCCATCCTGTAGTCAATACATCCACAATATGTATCACCTTAATCGGTAGTCCCTGTTTTTTCGCATATGAGTCGAGATGTATCGTGCACGACATATCGTTGGTAATTAAATACTCAGCGCCTGCATCGATTGCATCTTTCAGCTTCTGGTCAGCCATGGCCGATGAGATAGTCTCGTGTTGCAGCGGGAACATCCCTTTTCCCATGCCGCAGCATATCTCAGGATGCTTCAACTCAACCAACTCCAGCCCATTGACCTTCGAGAGTAGCTGTCTGGCCTCGTTTTTCAACCCAAGTTCGCGAAGGGCGGAACAAGAATCCAAGTATGCGCATTTATGCGGGAAGACAGCATCGAAATAGTCTTTATGTAATTGATTTACAAGGAAATCGGTGATCTCGTAGATGTTGCCGACGAGTCGGTTGCACTGCAGATGATAGCTCGAGTTATGGAAGATCTCTTTGTATCTCGTCTTGATGAATCCTACGCACGACGCGCTGATGCCCACGATAGGACGTTTGTGGTTCAGGTCGTTGATGAACTTCTCAGCCAGTTTTCTTGCCTCGTCGACATAGCCGCTGTTGAACGCGAACTTGCCGCAGCAGGTCTGCTCAGGGTTGTATTCCACCTTGACGCCAGCTGCCTTGAGGAGCTTCAGGGTGTTCATCGCCGTCATCGGATAAAACTGGTCGATGACACAAGATACAAAGAGGTCTACTGTCATGATTGTCAATGATTTATGTTATTTCAAACCACGTGCCTCCAGATATGGCTCTATGCTCGGCTCCTGACCGCGGAACTTCTTGTACTGCACCATGCCTTCGTCGTTACCGCATTCCTGTAAGCAGTTGATTCTGAATGACTTGGCAAGATCTGGGTTAAACAGGTCGCCCGACTCCTTGAAGTAGTTGAAAGCGTCCTTGTCCAGCACCTCGGCCCAAGTGTAGGCATAATAACCTGCACTGTAGCCGCCGCTGAACACATGCGAGAAGTTGGTGCTGCGATAACGTGGCTGAATCTCGTGGATCAAGCCGATGGCACGCATCTGCTGTGCTTCAAACTCATCTACATCAAGGTTATTGATTTCGTCGATGTCGGTGAGCTCATGGTATCTCATATCCAAGATAGATGCTGCGATGAGCTCGGTGGTGTTGAAGCCTTGGTTGAACAAAGCGCTATTTTCAATCTTTTCGATGAGGCTGTCAGGCATGACCTCGCCAGTCTGATAATGTTTGGCATACATGCGGATGACTTCAGGCTCTGCAGCCCAGTTTTCCATGATCTGTGAAGGAAGTTCAACATAGTCGTGAGGCACGCTGCCGCATGTTCTGCTGTATTTACCTTTCGAGAAGAAGGCGTGCAGCGAGTGTCCGAACTCATGCCACATGGTCTCTGTCTCGTCCCAGTTGAGAAGGGCAGGGGTGTCGCCCGATGCCGGCGTGAAGTTCATAACCAATTGAATGAGAGCGGGATGCCACACTCCGTCGATGTCGTAGCCGCCTTCGCGGAAGCCGGTGCACCATGCGCCGCTGCTCTTTGACTCACGCGGATAGAAATCGAGATAAAGTAGTCCTAATATCGAGCCGTCGAAGTCTTTCACCTCGTAGGTCTCAACGCCCTCAAAATATACAGGAATGTCGTTTCTCTGCTCGAATGTCACGCCGTATAACTTATTGGCAGCCATAAACATACCGTCGCGGACGTTGTCCAACGAGAGGTATGGACGGATCTGATTCTCATCGAAATCATATTTTGCCTTGCGGAGCTTCTCAGCGAAATACCACCAGTCACTGCGAGTAATTTCAATAGGTTCTGCATTGCCGTTGTTGCTATACAGACACTGCATCTCATGACGTTCTTTCTTTGCCAGCTCGTTGGCCGAATAGAAGATGTCGTCGAGGAATTTGTCGACAGTGGCTGCATTCTTGGCCATATTGTTATCGAGCACGTAATTTGCGTAGTTGTCGAAGCCGAAAAGCTGTGCCTTCTGCAGTCTCAACGCCAGCATTTCCTTGATGATAGCTTTGTTGTCGTACTCGTTGTTATTATCGCAGCGATTGTAATAAGCATTGTAAATCTTTTCGCGCAATATTGAGTTATCTGAATAGGTGAGGAACGGGATGAGGCTCGGCTTGCTCAGCGTGAATGCCCATTTGCCTTCCATGCCGTCTTTCTTAGCCTGCTCTGCTGCTGCGTCGATGCTCGACTGTGGCAGACCCGCGAGGTCGGCCTCGTTGTCGATTACGAGTTTGAAGTTGCTGTTTTCCTTCAGAAGGTTGTTGCCGAACTGCAGGCTCAAGATAGAGAGTTTCTCGTTGATCTCGCGCAGTTTAGCCTGGTCGTCGGTGTTCAGGCCTGCACCGCTGCGGATGAAGTCTTTATAATATTTCTCAACCACGCGGTTTTGCTGGTCGTCGAGACCCATCTCAGTGCGATGGTCGTAAACATATTTAATCTTTTCGAAAAGCACAGGATTCATAGCGATATCGTCACTGTGTGCAGTGATCATTGGCATCACTTCTTCAGCGATTGCCAGCATCTCGTCGTCGCTCATGCATTCCATCATGTTGAAAAACACGCCGCTGACTTTGTTGAGCAGCTTGCCTGACTTATCAAAAGCCCAGATGGTGTTGTTGAAGTTCGGGGTCTCTGCGTTGTTGCAGATCGCCTCGATTTCGGCCTTCTGCTGCTTCATTCCTTCGATGATAGCAGGCTTATAATGCTCGTTTTTAATTTTGTCGAACGCCGGAGCTTCGAGATATGTTCCATAGTCGGAGAAGAATGGATTTTCGTTGCAACTGTCTGAGTTACATGAAGTTAAGCCAATAACACTCATTGCAAAAATGATTAAGATGTTTTTAATTTTCATGATTTTATGATATTAGTACAAGTTGCAAAGATACGAAAAAATCTTGGTTAAAAAATTACTTTTTTTCTTGTTTTTTATTTTTAAATATGATATATTTGCAAGTTCAATAACTCCAAACTAATAACTATAAGATGGCTTATATCTCTTTCGACAAACGGCAATTGGTGAACCTTGAGTTCACAATGAACAAGGAGATTTTGCGCTCCAACCGCTCGGGAGCTTTCTACAACACTACGATAATCGGATGTAATACGAGAAAATACCACGGATTACTGGTCGTTCCGCAGCCTCAGCTCGACAACAACAACCATGTTTTGCTGTCGCAGATCGACGAGACGATTATCGCGAATAAAGAGGAGTTCCACCTTGGAGTGCATGAATATATGGACGGCACGGTGGCACCGCGTGGTCATAAGTATCTGCGCGAGTTTACAGCCGAGCCAATCCCTAAGCTGAAATACCGCGTCGGAAGCTCGATTCTGACGAAAGAATATATCTTCGAAGAGAAAGAGCCACGAATCCTCATCCGTTACACCCTTTTGGACGCTGCACAGCCTATCACGTTGCGACTCATGCCGTTCCTGGCATTCCGTAACGTTCACATGGTTACGCATGAGAACTACGATGCCAACCGCCGCTATATCCAGCTGAAAAACGGCGCGGCCTGGCGTATGTATGAGAACTATGACAGTCTGTGCTTCCAGATCTCAAAGGCCAACGAATACACACACTGCCCGCTGTGGTATAAAAACATATTCTATATCCGCGAGTTCGAGCGTGGCTACGATGCCGTTGAAGATCTCTACGTGCCAGGTTTCTTCGAGGTGCCAATGAAGAAAGGCGACTGCATCGTGGTGTCGGCGGGTCTGGAAGAGAAGAATCCTGCTTTGTTTAAGAAACAGTTTGATAACCAGATAGAGCATCGCATCCCACGTAACAGCTTCGAACACTGTCTACAGAACTCGGCGCAGCAGTTTATCATAAGAGGTGAGGAGGGAACCCGAATGTTTGCAGGCTTCCCATGGTTCGGCTCATGCAGCCGCGACACCTTCCTGTCACTGCCGGGCATCTGTCTGGCTAACAACGACGAGAAGACGTTCAAAGAACTGCTGAAATACTTCATCGATAGGATGCAGGGTGCGTTCTTCCCGCATAAATACTACCAGAAGAGCCTGTATTACACAGCCGTCGACTCACCGCTGTGGTTCTTTATGAACCTTCAGAAATATGAGTCGATGCTGGGCAAAGAACGAAAAGCTATCTGGCGTGAATACGGCAAAGTCATCACCACCATTCTCGACAGCTTCATTAACGGCACAGATTTCAACGTGAAGGCTCAGGATAATGGATTGCTTTACGCTGGCAATGAGAACCTCGCCCTCACATGGATGAACGTGTTCTGCGACGGTAAGCCGTGGACACCGCGAACAGGATATGCTATCGAGGTTAACGCATTGTGGTACAACGCTTTGCGTTATGGTGTGGAGCTTCTGAAGGCTGCAGACAAGAAAAATCTGCATCTTAACACATGGCAATATGTCGCCGACAAGGTCGAGAAGTCGTTTTTACAGGTGTTTTATGATGAAAAGAACGATATGTTCTACGATTTCGTCAACGAATACGAGAGAAACGAGATGGTGCGCCCGAACATGCTTCTGGCAGGCTCATTGCGTTACTCGCCACTAGACGATAGGATGAAGAAACGTATCTTGGATATCACGCGTTCTGAGTTGCTGACAATCAGAGGATTACGCTCGCTATCACCACGTGACGAGCATTATCGTGGTGTGACCATCGGCAACCATCGTGAGCGTGAACAGGCCTATCATAACGGCACCGTATTCCCTTGGTTGATAATGCCTTACACCGATTTATGCGTGCGTATCTACGGCAGGACGGCACTTCCATATCTCGAGGATCTGTATAATGGCTTCGAACAGGCCATCTTCGAGAACGGCATCGGCAGCATCTCCGAGATCTACGACGGCAACCCACCGCACGAGGCCCGCGGCTGTATCTCACAGTCGACGAGCGTGGCGGCGCTGCTGTATCTGAATCATGTGATTAACTATCTGAGAAATGATGATCCACTGTATGCGATTCATCATGTCTTTGGTAATAATAACTCAAAAACTAATAAACTATGAGAGTCTTGATGTTTGGTTGGGAGTTCCCGCCTCATATCACAGGCGGTCTCGGAACAGCATGCTTCGGCATGACAAAAGGTCTCGCCAAGAACGGCGTAGATGTGCTCTTCGTGGTGCCTAAGGCACATGGCGACGAGGATCAGACTAATGTCCGATTGCTTAACGCCTCCGACGTGACGGTCGACATCGACCATGAGACGGAGCGAAGCTATTGGGACAGGGTGCAATACATGGAGATTGGCTCCAACATCATCCCTTATGTGGGACCTGAGCAATATGCTACCATTTATGAGGAGCAACGTCATGCCACGAAAGGCTTCCATAGCTCGGTGTTCGCACCTCGTTATGAGTTCTCAGGCAAATATGGCGCTAACCTCATGGAAGAAGTGGCTCGCTACGCCCTTATCGGGTCTTCGCTCGCCACTCAGTACGACTTCGACGTCATCCATGCACACGACTGGCTTACGTATTCGGCAGGCATTGCTGCGAAGGAGACTACCGGCAAGCCGCTGGTGGTGCATATGCACGCCACCGAGTTCGACCGCTCAGGCGAGAATATCAACACCGATGTTTATGCTATCGAACGTCGCGGAATGGAAGCGGCAGACCTGGTGATTACCGTGAGCGACTGGACACGTAACATCGTCATCGAGAAATACGGAATCAACCCCGATAAGGTCATCACCGTGCATAACGCTGTTGAGCCGAGCGATAAATCACTCGACGAATACGAGAGCAGTGGCCTGAAAAACAAGGTGGTGACGTTCCTCGGACGTATCACATTCCAGAAAGGTCCGGAGTATTTCGTGGAGGCAGCGTATAAGATACTGCAGGTCGACCCAAGTATCCATTTTGTGATGGCTGGCACCGGCGACCTCCTGCAGAAGATGATAAAACGTGTTGCACAGCTGAAGATCGGATCTAACTTCCATTTCACGGGCTTCCTGAAGGGCAACGACGTCGACCAGATGTTCGCCATGACCGATGTCTTCGTGATGCCTTCAATATCAGAGCCTTTCGGCATAGTGCCGCTTGAGGCTATGCGACTGAAGGTGCCGGTGGTCATCTCAAAGCAGTCGGGTGTCTCGGAAGTGGTAGAACATGCTTTGAAAGTCGACTTCTGGGACATCAACGGTCTGGCCGACGCCATTTATGGCATTTGCAAATACAAAGCAGTGAACGACATCTTCCGTAATGAAGGAAAAGAAGAGGTCGATAACCTGAAATGGGAATATGCCGCTAAGAAAATCAAGGCGGTCTATGAAAAAGCAATAAATAAAAATTAGATATTATGAGATACTTATGTTTTTATTTCCAGGTGCATCAGCCGTACAGGCTCCGCACATATCGTTTCTTCGATATCGGGAAACGTCATTTTTATTATGACGACTACAACAACCGCATCACGATGCAACGCGTGGCTGAGAGATGCTATGTCCCGATGAACGATTTGATGCTCAAGAAGATAGAAGAACTTGGAAACAAGATGAGGTTCGCGATTTCATTCTCGGGAACAGCTATCGAACAGATGGAGGTATATACGCCGTATGCCTTGGAAAGCTTCAAAAAGCTCGTCGCGACAGGCAATGTGGAGGTGCTGGCTGAGACGTACTCGCATTCAGTGTCATCGCTGATGAATAAAGACGCTTTCAAGATGGAAGTCGCTGAACATAAACGACTTATGAAAGAAATCTTCAACGTCCGTCCAAAGACTTTCCACAACACTGAGCTTATTTATTCTAACGAAATCGGTGCCGACGTGGCTGAGATGGGCTTCGACCTCATCTTGACAGAAGGAGCTAAGCACGTGTTAGGCTGGAAGAGTCCTAATTATCTGTATGTCAACGCGATAAACCCGAAACTGAAGGTGATGCTGCGTAACTGGAAGATGAGCGACGAGATCACTCTGAAGTTTGCGCACGAGACATTCAAAGTGGAGGATTTCGTCAACTGGCTTAACTCGATTCCGAAAGAGGAGGAGGTTGTCAACATCTTCGTTGATTACGAGACCTTCGGTGAGGCTCTGGACGCTTCGACGGGTATCTTCGAGTTTATGAAATATCTGCCGGATGCGGTCTTGAAATATACTGATTTTAAATTGGTTACACCTCATCAGATTGTTGAGAAGCTCCAGCCGACAGGAGTGTTCGACGCCCCGATCCCACTGTCGTGTCAGGACGAGGAGCGCGACCTCTCCAACTGGATGGGTAACGACATGCAGGATGACGCATTAGCCACGTTATACGGATGCTTCAAGAAGGTGAAAGCCTCTAAGGATGAAGAACTTATGCGCGACTGGCGTGCGCTTCAGGCAGCCGAAAACTTCGCTGCTATGTGTACCAAGCATCAGGGTGGAACGCCGTATGATTATTATATCAATTACATGAATATCTTGACGGATTTTATTAACCGAATGAAATAATTTTTAATGAAAAAACCTGATTTTTTATTTGAGACCAGTTGGGAAGTCTGCAACATGGTCGGTGGTATTTATACCGTACTGTCGACCAAGGCTGAAGAAGTAAAGCAACTTCTTGACGATCATTATATTACGATTGGTCCTGATGTGGTGAAAGAAGCCCACGAGACCATGTATTTTGTTGAAGACACATCGCTGTTTCCTGAATGGCGTGAAAAAGTGGCTGAGCAACTTGGCGTGAAGGTACGCGTAGGTCGTTGGAAGATCTCCGCTAAGCCGATAGCTATCCTCATCGACTACACTTCAATGTATTCCATTAAGAATGAGATACTTGCGCATCTCTGGGAGCGTTATCAGCTCGACTCTATTCAAGGTCAATGGGACTATATCGAGCCTGTGGTGTTTGGCTACGCAGCGGGCAAAGTCATCGAGAATTTCGTGGAGTGGAACGTGGGGCAGGACGACAACGTGGTGGCGCATTTCCATGAATGGATGACAGGCGCCGGCGTGCTTTACATCAAGGAGCATTGCCCTTATATCTCAACGGTTTTTACAACTCATGCTACATATCTCGGACGCGCTATCAGCGGAAACGGACTGCCGCTTTACAAAGAGCTCGGTTCATATAATTGGCAGACGATGGCAAGTCGGTTCAATATCGTCTCTCAGCAGTCGATGGAGATGAAATCGGCTCAAAATGCTGATGTTTTCACCACGGTGAGCGACATCACTGCACAGGAATGCGAGCAGTTTTTACTAAGAAAACCCGATTTTGTTACGATAAACGGCATAAATTCTGATTTCGTTAAAAAAGTTGAGAATAGCAACGCATGCAGAGAAAAAAGCAGAGCTAAAGTCTTTGAAATCATCGATACCCTTTGCGGAAAAGAAGTCTCGCGCGATTCGTTATTGTTGATAAACAGCGGTCGCTACGAGTTCCATAACAAAGGTATCGATCTGTATATCAAGATGTTAGCTAAGCTGAATCACGACGAGAACCTGAAACGCGACATCGTGGCAGTGATAGCGGTTCCTGGCAACATCGCCGGTCCATCGAAGGATCTGACATATCGTCTCGAAGGGAAAGCCGAGAAAAACGGTCATACCGAATTCCCTTGTACACATTATATTCATGATTATCAATGGGATATGGTGCTTAACGCTTTACGCGATAATGGACTTCAAAATAATGAAGGCGACCGCGTGAAGGTGATGTTCATCCCGGCATATCTCAACGGCAACGACGGCATCTTCAACATAAAATACAACGAATTCCTTTATGGATTCGACCTCTCGGCGTTCCCATCGTATTATGAGCCATGGGGTTACACTCCACTTGAGAGCATCGCACACGGCATCCCGACGATAACTATGGATGTCTCCGGATTTGGAAAATACATCCAAGGTAAAAAGATTGATGGCGAGGCGGTTACGGTTGTCCATAGGGAAGAGGGTAATGAAGAAGCAGTCGTCAATGAGATGCAAAATGTCGTGCTGAAGATGGCAGCTCATTCTGAAAAAGAAAGTGCTGAGATATCTAAAAAAGCAATAGAAATAGCATCTACTTTGACGTGGAAAGACCTGATTGCCAATTATTGGGATGCATACGACATGGCTGTCAGCAAGTCAGATGGGAAAGAGTATATCAAACAAAGCAAAAAATATTCGGAAGTGTTAAGAAATTTTGACTATAAGAAACAGGATGCGCCGACTTGGAAGAAGATTTTGATAGAGCCGGTGTATTCGGAGGGTATGAAGAAGTTGCAGGAACTTGCAAACAATCTGTGGTGGTGCTGGAATGTTGACGCTATAGAATTATTCGAAAGCATCGATCCTGTAGAGTTTGAACGCCTTGAGCAGAACCCGATAGCGTTGATGAAGAGCCTAACTAAGTCGCAGATCGACGATCTTGAGCAGGATGCGGCTTTCATCGAGAAGCTGAATAAAGTCTACGACAAGTTTAGAAAATATATGGATGTGAAGCCGGCCGACGACAACAAAATAGCGTATTTCTCAATGGAATACGGTCTTTTGAAGTCACTGAAGATATATTCAGGCGGTCTCGGCATCCTCGCTGGCGACTACCTCAAACAGGCATCCGACTCGAATGCTAACTTGTTGGCTATCGGACTGTTATACCGCTACGGCTACTTTAACCAGGAGTTGTCGGTGTGGGGTGACCAGCTCTCGCAGTACCTGCCGCAGAAGTTCTCGATGCTTCCAATTGACCCGGTGCGCGACGAAGAAGGCAACTGGGTGACAATAAGCATCGCGTTCCCTGGCAGAAACGTGCTGGCTAAGGTGTGGAAAGTCAGCGTGGGAAGGATTAGCCTGTATTTGCTCGACACTGATACTGAAAAGAACGCACCTGAAGACAGAGCTATCACCGGACAGCTTTATGGTGGCGACAGCGAGATGCGTATCAAGCAGGAGGTGCTTCTCGGCATCGGTGGCATCAGGATGCTTAACGCATTGAATATCAAGCCTACGATATACCACTGCAACGAAGGTCATGCCGCCTTCTGCGGACTTGAGAGATTGAGCAACTACGTGACAAAGCATAACCTCGACTTCGACGTGGCTAAAGAGCTTGTCAGAACGTCGACGTTGTTTACGACACACACACCAGTTCCAGCCGGTCACGATGCCTTTGAGGAGAATCTCATGAGGACATACCTGTCGCATTTCCCGCCAAGGGTGAATATCTCGTGGGAAGACTTCATGAATATGGGACGTATCCGTCATAACGACCCGAACGAGAAGTTCTCGATGAGCGTGCTGGCGGTGAACCTAAGCCAGGAGGTCAACGGTGTGAGCCGCATCCACGGGAGAGTCAGTAGAGAGATGTTCCAGCAGATGTGGCCTGGTTATTTCGCCGAAGAAAACCACATCGGATACGTCACCAATGGCGTGCATCTCCCGACATGGGCCGATAAACATTGGCAGCGCCTGTATGACAAGGTGTTGGGTGAGGATTATCTTGCCAACCAGTCGGATCCTACCGTTTGGAGGAAGATACAAGACGTTCCCGACAAGGACTTCTGGGAGATTCGTAAGGAATTGAAACACAATCTGATAGAGTTTATCAAGGTTAAGATTGCCGACGACATGCAACGTCGTTCTGAGAGTCCTAAACTGATCCTTGAAACAGTGGAGGAACTCAACGAAAACGCTCTGATTATCGGCTTTGCAAGACGTTTTGCGACCTACAAACGCGCACATCTGCTGTTCAGAAATCTCGAGAGATTGGCAGAGATAGTCAACGACCCGAAACGTCCGGTCATATTCTTGTTTGCTGGTAAGGCACACCCGAACGACAAGGCCGGTCAGGATCTTATTAAAAATATCATTGAGGTTAGCAGAAAGAAAGAATTCATCGGTAAAGTGTTGTTTATCAATAACTACGACATGGAAATCGGTAAGCTGCTGACGTCGAGTGTCGATATCTGGATGAACACGCCTACACGTCCGCTGGAGGCTTCGGGAACATCAGGTGAGAAAGCCGCCATGAACGGCACGCTCAACTTCTCGGTGCTCGACGGATGGTGGGCCGAAGGTTATCGTCCGAAGGCAGGTTGGGCCATCAAAGAAGAACGTACCTATGATGATCAACGTTATCAGGATGAACTCGACGCTGAGACCATTTACAACACCTTCGAAAATGAGATTATCCCACTGTATTTTAACAGAGATAAAGCCGGAGTGCCATGTAAGTGGATACAGTGCATGAAGAACGATATGATGCAGATTGCGCCGTTCTACACCATGAAACGTATGCTCGACGACTATTTCAGCCAGTATTACACCAAGCTTATCGAGCGTACCAACTGGATGAAAGCCGACAGATACAAGAAAGCGTTTGAGATCGTCGATTGGAAACGAAATATCGAGGCTAACTGGGACAAGATCGAGGTCGAATCCATCAAGGTGCCGGATCCTGATGTGCGTCCGCTGACATTCGGAGAGGTTATCATCGCAGAAATAACGCTGAAGACACCAGGACTGAAAAAAGGCGACGTGGGAATCGAGTTACTTGTCGCTGACAAGGATAAAGACGTAATCAACAAGCTTGTTCTCGTCGAGCCGTTGTCGTTGGTGGATTCAGGTGAAGGCTGGGCACGTTATTATATCAGTCTGCCTGTCAACAGGGCAGGGGTGTTCAACTACACGTTCAGAATCTTCCCGACCAACGCGATGCTGCCTCACAGACAGGATCTGCCGCTTGTAAAATGGATATAATTAGTTAAAAGAGGAGAGATAAAAGTTAAAGGAACGCAAAGCGGCAAACTTTAATATCTTTTAACTTTAATTCTTCAACTTTTAACCCCAAATGTTATGTCAAAGAAAAAGATAGTGTATATTCACGGCTTCGGAGGCTCACCGTTCACTCAAACGGTGGGCTTCCTGAACCTTTACTACCCTGATTATGAATGGTGTGCGCTTGAGGTGGACCATCATGCTGGTGCTTCTATCAAGAAAATCAACGATTTCGCTAAGGAAAATGATGTCTTTGCCATGATTGGCACATCGCTGGGAGGCTTCTACATCCTCTGCAGCGACTTCAACGGTCCCAAGCTGGTGATAAACCCAGTCATCGAGCCTATGAAGTCGTTGAAAAAGAGTGTGGGCACTGTTCAGTATCATGCTCGCCGGAGCGATGGCGCAACGTCGTTCAAGTTTACGATGGCCGATTTGTTTGAGTTTAAGAAATTCAAATTCACAGTAAATGAGAATGTTACGTGTCATCATTGTGAGCACGACGAGCTTTTAGGCGACGACATCAAACGCGATTACGAGAAAATCTTCAAAAATCGTAAGATGTGCCCTAAGAAGACGTTGCCGTCTCACATCATCAGCGAGAGCTACGTGAAACACGAAATCGGGGAGTGGTTGCTGACAATTACTGATTAAACACCTCCATCGCTATCTTCGCGCACGCCTCCGCATCTGCTAAGGCGTTGTGGTGTTTGTTTTTCTTGGTGAAATCGTAGCCGCAGGCGGATGCGGCGGTCTGTAGTTTGTGGTTCTCCAAGTCAGGAAACACTATCTCTGAGGCGCGTTTGGTGTCGTAAATCTTGAAACGTTTTCTTCCCATTTTATAGTGCTCAAACAGCGAGTTGAGACAGCGCTTCTCAAACTCGTAGCCGTGCGCCACAAACGGCAATCCTTTGATTTTCTTCTCAATTTGATTCCAAACTTGAGGAAATATTGGTGCCTTGTCGGTGTCTTTTTTCTTCAATCCATGGATCTTGGTGGTGTAGAAGTCGTAGTAGTTCGGCACAGGCTTCACCAGACTGTAGAACTCCTCCACGACCTCGCGGTCGCGTACAATGACGACTCCCATGCTACAAACGCTGGTTGTCTCGCCATTGGCGGCCTCGAAATCGATTGCGACAAAGTCAGGAAGGTCAGGGAGTGGCTCCTCAACCTTTGATTTCACAGTAGTAGATGTCGATGCCATCGTCTTCAAACATTGCTTCGCTCAGACAATACTGGCCCGGACGGTCATCTTCCTGGAAAAGATAAACCGATGCCTTGTGGAACGTCAGAGGCTTCTGGTCGGCCGAAAGTTTCTGCACCGCTTCGTATGAGATGCCTTCAATCTTGCAGAGCTTCATCATAGCCGCAAGGTCAAGGTCGACGTTCACAAACATGTCTTTCTTTCCTTCTTTCCACGCAATGCTGATGATTCCCGTGGTGTAAAGCTCGAAATCTTTAATCTCTATTCTCTTCATATTATTAAAATTATCTCCTTTTTATGTTATAAGATTTCTCCACTCCGCTTCGCTCCGGTCGAAATGACGAGTAGGTTAGATCTTTAGTTTATGCCACTTGGCGTATTTTATGTAAATCACTGATACTAAGCCTATTAAGCCGCCATAGAGGTATTCGCAGGTCCAGACCCATTCGACCTTGGTGGTGAGTTGTGTCAGCATCCAGATGTAGATGATGTAAAGCAGCAGGATGCCAAACTCGAGCCACAACGCTGCGTTGGTCTTGCCTGTTCCTGAGACTGCCTCAAACATCACCGCTCCGATGGCCTGGAAGATGATGGCGCCGCAAATCACGTAAATAGAAGGGATGGCGGCACCGGCAAGCACCATGTCGTCGGTGTAGATGCTCATCACGGTAGTAGGGAAGAAGAGACAAACCAAAATCAGCGGAATGCAGCAAAGTATGCAGTTGAGCACGATTTTGAACAACGTAGTCAGCACCTCGTCGGCTTTGCCGGCTCCGATTATACGGCTTGTGATGGTATTGGATGTGGCTAGGAAGCCAAAGACCGGGATGAACAGTATCATATAAACGCTGCGGGCTATCGAAGAGATGCCGATGGCTTGCTCGCCCATCTTCTCGACCATGATAAAGAAGATAAACCACGCACTGAACGAGAACAGCTTCTGAAACATCGTCGGCGTCGCTATCTTGAAGATGCTGATAATCAATTCTTTACTTGCTCCATGAGGTTTGAAAAGCTCGTATTCGCGTTTGCCTAAGGTGATGTAGGTGTAGACGAAGAAGAACGTCGTTGCGGTGATCTCGGCAATCAGTGAAGCCAAGGCCGCACCGGCGATACCCATCTCCGGCAAGCCCCAGTGACCGAAAATCAGGCAGTAGTCGAGGATGATGTTGACCGTTGCCATGATAATCGTCGAATAGGTGATGACTTTCGTGTTGGAAAGTCCGGTGTACAACGAGCGGAAGAGGTAGTTAAAACACACGAAGACGATGCCGAACTGCCTCACGTTGATGTATTCCATCGCGCCGGCATAGATGCTCTCCGACTCTATGATGAAATCAAGGAGCGGACCAGAGAACAGCTTCATTATCGTGAACAAAAGCAGTCCGAAAATGAGTATCGATGCTGCTCCATGCTGGAAGATGCTGCCTATCTTGTCGTACTCCTGAGCGCCGAAACGTCGGGCGATAATTATCTGAATACCAATGGCTAAGCCCATCGCCATGGTGGTGAACACGAAATAATACATGCCCGCCATCATCGAGGCGCCAAGGGCTATCACGCCGAGGTGACCCAAAAACGCTGTGTCGGTGAAGGTGATGAGCGTCTGCGCAAGCCCGCCAATCATAATCGGGACCGCGATACGCCAAATCTCACGTGTCGAAATACTTGTCTTCATACACGATGCAAAAATACAAAATAATATGATGCGATTTGCGTTAAAATTATTATATTTGTAGTTTGAATTAGCTTTAGTTTTAAGATTAAAGATGTTTGTTTAAATAATTGATAATCATATATTTATAATGATAAATATGAAAATTTTGAAAAGAGTTATTGTGGTTGTGGCCTTGATGGCGATGATTCCCATGCAGATTTTTGCGCAAAAACAGCAAATAAAATGTTTTAGAACGGATTATGTGCTTGAGGTTCTGGAAAAACTGAAGTCGCCTAACGATTCGGTAGCTGATGCGGCGCGAAACACTATAATAGCGATGTCGGATGAAGCTTGGATGTCGCGCGATACAAGAATGCATGATGCTTTGAAGGAGGCTATAATTTCTTACACCGAGAAGTTCCATGCTAAGGACTTTGCTCCTTTCCTGGTAGCTCAACTTGGAAAAGTTTGCGTGGCCAACGATATTGAAGATGTTATGCGACTTGTTGAAAACGAGGAACTTGCAGATCATGTGATAAGAACGGTAGGCGATATCGATGGCTCTGGCAGTTATATCGAGAATTATATCTTGACGCATCATGATGACTTGAAATATAAGGCATCACTGGCTTATGGCGTTGGAAAACAGAACGTCGCAAGCATGGAAGATGAGCTTGTTTCTTGGCTAAAAGGTGCCGACGAGCCGACAAAAATTGAGATTTATAAGGCACTCGTCGTCATTCGTAGCAATGACAAGACTACTTCTATTATTAAAAAAGGTGCTAAAAAACTTCTGAAGAGCAAGTCGACTACAAGCAGAATCGCCAGTCTGGAGATTATTACAGGTCTTGAAGGTGAAAAAGCTATGCCGACGTTGTATAAAGCACTAAAAGATAAGTCGAGCGATGTAAGAGTCGTGGCTCTTGATCATATGAAACCATATGTAAATCAAGATGTTGTGAAGAATGTAATGAAAAAATGCAAGAAAGGCGATGCTCTCGTGGACGCCATCAACTGGCTGGGCGACATCAAAGACGACTCGCAGATGGAACTTATCATAAAACAGCTGTCATCAGAGAATCCTAAGCTCGTGAAAGCAGCAATTCGTGCTATTTTCAAGATCGACAATGCCGATGGCATCAATGCTGTGAAACCTATGTTTGGTGGTGATTATCAAGAGATTATAAAAGAATCTATGATAGCTTATGAAGGTAATTATCGCGATGTGATGAACGACGTGATGTGGGTGGGTACCCCAAAACAACGACTGGGAGCACTGCAGATCGTCGAGTGTCGTCCGGAACCAGGACTTAACGAACGTGTCAGAGAACAGACTTTACACAACGATAAAGCGGTTAAAGATATGGCATACAAAGTCCTTAAACTCGTGGTAGTGCCAGCAAATGCTAATGCTTTGAAAACTATGTTGGAAAACTGCGACGACAAATATGTAGAGGATGTACAACTCGCTATCAAAGCCGCTATGCAAAACGTTCCAGGCAATGTGAAGAACGATTTTGTATCAACGTTGAAACATGTAAAACCTGATAAAATATCACGTTATTATAAGGTTTTCGCGTATTTCGGAACAGACCTGTGTGTCGACAAACTGATTGATGCCTATCATAACGGTCCTGATGTTTTCGAAGCAAAAGAAGCATTACTTCTTGTCGAAAATGAAGCATATCAACAAAGAATAAGCGAAGTGTTGAAATAATTTTATAAGATCTGATGAAACAGGCTAAATTATTGATAATCATATTGTTATTAACATTGTCCCCGTTCTTGAGAGGACAAGTTAATAATGGCTTGCAGAAAGTGCAGGTGTATGATTTGATATTGGAGGCCGATAAGCAGTTGGGCGAGTGTCGGGATTATGAATCGTATAAGTCTGTGTATCAATATCTTATATATGGTTTTTCAGAATTAGGGGCTAACATCGCTGTAGATTACATGATTCGGCTGCCATATTTCGAATATCTCGATGCCACCGATGAACAAAAAGAGGAGATTATGGCAATAGCCAGTTCATTCGAAAGAGTGAAAATTGGTAATAAAGCTCCTGATATTCAAGCTGTTACGATTAATAACGAGTGTTTTGATTTGTATAATGTCGATCAGGATTATACAATAATACTCTTTTGGTCGTATTCGTGCCCACATTGTCATGATCTGTTGAAGGAATTGGCAAATTTTGCAAAGAAAAACAAAAACTTCGCAATTGTGACGGTGAATGTGTCGGGTGAAGTGAAACAGGTAAAACGTCTTCTGCGTAGAGTAGGGATGAAAAATTACCATAACATTTGTGATGGAGAAGGGTGGCAATCCCCAATTGTTGAAGATTACGCCGTCGACATGACGCCCTCTATGATGTTACTCGACAAGGATAAGATCATAATCGGAAAGCCTTTTAATACTGAAGAAATCGAAAATATTGTTGAATTATGAAGAGACTCTATATCTCAATCGTTGCATTGTTTTTTAGCTTGACAGTCTATGCTCAGACTGCTGAAGACCGTTGGGTTGACTCCGTTTACAATTCGTTGACTGCTGAACAACGCGTGGCTCAGTTGATAAACGTTCGTGTGAACCAGCCAAACAAGCCGTATTTTCCTTATATTCAACAACTTATAGAAGATTATAATATCGGTGGCGTTACGTTTTTCCGTACCGATGCCGAGCCTTTGCTCCGTCAGGTTAACGAATGGCAGTCGATAGCCCAGACACCTCTGATGGTTGCCATCGACGGCGAGTGGGGTCTTGGAATGCGACTCAATGACGGCATATCGTATCCTTATCAGATGACGCTGGGAGCCATTCAGAATCAATCACTTATAAGCGAGATGGGAGCTCAGATCGCTGAACAGTGCCGCCGGATAGGTGTTAATATCGACTTTGCGCCTGATATCGACGTGAACAACGAACCCAATAATCCTGTCATCGGGATGCGTAGTTTTGGCTCCGACCCTAAGGCTGTAGCTCAACGCGGAACCCAGTATGCACTGGCACTTCAGAACAACGGGGTGCTGCCCACGATGAAGCACTTTCCTGGTCACGGCGACACTAAGACCGATTCGCACGAGACATTGCCGAAAGTCGACAAAAAGCTTAAAGATATCAAACAAACAGAGCTATATCCCTTTGAATATCTGACAAATAGTGGTGTGGCAGGAGTGATGGTTGGTCATCTTTATATGCCTGCTCTTGAGCCGACGAAAAACCTTTCGTCGTCGATATCGAAAAATGTCGTGACAGGGCTTTTGAAAGACGAAATAGGCTTTGAAGGCATCATATTTAGCGATGCGATGGATATGAAGGGCGCTTATCAGGGAATTCATCCCGACAGCGTCGGCTATCATGCGATAATGGCTGGAATCGATGTGGTTCTTATGCCGATAAATCCTGAGAATACAATTAAGCATATTGTAAATCAATTAGATAAAAAAGATGTCGCAAATAGGGTGGAGGAGAGTTGTAAAAAAGTCCTGAGGTATAAATATCGTCTCGGAATGGCAGATTATCAGCCGCAAGACGAACATTTTGTGGATAATGACTTGCATCAGGCGAAGTATTATAACTTAAGGCAACGCCTTTATAATGAAGCAGTTACGATGCTTCGAAATGAAAGGGGAACGCTCCCGCTCGATAAGTCGCAGAAGATAGCTGTGGTCACATTTGGAAAAAAAGATATGGTGGCGCAGCGACTTGAAGACGAAGGCTACAACGTGCAGGCTTATGTTATTGAAAAAGAACAGGATAAGGTACATAAAAATAAGATACTCAATGATTTAAAAGCTTTTGACCTTGTCGTTGTAAACATTCAGAATACCAGCATCTTCGCCACGAGGAAATTCGGAATCAGCGATGCTACGGTCGATTTTGTCAAGGATATAAGCAAAAACAACAGCGTCATATTCAACCTCTTTGGCTGTCCGTATGCCTTGAACCAGTTTGCTTTCAAAAAGTCACCGGCAGCCGTCCTCGTTGCATATGAAGACGTGTCCGATGCTGTGGACGCCGTCGTTGACGTGATGATCGGTAAGCTCAACCCGTTGGGACGGCTGCCGGTGACTGTCAACAAAAAGTTTAAGGCCGGCTATGGATTGAGCTTCGAAGGCTTCTTGACACCAGAGACTTTACCTGTCGCATTGATAGATAACGATTGCACTAAGAAGATCGACTCCGTGGCGATGAACGGCATCGAGATAGGCGCTTACCCAGGATGCCAGATCTTCGCCATGAAAGACGGAAAGGTCATATACGACAAGTGTTTCGGATATTTTACCTATGACGGAGAGCATGAGGTGCAGAAGGACGATGTTTATGATATCGCCTCGCTCACCAAAGTATTTGCGACCACCTTTGTCATGATGAAACTCTATGATGATGGCAAAATCAGCCTTGAGAGTAAGCTCGGCGATTATTTCCCATACCTGAAAAACACCGATAAAGGCGATATCAAGCTGATTGAGATAATGACGCATCAGGCAGGTTTCACATCGTGGGTGCCGATATATCAGTCGCTGATGGAAAACGGCAAGCCCGATCCCGATTTCTTCAGAAAAAACATCGATGAAGACCATACCGTTCGCGTCGCCAAGGATATGTACATCTCAAAAGACTTCAAATTTAACGTCTTCGAGACCGTTAAGGCGACCGAACTCGGCGATAAGAAGTATAAATACAGCGATCTGGGATTCTATATTCTGCCGCAGATAGTGGAAATGGTGACTAACGAGCCGTTTGAACAATATCTCGAGGACAACTTCTATAAGCCGCTGAATCTCAATCATATATATTATAAGCCGTTAAAACACATCGAGTTGGATAAAATTGCTCCAACTGAATATGATGTTGATTTCAGGATGCAGTTGCTTCAAGGTGATGTTCACGACCAGGCTGCTGCCTTGATGGGAGGCATATCTGGTCATGCCGGACTTTTCGCCAACGCGCGCGACCTTGCCGTAATGCTGCAGCTGCTGCTCGACGACGGATATGCCAACAACCAGCAGTTTCTGTCGAAGTTCGCTATTAAGAAGTTCACTTCGGCACCGTTCAAAGACAATCTAAATCGCCGCGGAATAGGCTTCGACAAACCTGAAGTAAACCCAGAGGTTACCGCTTACACGCCTTCAAAACAATCGTCGATGGCAAGCTTCGGACATACAGGTTTTACTGGTACTTTCGTGTGGGCGGACCCTGCAAACGGCCTCATCGTTATCTTCTTGTCAAACAGGGTTTATCCCGATGCGTCTAACAACAAGTTGGCTCAAAACGACATCCGTACGACGATTCATGATCTGTTCTACGATGCCGTGAAATGACACCCTTATGTTGATCGAAAAGTAATGTAATAAAGGCATCTATCAATGATAGAGAATAATCTTTTTTACAAATAATGTTCTATATTTAAATATTTTATTTAATTTTGTAGATTGTATTGAAAGCAACATCGGAGAACAATGTCAAACCAAGCAAAATTCGATTCGCTACGCGCTACTTTCGAGTCGTTTAGTTACGAAAGTTTCCATTATTCAGTGGAAAACGGGGCGTTTTTTGCCACATTTGACTTTGTATTGACTCCGGAAATTGCTTTTCACCCTACGTTTCTCATCCCATCACGTTCATTCTACCATTGGCAGGATATTCCGAAGCCTCTTCTTGATAATCTCGTGTTCCACATCGGAATGATTGAGTTGATAAGCTATTGGAAGATAACTTGTCCAAAGAAGGTTGTCATCAGGCCTTTTGCTCTCGACGACAATCAGATCCGCTGGTGGAAGAAGTTGTATTTCAACGGATTAGGAGAATTTTTCTATGTCAACGGGATTAAGACTACTATTGATGAGTTTATGCAGATAGAGTCGGCGATGACTCCACTCCCTACGGTCGGTCGCAATGACGGACTGCTGCATGAGCAAACGTTAATCCCGGTCGGCGGCGGCAAGGATTCCGTTGTCACATTGGAACTACTGAAGAATCGTGTTCCTGCCATCCCGCTGATAATCAACCCTCGTGGCGCTACGACAGAATGCGTTGCCGCCGCCGGCTTCACCGAAGATCAGACCGCTATCATAAAGCGCACGCTCGATCCGACGATGCTGAAGATGAATGCCGAAGGTTATCTCAACGGCCATACGCCATTCTCGGCATTGCTCGCATTTTATACCATATTACTGGGATTTGCAACGAAATCGAAGTACATCGCTCTGTCGAATGAGTCGTCGGCCAACGAGCCAACGGTGCCTGACACCGAGATAAACCATCAATACAGCAAATCGGTGGCGTTCGAAAACGATTTCCGTCATTATGTGGCGAAGTATATCAATGTTGATATTCAATACTTTAGCTTCCTGAGACCGCTGAATGAACTTCAAATCGCGAAGTTGTTCAGTCGTGCCAAAGATTATCACAAAGTGTTTAAGAGCTGCAATGCCGGCTCGAAGACCGACTCATGGTGCGGCCGTTGCCCAAAATGTCTTTTCACCTGGCTCGCCCTGTCACCGTTCATATCAAGAAAAGAATTGACCGATATCTTTGGTAAAGATCTGATGAGTGACATTAACTTACGGCCGATTCTCGATCAACTCGACGGCTCTGTTGAGGTGAAGCCTTTTGAATGCGTGGGAACAGTGGGAGAGGTGCGCGCCTGCGTCAATAAAATATTGCAAACCGGTGATAATCTGAAAGATACGATTCTTGAAGGCGTCGACAAAACCGACGACATGACAGTCGAGGATTATATCGCACAGTTTGATGAAGGCAACAACCTTCCTCCTTTATTCATAAACATCTTAAAGGAAGGTCTCCATGGTTAGCATGAATACCATATTCCGACGCCTGCGCGGTAAACGTATCCTCATCCTAGGATTTGGACGCGAGGGTAAGTCGTCGCTGGCTTTCATCAAAAAATTCATGCCTCATGCTATCGTTGGAATCGCTGATAAAAACGCTGAAGCGATGAAAGATCTGGGTTCAGATGTAGCAGTTTATTCAGGCGAGAATTATTTCGATGCTATCAACTCCTACGACATAGTTTTGAAAACGCCTGGCATATCTTTGTTAGGTAAAAAGGTCGATTTGTCGAAAATCACCTCTCAAACCGATTTGTTTCTTGAGGAGTTTCATAATCAGATCATCGGAATAACTGGCACTAAAGGTAAGAGTACCACTTCAACCTTGATTTATCATCTTCTGAAAGAATCGGGTAAAGATGCTATTCTGGCAGGAAACATTGGCATCCCGATATTTGATATCATCGAGCAGATTACCAATAAGTCGATAATCGTGTTTGAGTTGTCGGCGCATCAGCTGCAGTATATCCATCGCAGTCCGCACATCGGAATCCTGCTCAACGTCTTCGAAGAGCATCTCGACCATTTTGGCACTTTTGAGGCTTATCGCGATGCTAAGTTAAACATTATCAGGAAGATGGGGGAGAGCGACTGGGCTGTTACCAACGACGAGTTCTGCTACGAAGCTGCAACGATGATGGTTCGCTCGCTGAGTTATCAATATTACGATTTTGATGTAAATTGGGATGAAGTTCCGTTGAAAGGCGATCATAACCGATTGAATATCAAAGCGGCATTATGTGCTATAAACGCGTTTGGCGTTCCTGTCAACGAGGTCTTGCCGCATCTGTATACCTTCCATCCGCTGGAGCACCGTCAGGAACTGGTAGGGACATTCGGTGGCGTGACGTTTTACAACGACAGCATCTCAACTATCCCACAAGCTACCGTTGCGGCTCTGCAGACCATAAAAAACGTGACGTTCCTGCTTCTCGGCGGCTACGACCGTGAAATAGACTATACTCCGTTGATTGATTACCTGACAAAGCATCCCGTCAAACATATTTTATATACCGGCAAGGCAGGAAATCGTATGTTTGAGATGTTGCAAAACGCAGACTATCAGGGAGATATAAAAAAATTCAAAGACCTCAACGAAGCCTTTGAAATTATTAAGTGTTTATCGAAAAACGGCGATGTTTGCCTGCTTTCGCCAGCCGCCGCAAGTTATGATCAATACCGTAACTTTGAAGAACGCGGAAGGCTTTTCAAAACATTATCCAAAGATTTTGTACCTTCTACTGTGTAGTATCCTAAACACCATTCATCCCACTGATTGTGCGTGGCATATTTAAAACAAATGATGTTGGTGTCTTGTTTGAGTTTGTATATTTCAAGCGTGTCACCAATTGTTGAATGATAGTTAAATCTGGCATTAAGATATTCGTTTAATCTTCCTTCAACACGAGGTCTGATATATACATCAGATTCGTAATAACCTCCTTGGTAGAAGAAGAAATCCATTTCGCCACAAGCCCATGAATATCCATCAGCAGCAGTGTAACGATAGTAGAGGATGGTGTCACCTGGAAGCCATCCCGATTCGTAAGGTCTACCGTAGATATCCCTGATTTTACTTGATCTGCATCCAAACTCAAAAGTCGGTTCTCTGAAAAGGTCAACTTTTACATCAACGACCTTGTCTTCATAGCCATTGTCCATTTTTACCTTAGCCATTCCGACGTTTTTTGCAAAAATATTACCATCGCTTGTAACGGTTATGACTTCAATATTAGGGTCGCTGTTTATAGCTCTGTATGTTATGTCATAATCTGATGAAGCTTTAATCTGATGATGTCCTTGCAGTACCATCGAGATGGGATTAGAATCATCATAATTCAAAGATTCTGATTTCTTTTTCTTACAACCAGTAGCCAAAAGGGCTAAAATCATCATAAAAAACACTATCTTTTTCATATCCATAAATTATTATGATGCAAAATTATAAAAAAATTCGGAAAATTGAATAAAAAAATATAAATTTGCACGTTTTTAAGATTAATAACAAATCAAAATATAACTGTATGATTAACAACAATTTCATTAAACGCCACAATGGCCCGACAGAAGCAGATGTTGAGAAAATGCTTAAGGTCATAGGCGTGAAATCGACCGAACAGCTTGTCGATGAGATCATTTCTCCGGATATTCGTCTTAAAAAAGACCTGAACATCGGTCGCGGAATGAACGAATACGAATGCATCAGCCACCTTAAGGCCCTTGGCGCAAAGAACAAACAGTTCCGTAGCTACATCGGAATGGGTTACTATAACGTGATTACCCCAGGCGTCATCACACGTAACATCCTTGAGAACCCAGGTTGGTACACATCATATACTCCTTATCAGGCTGAGGTTTCACAGGGCCGTCTCGAGGCTTTGCTTAACTTCCAGACCGTCATCAGTGACATGACAGCAATGCCTTTGGCAAACGCTTCATTGCTCGACGAGGCTACAGCAGCTGCCGAGACAATGCTCATGTTCTACCATGAACGCACACGCGCTCAGGTGAAAGCCGACGTTAAGAAGATTTTCGTGGCTAACGATATGTTCCCACAGACAATTGAAGTCATCAAGACAAGAGCACACTTCCTCGGAATTGAAGTCGTTGTTGACGATATCAAGAGTTTTAGCGCAGGTGAGGAATACTTCGGCGTCATCGTCCAGAATCCTAACCAGTTTGGTGAAGTTATCGACTACCGCGAGAGTGTTAAAGTTTGGAAAGAGAAAGGCATGCAGGTTGGCGTCGCTGCCGACTTGATGAGCTTGGCTCTCATCACACCTCCAGGCGAATGGGGTGCTGACGTGGTGTTCGGTAGCAACCAGCGTTTCGGTCTCCCAATGGGCTTCGGCGGTCCTCACGCAGGTTACTTCGCAACAACAGAAGCTTACAAACGTTCGATGCCAGGTCGTATCATCGGTATCTCAAAGGATGCCCTCGGCAACCCGGCTTACCGTCTTGCACTGCAGACACGTGAGCAGCACATCAAACGTGAGAAAGCTACATCAAACATCTGCACAGCTCAGGCTTTGCTCGCCATCATGTCGGGATTCTATGCAATCTATCACGGACAGGAAGGCATCAAGGAAATCGCACATCATATCAACTGTCTCGCCGGCAAACTCGCAAAAGAGTTGGAGAAATACGGCGTGAAACAGCTTAATAAATACTTCTTCGACACATTGCTGTTCGAGTTGCCGGAAGGCGCCTGCACATGCAAAGTGAAAGAAGCCGCTGAGAAACACTGCATGAACTTCCGTATCATCGACAAGCAGCACTTCGGCATCAGCATCGATGAGACAACATGCCGCGAAGACCTCGACGAGATCGGAATGGTCATCGCTGAAGCTCTCGGCAAAGCACATCAGCCACTCGTTTGCGACCCTAACTGCCAGAGTTTCTGCGGCATCCAGGAAGGCATGAGAAGAACCTCAGCATTCCTGACAGCTCCAGTGTTCTCAAAGTATCGCAGCGAGACCGACATGATGCGTTACATGAAACAGCTCGAAAACCGCGACCTCAGTTTGAACCGCTGCATGATTCCTCTTGGCTCATGCACAATGAAACTGAACCCGGCCACATCGATGTTCGCACTCAGCTGGCCTGAATTCGGTAACATCCACCCATTCGTGCCGGCAGAACAGGCTGAAGGTTATCTCGAGATGATCAACGAGATGGAGAAAGACCTCTGCGAAATCACAGGCTTCAAAGGTATCTCGTTCATGCCGAACTCAGGCGCTAGCGGTGAATATGCAGGCTTGATGACAATCCGCCGCTACCAGGAGGCGAAAGGCGAAGGTCATCGTAACATCTGCTTGATTCCTGCATCAGCACACGGAACCAACCCTGCATCAGCAGCCATGGCAGGTCTGCAGGTCGTCGTCGTGAAATGCGATGATCACGGTAACATCGACCTCGCCGACGCTAAAGAGAAAGCCGAGCAATATAAGGACACTCTCGCCGCATTCATGGTGACATATCCTTCAACACACGGTATCTATGAAGACGGCATCCGCACCCTCGTGAAACTCGTTCACGACAACGGCGGTCAAGTCTACATGGACGGTGCCAACATGAACGCACAGGTCGGCCTCACATGCCCTGGCTTCATCGGCGCAGACGTATGCCACCTCAACCTGCACAAGACATTCGCTATCCCTCACGGCGGTGGCGGTCCTGGCGTAGGTCCTATCGGCGTTGCAGAACACCTCGTGCCGTTCCTGCCAAGCCACGTCTGCTTCAAGACAGGTGGCTCAGAGCAGAAAGGCGCAGTGTCAGCAGCTCCATTCGGTAGCGCACAGATCCTCACAATCACTTACTGCTACCTCAAGATGTTGGGTGGCGAAGGCCTCAAGAAAGCTACAATGGGCGCTATCCTTAACGCTAACTACCTGAAAGACAGACTTAAAGATTACTATCCGATCCTCTATACCGGCAACCACGGTCACGTTGCACACGAGATGATTCTCGACATCAACCAGATCAACAAGACAACAGGTGTTGCCGCTATAGACATCGCAAAACGTTTGATGGACTATGGCTTCCACGCACCTACAGTGGCATTCCCAGTTCACGAGACTTTGATGGTCGAACCAACCGAGAGTGAGCCATTGGCAGAACTCGACAGATTCGTCGACGCAATGATTAAGATCCGTCAGGAAATCAAGGACATTGAGGACGGCAAGGCACCTCAGGGCGACAACATCATTTCACACGCTCCTTACACAGCCGAGATGTTGATGGCAAATGAATGGAACTTCCCATTCAGCCGTGAAGAAGCTGGTTTCCCGCTCAAGAGCGACGTCCAGGATAAGTACTTCCCACACGTCACCAGAATCGACGACGCCTTCGGCGACAGAAATCTGGTATGCCGCGTGATGGAGTAAGACAGGATTAACAAGATTAACAGGATTTTAATCCATAATCGAAAAGGCTATCGTACGATAGCCTTTTTTGTTTTTATAATATCTTGTTAATCCTGTCTAAAAAAATAGGGGACAAATAAACATTCGTCCCCTACATTTGTCAAACGCTGAATGTTAACGTCTCACAACAACTTTGATTCCTGTCATCTCCTTGCCGTTGGCGATTCTTACGATGTAAACGCCTTCTGCTAAGTCGTGACGGATAGCGCTGTTGCCTGTAGCCACTGTCTCGCTCAACATTGGCTGTCCGACGATGTTGTAAACCATAACGCTAACTGATACGTCGCTGTCATTCATAATCATAAGCTCGTTGTGGTTGTTCCAAACAGCAACATCCAATGTTGCTTCAGTTGTTATTACGCTGGAACCAACCTCGGCTGTAATCATGATGTCATCAACCTCCCATGCTGCTGCGCCTTCGTCGATAGTGCTGATGTATCTGAATGCGATGTAGCAGTTCTCGCCGCTGAAACCGTCGAGTGAGATTTCACCTGACTCGGTCCATGTGTAGTTGCCTTCTGATGCTATGTAATCCAATGGCTCCCATGTTGCATCGCCTGGATCGCTGCCGTTGTAGTCATTAGAGAAGTACAGCTCGAGAGCTGGGCCATCGAACTTGGTGGCGTTCATGAATGTCAAGGTGACATTCTGGTAAGCACGTGCGTTGAGGTTGAAGGCAGGGGAGATGCACCACTGCTCGTTGTCGACGTCGTCGCCGTAACCGTTGGCGTTGGCGTAATGGTTGCCGCTGTATTGACCGATGATCCATGGCTTGTTGCCTTCGATAGTTACAAATGTCCAGCCATTCATCTCACCTTCCCAGTCTTGACTCATGATAACCACGACATCAGCCATGATGACGTAGCTTGCCATTGCGATGCCACTGTCATCGTAACCTTCCATCATAGCCATAGCCTTGATGGTCATGTCGTTTTCAACCACGATTGGCTCTTCATAAACATCTGACTCTGCTGTCGGGTCGCTGCCGTCGGTGGTGTAGTAAATCGTTGCACCTTCTGTTGCACAGGTGATTTCGACCTCGATAACCTCATAATATGTGCCTGATGCCATGCTAAACACCGGCGTTGCCACTGTTGGTGTCACCGAGCCGCCATATACGAACAGGTCGAGGAAGAAGTTGTAGTCAGGATTGCTGATGTTGCTTGTCGAATAAGCTCCGAACTTGTTCGAGGCATTCTTTGCAATACCGCGGTTTGTCGTCTCGGCGTTGGTGATGACAAATCCTGTGTAGTTAGGAATCAGGGCGCCTTCTTCAGAGGTCTGGAGAGCGATGTTCCATCCGGTCTGTACGTTACCTGAGAAGTTGGTGCTGCTGCTGTAGCCGAGACTGTCGCCTGCAGCGTTGACGAGTGTTATGACGTCACCGTTCATTATCACATTCCACAGATAAGTATCAGCGTCATCGCTAATCTCTGCAGGTAATTTCTCAACACCACCTTCGTTCACCGATGTGAAGAACACACCGTCAGGTTTGCCTGAAACACCTGCTGTCATTGCATAATAGCCGTCGCCAACTGTTGCGTCGTAACGTGATGCAAGGATGACCTGATCGCCGTCATGCAAGTCGCTGAGAGCATAGATTCTGTTCCAGTCGCCACCAGGTACAGGTTCTTCAATAACAGTACCGCTTACTGTTGCAGTCACTTCTAAACCACCGTCCTCAAAGGTGACAACACCGTCCCACTGACCAACATACAAACCTGCCTCGAGTCTTACATAAACTGTAGTAGGTTCAAGGGTTCCAGTAGCTTGGATGCTAATAGTATAAGGCCAGAATTCTTCTCCGTCGAGTGAGAATTCATAATGGGTGTTACTGCATGTGATAGTAATACCACCAGTAGTTCCGCCTGGCGCTGGAGGCAAGTTGCCGCCTGAAACAGTGAATGTCTGTACCGCTGAAGGACCATTTCCAACGATATAATTGAATCCGCTCAAAGCGTTAGGTGTCACTGTCAGATA
>CAMZAM010000004.1 GCA_947304185.1 uncultured Bacteroidales bacterium
CCAAAGCGTCGGGCATGTACATCATATCCATGTAGGTGCCTTTGCTGATGGGGCAGTAGAACTTCTCACCTTTCACTGCGGCATAGTAGATCTCCACAGCGTAGTCGGTGGTGCCTCCGCCAGGTAGGGTCAAGTTGGAAATCAAGCCAGGGAAACGGACGCTACGGGTATCCACACCAAAGCGAGTGAAGTAATAGTCGCTCAACAACTCTCCCGTGACCTTGGTCACACCGTAGATGGTGTTCGGGCGCTGGATGGTATCTTGAGGCGTATTGTCGTGTGGGGTGCTGGCACCAAAAGCTCCGATGGATGAAGGCGTGAAGACGGCGCAGTTGAAGATACGGGCCGTTTCAAGGCAGTTCACCAAAGAGCCGATGCCGACATTCCAACCCAGCATGGGGTTCTTCTCGGCCGTGGCCGAAAGGATGGCTGCAAGGTTATAGATGGTGTCGATGTTGTAGCGTTTCACCACGTCGACAATCTGCATGATCTGCGTCGAGTCGATTCTTTCAAAAGGACCGGTCTCAACAATCTCACCAGTCAAAGGGCGAAGATCCGAGGCCACCACGTTTTCGTTTCCGTAGGTAGCACGGAGCTTCTTCACCAATTCTGTTCCGATCTGTCCGCCGGAACCAACAATCAATATTTTTTTCATCTTATTTCAAAATTCCAAGTTCTTTACCAATCTTCACAAAAGCAGCAATGCACTTGTCGAGATGTTCACGCTCGTGGGCGGCGCTCACCTGCACGCGGATACGGGCCTGTCCCTTCGGCACCACAGGATAGTAGAATCCGGTGACGAAGATGCCTTCTTCCTGCAACTTGGCGGCAAACTTCTGCGACAGCGGGGCGTCGTAGAGCATCACGGCGCAGATGGCGGATTGCGAAGGCTTGCAGTCGAAGCCAGCCTCGGTCATCTTCTTGATGAAGTAGGCAGTGTTTTCGTGCAGCTTGTCCTGCAGGGCGTTGGTCTCGCTCATCATCTCGAACATACGGATGCCAGCGGCCACGAGGCCTGGAGCCATCGAGTTGGAGAAGAGGTACGGACGCGAACGCTGACGCAGCATGTCGATGATTTCCTTACGACCCGTGGTGAAACCGCCCATGGCGCCGCCGAAGGCCTTGCCGAGGGTACCTGTCAAGATTTCAATCTTGCCACGGAGGTGGTAGTGTTCGGTGACACCACGACCCGTGCGGCCGACCACACCAGCGGAGTGGCTCTCGTCGACCATCACCATGGCGTTGTATTTCTGTGCCAGTTCATAGATCTTATCGAGCGGGCAGACGTTGCCGTCCATCGAGAACACGCCGTCGGTGACGATGAGGCGGAAGCGGCATTTCTGTGCATCCTGGAGCTGTTTCTCGAGGTCAGCCATGTCGGCGTTAGCATAGCGGAAACGCTGTGCCTTGCAGAGACGCACGCCGTCGATGATTGAAGCGTGGTTCAAAGCGTCGCTGATGATAGCGTCCTGCTCGTTGAGCAATGGCTCGAACACACCACCGTTGGCATCGAAGCAAGCGGCATATAGAATGGTATCCTCAGTGCCGAAGAACTCAGCGATTTTCTGCTCGAGTTTCTTGTGGAGGTCCTGGCAACCGCAGATGAAACGGACTGATGCCATTCCAAAGCCGCGCTCGTCCATGCCTTTCTTTGCTGCTGCGATAAGCTCCGGATTGTTGCCAAGTCCGAGATAGTTATTTGCGCAGAAGTTCAAGCATTTCTTGCCTTTCACAAGGATTTCAGCGCCCTGAGGGCTTTCAATGATACGTTCATTCTTATAGAGGCCATCGGCTTCAATCTGAGCCAATTCCTTCTTCAGATACTCTTGAAAGTTTTTGTACATATGATGTAAATTTTAAAATTTTTCTTTGGGTGCAAATTTACAAAAAGTGTTGGAAAATTGTTCTGTTTTTCTTGCTTTTTTTTCGAGGAGATTATGACCTATAATGCAGCGGCTATTTTCCTGATATTCAATATATGTTGAATCACTTTGTTGTTGCTTTTCGCGATTTGAAGATTATAGTCGGCCTGCATCTGAATCCAAAGCTGTGCATCAATTCCCAATGCCGCCTCAAGATAAAGGGCGTAATCTGTTGAAATAGGTCTTTTGCCGTTAAGAATCTCATTCAGAACGGTATATGATACACTAATCTGCTGCGCCAACTGCTTCTGCGAAATGCCACGATACTCAATCTCTTCTTTCAAAAGAGTACCAGGATGCACTGGTTCAGAAGGCATCAGATTGTTTGCAATCATTTGAGGTTCAATGCTTTCAATGTTTATCATCGCTCTTTATTTATAATGGTTCGACAAATCCAAAATGTTACAAATCGTTAAAATTTGATTCTCCATCAACTGCTCAACTGTGAATTCAATCCGATATTTGTCATTAACTCTAATCGAAGAAATGCCATCTTTATCCCCACTTAAAACTTCGTAGTTAAGTGCTTTGATTTGATACAGCGTCTCAATTCTCGGCGCCGCTGTCAAAGTCTTAATTCTCTCCTGATATTTCTTGACAATATTCGGTTGAAAACGGTGTTTCTTGTCCTCCGTTTTGCCCTTCTCGTACAAATCCTTCAAATATTCCTTATCAAATGTAACTTTCACGCTGCAAAGATAATAAAATATTTTTACAAAATTCGACTTTTTGCGAATTTTTTTATATGATGGTAAAAATAGGTTGTGAATTATAAACAATACAAACCCGTCTCAACAAATATAGTTGTTTGTTACGACAACAATTATGTTGAGTCTATAGTGTTTTTGGAAGATTACAGGCTACTTCTTATCTCCTGTATTTTCTATCGTGTTCTTGTTGTTTGCTTCTGTCAAGTGCATTCATACATCTTGTACTGCAACAGCCGTGATAGTTTGCTCCGGGATGCTTCATTTCATCGTATTGCTTCCCACACCATTTGCATGTTCTCATAATATTATAGTTTAAGTATTTTGTTAAATAGTTTTATCATTGCGAAACCAATAAGGGCTGTAATTACGATTATCCATATAGGTTTTACTTTCCCAACAGCTAAAAACATAATAATAAAAATGCAAATAATTGTAGTTGTCCAATTTCTGATTTTTTTTCTTCTACGGATTCGATTTGCTTTTTCTAGGTTTTCACGTGCTTGTCGCACCTGCGCAAGGTACTCATAGTATTCTTCGTCAGAGTCGAACCACATAAGGTGACCGTTAACATTTATTCTGTGTTTCGCCATACTTAGATATTTTTATAATAACTATTTACTGCTTTTAGCGTTTCTAGTTTATTTTTGTTCTAAAAACTTACTTATTATTTTGTGCCAATATTCCCAGTTTTTCCCTCTTGGGCAGCTTGGGTGTAGCATTTTCAATGCTGGTATGTTGCGCCCATTAAATGAAATATACCTTATTTCAGCAATGTTGTTGTCCGAAACTATTAGTTTATAATCTTTGCCATTGAAATTATGTAAATAATCATATAGTCGTGCACCCCAGACTATGATTTTGTCAGGAGAATATTTCTCCAAAAGTTCTGAGAATGCCTCTTTTGATTCAATCCAATGTTTTGGTTGTGGAGTCGTTCGAGGAGCACTTTGTGAGTATTGAAGATAATTGTAAAACATCACACTCTGCCAAAATAATTCGCGCTCTGTTTCGGTCAACACTTTCCCCAATACTGCTCTTTCAAAACAAATAAATGTTCTTTGAAAGTGCACCCCTTCATATTTATATATTGCATCATGGATTACTTTTTGTGTTTGCGCATGGCATATTTCATTCATTTTTTCTTTTAAGCACGTAGGGGAACATCTGCCATTTTTTGCGAGTTCATCGTCACAATGGTGGCTCTCACCAAGTACAAGAAGACGTTTGCCTTGGAAGCCTTTTGTGAAGTAGTCTTTCCCAACCCATGGATTGAAGTTAATATAACTCATAGTACAACATATTTTATGAACAAAACCTTGGCGCAAAATACAATTGTGCAAAGAAATAGAAAATAAAACAATATGGCTTCAACAAATGTCGTTAAACTGAAACCAACAGCACCTCTGAAAAAATCCAGATTACTGGTCCATCGACGAAGACCTCTTGATATGGTTTTGTCATAATGATTCCATGCAAAAATAGTAGTGATTATTGAGAGTATTAAAGATATTATTGCACAGATAATTCCTGTGTTTTTTATCTGTGATAGTGATATATTTGAATCAATTATACAAAGATAGCCTAAAGAATAGTACGCCGAATAGCCTACCAATACTATCATGACGGGAAAGTTGCTGATAATCCGACATAATATTGAAAGCAGTATATACATAGATACTTCTTTGCATCAAAAAATCAGACTCGTGAAATCATTAATATAACGAAAAAAAGTGGAGCCATCCATCTCCCAATCTCTATCGGTAGGGCTTGGACTCCCTTGTACAGTGGTACTAAGAAGATAAGGTATGTCGATGCAACTCCACTTGGAGTATATCGTTGGGAAACGAATACAATCCAAGCGAGAAACCATTACCTCATTCCGTCTTAGTACCTTTGTGAAAGTGTCCAAGTTTCACCGATAGCGGAATAGAGAAAATGCGCTTTCTCTCGGTCTTTCTTTTTGTTGAAAGACAAGTGCAAATATACAACTTTTTTGAAAAGTTACCAAAAATTTTAATAAAAATTAATAAGGCTTTCATTTTAAATAAATTCGTACCTTTGCAAAAATTTTGATATAATGGACGCTTTATATATCTATAATAGCTTGGCTCGCATGAAGCAGCCTTTCAAACCGATTCATGAAGGTCACGTAGGAATGTACGTCTGCGGCCCGACCGTCTACGGCGACGCTCACCTCGGCCATGCACGCCCGGCAATAACGTTCGACTTGGTTTACCGTTATCTGAAACATCTCGGATATAAGGTGCGTTATGTGCGTAACATCACCGACGTAGGTCACCTCGAGCATGATGCCGACGAAGGCGAGGATAAAATCGCAAAGAAGGCTCGTCTCGAAGACCTCGAGCCGATGGAAGTCGCTCAGTATTATACTGTTAGATACCATCAGGCGATGGATAAGCTCAACGTGCTGCGTCCTTCTATCGAGCCTCATGCCTCAGGTCATATCATCGAGCAGATAGCGATGATTCAGAAGATTCTCGACGCTGGCTTTGCTTATATCGAGAATGGCTCGGTTTATTTCGACATCAAGAAATACAATGAGAGATATCATTACGGCATCCTTTCGGGACGTAACATCGAAGAGATGATCAACAACACCCGCGAGCTGGCCGGACAGAGCGAGAAGCATAACCCTATCGACTTCGCCTTATGGAAGAAGGCTGAGCCAAAACACATCATGCGCTGGCCTTCACCGTGGAGCGACGGCTTCCCGGGATGGCATATGGAATGCTCCGCTATGGGATGCAAATACCTCGGCGAGGAGTTCGACATCCATGGCGGCGGTCTCGACCTGCAGTTCCCGCACCATGAGTCGGAGATAGCACAGTCGATGGCGGCAAACGGCAAGGCACCGGTGCGCTACTGGATGCATAATAACATGATTACTATAGCCGGACAGAAGATGGGTAAGTCGTTGGGTAACTTCATCACTCTCGATGAGTTCTTCAAAGGCAGTCATATCAACGCAAAAGGGGAGGAGATGCTCGCACAGCCTTACAGCCCGATGACGATTCGTTTCTTCATCCTTCAGGCTCAGTATCGCAGCACCGTCGACTTCTCTAACGAGGCACTTCAGGCCGCTGAAAAGGGTTACAAACGTCTCATGGAGGCTGCAGGTCTCATTGATGGCCTCACAGCAACAGAAGGCGCTGAAGATCTTGGCGTTCAGAAGATTATGGATGCTTGCTACGATGCCATGAACGATGACTTCAACAGCCCGATCGTGATTGCGAACCTCTTTGAGGCAGTGCGCATCATCAATTCGGTGAAGGACGGCCATTCAAAGATTAATCCTGCTGAGTTGGCACTTTTGAAGAAGCTGTTCGACGTCTTCGTCTTCGAGATCCTTGGTCTCGTCAACAACGAGATGGGTTCCGATGACAACGGCATCGTCGATGGCTTGATGGATACCATCATCGACATCCGTAAAGAAGCCCGCGCTAAGAAAGACTGGGCTACCAGCGACCTCATCCGCGACAAACTTGCCGCTCTTGATATCGTACTCAAGGATGGCAAGGAAGGTACTACTTGGAGTAAGAAATAATTCTAGATAAAATGAAAATAAAAAAGCCGCTCAATCGAGCGGCTTTTTCTTTCAGTCCAATTACTCAGATTATCCGAGCTGAACGCGTTTGAATGCTGTCACTGTAGCATCCTTGTCAGCCTTCTGGATGAACTGGCGCACTGTCATGCTGCCGTCGAGCAATGAAGCCTGGTCGAGGAGGCAGTTCTCTTTGAAGAACTTGTTGACACGGCCGTTAGCGATGTTCATCACCATCTGCTCCTTGAGGTTAGCAAGGGTGTCAGCTGTGACTTTCTCGCGGATCTCGCGTGCCTGCTGTGCCTGAGCCTCTGTGATCCAACCCTTAGCCATATTTGAGTTGATGTGATCTTCACTGTCAACATGAGCTGGGTTGATACCTGCTTTCTTCAAAGCGACGTCGACTGCTTTCTGAGCCTGTTCCTGTTTTGTCTTCTCAATAGCGACTGCCATCTCACGGTCTTTTGTCTCCTGTGGGACGTCGTCAGCATCGATAGCGATAGGTGACATAGCTGCTGCGTGCATTGCCACTTCGTGAGCGGTCTCTTCAATACCGTTGAACACTTTGTTGAAACCAACGAGTGTTGCGAGGCGGTTACCCTGGTGGTTGTAGTTAGCTACGTAAGGAGCTTCAACAACTTCGAGGTGTTTGAGTTCGACTTTCTCACCTGTCTTGGCTGTGAGGTCAGTGACGAGGTCAGTGACTGTGCGGCCGTTGATAGCGAAAGCCTTGAGAGCGTCGAGGTTCTGGATCTTGTTGTCGATAGCTGCCTGGAGGAATCCCTTGGCTGCTCCGACGAAGTCGGCGTTCGAACCTACGAAGTCTGTCTCGCAGTTCAGCATGATAACAGCACCGTATGTGTGGTCGGCTGTTGTTGCTGAGATGACAGCGCCTTCAGCGGCTTCACGGTCAGCGCGCTTTTCAGCAATCTTCTGGCCTTTCTTGCGGAGGTAGTCGATAGCTGCTTCTTTGTCGCCGTTGCATTCAACGAGGGCTTTCTTGCAGTCCATCATACCTGCGCCTGTCATTTGTCTGAGTTCATTGACTTGAGCTGCAGTAATATTCATTGTCTTACCTTTCTTTTTTAAAAATTAGTTTTTCTTTGCGACAGTCTTACGAGGACGGCGAGGACGTTTTGTCTCCTCTTCCTTTTCTTTTTCTTCCTCTTCAACTGCTTCGTTCTCGTTCATTTCCTCTTCACCTTCGGCTTCTGCCATGTCGGCGTCCTTCATGGTGTTCTTGCGCTCGTTGAGACCTTCTTCGATAGCTTCAACCATCTTGCTCACGATGAGGGCGATTGACTTTGAAGCGTCGTCGTTTGCCGGGATCGGGAAGTCGATGAGGTTAGGATTTGAGTTGGTGTCGACGATGGCATAAGTAGGGATGTTAAGCTTTCTTGCTTCTGCCACTGCGATATGTTCCTTGATGACGTCAACGACGAACACTGCGCTTGGAAGGCGGTTCAGGTCGGCGATTGAACCAAGGTTCTTCTGGAGTTTCTCACGCTCACGCTCGATCTGGAGACGTTCACGCTTTGAAAGGTTGTTGTACTGACTGCTGGCGATGAGCTTGTCGAGGCTGACCATCTTACGCACTGCCTTGCGGATTGTGGTGAAGTTGGTGAGCATGCCACCAGGCCAACGCTCTGTCACGTATGGCATGTTGACTTTCGAAACGAGTTCAGCGACGATATCTTTCGCCTGTTTCTTTGTAGCTACGAAAAGGACTTTCTTTCCTGATCTTGCTAACTGACGAAGAGCGTTTGCTGCTTCATCGATCTTGGCCTGTGTCTTGTACAAGTCAATAATATGGATACCGTTACGTTCCATGAAGATGTACGGTGCCATGTTCGGGTTCCATTTTCTTCTGAGGTGACCGAAGTGACAACCTGCATCTAATAATTCTTCGAATGTTGCTTGTGTCATGATGTTTCCTTTTAATAGACTAACGTTTGCTGAATTGGAATTTCTTACGTGCACCTGGCTGACCCGGCTTCTTACGTTCGACCATACGTGGGTCGCGGCGCATCAAACCTTTAGCCTTAAGGATAGGACGATATTCAGCGTTGATTTCGCACAATGCGCGGCTGATAGCGAGACGGAGGGCTTCTGCCTGACCGTTGATACCACCGCCATCGAGGTTGACTTTAATGTCATATTTACCCAAGTTCTCTGTGAGCATTAATGGCTGTTCAACCACGTAATGCAGGATGCTTGTTGGGAAATACTCCTTGTAGTCACGTTTGTTAACCGTAATTTTGCCTTCGCCAGCTTTCATGTAAATACGTGCGACGGCTGTCTTTCTTCTACCTAACGCGTTGATTACTTCCATGATGTTCATTTCTTAATTGTTAATACTTGTGGTTTCTGGGCCTCATGCGGATGATTCGGTCCTTCATAAACGTAAAGATTACGGAAGATGGCACTGCCAAGGCGTGTCTTAGGTAACATGCCCTTAACCGCGTGTTCGATGACGAAGATAGGCTTCCTGTTAAGGAGTTCCTTCACGGTTCTTACGCGCTGACCACCAGGGAAACCTGTGTAGTGTACGTAAACCTTCTTGTCCATTTTGCTGCCGGTGAGGATAACTTTCTCGGCATTGATTACGATGACATTATCGCCACAATCACTGTGGGGAGTATAGCATGCCTTCCTCTTTCCTCTTAAAACCTGGGCGATTTCCTGTGCCATACGGCCAAGGATCTGACCCTCAGCGTCGACGACATACCACTTTTTGTTGGCATGCTCCTTGTTGACGCTAACTGTTTTGTAACTTAATGTATCCATTTAATTTAATTAATAATTTATTATGTGTTTTTACACTATTTTCCCTACTAAAATTTCGGACTGCAAAAGTACAACTTTTTTTAATACAAATAACATTAATTAAAATTAATTTTTCAACTTTCAAAAAAGACAATGTATTTCACGAAAAATCGTTATCTTTGCACAAAAAATTTATCATGTCAATAAAGGTAAACCACGTAACGAAACGCTATGACCAGCAGCTGGCGCTGAATGATGTGAATCTGGATATTGAAAAAGGTCAGATTGTGGGACTTTTAGGCCCTAACGGCGCAGGGAAATCAACGTTGATGAAGATCATAACTTGCTTCATCCCGCAGACCGAAGGCACCGTGTCAGTTGAAGGTTTCGACACCATCGACAACCCGATGGAAGTGCGCCAACACGTGGGCTACCTGCCGGAACATAACCCACTTTACCTCGACATGTACGTGCGCGAATATCTCGAGTTCGTCGCCGGAATCCATAATATCACCGGTAAAAATGCAAAAAACCGTATCGACGAGATGATTGAAAAGACAGGCCTCACCGTCGAGATGCGCAAAAAAATCGGAGCTCTGTCTAAAGGCTACCGTCAGCGTGTAGGCCTCGCTCAAGCCATGATGCATAACCCTTCAGTTCTGATTCTCGACGAGCCGACATCAGGTCTAGACCCAAACCAACTCGTTGAAATCCGTGGACTTATCACAGAATTAGGCAAAGAAAAGACAGTCTTGTTATCTACTCATATCATGCAGGAAGTCGAAGCAATGTGCCCGCGCATCGTTATTATTAATAAAGGTGTAGTGGTCGCCAACGACACCATCGAAAACATCAAGATGAACGTGATGCATAACAAAGACGCCAGCATCGAGGAGTGCTTCCAAACGCTAACAAAATAATCTTGTTAATCCTGTCTAAAAAAATATTTTGACAAGAACATGTCTCGTGTCAAAAATTATTGTATCTTTGCGGTCCGAATTCACGTGGACAGATTTGATTGATTGCAACCACAAGAAAAAATGCTAAAACAGTATTTCTTTTAACAATCTCAAATTATCCATATTTATTAACATTGTACGGGCAAAACGATTTTGTCCCTACGGAAAAAATTAAATTATGGGTTATTATTTTACTTCAGAATCAGTTTCAGAAGGCCATCCAGATAAAGTGGCCGATCAGATTTCGGATGCCGTCCTTGACGAAATGTTGCGTCAGGACCCGGAATCAAAGGTGGCTTGTGAGACGTTGGTGACCACTGGTCTCACCGTCGTAGCAGGCGAGGTTAAATCTAACGGATACGTTGATATTCAAGGCACTGCACGTCGTGTCATCGAGCGCATAGGCTATACAAAAGCAGATTATCAGTTCGACAGCAAGTCATGCGGCGTTGTTTCGGCGATTCACGGACAGTCGCAGGACATCAACCGTGGTGTGGAACGCAAAAAAGAGGAAGATCAGGGTGCTGGCGACCAAGGCATGATGTTCGGCTACGCCTGCAAGGAGACACCTGAATATATGCCTCTCACGATAGTGCTCTCGCACATGCTTCTGCTTGAACTCGCTAAGATTCGCCGCGAAGGCAAGCGCATGAAATACCTCCGTCCCGATGCGAAGTCGCAGGTCACGGTGGAATACGGCGCCAACTGGAAGCCATTGCGTATCGATACCATCGTCATCTCAACACAGCATGATGAATTCTTGGACGACGACGCTGCCATGATCGAGAAAATCAAGCATGATGTGCGCACAATATTGCTCCCGAGAGTGAAAAAGCTTCTGCCTCAGAGAGTTAGAAACCTCTTCAAGTCAGATGTAAAGCTCTTCGTCAACCCGACGGGTAAGTTCGTCATCGGCGGGCCTCACGGTGACACCGGTCTCACAGGCCGTAAAATCATCGTCGACACCTACGGCGGTCGCGGCGCACACGGCGGCGGAGCGTTCTCTGGTAAAGACTCATCAAAGGTCGACCGTTCGGCAGCATACGCAGCACGTCATATCGCGAAAAACATTGTTGCAGCAGGCGTTTGCGACGAGGCTTTAGTGCAGATAGCATATGCTATCGGTGTGGCAGAGCCTGTCGGTTTCTACGTCAACACCTACGGCACAGCACATGTGAAAGATGCCAACGGCAAGCAGATGAACGACGCTGACATCGCCAACAAAATCAAGGCTTTGTTCGACTTGCGTCCATACGCCATCGTGAAACGTTTCGGGCTGAAGAACCCAATCTTCGAGCCAACGGCATCGTACGGTCATTTCGGTCGCGACCCATTCACCGCAAAGGTTGAGGTGCTTTACAAAGACAAGGACACCTTTACCGAAAACGGCAAGAACTACAAAAACGTTGAGTTCTTCGCATGGGAGAAAGTTGACATGGTGCCGGAAATCCAGAAGGTTTTCGAAATTTAACGAAAACAACGAATTAATTGATTTGTAGAGACGTCATATTATGGCGTCTCTATTTTTATATTTTAGCATTTTTCCTAAAACTTTTTCCTAAAACCCTTTGCTCATTTAAAAATACTTCTTTATTTTTGCAACATAAATCCTATGAAAATGAAGAAGTATTTACTTTTTATTGCTATGGCATTGTGCTTCAATGTCATAAACGCCCAGTTTATTGATCACAAAGGTAACCGTAACCAAACGTACCCTGATGTATATGGCGCCAATGCCGACATCGTCGCGATGATTAATCAGGTCGATACGACTAATTTATACGACGACATTTATTGGATGCAGCAGTTTATCCGCGACTGCGCCTCACCAGCGGCAGTTACAGTGCAGAATTTCCTTATCGACAGATTCGAAGAGCTCGGACTCGAGACCTACATCCATCATCATACGGGTCACATAGGGGAGACCGACACCCTCGATGCCGGCAATGTCATCGCCATCCAGCCAGGCACCGAGTTTCCCGACGAATACATCATCGTGGCATCGCATTACGACCATCCTGACGGTCCGGGTGCCGACGACAACGCCTCGGGGACTGCAGGAGTGCTTGAATGCGCTCGAATCTTAAGTCAGCATCAGTTTAAACGCACCATCCTCTATATCCCGTTTAACGGCGAGGAACGTTGGATGGTGGGAAGCTATCCTTTCGTGCAGAAATGCGCCCGCGAAGAGATGAATATCCTGGGCGTTTTCGACATGGATATGATAGGATTCTGGCCAGGCAGTGAATATGGTCCGGTCACGATGTATTCAGGCTATTCGTATATCTCCGAAAGATTGTTCGATTTTTATCAGACAGTGGCAAATACATACATCCCGGAGATGCCGACCTATCGTTTTACGAACAAAGACTCATACGGCGGCGACCATATGAGTTTCAATATCCACGAATATCCAGCCCTTTACATCGGTGACATCGAATATCATTCGCAAAATATTTATTATCACACTCCTAACGATACAATCGGCACTGGCGTGAACTGCTTCGCATTGGCACAAGGTTTTGTGAAAGCCGTGGTGGCTGCTACTGCCGAACTTGCCAATGGATGGCTGCCTCCACAAGATTTTAGCGTGACTGTCAGAGACGAAATGCCGTACCTGAGTTGGAGCGGATCCTCTGATACTCAGTTTTATCTGGTATATAAAGACGATGAAATGCTCGGCTATACAGCGGAGACTTATTTTGTCGACGATTTGTTTTGGACTGACGGTCAATGGCATAAGTATTATGTAAAACCAGTGCATCTGGATAGCTGGGCAGGACCGAAATCTAATATCGACTCGATTTACTCTTGTGAGCCTCTTCATATTCCGGCTTTCTATGACTTTGAAGATGAAACGGCAGGCGATTTGCATCTTTATAATGAAAACTGGTATTTTGGACAATTTAAGCAGAGAAAATGCCTGACAGCAAAGACATATACTAATGATAATATCTTGCAAATAATCGAGACACAATGGTTCTCTATTCCTGAAACAACAGAAGATGTCTCTTTCGGATTTAAAATGAACAGATATATTCCTTCAATGTGGTCGCCATTCAATGCCGGCGTTTACATCGAGGTTACAACAGATAGAAAAAACTGGCATCTGATTGATTGGATCTGGGATTCGCATAACCAATGGCATGACTATGCCTTCTCGCTCAACGACTATATCGGTGAAGATTATGTTCAGATTCGCATCAGATTTGAAGCAAGCGGGCAGGGTAACACCACCACAAGCTATAAATACATGGCCGTCGATGACCTATACATCAATTTTGACCATGAGGCAGTAAATGAAAATTATATCGCGCACGATACATTTAATTTATCAGTATCTCCGAACCCTTCCAAAGGAATAGTGAATGTCACGACTGGATTGGAATGCGATTATTCGGTTTATGTTTATAATATCTTGGGAATCAGGGTGTTGTCTCTCGATGCGTTCCGTGACGGCACCCTCGATTTGTCTTCATTACAGGCTGGAGTGTATTTCATCTCCGCTGATAATGGAACCGATATGCTCACAAAAAGAATAGTGATAAAATAATTATTTCAAGGTTACTCTCGTAATTCCAGCGCCGCCGGTTTCCAGACTGGCGTCGCTGAAATTTTGTATGCACGACTGCTTGCTCAGATATTCTCTGATGAGTTTTCTAAGTATACCGTTTCCTTTGCCGTGAAGGATGCTTACTTCCTTGATACTCAGAAGATTAGCTTCATCGATATATTTTGCCACATTGTCGACGGCTTCGTCGCCACGCTGACCGCGCACATCCAAGGTGAGGTTGAACTTCTCCGCCTTCTCGTTGATGTCGTTCATGATGCTCTTGCGCAGATACAACGGGTTCTGTTGTGCCTTCCGTGCCTGTGAACGGCTGATTTTCCTCAGTTTGTCGGCTGTTGTGCGCAGCCTGACATCGCCAAACTGAATTGTAACATCAGTGTCGGAGATGGCTAAAAGCTCGCCAACGACCTCCAACTCGTTGATACACACCATGTCGCCGACTTTAAGATCTTCGCTCGGAGTTTCCTCCTTTTCCTCAGCTTTCAGCTGCTTCGAGAGACTCTTCTCCTCGTCGGCGAGGTTCTGCTTCATAGCTTTCAACTCCTCGCGAAGCTCCTTGGTGCGGTTTTTCTCTGCCTGCGCCTCCTTAATCTCACGAATCGTGCGTTCAATCTTGGCATTTGCACCGTCGATGAGCGCCTGAGCTTCTTTATTAGCTTCGTGAAGCAACTGTTTTTTCTTCTTCTCAATCTCTGCGAGATGATTCTTGTATTTCGTGACAATCTCGTCGAGGAGTTTGTCGGCTACTTTCAGTTCATATTCCTTCTTACGGACCTCTTTTTTCTCAATCTCGAGCTGCTGCAACTGCTGGTCGAAGTCGAGATGTTCACGCCCCGAAATCTCGGCGGCGCTATCGAGGATCTCGTGAGGAAAACCTATCTTTTTCGCGATCTCGAAGGCGAACGATGAGCCCGGCTTGCCGATCATCATCACGTAGAGCGGCTGCAGATAACGGGTGTCGAACAGCATCGCTCCGTTGACAATGCCTGGATGGTTGTCGGCAAGCAGCTTGAGGTTAGCATAGTGCGTAGTGACGACTCCAAACGAATGTTTCTCGTTCATCCTCAGCAATATAGCCTCTGCGATAGCGCCGCCGAGTTGTGGCTCAGTGCCTGTTCCGAACTCGTCAATGAGGAACAAAGTGCGTTCGTCACCGTGCTCCAGCAACTCCTTCATATTAATAAGGTGCGAACTGTATGTCGAGAGGTCGTTTTCTAGCGACTGCTCATCACCGATGTCGATAAACATATTGTGGAAGACACCGCATTTCGAGTCGATCTTGACAGGAATCGCCAGGCCGCATTGCAACATGTACTGAATCAAACCTATTGTCTTGAGGCACACCGATTTACCACCTGCATTCGGACCTGAAATGACTAAAATGCGACTGTCATCACCGAGTTTTAAATCCAGAGGTGTTATCTGCTTGCCTTGACCTTTTAGTTTTTGTTCCAGCAGCGGATGTCGTGCCTCAATCCAATTGAACATCGGCTCGTCGACAACCTCTGGGATTACGCAGTTGTATTCGTGAGCCAACAGTGCCTTAGCCCTGATGAAATCAAGCAATCCGAGGAGTCGCCATGCCATGATCAGGTTAGGGATCTCAGGTCTCAGAATCTTCGTGAAAGCGAGCAGAATCTTGTTGATCTCGCGTCTCTCGGCATATTCCAACTCCTTGATTTCGTTGTTGGTCTCGAATATCTCTGCCGGCTCGATGTACACCGTCTGTCCTGTTGCCGACTCATCGTGGATGAAGCCGCGCAGTTCGCGTTTATCGGCGGCTCGCACAGGAATCACGGGGCGTCCGTCGCGGATAGTCATCTCGGCAGTGCTGTCGGTCCAGCCAGAATTCTTCGCCTCGATGAGAATCTTGTGCATCCTATGGTCGATGGAACTCTGTTTCCGCCTGATGTCACGACGAATCTCAGCAAGTTCCGGTGACGCGTTGTCAGGTATCTCGCCCTTGTCGTCGATGAGGCGATTTATCTCTGTAAAGATATGATTATCAATAGAAACACCTTCTGCCAAAGCCTTCAGATACGGCACTTTGTCCGATGCCTCCGACTTAAAGAATTTGAAAACGTAAGACAGCGCCGATAGGGTAGGTTTGAGTGCGAACATACTCTCCAGACTTATGACGGTGCCGTCGATGGCGAGATGATGGAACTCCTCACGCAAATCGTTGTAATCCCTAACAGGGAAAGGCACTCCGTCCTGCATCAACGTCTCGAAATCCTGAATCAGAAGCAGATAGGTGCGAATCTCGTCGACGTCGGTGTGAAAACACATCTTGCCAACGAATTCCTTGCCCATCTCGCTGATACACAGGCTGTTGAGACGTTCTATAACGTAGTTGAAGCCTATCTTGTTTTCAAAATCCGCAGGATATATCATTTTATTTAAAATAATTTGCAAAGATATAAAAAAATATTTATCTTTGCGGTATAAAATCTTGGTTATGATAAGATTCGAACTTTGTGCAAACGGCTATCAGTCAATGATCAACGGTGTTGTTGGCTGTGCTGACTGCGCCGAGCTTTGCGAGGCGCTGGTGGTCGGGGGCATTACGCCGTCGCATGGTACATTGTTTAATTGTCAGAATGCAGCACGCCATCTGCCTGTGAGAGTGCTGATTCGTTGCCGTCCGGGAAATTATATATACAGTGACAATGAGATAAGCATTATGTGCGATGACATAAAAAGGGTCAAAGATCTGGGCTACGAAGGTGTTGTTATTGGAGTGCTGAATAACGAAGGTGATGTCGATGTGCCTGCGGTCAAAAAGATGATGGCGGTAGGCGATGGGTTGAAATTCACTTTCCATCGGGCTATTGATGCATGCAAAGATCCGTTCATCGCGATGGAGACATTGGTCCTACTCGGATTCGACAGGGTTCTTACATCTGGCGGCAAACCAACTGCTTACGAAGGAATCGAAAATATTCGCAAGATGCAGGAATTTTTCGGCGACAGCATCAACATCATGGCTGGCGGCGGCATCAATGAGAAAAATGTGATGCAAATCCTTTCAGCAACAGGCGTGAAACATTGCCACGCCTCACTGACTTCATATGCTCCCGACTGTCACCAAGATTTGTACCCCGATGGCTTTGACAGCACTGGCGCCGAAATGCGATACATCATCTCGACCGTAAATAGAGTCAAAGAATTCAAAGACGTCATTTCGAGTGAAGCGTAAAATATTATTCTTCCTGATACTCCCTTTTGTCTTGTTAGCTTGCACGGACAATAACAGGGTTTTGCAGTCACTAAATCATGGTTGGAACCTGAAGACTGACACGCTTTCCATTGATTTACAAGTAGATATACCGTCTGAAGCGCATGCCGATTTATATGCAGCAGGCATCATCCCACATCCTTATGGAGAAGATAATGTGGAGACGGAACTGCAGTGGATTCCGCAGCATCAATGGGATTATTCATTGAAATTTGATGTTGATAAAAATATTTGGCAAAAAGATAATATCGACTTGATTTTCAATGGCTTGGATACATATGCCGACGTCTGGCTCAACGGTGAGAAGATCCTGCATTCCGACAATATGTTTATCCGTTACGAAAAAGAGGTAAAAAATCTTCTTAAGAAACGTGATAACGAATTGAAAGTGCGATTTTATCCATTTGATGCTCAACGAGATAGCCTTATCGAGACATATCCTTTAAAGTTTCCTGAAAAATACGCCGTGATGCGTAAAGCTGCCTACCAAAATGGATGGGATTGGGCACCGCGATATCTTAACATTGGAATATGGAAAGATGTCGAACTTTTGGGCTGGAATGACTATAAAATTGAAAATATAGCATTTTTGACCAAAAACGTCACTGATGAAACTGTGGAAATGATAGCAAATATCGTACTTAATAGTGATTTTGATGGGGTACTAAGATTTGTTGTTTTTGGTAACGGAACAAAATTAGCTGAAAAGTCTGTTTCTGGCTCAGGTAAAAGCCTCGTAAGCATCCCATTTACACTTGAAAACGCTGAACTCTGGTGGCCTAACGAGATGGGTGAACAGAAAATGACTGAATTTGAGGTTAAAGTTTATAAAGACAATAAACTTGTTGATACTCAAAAAGTTACAACTGGAATCCGTAAAATTGAACTCATCGAAGAGCCTGACAGTATAGGATGCGCCATGTATTTCAAGGTGAACGGAAAGAAAGTTTATATAAAAGGTGCAAATTACGTTCCTGAAGAGATGATTGAAACGTGGATGTCTAAAGAGAATACAGAAAAGCTGTTAGCTGAATGTGTACCGGCTCATTTTAATATGCTTCGTGTGTGGGGCGGTGGCATCTATCCTCCCGATTATTTCTTCGACATCTGCGACAGTCTCGGCATCATGGTGTGGCAGGATTTCATGTTCGCCGGCACCACATATCCGTATTCTGATGAGTTTTTGAACAATGTCCGTAAAGAGGCAATTCAGCAAGTCGTTCATTATCAGAATCATCCGTCGCTGGCGATATGGTGCGGCAACAACGAGGTGAGCGAGGGCCACGTCAACTGGGGATGGCAGAAATCAATGGGCTGGAGCGACGATGACTATGCTGAGATGAAGCACGGCATGGACACTCTGTTTGTGGATATTTTTACGGAAGTCGTTGATACATACGACGGTACGCGTTCTTATTGGCCGAGCTCACCGAAAAACGGCTGGGGTAAGCCCGAGAGTCTGACCGAAGGCGATGTGCACTACTGGGGTGTCTGGTGGGGCGAGCAGCCTTACGAGATGTACCTTGAGAAAGTGGGACGCTTCAACAGCGAATTCGGCTATCAGGCATACCCGAATATCGAAACGAAACACCAGAAACACCCTCGTGGCGAGGAATTGATCCAAAAACATATAGAGCGTTACGTCATTTCGACTGAAGCGAAGCGAAATGGAGAAATTCCCCGCAAATTGGAGGAGATTTATCCGCTCCCTACGGTCGGTCGAAATGACGATTGGGCCCGTGACGTTTATTATTCCCAATTATCCCAGGCTTACGGCATCGGTCTCGCCATCGAAGCCCAGCGCGCCGCGAAACCTTACTGTATGGGAACCCTTTACTGGCAACTCAATGATGCTTGGCCTGTAATATCTTGGTCGTCAATAGATTATGCCGGAAATAAAAAGCTGTTGCATGATGAACTCAAAGTACTGTATGCACCTATATTAATAGGTGTGCTCCCGACTACTGACGACAACTTCACGGTTTACGCCGTAAGCGACCTCTATCGTGAAATAAATGCCGTTTTGGTGCTGAATGTTAAAGATTCTGGCGGAAATCTATTAAAATCTTATTCCGAAAAGGTGCAAATTCCCGAAGATGGCTGTATCCACCTTTCACTCGATGTGAATGATTTTGTAAAAGAGTTCGATAAGACAAAGATTTATATCGAGATGCAACTCATTGAAAATGATGAGGTTATTGTCCAAAGAAAGCAATATCTCGTTTATCCTAAATTACGAAAAGCCATATAAAGATTATTGGTACCATTTGCAGAAATACGACCTACCACAGGGTACTGTGAGTATTTCGAAAATGGTACCAATAATCTATAAACTAATACTTAGTCAAGCTTCAGCACTGCCAAGAACGCCGATTGTGGCACCTCGACGTTGCCGATCTGCCTCATACGTTTCTTTCCTTCCTTCTGTTTTTCAAGAAGCTTGCGCTTACGCGAGATATCGCCGCCGTAACATTTTGCGGTAACATCTTTTCTAACCTGGCGCACGGTCTCACGAGCGATGATCTTAGCTCCAATTGCAGCCTGGATGGCGATGTCGAACTGTTGTCTTGGTATCAACTCCTTGAGTTTCTCGCACATGCGACGTCCGAAAGAGTAGGCGTGGTCGACGAAAATCAAAGTTGAGAGGGCATCGACGGTGTCACCGTTGAGCATGATGTCCAACTTCACCAACTTCGATGGCTTGTAGCCGCAGATATGATAGTCAAAAGAGGCGTAACCTCTTGATATTGATTTCAGTTTATCGTAGAAATCGAACACAATCTCGCTCAATGGCATTTCGAATGTCAATTCAACGCGGTCGGTGGTGAGATAAACTTGGTTCTTCAAGATACCACGTCGTTCGATGCACAGCGTCATGATTGAGCCGACGTATTCGTTTTGCGATATGATCTGCGCTAAGATATACGGCTCGTCGATGTGGTCGAGGCGTGTCGATTCAGGCATTCCACTCGGGTTGTGCACATCGACAACGCTTCCGTCGGTGAGATAGGCCTTGAACGATACGTTAGGCACTGTGGTGATGACGTCCATGTTGAACTCGCGGTCCAGGCGTTCCTGGATGATCTCCATGTGCAGCAGTCCCAAGAAACCGCAGCGGAATCCGAAGCCCAAGGCTGCTGATGACTCAGGCTCCCAGACCAATGATGCGTCGTTGAGCTGCAATTTTTCCAACGAGCTTCTAAGCTCCTCATAATCATCGGCATCGACAGGGTAGACGCCGGCGAAAACCATAGGCTTCACATTCTCGAAGCCTGCAATAGGTTTGTCGCAAGGGTTGTCAACCGATGTGATTGTGTCGCCGACCTTCACCTCTTTCGAAGATTTGATACCGGAGATGATATATCCCACGTTGCCGGCTGAGAGCTCTTTCTGAGGCACTTGCTTCATCTGCAAGACTCCGATCTCATCGGCGTCGTATTCCATGCCGGTGTTGAAAAACTTGACGTTCTCGCCTGTGCGGATGGTGCCGTTCATGATTCTAAAGTAGGCGATGATGCCGCGGAACGAGTTGAAGACTGAGTCGAAAATCAAGGCTTGAAGTGGAGCGTTCGGGTCGCCTTTCGGGGCCGGTATACGTTTTACGATGGCTTCCAAAATCTCTTCAACTCCGAAGCCTGTGCGCGCCGAACAGCGTAAAATATCCTCACGATCGCATCCAATAAGGTCGACAATCTGATCCTCAACCTTCTCGGGCTGAGCACTCTCCATGTCGATTTTATTCAAGATAGGAATCACTTCTAAGTCATGGTCGATCGCCATGTAAAGGTTGCTAATAGTCTGAGCCTGAATGCCTTGTGATGCGTCGACCACCAGTAAAGCACCTTCGCAAGCGGCTATCGAGCGCGACACTTCATACGAAAAGTCGACGTGGCCGGGAGTGTCGATAAGATTCAAAGTGTAAACCTCTCCTTCATGCTCATATTTCATCTGGATGGCATGGCTCTTGATGGTGATGCCACGCTCGCGCTCGAGGTCCATATCATCCAAAACCTGATCCACTAACTCCTTCTTGGTCAAGGTGTTAGTGAGCTCAATCAATCTATCCGCCAGAGTGCTTTTCCCGTGATCAATATGGGCTATAATACAGAAGTTCCTAATCTTATCCATCGATAAACAATTAATCTTGCAAAGATACTAAAAATATTGATATTTCATCGAAAATTTATTTTTTTAAAAATTATTAGTATTTGCTTGCTTTTATGAAAAATAGTGTCTAACTTTGCAAAACATTTAAGACGTCAATTTTGTTAACAAAAAAATATCATCATGGCTAAGAAAATTAGAATTGGTATCAACGGTCTCGGACGAATCGGCCGTTTGGTGCTGCGTGCCGCCCAGAAACGTGACGACATCGAGATTGTTTACATGAATGGAACATGCCCAGTTGACTATCAAGCATATATGCTTAGATACGACACAATGCATGGTCAGTTTGACGGAACAATTGAGTACAATCTGGAGAAGAGCACACTGATTATCAACGGAAAAGAAATCCCGGTGAGCGTTAGCCGTGACCCAGTTGGCCTGAAATGGGGCGAATATGGCGCGGATTACGTCATCGATTCCACAGGAAAGTTCCTCACCCAAGAGGCTGTTCAGCCGCATCTCGATGCAGGTGCGAAATATGTCATCTTGGCAGGTCCGTCAAAAGACGACACCCCGATGTTTGTGTGCGGTGTCAACGACAAGACATACGTCAAAGGCACAAGAGTGGTGTCGAACGCATCATGCACCACTAACTGCTTGGCACCTCTAGCAAAAGTCATCCACGACAAATGGGGCATCGCCACCGGTTTGATGACTACGGTTCACTCTACAACGGCATCACAGAAACCTATCGACGGTCACTCATTGAAAGACTGGCGTGGTGGCCGTGCAGCAGCAGGCAACATCATCCCGTCGACAACAGGTGCAGCTAAAGCTGTCGGAAAGGTCATCCCGGAACTTAAAGGTAAGCTTACAGGTATGTCAATGCGCGTCCCTACACTCGACGTGTCAGTAGTTGACCTCACCTGTAACCTGGTTAAACCGGCTACATATGACGAGATTTGCGCTGAGATTAAGAGAGCTTCTGAAAACGAACTCAAAGGTATCCTCGGATATACCGAAGACGCTGTCGTTTCAAGCGACTTCTTAGGCGACACTCGTACGTCTATCTTCGACGCAAAGGCAGGTATCCCGTTGACCGACACCTTCGTGAAGCTCGTGGCATGGTACGACAACGAAATCGGCTATTCCAACAAGCTCCTCGACCTCATCCATACGATGGCGGTCATCAATGGCGATTTTTAAATGACACTACCGGATACATATTCGCAAGAAGAGAAGATTGAACTCGAACGACAGTTCAACGACCTTCTACAGTGTTGGAAATCAAGAAAAAACGAGCAGGATGTGGCTCTTGTGACAGAGGCCTTCCTGCTCGCTGCCAACGCTCATAAGGACGCACGTCGTCGCTCGGGCGAGCCGTATATGTATCATCCACTCGCCGTAGCCACCATCATAGCAGGCGAGATGGGCATGGGCCGCACCTCCATAATATGCGCCCTTTTACATGATGTGGTGGAAGACACCGACTACACCTTAGATTATATCAGCGAACACTTCGGCGAAAAAGTGGCTAAGATCGTCGACGGCGTGACAAAACTCACCAACGAAGACTTCAACGGGGAACAGGCACGGAGCCTGCAAGCCGAGACATTCCGTAAGGTGATAATGAGCATGTCGTACGACATCCGCGTCATCCTTGTGAAACTCGCCGACCGCCTGCATAACATGCGCACGCTGAGCTCGATGCCTCATCATAAACAGCTTAAGATAGCATCGGAGACGACTCAGATATACGCCCCAATAGCTTACCGTCTTGGACTTTACAAAGTTAAAATCGAACTCGACGACCTCTGCCTGAGGTATATCAACCCACAGGTGTTTGAGTCGGTGCAGAAACAGCTTTGTGAAGTTAGAGAAAAGAAAATCAATGAGTTAGAAGAGTTTCTTGCTCCAGTAAAAGCCGAACTCGACACCATGGGCATCAAGGTGCGCACCATGGCTATCGAACGTAACGTGAGTTCGGTGTGGGAACGAATGGTGAAGTTCGGGATGTCGCTCGAAGAGGTGTACGACGTCTACGTCGCCCGTATTATCATCGACTGCCCGAATGTCGAAGATGAGAAGGTGAAATGCTGGGAGACGTTTGCTGTCTTTACAAAATATTACTATCCCGACAACAAAAAGATGCGCGACTGGGTGTCGTTCCCGAAGACCAACGGCTACTCGTCGATACATGCCGTCTTCATGAATAAAAACGGCAACTGGGTCGAGACGCAGATACGCACCGAACGCATGGACGAGATAGCTGAAAACGGCTTCGCGGCCTACTGGAAATACCGCGACAAGAACTCCACGGCGGAGTCGGGACTCGACCTCTGGATGAAGGTGGTGCGCAACCTCGTGCAGCAAGCCGACGACAACCAGGTGTCGGCAATAGAGTTCATCGACAGCTTTAAACTCGACCTCTTCAACGACGAGATATTCGTCTTCACGCCGAATGGCGATAAGATCACGCTGCCTAAAGGCTCCACGGTGCTCGACTTTGCATATAACATCCACAGCGACCTCGGAAATCACTGTGTGGGCGCTAATATCAATAAAAAGCTATCACCGATACAGACTGAGCTGAAGATGGGAGACCAAGTTGAGGTGATAACATCGGAGTTCCAGGAACCACAGGAGAAATGGTTCGACTACCTCGCCACTTCAAGCGCGAAGAGCCGACTGAAAAACGGCATCAAAGACTTCCGTAAAGTCTTTAAAGAAAAAGGCAAAACGATGCTTCGTGAGTTTTTCGACAACGCACATGTCGACTTCAGCAAACAAAACCGAAACACACTTGCCGAGAAGCTGAATCTTGCCACGCGTAACGACCTTTATTACTATGTCGCGATGAACAAGGTCAGTCAACAGGATGTCGACAATATACTGAAGAAAAACGACGCCAGCTGGTCGGATTATCTGGTAAAATACCTCACCCTTGGCTTCGTCAGGCCGTCGTCGCAGCGCAAAAACGAAGAGAAGACCGATGAAGGTAACGTTGCAGGCTATGTCATCTCGACATGCTGTAACCCTATTCCGGGCGACGACGTGGTGGCTATCAGTCTGCCGGGAGAGCCAGTGCAGATTCATCATCCCGAATGTCCAGAGGCTCAAAAACTGATGTCGCGACATGGCGAGAGTATCGTCAAGGCGAGATGGCAGTTTGGAGATGACTTTGCATTCCTTGCCACACTTAAGATATTGGCAGTCAATAAGATGGGCCTTGGAACGAAATTGTTCGACATCATCACAAACCAAGAGAAACTCGACATGCAGGCCATGGAGATGAAGATAGAAGGCGGAATGGTTGTCGCCATCGTCTCAGTGTATGTCAATAACCTCAAAACCCTTGAAAATCTTATCGATAAGATAAAGAAGATCGACCTCGTCAAGAAGGTGGAGCGAGTGGTAAAGAAAGCGTAAAATTTTTTTCATAAAATTATAATTTTAAGTTCAAAAATTTTGTATATTTGAACCCTAGATTATAGTGTTAAAACTGATTATAAATCAATTATTTAGATAATATTATGGCAAAATTGGATTTGCTTCTTGGATTGCAATGGGGCGACGAAGGCAAAGGCAAGGTCGTCGACGCACTAACACCGAAATATGACATGGTCTGCCGTTTCCAAGGCGGCCCGAATGCCGGTCACACCATCGAGTTTGACGGGAAGAAGTTTGTGCTTCATACCATCCCGTCAGGAGCGTTTAACGATAAGTGTATCAACGTGATAGGCAACGGCGTCATCATCGATGCGAAGATCTTGAAAGACGAGATCGATAACCTCTCAGCCGCTGGCATAGACCTCACCAAGCGTCTCATGATATCCAACAAGGCTCATCTAATCCTGCCGACACATCGTGTTTTAGACGCTGCCAACGAGAAAGCTCTCGGAAAGATGAAGATTGGCTCGACATTGAAAGGCATCGGACCGACCTATACCGACAAGACTGCACGTCGCGGATTGCGCATCGGTGATATCATGATGAGCGACTTCAAGCAGCGCTATGAGAATATCAAAGCCAAACATTATCAACAGATTAAGGATCTCGACTTTGACATCAACGAGGTGCGTCTCGATGGCATGAACTTCGCCGATTATGAGAAAGTTTGGTTTGAAGCCGTCGATTTCTTGAAGAAATTCCAGTTCGTGGAAAGCGAATACCTTATCAATAAGTACCTCAATGAAGGTAAAAATGTCCTCGCAGAGGGTGCTCAAGGCTCGATGCTCGACGTCGACTTCGGAAGCTATCCTTTTGTGACCTCGTCGTCGGTAATCGCAGCAGGAGCATGCTCGGGATTGGGCGTCGCACCGAGCCGCATCGGCAAGGTCTACGGTATCTTCAAGGCCTATTGCACCCGCGTCGGAACAGGCCCGTTCCCGACAGAACTGTTCGATGAGACTGGCGAGATGCTGCGTGCCAACGGTCACGAATTTGGTGCCACGACAGGACGTCCTCGTCGCACGGGATGGCTCGATATTCCTGCACTTCGCTACGCCTGCATGCTCAGCGGCGTCACCGACCTGATGATGATGAAATCAGATGTGATGGACGATCTCAAAGAGATAAAAGTCTGTATCGGCTACGAGTACAAAGGTCAAGTGATTGACTATCTGCCGTATGACGCCTGCACTGAGACGATGAAGCCGGTATACACGACAGTGAAAGGCTGGAACTGCAAAATCGACGGTAAGATACCGCAGGAGTTGGAAGATTATATCAAATTCATTGAGAAAAATGTCGGCGTGCCGATCAAATTCGTGTCGTACAGCCCCGATAGAAACGCTAACATATTAAGATGATAATACTAGAAAAACCATACGTTTCAGCACCTCTCGTCGAATATCTGGAGAAAAGTCAGATCGCAGTGCTGAAAAATGAGATGTCGGAGCTTCTGGTGAAGCAGGGACATAAGCTGAATCTCGTTAATGACAAGGAGTTTGTTGAGCAATATAAACAATCTGGCAAGCTTTATGCGGTGTCGGAGAACGCCCTCGTGTGGCTGTATCCGCATCTTGCAGGATCTGAACTCATTGAGAAGGTGAAGATTGTGAAGGATAAAGCCGAGTTCCGTAAGATCTGCGCCAAGATATTCCCTGATTTTTTCTATAAAGAAGTGGAAATGAATGACTTACGCTCGCTGAATCCAGACGAATTGCCGTTGCCGCTGGTGATAAAGCCGGCAGTAGGATTCCTCAGCGTGGGCGTTTATATCGTGCGCAGCAAGGAAGAATGGAATGCAGCTTTGGACGATATAGATAAGAACTTCGCAAAACAATGTGCGGTGTTCCCGGAAACGGTAGTAAAAAGTGGCAAATTCGTGCTCGAGGACTTCATCCAAGGCGAGGAATATGCTGTCGACGCTTATTACGACAAGGACGGCAAGCCAAACATTATCAATATCTTCCATCATATCTTCAAGTCGGAAACCGACGTCAGCGACCGCCTCTACTGCATGAGCAAGGAGATTTTTGAGAAGAACTACGGTCCGTTTAATCAGTTCTTGATTGACTTGAACGGCGTGCTGAATCTCCGTAACTTCCCAATGCACGTGGAGTTCCGCGTTGACAAAAACTCAGGCAAGGCTATCCCAATTGAGGTCAACCCGTTGCGTTTTGCTGGTATGTGCTTGAACGACTTGACGCGTCACACTTGCGGTTTGCTGCCAGTGCAATGCTATTTTGAGGGCATACATCCTGACTATGCTACGATGTGGAACGGAATCGAAGACGATGTGTTCAGTTTTGTGGTGCTCGACAAACCATACGAGACGACGAAAACCATTGATTTTGAGAAGATTAAGAAACACTGGCACGGCGTAGTGGAGACTCGCGACATTATGAACCCTGCCATGAGCGTGTGGGGATTTCTGTTCGTGAAGACTGACAAGGCTCATCGTGCTGAATTGCAGGAAATATTGAATTCTGACCTAACAGAATTTATATGTCAATAGTCGCCATCTGTCTTTAGTCATCATTTTTCGGCTGGTCACCTTCCTTCGAAAGCTGAAGGCCTTCAAAATTGATGACTAAAGACCAAAAACAATATATTATGAAAAAAATAATCTCAATCGTAGCAATCGTATTGCTTGCAATTGCTTGCAACACCAATAAGCAGACCACAAAAGAGTATCGTGCGTTCGGGTTTTTGAACGAATATATGCTTCCGTGCGATTTTATCGATTACAGCGCGGATTACTTTTTGCAAAATATAGAGACTACGTTCAAAGCCAAAGAGGAACTGCCTTGGGGTAAGCGTGTCCCTGAGCGCGAGTTTAATCATTTTGTGCTGCCAATACGTGTTAACAACGAGAATTTGGATGATTTCCGCATGGTTTATTATGAAGAATTGCGCGACAGAGTGAAGTATTTGTCGATGTATGACGCCGTGTTGGAAGTCAACCATTGGTGCCATGAAAAAGTCAACTACAAAGGCTCCGATTCACGCACGAGCTCTCCCATGGCAACCATAAAAACGTCATGGGGACGTTGCGGCGAGGAGTCGACACTGTTGGTTTCAGCGTTACGTGCCGTGTGCATCCCAGCCCGTCAGGTTTACGTTCCGCGTTGGGCACATTGCGACGACAACCACGCCTGGGTTGAAGCCTGGGTTGATGGGCATTGGCATTTCCTGGGTGCCTGCGAGCCGGAACCGGTGCTCGATTTGGGCTGGTTTAACGCTCCTGCATCGCGTGCATTGTTAGTGCATACTCGTGTTTTCGGAGATTATAAGGGTCCAGAAGAGGTCATCGGTAAGACGGCAAATTATACCGAAATCAACGTCATTGACAACTATGCCGAGACAGCAAAATTAAACGTGAAAGTCGTTGATAAGGATGGGAATGCGGTTTCAGATGCCCAAGTCGATTTCAAAATTTATAACTACTCTGAATATCATACCGTCGCGACTAAATACACTGATAATCAAGGATATACATGGTTGACTGCAGGCCTTGGCACCATGATGGTTTACGCTTCGAAAGACGGAAAATTCGGTTGGGAGGTGGCGCAAATTGGTTCTGTTGATACCATCATAATAACCCTTTGTAAAGATGCGACTAATAATGTGTCAAACATCGTTGAATCGTACGATTACGATATAATTCCTCCAGCGGAAAATGCAAGAATTCCTGAGGTTTCCGCCGAGATGCGAGCCGAGAATAACCATCGTCTTGCTGTAGAGGATTCAATCCGTAACGCATATATTGCGAAATGCGTCGCTGCACAAAACGAAGGCGATTACGACCGTGAAATCATGGCGAAAACTTGGGGTAACTACCTGACAATCAAGGATTTCATCGATTATGCAAGAACGCTGGATAGGGAAGAGGACGCGTATACGCTTCTTCACAACCTTACCGACAAGGATTTACGTGACGTTTCAATAGATGTCCTGAAAGATTGTTTCGATGGAAATATGCTAAATCCGCGGGTGTCAAACGAGATGTTGCGTCCATTTGTAGAGACGTTCCATGAAACGTCTCTGCCTGATAATGTTGAGGCTCTCATAAAATGGGTTAGCGATAGTATAACAGTTGAAGATGTATTCTCTGAAAGCAGAACCCCGATTTCTCCGGCTGGCGTACTGCGCTCACGTCATGCCGATTCACATTCCCGCAACATTTTCTTCGTGACGATGGCACGGACCAAAGGTATTACATCACGTATCGATCCTATTACAGGTAAGGTGCAATATTATGATAATCAATGGGTTGATGTTGAATTTGAAAAATCGGATGACGAGAGTCAAAACAAACCAGGCACTTTGGTTATAAAATATCAAGGCGATGATGACCCTCGTTATTACACCCATTTCAGCATTAAGAAATTCAACGGCAACACCTTCGATTTGCTGGCTTACGATGCTATGGATCCCGGTATGGACGTGGGAATGACGCTTTCGCAGATGATGTCTGATGGCGGCATCACTCTCGACGCAGGGTATTACGCTTTAAGTTATGGTCCGCGATTGGCCGATGGCAGCGTGCTTAACCGATTGGCTTTGTTTTATATAGAAAGTGGTGAGACGACAACTGTGAAAATGGAAATGCGTTCTGCAAAAACTATTGTTAAAGGTGAACGAATCGTCGCCTATCTCGACGGCGGCAGCGAGCCGACAACTCATGCCATGCAAGATATCTCCATTTTAAAGAAAGAATTTGAGAAATGGGGCGGCGAAATAGTGTTTTTCTTTAAAAATGAAGAAGATTTAAACAACTTTAAGTTAAAGAAATTCAATGAGTTACCTCAGAATGTTGAACTTAAAATCAGCTCTGGCATGGTTTTTGATACTATTAATAATTTACCATGTTTTCAAATATTGAATTCTGAAAACGAAATCGTTTTTGAAAAATATGGTTACCAGATTGGACTGGGCGAGCAGCTGATGAACGCCCTGAAATAGCTTTATCTCACTGAGTTTCCGTAAATTCCTAAGAAGATATCCCTTAAAAGCGCCTGATCGAGGTCTTTGTAAGCCTCAATCCATTTCATATATTTCAGGAAATCAGCTTTTTGCTGTTCGGTATAATGGCTTGCGTATTTATCAGATTCGCTGCGTAAGTCGTTGGCAATGAAGTTAGTAGGCATCGCCATATATCCCGAGTTGATTCGCTCGTCCATCAGTTTGGCGATGTTGTTGAAGTAATCGCCAGGGTTGCTGTCCATCCTGCGCAGGTCGTTTTCGGTGACAGGCTCGCAGATGTGGAAGTGCACGTGTCCCTTGGGTTGCATGATGCCGGTGAGTATGCTGTTGAGGTCCTCACCAGGCCGTTTCTCATATCTTCCGGCGACCTTTGTTGTGTAAAGCTCCAGCGTTTTCAGCTTGTCACACGACTCCCATTCGTAAGAGACTGCTACCGGTACTATGTTTAACTCAGCAAGAGATTTTACCTTGTCGTCTCTGCGGCTCATCCAAAACATCTTGATGATGGCCGGGTCGGTGGCATCGATACCGTCCTTGGTGCGTCCGTTGCGCTGGGCAATCCACACCGACTCATGTTCCTCGGTGATGACATGGCGCATATAATCCGACGTGTGCATCAGGTTGTTGTAGAATTCCATCCTGTTACCGCCGCGTTCTATGCGAAACATCTTGTTAGCCTTTCCGAAGTCAACGACGAAAGGATGTTCCATGAGGTTGCTGCCGAAGGTGATCTGGCAGGTGTTGTGACCGCCGGCGTAGAGGATGTACTGCAAAAACATCGCGTCAAGCACTATGTCGCGGTGGTTCGACACAAATAGATAAGGCTTCTTCTCACTGATGTTTTCCAGTCCTGACCAATCGAATTTCGTGGTCGTCTTTTTTACCAGAATCTCAATTACTTCCTTTAAGAAACCAACTTGTAACTCGTAGATATTCTTGATGTTACGAAGTTTGTTTCTTAGAATCTCAGGGTCAACGCCTGGCATCAGATAGTTTGCAATCGACGGTATCAGCTCGCTGTCGGCGATACGCTGCATGGCGGCTGGAAGCTCGTCGGCGTTATATGGTCTTATGTCGTCGAAATTAGCCATTATTTCTTTCTTAAGTCAATGAATTTGATAGGTTTACGGCTCTTAGCCGGATAGTTTATCTTTTGAATCTCCTCGACGGGATGCACCTCGATTTGCGGAGCCACTCTGATGCGCGACCGGAAGCTGTCTTTCAGCTCCTTCACAGCATCAAATTCAGGTTGATACTTCAAGCCGATCTTCACGACTACGTCATCTGTTCCCGCCTCGCTCTGACGTAACTCTATGACGTAGTTCTCAACGTAGTCGGTGTTATCCAAAACGTCATTGATCGCTGGTGGATACAGCGTTGTGCCCTTGAGTTTTATCATGTTGTTTTTGCGCCCTACGAGAGGGGTGAGGCGGTATGAGTTACGACCGCATTTGCATTGCTCGACGATCTTTGCTGCGATGTCGCCAGTGCGGAAACGCAGCAGTGGCATGCCTTCTACGCCGAGTGTCGTCACCACGATCTCACCAGGCTGACCGTCAGGTACTGGGAGTCCGTCTTCGCCGATGATCTCGACGATGATAAGCTCAGGATGCACGTGGCCGCCAACTCCGTATTCGCATTCCGAGAAGGTGGCGCCCATCTCCGTTGATGAGTAAGTGGCAAACAGCTGCACGTCCCATTGCTCCTTGATCTTATGGCCAAGAAGGTTAAGGTCGAAGTTCTGGTCGCGAAGGCCTTCGCCGATGCCGATGATGCGGCGGATACTGCTGTTTTTATAGTCGATGTTATGCTCTTCGGCGTATTGGATAAGCCTTAAGATGAACGACGGCACACACATGATGGTGTCGGGCTTGATGCGACGGATAGTGTCCCACTGTAGCTCGGGGATGCCGTTGCCAACGCGAATCACGCCGGCGCCAAGCTCGCGTAGACCAAGGAAATACGCCAGACCAGCCATGAAACGTTTATCCAGGGTGGTCATCAGCTGCACTATGTTGCCGGGCTTGACGCCGGCGCATTCAAACGATTTTTTCTCGTTGTAAGCAAGTCGCTGAAGGTCTTTCTCAGTGCAACCGAAGGTTACAGGATCGCCAAGAGTGCCCGAAGTGGTGATGTAATCGATGATCTTATCTTTCGGACAGCATAAAAACTCGTCGTTAAACAGCTGCAGATCTTTCTTTTCGGTAAAAGGAATCTTCACTAAATCCTCGATGTGACGGATCTTGTCGATGTTGATGCCGTAGCTCTTGAACATCCGCTGATAATAAGGCGAATTAGCCTGCAGATACTTCAAAGCCTCATGAAGCAGACCTTCCTGATAAGCTTTTATCTCTTCAACGGATTTGTATTCTATATCATTGATATTCATATATTTATGATATTAAAACTTTAATTCTTTAAGCCAATTTACAAACTCATACTTCCACTGTCGGCTTTCTTTGCTGCCGAATACTTCGCTGACACCGAAACCGTGTTTCCCGGTCTTATACTGGATGTAATTATGGTTGATATTTTTTGCTGTCAAGGCTGAGTCAAGCATTATGGAGTTATGATAATCAACGACATCGTCATTGCTGCAGTTTATCAGAAACACGGGAGGGCAGTCGTCGGGTATATGTCTCTCAATCGACAAAGAGTCACGCATCATCTGGTTGTTTTGCTTGCGTTCGCTAAGCAGAGCACGACGTGAGCGTTCATGTGCAAACGGCTCGTTCATAGTCACAACGGGGTATATCGCACCTACGAAAGCAGGCCTGTTTTCTTCTGTGTCGGAAAAACAAGCCGTCATCATCGCGAGATGGCCTCCGGCTGAAAAACCTATGAGTCCCAATCGGTTAGGGTCGATATGATAATCTGTGGAGTGTTCTTTCACATATTTTAATGCCTGTTGGGCGTCTTTAAGCATATCCGGATGTTGTCTGCCTCTAAAAATCCTTCTATGATGCCAGAAAAACGCTCCGAAACCGGCGACTCTGTAACGTAGTACAAACGACGAGATACCCTGTTCTTGCAGCCATTCCGCCACCTCTTCGCCCTCGTTGCCGTCGTCAAGCCAGAAATAGCTGCCACCCGGACAGATTATAACCGCGGTACCATCGCTGTCATCAGCTAAAAACGGCATCAAGGTTACCTGCTTGCCATGTCGAACCTTCTGATTTTGCCATATCTGCACCATCTCTTGGGCGGTAATAGTTTGGGCAAATAAAAAAAACAAACTGAAAATAACGAATTTTTTTCTACTCATTTACCTAAAATCTTCATCACTTCATCCTTCGACAGCTGACGGTATTTGTGCTGCATATCAGCAAAGAAATCAACCTGAAAATACTCTTCGTCATAGAACGACAGCTTGGAGTTAGTGTTCGGGGTGCACTCCAAATACACTATATCTTCGAGTTTCAGATTCTTTGCTTCGCATATTTGATCGGCGAGTTTCTTGCCTGCATACGTCACCGAAGTGCCTGGGTTATCCTGATACAACTCCGTCACTATGACGTATTTTTTGCCATCTATCTCTCTAATTTTCAATCCACAAGACGATTCCATGTCCCATTCACCCTTGAACGGGAAAATCTCGTCATAATATTCCGGTGATACTTTCATCTCAGTATACTATAAACTTAAAACTTTAAACTGCGCTAAACTTTCAACTCTCAACTCTAACATTAACATTTCTGATGCTGCGGTCAACATCTCTACCAAATGACTTGTTTATCAATCTGCGGTCGCGCTGACGATAGGTACCTTCTTCCATCTCACGAAGCGCCACGTTGCAAAACAGTCTGAACATCTTCGACTCCTGTGTTTCTGAGGCGTAGAAGCTCTTCCAAGCGTAGTCGTAAAGATCCTGCAGTTTCTCTGGCGACATGTTTTTCGGCTGATATACCACCTGTCCGGCGTTGTAATGATCCCAGTCGAAGTCGAAGATACGTCCTTGACGCAACAGGTCGTCGTGACCTTTGGTGTGCGGGAATGGCGCGAAGATTGTGAATTCGGCCAAATCCAGATCGATTTCGCCAAGGAAGTCAATCAAACGTTTGATGTCGTCTTCGGTCTGGTTGTCAAGACCAAAGAGGATGGTGCCTTCCACTCCTATGCCGTAGTCGTGATAACGCTTCACACGTTCTTTGATATAGTCGGAAGTATCATAAACGGCCTGATACACATACCAAGCACCAGCTTTTGCTGCCAGGTCGAGCACTTCAGGGTCGTCTTCGATGGTATGGCTGATCCATTTTTTCTTCAGAGGAGCGATGGCGGTAAAGAGCTCTTTCTCCCATTCCTTATTCTGTGCCAATGAGTTATCGACGATAAACAGGCGGTTGTTGTCGATGCCAGCCATGTCTTCCACGACCTTGTCGACCGGACGAGGGCGGAACTTACGGCCACCGAGGTATGATACCGCGCAAGGATAACAGCTGAAACGGCAGCCGCGGCTTGCGTTGAAGAGGTCGACCATCTGCACGCCCTTGTGGTTGTACAGGTCGCGTTTATACAGGTCGCGACGACATGGCCCCACGCTCTCAATAGGTGGCTGGTTACCCATGAAATTATATACTTTCTTTAAGCATCCGTTCTTCCAGTCGAGGATGACCTGCTCCGAGCGGCCTTCCGACTCGCCAAGGAACACACTGTCGACGTGGTTTACCATCTCCTCAGCATGAAGCATGGTGGAGATACCTCCGGCTAGCACTTTCTTACCTCTTTTATGATATTCGTCTGCAATGGCCCAACCGCGTTTTACCTGGGTGGTTAGCATCATCGAGAGAGCCACAACATCGCATTCCTCATCAAAATCAATGGGTTCCACGTTTTCGTCGGTGAACGAGATGTCGACATATTCTGGCAAAGTGGCTGCGAAAGCCACAGGTCCGTGAGGCGGCAGGTTGAACGTAGTCTGCCCCGGAAGCTTGTTCCACTTCGGATAAATAAGTTTCAGCTTTATAGTTTCCATATCAAAATAATCCTATCAATGTAATCTACAAAGATACGAAAACTTTTTTACTTCACAAGATTTTTGTTGATTTTTTTAACAATTTCATTCTGTCCGACAAGGGCTTCAGCTGTCTCAATGGCTGTTATCGACACTCCGCAGAAACCATGGATGTTGACGTTCTGTCCGGTGAGGAAAAGGTTCTTAACCTTAGTAAACACTGACATCTGCGAAAGCATGAGGTTGTTGCTGTCCTTTTGAAAACCGTAGTTTGAACCGCATTTGTTGCCATAGAAATCACGTATGGTGAGAGGGGAGGACGCAAATGAAAATTCGATGCAATTGCGGAAACCAGAATAGGTCTTCTCCATACGATCAAGCACTTTTTCGGTCATCTCGGCCTTCCATCGCTCATAATCCGCACCACGATGACCGGTCTTGGTGTCTTCCCATTGCTTAACCTGATCAAAATCCATCATGCAGATGATAATCATCGTCTCCGCAAAGTCGCCTTGATGTTCGATTGGTGGTGTCACGCACATGAATTTTGTCGGCCATTCTTCTTGGTTATCAATGACATAGCACGGGTGATTTATGTAGCGGAAAGCATTGTTTTTAAACTTGATATAAACCTTGAAACTCGATGTCGACTCCGGAATGGCATTAATTCTTTTCTTGAAAGCTGCAGGGAAGGCGTCAGCGGTGATGGTCTTCAACAATACGTCAGGATGCACGTCGGAGATGTAGCTGTCGGCTTTGAAGACGTTGCCATTTTTCGTTTTTACATCTGTAACTAAATGATTATCAACGTTTATACTAACTACTTCTTCGTTCGCCAAGACCTGTCCGCCGCCATTTTCTATCACTTCTTTCAGCAAGTCGGCCATCTGCTGGCTTCCGCCGATAAACTGGAATGTGCCGCCGATATGAAGCACACTAAGCAACGCATTGAAAAATGCAGGCGTCATATCCTCCACACCTCCGAATAGAGGACTCAGATAACATAAAAGATTTTTTAACTTTTGATTGTGTATATATTTGTCAATCAATGAGTTATATGGTTTAAGGAAGTCTTCGCTCAAAAGCATGAAATTAGGTTCGGGTGTTCTTTCACGAAGATAGAAAAGATCCTCTTCTTGTGATAACTCGAAGAGTTTCTCGACATAACTCTTAATATTCTCAGCTTCTTCAGGAAATATTTTTGCGAGATAATTGATGAAATTCTCTTTCCCTTTCGGAAGATAATATGTCGCGTTGTCTTCGGCAACTGTCACCACGTCGCAAGCTTTTTCGTCGGTCGGTTGAAGATGAAGCTTGTCTGTAATGTCAAGATAATCAAATATTTGCTTCAGATTTCCGCCTTCGTTGAAACCTCCGAATATATGCATTCCAGTGGCGAAATCAACGCCGTGACGTTTGAATGTCTGCAGTCCGCCTCCGATGATGGCGTTTTTCTCCAAAACCGTCACTTTATAGCCTTCTTTTGACAGTAACGCGCCTGTTACAAGTCCGCCGAGACCACCTCCGATGATAAGAACCGTCTTCTTGTTTGCGTTGATGATTTGTTGTCTAACTTCTTGTTCGCCAATAAGTTGTGTGCAGACTGTCATCGTCCCGACAAGCACTCCTAGCATGCCGTGCGAGTTGATGTTTTGTCCTACGAGGAAGAGATTCGGCACCTTGGTCTTGAACGACACCCTGCCTGTTATGCCTTTATTCACATCCTTGGCCAGGCCGTAAATCGAACCGTCAGGCGTTGAGGTATAGTCGCGGTAGGTGAGAGGCGTGGCGGTATAATAATCGGCAATGGCATCTCTGATTCCTGGGAAATCTTTTTCGACAGTATCTAAAAGACGCTCCGCCATTTCTTGCTTAAAGTGCTCATAATCAACGCCTCGATGACCGATTTTTGTGTTTTTCCATTTCGTCAAAGCATCGATCGACATATATGAAAGGATAACTCCGCTCTTTGCAAAAGTCGGATTCTTTTCATGACAATGATGCATGTAAAGATAGCCATTAGGCCAGTTCTCATCGACATTGCCTGACATTTTCCATGGCGAATCTGTCTGAAAGCCATAGAAATTTGAGTTCAGATACGGCATCACGTCGTCCTTGAAACGCAGATAAAGCGAGAACACCGATGTGGTGTTTTTGATGTCTCTGATCCTTGATTTATAAGCCTCGTTAAAAGCTGTATTGTCAACAATATCAATGAGTTGCTTTGGATTTATGTCGGAAATGACAATGTCGGCAGGAAAAAAATCACCTTTTTGAGTCTTGACTCCAACGGCAATCTTGTCTTTCACTACTATCTGGGTAACTTTCTGACGTGTCAGCACTCGTCCACCATAGTGTAACAAGTTGTTGCTCAATGCTGTAGCAATATTGTCACTACCGCCGACGATACGATAGGCGCCATTGTTGTAAAAATCGAATATGAAAGCATGTATCGCAAATGGCGTCTTATCTATATCCGCCGAGTAAAGCGAGATATTGCCGACCAACACGTTTTTCAGAAGTGGATCAGTGATTGTAGCATCAATAATCTCGTTTATACTCTTGAATAACAACTCGTTACTCTTAAAGAAATTATCATCGTCGAGCAGTTTCAGATCGCGATAAGGTGATAAATCGGCTACTTGCTCAATCAAGTCGCAATAGCGTTTCAGATTTTCGTGCTGATTGGGGAAACGCTCCGAAAAATGTTTAATGAAAGCCTCGCGGCCATTGGGAAATGCAAACTTTTCACCGTTTAAGGAAACGATGTCGTAGGCGTTCTCATCGAGTTTGTCGACGACGATTTTATCCTTGATTTCCAAATAGTTAAGGTAGTTCGACAGCACCTTCCCATCATCGAGACTGCCGATGAAATGCATGCCGGTCTCAAACTTCACACCATCTCGCTGGAAGCACTGCAGACAGCCTCCAATCTGTCCGGATTGCTCCAGAATAGTGACATCATAGCCGTTTTTTACCAAGATGACACCAGTGGAGAGCCCACCTAAGCCGCTTCCTATGATGATGCATTTTTTCATCTTATAAATAATTGATTATCAATTAAATAATCGTATTTTGTCAATATCTTATCGTCGTTTACAAAGTGAAGGTTCTCTGGGATGTAGCTGCAATGCGAGGCGATGAGGAATTTGTCGGTATCGGCTTCGAAAGCGTAGACTTGTGTGTCGCGATGTATCATTGCTATAGTCCAGGCAAGTTCTCCGTAGCCGCTATTTGTTATAGCTATACTATTGTAATTCAATGAGTCGATCTCGCTGGAATGTGATTTAATCTTCCTCAGATTAGATATGACAGCGCGTTCCACGTCGTTACCTTTATAAATATATTTGTATCTCACGAAAGGCATGACGTAGTCGACGTTTTCCTGTTCTTTGCGGATCTCTTCGAGATGCTTGATGTAGAAGTCATGGAAATACGATCTTAAAGCGTTGGTTTCCATGGAAGTAGCCTCTTCTGCGGTCATCTTTTGGCCAACCTCTACATGCAGTCTTCCTTCACGAAGCACTATATCGTTTTTCGGCATCACATCGTGCGCACCATGGATGAAGACTGGTAAAATATCGACATTTAGCGCCTGTGCGAGTTGGAAAGCACCTTTATGGAAACGAATAATCTCACCTGTCACGGAGCGTGTGCCTTCAGGGAAGACGACGACGGAATATCCGCGTTTAACAAGACTTTGCAGACGTTCAACATTCTTGTCGTAGCCGTCTGAGACAGGGTAGAACTCAGCGAAACGAATAATGACGCCGTAAATTGGATTCTTCCATACCCAGTCGGTGGTCAACAAGACAACCTTCGGATTCAGCATCATCATGCACAGAAGATCGAGGTGTGACTGGTGGTTGGCGATGATCACCGCCGGCTTGTCGAATTTCTCTCCATATTTGTTATCAAGGCTGAACTTAATGCCTGGGAGGAGCTTCAATGCTATGCGCATGAAAGCACAAATCATCTGATGGTAACGATAGCGTTTGTTCTTTGTCGGCGGCCATAACACTATGTAAATCAACGTCAAAGGTGTTACGATGACGAAGGCTGCGATGAAGAAAACGAGCAACATCAGGATGGTATAAAGAATGCGTTTTAATGTCAGTGGGACCTCGCGTAGCTGGCCTTTCTTCTTGGTGAGCCAGCCGAAGATGATAGGAGGGAGGTAGCAAGCCATGAAGACGACCGTCGCCATGCCGATTATCGCTACTTCGGCTAAAGATTTCATAGCCGGATGTTTCGCAAAGATAAGCGTTCCGATGCCGATAAACATCAGGATTCCCGACAAAATCACGCTGTTACGGTAGTTTTTCAGCATTTTCTTGCCGTAAGCATATTCGTAAAGCAACCCTTCTGTGATAAATATCGTGTAGTCATCACCCTGACCGAAGATAAACGTCGCCAAGATGATATTGACGATGTTGAATTTTATCGCACTTAAGTGCATGATTCCCAATATCCAAGCCCATCCGACGGTGAGTGGGAGGAAGGCTAAAATCGACAGCTCAAGGCGACCGAAGGATAGGCAGAGGAAGAAGAAAACGACTATGCTGCAGACGTACAGAATGTAGTCGAAGTCGTCGGACAGCGCACTCACGAGATTGTTGCCCACATCGCTGATGCTAAAGATGAAAGAATCTTGCGGTAATGCCTGCCGTAGCTGCTGTTTCAATGGCACCGACTCGGCGACAGGAATACGCACAAAATTGACGATTCTCGTTACGGAATCATGTTGAATAGTATATGTCTTGCACAGTTCAGCCAAGGCTTCCATTTCGTTGGCTGGCTTTGTAACATATTGTTTGTCAATGTTTTGTGTAAAAACAGAGAAGGCGTTTTTGGCAAAACCGACTTTTTCAGCTTCATGATTAATTATTTGAGGGATGTCGGCATGCCTCTGCCAGAAATCATTCCATTTTTCAAGCGATTCACATTGTTTTTCAATCGATGGAAGCAGTCCGTTAGGGCCTGAGATGGAGTACTCGTAGTTTTTAGGGATGCCCGAAGACTCCATTATTTCTTCATTCTTTTTCAACGCTTCCTGCAAATCCATGCCTTCCGAAACAACATAAACCAGGTCCGTTTCACCTTCTTTATTAAGTGACTCACTCAAAACAGCCAAGTCTTCTTTCTGTTGCGCAGTCATGAAGTTGATATTATGTAAGTCGGAATCGAAGGCTGTATCTTGACTTAAATAACTTAGTATCAGTGTAATAACCACTAATGGCCAGAAGGCGTAAAGCTTTATTTTTCGCCATCTTTCCGATTGTTCACTGCCATTGTCGACGAATAGTTTGTGTGTATTCTTTGGTGTGATGGCAAACAAAGGCAGGAAAATCATCACGAAAAGTATAGTGCCGACAAGCATTAGCGCGCCGAAGAGTCCGAGGTCGTGCATCGCCTCTGCTTTCACAAAGATCAGGCATGCAAAGGCTGCCACGGTGGTGATGTTGCCGATAACCAAAGGCTGAATCACGTCTTTCAAAGCTTCACGTTTGTCAGGCTGCTGCTTGATGTGGTCGAGGTAATGCAGAGGATAATTCACTGCGATGCCGACAATCACAGAGCCAATGCCCACCACTATGATGGAGATGCTCGTTTTGAACAACGCGATAACTGCCAAGGCAAAAATCCAGCCGAAGAGGATGGAGATGCCTAACCACAAAAGGTTTCGTTTTCTCGCCATCGTAAACATCAAGATGCTGAAAATCAATACTATAGCGAGTGCAATGGATAGGAAGCTGTCGTTTTTGACCTGTTGTGCGTTAGTGACAGCGATAGTAGGTGCCCCGACGGCCGAAATAGTAACATCTTGATGTTTTTCGGCTGTCAAAGTGATGACGTTATCGATAAGGTCGACTAAAATGGCATTGTTTTTGGTGTCATTTCCATTGAAAGGTGAGGTTAGAAAGGCGAAAGCCTTGTCGCCAGTCTCGTTGAAGAGATATTCATCTTCAACACGATAGCCTTCGGTGGCATTAAGTGATGTAAGTCGTTGAAGGGTAGGTGAATACAGATTCAGAGGGTCGGCTTGAATACCTTCGATGACGATGCTTGCCGTCGGAAATGCCAGCATTCGTTTGATGTTTTGCATGCAAGTGGCAACGTAATCTGGCTCTGCTAAGAGTGAATCCATGCGTTGATAGTCATCGTCAGTCAGGAAAAGAGGCTGGTTTTCACGGATGAAATCTATGGCATCCAATACCAATCCTTCATCAACTTTACATCTTAAATTATTGACTAACAATGATGTATCAAGATCATGCCAATTATTCTCAAAGTCGTCGATGGCACTCATCATCTCGTCCATATCGTCACCAGAGAAGATAACCGTGATCTGACCTTGGTTGCTCAAATCGTCGTAAACAGAGGTATAACGCTCCTTTTCAGGATCTGTAGGCAAAAAATCGGCGATGTTTTCCTTGTAATTTAGTCTTAAAGCGGAAAACACACATAGAGTGGTGATAATCAATAAAATGACTATCGAAAAAGCCTTTCTTTTCGCTAAGAAATCATGTATCGCGAGGAAAAACCTATTCATGCCGCCTCCTTGCTCTTCTTATCGCCCTTGAAGGCAGTCCGTAAAGTATAGCCAATATGCATAAAAACGTGTTTAACACGCTGATTCTCAGGAAGTCCCAGAAGGGACGAAAGTGAGTGACGCGTTCCTCGGCTTTGGGATAGAACACGTTTATCTTAATAGGTATCAGGTCGAGCCCGCGCCATGCCGCTCCCACCAGAAGCTCCAGCTCCGCCTCGTAACGCGAGGTTAAAAACTTCATGTTCGGTAGGTTTCTCAAGGAATACAGACGATAGCCAGTCTGTGTGTCAGTGAGATTTACGCCCGTCTGAATCTTAAACCAGAAGTTAGAGAACTTGTTCGCAAAGGTGTTTTTACCTGGCATATTTTCCTCATTGAGGTTACGGCTGCCGACTATCATGGCATCGGGATGCTGTTCTATCGCCTTGAGAAATAATGGGATATCTTCTGGGAAATGTTGTCCGTCGGAGTCGATGGTTATGGCATAGTCGAAGCCTAGTTCCTTGGCTTTCTTGAACCCTTGTTTCAGTGCGTAGCCTTTGCCTCGGTTCTTTCCGTATTCGACTACTGTGATTTTCTTTCCAAACGAAGCTAGAATCTCAGCGGAAGTGTCAGTGCATCCGTCGTTTACTACGATGACATCTGAGCAGAACTGCAGAACGCGTTCTACAACATCACGCAGCGTGCCGTCGTTGTTGTATGTCGGCATCACCACGCAGATCTTCGATGTCTTAGAGTCGTACATTGCTGAAAATCAATGATATTTTAGCGTAGACCGTGGCCTCGTCACAAACCACAACCTGTGTTCTTACACAACCTTCTTCTTCTACGATATTTGAAAAACTGTATCTGATCTTTTTCCCTTCTTCAGGGATGATGACCATCAGAAACTTAACGTTTTTTATGCTTTGCAGATAGAGCTTGCGACCGAGTTTGTTTTCAAGCAATTCACCAGCTGTTTGAATGACGCAAACGCCAGGTGTTATCGGACTTCCCGGAAAGTGCGCCTTATAGATGGGATGCTCCGGATTAGTACGCAAAACAGCCTCGAAACCATTGTCGGTGTCGTTTGTTGATTCAACTATGAAGAAGTCATCTGTTAGTCGCATAACTCGTTGATTTTCATATCATAAAACTGTATTGTAGTAATATCTCCGCTGGCTTCAGTCATCTCCACCTTGCTGATGATGTTATTACTTTTACTGAAGTAAAAAGTGAGCATGGAAAACATGCGTTTCATGTCGCGTTTCTTAGGCGTCATCTCGGCTTTCCATAGATCGCCATCATCAGTAAACACTATATCAAAAGTCGTTTTGTCGAATAGATTCTCGCCCGTCGCGCTGCTTAAGATTATTTTGACGATACCCTGATACATCCTTCCATTTTTCGCGTCGAGAACCTCTTCGTTTCCGTCAGTAATCTTTGTGATTTTCTGACCGTTGACAACTAGTGCGAAAGAATAGGGTGAGATGTATTCCCAGCGTAATATATCGTGCGCGATATAATTCATAATTCCTTCAGATACAGTGGGTTCCGCAAGCATAGCCATCGTTTTGTTTTGTGTGAAACGGCATTGCATACATTTCATCGAGGCTGCTGTTTGCGTAAGCATATTCATCACTTCCTCGTTGCTTTGAGCGAAGCTGAAGATACTTGTAAGTGTTAGGATAACAATGAGATATATCTTTTTCATATTATTTCATAATTAAAAAACAACCACCCACTACGAGTATGAGTCCGATCCAACGTGAGAATGGTACTGCCTCGCCGAAAACGAGCCACGCGGCGATCATTCCGAACACAAATGAGAGGCTGGTGAGAGGGTAGGCCTGACTGAAAGGATATTTCTTGAGGATGTAGAGCCAGAGCACTGTCGCGGCGCCGAAGCTGATGCCACAGGCTAGCAGCCACCAGTCGACCAAAACGAGCTTGAAATATGCCCAAGTCCACTCAAATTTCGGGAGTTTCTCCATCGCGAGCTTTAGCAAAACCTGGCCACCAGCGAGGAAAAACGTTTGCATCAATATGAGTCCGATGAATCTCCACATAATTACGCCTCCAATAGTGTTAGTGAATAATTTGTTTCGTCAGAATGATTGAAAATCAATATCTTAGACGGCTTTTTGTCAGTCACATCGTTTTGGTTTACAAACAGATGTGCTGGGATCTTCCCAGCTTTGAGACATTGAGCCGCCACATAGAAGCCTATGCCTGAAGATGTAAAGCTTTCGCCGAATAAATGCTTGTATTTCAATAACTTGGCATCGCCAAACAGCTCTTTAGCTTCAGAGAGATATGCTTCATCGCTCTTATGGTCACCACTAATCCCTGTCAAGACGAAATCGGCCTTTAATTCAGCTGTCACAGCCTTCAATTTCTCCATTGATGGCTTATGTAATATCTTGAAATCCAATATTTTACAAACGTAATCGTCGTTTTTTGTACCGACAACCACCGACACTGCAGATTCTCCGCACATCTCGTCGTCGTGTCCCATCATGCCGCCTTTCTTCAAAATGTGGTAAAACGTCTCGGTCATCTCGTCGTGACCGCCTACGAGAGCGGATTTTATCTTACCTAAGCGCAGCTGCAACATAGCGTCCTGCAAGGCGCTGTCGAAAGAGGTGCCTTTGTGTGCATACGTCACGTTGTAGCCGTGATTTTTCATCTGGATAGCCACGATTGAGCTGATGGTGTTATGCGTCGACTGCATAAAATATGTCGGACTGAGCATCTGTTCGCCGTCTTTTGAGAGCGCTTCGAGGAAAAACTCAGTGTTTTCTATGCATCCGTAACCTGTACCTGTGATTATCGCATCAACGGTTTCCAAGCCAGATGCTTTGAGTGCCTCTTTCGATGTCGCGATGGCACGTTTCAGAATCTTTCCCATGCGCCGAGCTTCGATAGGAGAGATGTAATCCTTGAAACTCGGGTCGATGGAGCGGTTGAAAGGCTGCTGATACTCAATGGGTTGCGTCATCCAGTCCTCGCATAACGGCTGTTGCACCGAGATCTGTTTCGCCGAAAGCACATATATTTCTTTCTTCTCCATCATAGCTCAGGTTTTGAGATTAACAATGATGAGTCGTTGCCACCAAAGCCGAAGGCATTACATAAGATATGCTTCAGTTCTTTTTTAAGTGGCTGATGTACAGGCACTACGCCGCCTTCGATGGGCTGTGACCAGTTTAAGTTCACTGGTACGAATCCATTTTGCAATGCCAGGATGCAGAACACTGCCTCAATCGAGCCTGATGCGCTGGTGGTATGTCCAGTAAACTGCTTCGTCGACGACATAGGCGGTACTTTATCACCGAAAAGTCGCTTCACAGCTTGGCTCTCGCTAAGGTCATTGTTAGGCGTTCCAGTCCCGTGTGCGTTGATATAGTCGATCTTATCTGGCTGAATATCAGCAAGTTGAAGGGCTTCTTTCATCGCACGATAGGCTCCTTCTCCCTCCGGTGATGATGCGGTCTGATGGAAGGCATCACAGGCGTTGCCGTAGCCCGAAAGTACTGCTTGCGCCTTCACTCCGCGTTTTCTAGCACTCTCTTCTGTCTCCATGACGAGATATGCAGCGCCTTCACCGAGGTTAAGACCTGCTCTGGAGGCGTCGAACGGACGGCACCATTGGGTGTCGAGTATCATCAACGAGTTGAAGCCATTGAGATGGAACTTGGTGATGCACTCGCTGCCTCCCACAACCACGATGTCGGCTTCTCCGCAACGTAACATGTTGGCACCCAAGATGATAGCGTTGGCTGCCGATGAACATGCCGTCGACAAGGTGGTGATGGATGCGAACCTGCCAAAGTGCTCGGCAATCATCTCCGAACAGCTTCCACAGTCGTGAACAGATATGTATTCCTTGTGATTCTCGTTATTAACGTAATCAAGGTAATACTGTTCGCTCATGTCCATGCCACCTACCGTCGTCCCTGAGATAAACCCGATGTTCGGCATCATCTCAGGAGTGATCTTAGCGTCTTTCAGAGCCTCGTCGAGGGCTATAATGCCCATCAAAGCTGTACGAGTGGTGATGGCTTTATCGCTGATATTCAAGTACTTGCGCATCTCTGCGTCGCTCATCTTGACCTCGCCGACAGGGAACTCTTTATGTTCTGTCTTGAGGTAGACAAGCGGTCCCACGCCAGAACGGTTGTTGAGCAAAGCATCTAAAGTCTGCGCCTTGCCACATCCAATCGCCGAAACGACGCCAGCACCTGTTATCAATATACGATCAGTCATTTATTTTGTTCTGTTTTTTGCGATGAAATCTGCCATCACGGCTACTGACTTGAAGATTTCCTTACCCTGTGTCGGGTCTTTCAGCTTGATGCCGTAGTTTTTCTCCATCATCACGATAAGTTCAAGAGCGTCAATGCTGTCGAGACCGAGACCTTCGCCAAACAAAGAGGCGTTATCGTCGATGTCTTCCGGTTTCATGTCTTCAAGATTCAATGCTTCAATGATCTGTTGCTTTAAAGTGTAAATCAATTCGTCCATAACTTGTATTTTAAATTTTAAAATTATTTTTCCATTAAAAATATTTTTGCTTCAAAATGTTCCTCATCACTGCAGTCGACCCAGCCGCCGATGATACTTGTCGTCATAGGGTCTTGGAATGCATTTCTGAGGTTTTCCATGATAATTTTCTCGTCGTAATCGTCGATGACGATGAAGGAGGTCTCGCCGAAATACTTGTTACGTATGGCGATTTCGCCTGTTACAATGTTCGGCAGGGTGTAGACGAACGCTGCCGGGCTAGGGAAGAAGTTCTCGGGATTTTGAATTGTCGCCTGGTATGCTGTGTCAGCCTGCAACGATGCGTTACGGTTAAACAAGATTACGGCACGGTCCTCACGTGGTTCGAAACTTCTGTTTCCCTCAGTATTTAAAAGGAGTTCCGAAGCTATGAATCCTAATTTGCTCAAGGTGTCCATTTTGAAAAACTTCGGATAATCTCCTATGTTGTTACGATATAATTCAGTCAATAATGCCGAGCCTTTCTCACTGTGCATCAATGGGTTACCATCTACAACGACGTGCTCCGGAGTGATTATGACGCTATGTTTCATCATCTTTGACCTCCTTTCGTCATAAGTAATGCTGCGTTGCAGCCACCAAAACCCGATAAAAGCTTGATGAAAGCACGTTTTTCGGTTGCTCTGTTTTGATTTGAGACATCAATAGGATGTGTCACCCCTAAGGTGTCGAAACCTCTGGTACCCAATATGTTATGGTCGTCGACGGCTTGCATTGAGATAATGGTCTCGAGCACTCCTGCCGCTCCCATGGTATGGCCGTAATAGCCTTTCAATGAGTTGACGGGAACGCTTGCCAATCCTGCTCTTTCGATGGCTATCGACTCCATCTCGTCGTTATATGATGTCGCAGTTCCATGAGCATTGATGAATGCCAATTCATCAGAGTTGAGGCCGCCTAATGCCACCTTCAGAGCTCTATAGCTGCCTTCACCTGTTCGCGACGGACCTGAGATGTGGTTGGCGTCGTTTCTTATCGCGCCACGATATGCAACCCATTCATAATCATCGACTTTATTTTTCCTTGTATAAATTATAGTTGCAGCTGCGTCGCCGAGATTAAGTCCCTGTCGGTTAGCATCGAAAGGCTTGCAGTCTTCAGGCGACAAAGCCTTGAACGACTGGAATCCCGACACTATGAATGCCGATTGAACGTCGACGCCGCACACGATGACGTAGTCATAATCACCGCTTTCAAGATATCTCATGGCCTCGATCTGTGCACAAACGCCTGAGATACATGCATTCGACACCACAATAGGCTCGTTGGGATTTCCGAAGTGTTTAGTGATCTCTCGAGCCATCATTCCGAGGCGCACTCGCTCTTGTGGGAAGCCTGTTTCACGTTTGTCGAGCAAGAACACATTGCCTTTCGTTGTAGAGATGATGAAAAGCACCTTGGAAGATGTCACATCAATCGTTGTTTCTTTTAAAGCTCTTGATATTGAGTCGATTACGATTCTCTCGTCTATCGTATATCTATCATCTGTGTACACATCTCTGTCTAACAACGACGCCACAAAAGGCTCCGGCAGGCCCCATAGTCCGTCGTATCTCTTCAACGCGGACCGGCCCGACTCCACCGCCGCGTAGTTCTCCGCAGAGGTGACGCCTAATGGCGAGATGATGTTATGTGCTACACAGACTATCATTCTTAATCCTTTGATTCTTTGTCGGTTAACGCTATCTTCATGCTGGCGCGGACAATCTCCTCATCGCCGACTCTAACCACAGCCTCAACAAGAGTCATCTGCATTACTTCGCTGATCAGTTCAATCGTCGTTACGAGTTTTTCACCGACTTTCGGAGTTCTAGCAATGTTGAGGTTGCTTATTGAACCGATGACGCCGATTTTTACCGTGCCGCCATTATTCAAGTTGATATAACCTATCCTCGCAGCACATGACTGAGCTATGTTTTCGACCAAACCTGATGAAGTAAGTCGGTCATCTTCAACGAAGATGTTGTCTTTGCGAATCAACAGCTCTGTCACGGCAAACACAGCATCGCACGACACCAGCCTATCGATCATCACGAAAGGTGGTCTCTGCGGCAGCAGCTCGTTAAGCGTTATTTCCTCTATTTTTCTCATTGTTTCCAAAAATCGAAATAGTTAAACCATTGCGTCGGATATCTTCTTACTATCTCATCGAGAGTAGTGGCGAAACTCTGTGCCAGTTGTGCCATCTGTTCACGCAGTCCTGTCTCTCTATCGCATCTGATCTCCCTGACGAAGGCGCGGTATGTGCTATAACCATCTTTCATCACGAAGACTGCCAACATCGGCACGTTTTTCTGGGCTGCCATGGCGAAGGCTCCAAGTGGAAAACGTGCTTCAGCGCCTAAAAACATGCAACTGGCGGTCTTCTGCGAGCCATAGACCCTGTCGGCCGGCATGCTAACTATCTCGCCTCTGTCGATTGCGGCGTTGAGTTCAAAGATGTGCGACATATCTTCTCTCACCGGGATCATGCTCATGTTGTTCTGAGTCAACAGCTTCTGACGATTCTCCATTACCGTGACGGTCTCGCCTGCATACACTAAAGCATTGAACCTCTTAGACTTAGGTTTTAGCGAATAACCTGCAATCTCGTAGTTTCCGACATGACTGCTTAAGCTGACGAAACCCTCAGAATGCTCCTCCATCTCGTCCATAAGTTCCTGACCCTCAGTGATGAAGCGGTATTTTTTGCCTGCATACACTCCGAAACGGTCTAAAATGATCTGACCGAAACGGAAATGGTTGGCGTAGACCTTCCAAAACGATTTCCATCGTCCGTAACTTAATCTGTCGCGGAAGAAACGATACATCGCTTTATAGCCTTTCCTGCTGAAAATCATGTAGAAAGGTACCACCATCGCCATGATGCCGTAAGGTAGCCATAACGGCACCACGCGGAACATGACGATGAGCGAACGTTGCATCCATGGCAGTCCGTCAGTCTTGCCCGACCACTCGTTATGTTGCAGAGCTTCTGCCATCCGTTAGGCCGTCTTTCTCTCGATATAGTCGCAGAACTGATTGAATGTCTTGACGTTAGCCATCTCTTCGGTCTTGATTTTGAAACCGAATTTACGCTCTACGATGACCACGATGTCAACAAAATCTAGACTGTCGATACCGATATCTTCCTTCAGACGTGCTTCTGGCTTGATCTTTTCTTTGTCAATCTCAAGGTCTTCAACCATAAACTCTCTGACCTTTGCTTCAATTTCTTTTCTTTCCATATAATGTATTTATATTCGATTTATTCGTTTTGTACAGACGATGTGCACATCGTCTCTATCATTTTCTTTTGCAAACCATAATACTATGGCCGTGACCAAGACCGTCATGAATCGTCTCCACTTGCAAACCTGCTTTCTTCACAAGGCGTTCCATGTCATCGGAATGGTACATCTTACTGTTTCCATTTGCCAATGCAGTGAAGTACAACGACGTCATCGTCAGCGCAAAGGCGGCGGAAGGGTAGTTCTGGCGGTCCCAAAACGTCTCCATGATGCACAGACGGCTGTCTTTGTCCATGATTTTCGCGGCTCTTGAAACGATACTCAAGATCTCGTCTTCGCCAAAGCAGTCGAGGAACTGGCTCATCCAGATAATGTCGTAATGTTTGTTTGTCGGGAACTGCTGCGCGTTATCCAACAGGTTGATTCCATAGCCGTCGATACGCTCGAAGCCTTTCTTGCCTTTGGTGAAATTCTTCATCATCTCGAGTTGCTGTGGCAGATCCATGATGGTGACGTTGACATTGTCATCGAAATCAACGCATCGAAGTGCCCAACGGCCAGTGTTTCCGCCCACATCGAGCAAGGTCTTCGGCTTGTTGCTGAACACTATCTGTAAGGCCTGGTCGAATGAGTGGTCAGAATAAAAATGGTCGAAACCGAACCAGCTCTTCTGCACTTGGTCTGGCAGCTGTGAGAGACCCTCGTAAATCGTCGGCCAGTCGCCGAAATGTTCCAAACCTGCAGGTTTTCCTTCTTTCAGAGCCTCTTCAAGCTTGAACCAGCCCTCGTAGTTGACATCATGGTTGAAGTCGATGTTTACGCGGATGGCGGGGTCGGTGAGGAGGAAGAAACCAGTCTTCGACATGGTGAAACGGTCGGTGTCTTTATCCAAGATGACCAATCCGATGCAGAGCGAGCCTTCCATCAAAACCTTCACCGCGTAATCGGAAAGTCCTGTCTTTGCTGCTATTTCAGACATCGTCATGCCGTTCTCGCTGTCGCGAAGCATATCGAGGATGCCGAATTTTATCATCAATCGGCCGACTTGGAAAATTATCGGTCCGAAGGCGATGAAATATGCCATCTCTTGGGCTTCACCGGCACGTTTGTGCTCTTTGGTATATGCCTTTTCAAGGCCTGGAAACAATTTCATTTTTAATGTATTTTCTTGATTATCAATGCACTATTCGTTCCGCCGAAACCAAATGAGTTGGAAAGGATAGTGTTTAATTCTTTATTTGTAGTCTTGTTGATGATGTTCAAACCCTCGGAATATTCATCAGGATGCTCGAAGTTGATGTTAGGAGCGATGAACTTACCTTGCATCATGAGGATGGAATATACTATCTCGCTTGCGCCTGCCATCCAGCACTCGTGTCCGGTCATCGATTTCGTTGATGAGATAGGAGTTTTAGTGGCCTGGAACAGTCGTCTTAAAGCTAAGGCCTCGAACATGTCGCCTTGTGGTGTCGAGGTGGCGTGAGCGTTCACGTAATCAATGTCTTTTGCCTCAACGCCTGCCTCTTTCATGGCGCGTGACATGGCGCGGAAACATCCGTCTTCGCTTGGCTGTGAGATATGGTTTTCGCCGTTCGACGAGAATCCGTAGCCGCACACTTCTGCGAGGATTGTAGCTCCGCGAGCCACGGCATGGTCGTAGTCTTCGAGAACTAATGCTGCTGCACCGCCGCTTGGCACGAGACCGTCGCGGTCTTTGTCGAATGGGCGAGAGGCTTTCTTAGGCTGGTCGACTCTTGTCGAGAACGCGCTGATGCCGTCGAAGCTACCCATAGAGAGGTAGTTGGTCTCCTGAGCGCCGCCGCAAAGCACCATGTCCTGTAGGCCGTTTTTGATTAACAAAGCACCTAAACCTATTGAGTGTGAGCCACTTGCGCAGGCGGCGCTGATAGTCACGTTGATGCCTTTGAGGTGGAAGATCGTCGAGAGGTTCATCGTCACGGTGGAGTTCATCGACTGGAAAATCGCTGACGAACCGATGAGAGTGGTGTCTTTCTTCTCCAATGCAATCTCATGCGACTCAATGACGGCTTTTGCCGATGAGTCGTTGCCAAAAAGCACTCCAATCTCGTTGTTCAAGAGATATTCTTCAGTTATTTTTGCCTGCTCGAAGGCTTCGAGTGCTGCCACATAAGCGTATTCGCCTTCTTCGGCGAGATACATGCGGAGTTTTCTATCGAGTTTACCTTTCAGCTGTGGCTTCTCCACGATGCCTGTCAGAGGTGAGCGATAGCCGTATTCTATGCGCTGCGGGTCGATGCCGATGCCCGACTTACCTTCACGCAGCGACATGCTGACTTCTTCCTTATTCTTTCCCAGACATGACCAGATTCCCATGCCGGTGATGACTACTCTTCTTGTCATTATGTGTATAATCCTCCGTTTATTGAAATTACTTGTCCAGTGATATAAGAAGCTTCATCTGAGGCGAGGAATGATGTTAGTGCCGCCACTTCCTCAGGTTTTCCGAAGCGTCCCATTGGGATGAGCTTCTTCAGTTCGTCTTCGTTGAGTTCCTTAGTCATATCTGTTGCGATGAAACCCGGTGCTATGGCGTTGACTGTGACTTTTCGTGCAGCCACTTCTTGTGCCAGAGCTTTCGTTGCTCCGATGAGCGCTGCCTTGGCGGCGGAGTAGTTAGCCTGTCCCGGAAGTCCTTTGATTCCTGACAACGACGCCATATTGATGACGCGTCCGTTGCGGTGCATCATCATGTCTTTGAGCAGACGGCGAGTGATGTAGAAGAATCCGTTTAGGGTGGTGTCGAGAACCTTGTTCCACTCCTCATCCTGCATGAAAATCATGAGGTTGTCTCTGCGGATTCCGGCGTTGTTCACCAAAACGGAGATGTAGTCATCGGGATGAGCGGCTTGCCATGCCTCGAGAGCTGTCTCGATAGCTTTAGGATCTGACACGTCGAAAGGCATGAGCTCGCCAAAGCCGCCAGCTTCTTGTACCTGTTTCAAGGTGTCTTCCGCAGCCTCTCTGTTCGACTGATAGTTGATAATCACTGCAAAACCGTCTTTGGCGAGCCGCAAGGCTACTGCCTTGCCCAAGCCGCGTGAGGCGCCGGTGATGAGAGCGTATTTCATTATTTCAGATTCAATTTATTGGTTTTCAAATAGTTTTCAACGTTGGTGATGTCATTGTAGAATGGCGTGTCTTCGATGAAGAGCGGCACCATCTCACGGATCTTATCGTAAACCTTACGTGAGGTAGGAGCGAGCTTGTCGGCAATCTTCAGGCAGTCTGTCGCCTGTGCCAGCGCGATGTACTGTATCGCCATCACCTGGAAGCAGTTTTCAACAACCTGTTTGCAAATCAAAGCAGTGTTGGTACCCATGCTCACGATGTCCTGGTTGTCGTTGTTGTTAGGGATGCTATGCACGTAGTTCGGCATGGCCAGAGTCTGACACTCTGCTGTTGTCGAGGTGGCGGTGAACTGGCATGCCTGCATACCGTAGTTCAATCCGAGCGTTCCGAGGTTGAGGAATGGCGGCAAGATGCCGTTGATGCGATCGTGGAACAAATAGTTGAGCTGTCGTTCCGCTGTCATGCAGAGGCGCACGAGAGCGATCTTAACCTTGTCTTCTTCAAGCGAGATATAGTCGCCATGGAAGTTTCCGCCATGATAAACATATTGTGTGTCGGGATCGACGATAGGGTTGTCGCATGCCGAATTGAGCTCATCTTCAATGATATTGCGTGCGTTTTGAAGTGTGTCGAAGATAGGACCGAGAATCTGCGGGGTGCAGCGTAATGAATAATAAGCCTGAACTTTATGTTCAAACACCTTCACGTCTGAATGTCCGTAGTCGTACAGCTCGTGTGCGCGTTTCTTCAGGCATTGCGAGCCTTCCGAGAGTTCGCGCATCCTGCGAGCCATTACCTGTTGGCCTTCGTGGCGACGGCAGCTGTTTTCGCCTTCCGACATATAATCGTCAAACGAAGCAGCAATCTCATTCATCCATACTGCTGCAAGTGTAGCCCAGTCGAGGAGGTTCTCAGCATGAAGCTGATTCACCACGCTGATGCCGGTCATCACCGATGTGCCGTTGGTGATGCTCAAGCCTTCGCGGATGTGCATCTTCAGCGGTGTGAGACCGAGTTTTTTCATCACATCGGCCGACTTACGCCACTCACCTTTGTAATGCACCTCGCCTTCGCCGATGAGACAAAGCGCGATATGTGCCAGCTGCACCAAGTCACCGCTCGCCCCAACGCTGCCGTGCATCGGGATGAAAGGGTAGATGCCCTCATTGATAAATGATATCAACAGTTTAGCCACATCCGTGTGCACTCCTGAGCGGCACTGCAGCACGGTGCCCAAACGGGCAACCATCGCCGACTTGACATACACGTCGGCGAGGGGCTCGCCAGCTCCAGTGGCATGACTGCGTATGATATTGTATTGTAAGTCAGTGAGATAGCGGTCGTCAACACGCCACTGCGCCATCGGACCAAAGCCTGTGTTGATGCCGTAAATCACCTTCTCAGCCGCAAACTTCTCCAAAAACTTATAACAAGCGTCGACGCGAGCCATCCAGTCATTGGAAACTTCAATGTTTTCGCCTGAATACAATACTTTTTCTACTTCGTTGAGAGTTATTCTATCTTTAAAAGTTATCATGAAAAAACTCTTTTAAAATCATTAAATATCAAACTTGCAAATATAAGAAAATAATTGACACTACACCAAAATTATATAAAAATAAAATAAAAAACCCTGCAAGTTTAAAGACATCGGGAATGCCTTTAATTGCAGGGCTTAAGGTGATTCAGTCTTCTGACTACTCTTCTTCTACCACTATTTCTTCAACTTCTTCTCCTTCTTCGCATCCGAGCTCTTCGACTTTCTTTGAGATAGTTTCAATCCATGACAAAGCAAGCTTCTGTAACTCAGTTTCTTCAGCGTCAGTGATTCTGTCTGCTTCTTCATAGTTGTCAGAATTCAAATTCCAAGCCTCGTCTTCCATTTTTTCAACAAGCTCATCCAATTCTTCGCATGATTGAGCCTCATCGAATGCCTTGTTATATTTCTGAATGAATGCCTTGGCTTCAGCGAATTCCTTTGATTCTCCATTCGATTTTGTACTGTCACCACATGATGTCAATGCAAAAAATAAGATACCCACGAGGGCGATTAAGAATGATTTTTTCATGATGAATAATTTAAGTTAATAAGTTAATGATTTATTGAAATTTTCTCTATTGAAGTGCTGTTTAAAGTATTGATTCTCAATAAATAAAGACCATTGTTTAGATATGAGATGTTAATAGTATTCGAATTGAACGACCCAATGGTATGTCCCGACAAGTCAACGACCTCAACCGATATAATCTCCTCATCGGAAACGATATGGAAGATACCACGGCTCGGGTTTGGATAAACGGCCAGATTTCTGTCTGAAACCTCGTCTACATCATCAAAGCTATAACGATATGTCCAATTTTCTGGCAGGCTGTTATCTAATTCTAAATCAATGAGTTGCAGATATGGACCATTACCGTCAGGCTCAGTGGGCCACGGGTCAGTGTCGGCATAGCAAACCTCGTCGATGATGCTACCCCAAGCGTCGGCGATCACGATGTTTTCCGACCTGTTCGAGAGTTTGCGCTGATATTCCCCGAAAGAAGTCCGATTGTAATATTGCACGTACGACAGTGAGTCGGAACACAGCACCAAAGCCTCGTGGGCCGCCAGATGCGAGCCGTTAGGGAAGGTGTAGGTGATACCCAGTTCCCGTAGGTAAATGCCGGTGAGATCGACATCTGCGTCGCCGTTGTTGTCAATCTGGATGAACTCGAGCTTGTTGCCATTGAGTATGCTGTCGACATCCATCGGATGATAATGGATCTTCGATATCACTAATGGCGGCAAGTCGACATCACCACAGTCGTTGTACGATCCTATATTCTGATTTAGCCAGTTAATCCTCTGACTCAGCCAGTTTTTCATCTCTGTAACCTTAGCAGAATGCTGTGACATATTACCCCAACGCTGGTTGTCGCGACCGACAGCCTCGAGGATCAACTCGTTCAACTCATCCATACGGTTGCATACTTCGGTGTAGTTCAATGGCATACCTTCGGCTGTGACTTCGGCCCAACGTTTGGCGAGATAACAGCGGAACATTGGGGTGTCGAACATATCCTTGAAGAACTTCGGCCCCGTATTGTCACCATTGTCGAATTGCCACACGTCGTAACGGCTACGGTTGCCAAAAGCGTCAAAGCCATAGGCGAGGTTGTAATCCCACACTGGACCTGCGCGGAGTTTGCCCTTCCTGTCTTTATGGAAGAACGTGCTGAGCCTGTAAACGTCGACGTTGGAGGATATCTCAGCTACTAACATGAAGTCGATGAACGAAGGCACATCGATGATATTCTGGAACCCGTTATTAATGGATATGTTATGGCTTCCGGCCTTCGACTCAAGGTTAAAAAACACGCTTTTTATGTAGTTGTTCTGTGCTGTCGTGACGTCCGCAGGCTTTGGATAATGATGGATGAAGTCAACACTCTCAGCTCCCCACCATCCGCCGCCGTATTCCTGCATCTGCCACGCTATCGGATCGCCACCAGTCGTCTTGTCGGCCTTTGTGATATAGCCGCCGGTGACCTCAGGATAGTTGTTGCACGTCTCGTCGATCTTTTCTATGTTGACGCGGTTGTCATCGACTTTAATCTTCTCCATGAAGACGTAAAGTCCTTTGTAGTCGCCGTTTACGACCACTTCGCAATAGACACGTCTCGACGCGTAATGCCCCAATTTTTCAAAAAACTCATATGAGAGCACATCACGCATACCGGTCTGGTCATAGGCTAATGAGTTCAACACCCAGTCGTTCTCTTTTGGCAGACCTAAAATACTGACATTGTTATTTGTGATATCGTCAGCTTGCAAAGTCTCCAGAGCATAAGGCTTCTTCTGGAAGTTGTTCTGTGATGAGCTGCCTCTGCGTTCTATGCCGATACGTCCGTTGTAGTTGAGGAATTCAGGATTATTAACGTCCGTCATGTAGTTGCGGGAGCCATCCTGATGCCATATTATCTTCATCGTGGCAAGCACCTTCGGCTCATCAGGAATGGTGACGCCGCCATCGGTGTCGATAATCACGATAGGAAGGTTGCTGTCAGTTAAAATCTGCGCAAACGACAGCAACGGAATCAATAAAAACGATAATATGACTATAAATCTTTTCAAAACTTATTATTCCTCCTCTACGTCAGGATATTCTGGAATCTCCATAATCCTTAATGTCTCTGTAAAGTATTGTGTGGCAGTGAGTTGCGGATAGTTGAGCAGAGCTGAGATGCCATCTTGATGTCTCTCACGGATAGGTACCATCTGTTCTTCGATCTCCATAGCTACAGGAAGCTGTTCTTCCAAACGGATCTTGCAGCAGCTGACAATCGATTCACGGATGATAGGCGCCACTTCCTCATAATATTTGAGTAGAACCTTGTTTCGGGCGTCGTCGTCACCTTCAGCATTCGCAAGCTTATCAGCATATTTTACATAGATATTCTTGCATTTTGTGGAGCAGTCTTTGTGATTCTCAGTGATCTTATCGTCATAACTTGACCAGCGGTCGATGTCAGGCTGCAACGGCTCCATCTCTTCGCCAATCTCTGCTGCCTGTTGCAACAACACGGCCTCAGCGTGACCTTCGTTGTAATGTGCCGTCAGATAAGCCTCTTGTTCTTCTTCACTCATGGTAGCAAGCATGTCGATTTCTTCTCTCGACAAACCGGTGTATAGCTCGGCACTTTTATATGCCGCATCCATAATCTGAGCTGAGTCTGCTCCCTGATAGGGGATTGAATACACCTTACCGGCCAGGTCGAGTATCGACATCTGAAATTTTAACACTGGACTCGTCATGAGCTTGAAACTCTGACCATTGAGTTCTGCCTTTTTGTAGTTTACCATGTCGCTCGCCGATGGGAGGGCCGGTAACATTTTCATCAGGCTTTCGTATGTAAGAGGTTCGTCGCTCTCAACGACGGCAGGCTCTTCGCTGGGCTCCTCAGGAGTCCCAAGCTGTTCTTCAATTGATTGAGAGGCTTGTTCAACAGCCTTTTCGGTCGCTTTTTCCCTGATGGAACTCTCAGTCTGCTTAGCGACTTTCTTAAGCACACTGCCAAATTGGGCATTGGCATTGAATGCTCCAAGAATAATTGCAATGGCAAGGATTATAAGCTTTTTCATAATATGATTGTTTTAGTGGTTTTTTACTGCAAAACTTTATTCATAGTGAGGTAATCAGGATATGCCAACTGCTGACCGTTCACCGTGATATATGGCTTCACCTTTACTTCTACATTGACGGGATTGCTGCTTGCTCCGGCAAGTTTGAAAGCCAAATTGGCGATGGCATCGGCTGTCTCACCTGTGAATACCTGAAAGAGGTCAACACTGATAGGTATCGAGACGATGTCATTTCCGTTGGCTGGCACATTGATGCCGTTGTTTGATGTCGTGCTGATGACCTGTCGCTCATTCAGACTCACAATATAATCCATCTTTACCATCGAGGCTGGGCTATTGTTAGGGTTGGTGACATCGAGGTTGACATTGAATGATACTGGTAATGTTTTGTTTAACAACGAGTTAGTGAGCATAAGCACTTGGCCGATGGTCAAATCGCTACGTGTCATATCTTTGTTGATGTTGATGCCGAGCATCTGGACATCGCTGACACTTGCGAATTTGAAATCACAGTTGGCAAAGTTAGCCATCTGAGCCATCTGTTGAAGGATTACACATGATGAAAGGCCTAATGCGACCAGTACGATAACGATTAAGTATTTGATCTTTTTCATGATATGAAAGTTTTAGATTATTCTACTATGATTTTTGTTGCCTGACCATGGTCTTTTCTTACGAAATAAACACCTTTCACGAGTGCAACGATCTCTTTATCAACGATTTCCTTCTTTAAAATCTCTTGTCCGAGCACGTTTGTTATAGTTACTAAACCGTTGCCTTCAATAGTGATAACGCCGCTTGACGGATTAGGATAAATGCTCATCGTCGTGACGTTGAATTCATCAACCGATTCGTGACCGGCAATGGCCCATATTGTGGCCATCCTTGTCACACAATCGCAACTAACGGTGAACATGATATCGAGCCAGCACAGCGTTCCCATTTCAATGTCGGGGTTAAGTGTCGCATAGCATGCTGCCTCAACGATGTCGCCTCCATCAGTGTAGAAGGAGTTGGCCTGCTGGCCTGCTGCACGGAAGGTGATGTCGCTAAAGTAATCGGAATAGCCGTTCATGTAGATTTCCAACGACTCATAACCAGTATTTTGCACTGTGTAGTGAAAAGCAACCTGGCTGCCTGGCATCATGGTGGTGTCCATCCTGTAGGGCGTGACCTCAAGGTCATATTTGTTGACCATATCGATCTGGATATCATCGATGGTGAGATGATAAGCACCTTCATGAGCTATAGCATGAATGCCAAAATATTGATAATTAGAAGAAATCGACTCGATATACTCTTCAAAATGTTGGTATTCTCCGCTGTTGACAGTCTTGGTAAACAACAGACTTGTCATCGCATCCGACGATGGACCGTTGCCAAGCCAAAACTCAACATCGTATTCACCGTCCGAGATGGCCCAAAAATAATAACGGTACTTCAGCTGATTGTTCGTATATGCTTCCATAAACATCCATGAGTCGTCAGCATCAGTATATGCATACCAGTTGCCTGAGTGTGCAATGCGGTTGTGATCTTTTTCAAGATATCCGCAAAGCCATGAGTCGTCATCGCATACCCATCCTATAGGGGTCTGGCCGTCGTGATTGGCGTATTCGAAGCTTTCGCTGAACAAACTGTCGGCATACGCAAACCTCGCCGCAAGCAGAATTAATATTGTAAACAATAGTTTCTTCATGTCAAGATACAATTTATCAAGATGCAAAAATATAAAATAATTTTGAAAGTTAAAAGTTTTTGACAAAAAAAAGTAGAGACGTCATGATGGCGTCTCTACAATCATTTCAATGGTAAACAGTAAACAATTAACTACAATTTTCTGCTGACCTCTTTCTCAGTATATCCTTCGATGATATCTCCGACCTTGATGTCGTTGAAGTTCTCGATGTTCAAACCGCATTCAAATCCGGCTGACACTTCCTTCACATCGTCTTTGAAACGTTTCAAAGAGCCGAGTGTGCCAGTGTGTACCACAATGCCGTCGCGGATCACGCGGACCTTGGTCTGACGGTTGACTTTTCCGTCGAGGACCATACATCCTGCGATACGTCCCACCTTACTGATGTTAAACACCTCGCGGATCTCGATGTTGCAAGTGACAACCTCTTGAATCTCAGGAGCTAACATACCTTCGATAGCTGCCTTGATCTCTTCGATGGCGGTGTAGATGATAGAGTAGAGGCGGATGTCGATTTGCTCTTTTTCGGCAATCTTTCTGGCCTGCATCGTAGGACGCACGTTGAAGCCCACGATGATGGCGTTGGATGCCGATGCCAGCATGATATCGGCCTCGCTGATAGCACCCACCGATTTGTGGATGATGTTGACTTGCACCTCTTCTGTCGAGAGCTTCAGCAATGAGTCGGACAGAGCCTCCACGGAGCCGTCCACGTCAGCTTTGACGATGATGTTAAGTTCTTTGAAGTCGCCGATGGCGATACGACGTCCGATTTCATCCAGAGTGATATGCTTCTGGGTTCTAATACCCATCTCACGCTGCAGCTGCTGACGACGGTTGGCGATGGTTTTTACCTCGCGTTCGTCGGTCATCACGTTGAAGTTGTCGCCCGCCTGAGGAGCGCCGTTCAAGCCGAGGAGCAAGAGTGGGGTAGAAGGACCAGCCTCTTTAAGCAGCTGGTTGCGTTCGTTGAACATAGCCTTCACCTTGCCGTATGTAGTACCTGCAAGCACCATGTCGCCGACGCGCAATGTGCCTTCTTGAACCAAAATCTTGGCGACATAGCCACGTCCTTTGTCGAGTGCCGACTCGATGACGGTACCTTTGGCCAGTCTGTTAGGGTTACCCTTGAGGTCGAGCATCTCGGCTTCGAGAAGGACCTTCTCGAGCAGTTCATCAACGCCGATACCTTGTTTTGCTGATATCTCCTGCGACTGTACCTTGCCGCCCCATTCCTCAACGAGGATGTTCATGTCGGCAAGCTGACGGTAGATCTTCTGCGGGTCAGCCGTCGGCTTATCTATCTTGTTGATAGCGAATACGATAGGCACGTTGGCAGCGTGCGCGTGGTTGATAGCCTCGATGGTCTGCGGCATCACGTTGTCATCAGCAGCGATGACGATGATGGCGACGTCGGTGATCTTAGCACCACGGGCACGCATAGCGGTGAACGCCTCGTGACCAGGAGTGTCGAGGAACGTGATCTTCTTGCCTGTGCTGGTCTTCACCTCATAAGCACCGATATGCTGAGTGATACCGCCGGCCTCGCCAGCCACCACGTTGGTGCTTCTGATGAAGTCCAACAACTTGGTCTTACCGTGGTCGACGTGACCCATGACGGTGACGACAGGGGCTCTCGGGACGAGATCCTCCGGGTTGTCAGGCTCGTCGGCTTCAGCAATGGCTTCCTGCACGTCCATGCTCTGGAACTCGACCTTGAATCCGAACTCCTCAGCAACGACCTGCAAAATCTCAGCATCCAGACGCTGGTTGATGCTGACGAACATGCCGAGGCTCATGCAGGTGGCGATGACCTTGGTCACTGGGATGTTCATCAGGGTAGCCAATTCGTTGGCGGTGACGAACTCCGTGACCTTGAGGGTCTTCTGTTCCTCCATTTCGTGCATTCTTTCCTCCTCAAGCTCGTTTTGGATGTTGTGACGTTTCTCACGACGGTGCTTAGAAGTTTTAGATTTTCCTAATGGTGACAGTCTTGCGAGAGTCTCCTTGATCTGCTTCTGGATCTCTTCATCGGTCAGCTCAGGCTTCTCTTCAAAGATAGGCTGTTTGCCCTTCTTGAAGCGGTCTTTGCCACGTTTTTCGTCTTTACCTGGCTTGCCGCCCTGACCCTGTGGCTTGCCGCCTTTACCGTCTTTCGGCTTGTCGGAACCTGCAATCTCGTTAGGGTTGACAGGACCGTTGCCTATACGTTTGCGTTTTTTCTTCTTGTCTTTTTTGTCCTCACCAGATGTGGCTACAGGCTTTCCTTTGCCTTTATGCTCCACAGGAAGCTCAATCTTATCAAGGATCTTCGGGCCTTCAAGCTTCTTCACCTGTGTAGGGATGAAGTTCGACTGCTGAGGCTGTTCCTGTTTGACAGGATTCTCTTCCTTAGGCTGCTTCTCTTCCTCTTTCTTAGCAACAGTTTCGGGCTGTCCGACACCCTTCTGTTCCTTCGTTTCCTTCACCTCTTTAGCCTTCTTACCTCCGTCAAGGTCAATCTTTCCGACCACATTGAGTTTTATAGACTCTTTCTTTTCATCCTTCTTTTCTTCTTTTTTCTCAATGTCTTTCTTCTCGACCTTCTCAACCTTAACCTCTTTCTCCTTCTTTTCCTCTTTCTTCGGCTCTTCTTTCTTTGTCAAGATATTAGATTTTATCGACACTTCGGCCTCTTCTTCCTCAATGACTTTAGGCTTCTCCGTAGTCTCAACGGTGATTGTTTTGCCTTTGAAAGCGATGTTTCCGAGCTGGTCGGCGTTCTTTTTCACTTCTTTCTCGCCCTGATATTCCTTTACGACGAGGGCATACTGCTCCGGAGTGAGTTTGGTGTTCGGCGACGGGTCGATGTTCTGGCCTTTCTTGGCAAGAAATTCCACAATCGTCGAGGTACCTACGTTAAACTCCCTCGCAGCCTTTGATAATCTGATGTTTTTAACTTCTTCGGACATAAAAATTTCTAATTTGTTGTTTGTTTTTCTAATCTTATATTGTTTTGTAAGGGCGAATAATCATTCGCACTTATATTCAATTATTCTGCAAACTCTGCCTGCAAAATCTTGAACACCTCGTTTACTGTCTCAATCTCGAGGTCGGCGCGTGATGCCACTTCCTCAGGGGTGTAGGCGAGGACGTTCTTAGCTGTGTCGCAACCCATTCTTCTGAGTGAGTCGATGATCCAGTCTTCGATTTCGTCGTTGAATTCCTTCAGGTCGACATCGTCTTCCATGTCGACTTCATCGCTGTTACGATATACGTCAATGTCGTAGCCTGTGAGCTTACCGGCGAGTTTGATGTTGTAGCCGCCCTTACCGATGGCGAGACTTACCTGGTCGTTCTCCATGTAGACCTCGGCGAGTTTCTTGGCCTCGTTGATGCTGATCGATGTGATCTTGGCTGGGCTCAAGGCTCTGCTGATAAACAGCTCAGGCTTCGTGGTGAAGTTGATGACGTCGATGTTCTCGTTGCGGAGCTCTCTCACGATGCCGTGAATGCGCGAGCCCTTCATACCTACGCATGCGCCTACCGGGTCGATGCGGTCGTCGTATGATTCAACGGCGATCTTAGCTCTTTGACCGGGCTCGCGCACGATTTTTCTTATGGTAATAAGTCCGTCGTAAACCTCTGGAACCTCCTGCTCGAACAAACGCTGCAAGAAGATCTCCGATGTTCTTGACAGTGTGATGACAGGTGTGCCGTTCTTGTTCTCCACGCTCTTCACGATGGCACGGATGGTCTCACCTTTCTTATATATGTCGGCAGGAATCTGCTCGATCTTAGGCAAAACAAGCTCAATGCCGTCTTCGTCGACAGCGATGATTTCCTTACGCCATGCCTGTGAAACCTCGGCGTTAACTATCTCACCAACTTTATCTTTGTATTTCTGATAGAGGTTTTCTTTCTCATATTCCATGATCTTGGTCTGGAGGTTCTGACGGATAGCCAAAATCTCTCTTCTGCCAAAGCTATGAATATCAACGACTTCTGCCACATCGTCTCCGACTTCAAAGTCAGGTTCGATTTTTATTGCGTCGGAATAAGCTATTTCAGCGAGTTCGTCTTCAACGGCGCCGTCCTCAACAACAGTGCGGTTGTGATAGATCTCAAGGTCGCCCTTGTCGATGTTGACGATGATGTCGAAATATTCGTCGCTGCCATATTTCTTGGCAAGCATGGCCTTAAACACGTCGCTCAGGATGTGCATCATGGCCTCACGGTCGATGTTCTTAAACTCCTTAAATTCGGAGAAGGTGTCGATTAAGTTAAGTGTGTCCATTTTTAAAATTTAATATATGGTCTGACTTCTTTTAATTTATTGATTTCCAATGTTGTAGCATCGTGATAGATGATTTTGGTCAACTTGCCGTATTTCTTAGCTTCGGCTTCCTCGACTTCAAGCTGTAAGTCGTTAAACGACAACAGCTTATACATCTTTTTCACGCCTTCTATATCGGTGATGATAAGATCCTTGCCGATATATTTTTTGTATTGTCTCATCTTCAGAAGAGGCTCGTCGATGCCTGCTGACGACACGTTGAGCTCGTAATCCTCAACGTCACGATCGAGTTTCTCGTTGATGTAATCGCTTACCGCAACACAATCGTCGATAGTTACCGAGCTGTCTGCGTCGAGATAAAGCTCAATGACGTTACTCTTGCTAACTGTTACATTAACCACGTAGCGGTCGCTGCCTTGCATCGCCTCTTCGGCCAAACTGATGATCTGTTCTTTAGTTATCATTTCCTTAACAATAAAAAAACCTGTTACATTCCGTAGCAGGCCTTCAACTCTTTCCTAATGTTGTCGAGCAAGGATTCGAACCTTGACAGGCAGAACCAAAATCTGCAGTGCTGCCATTACACCACTCGACATCATTCCATTTCTGAATGCGGGTGCAAAATTACAAAAAATTTCAATACCAACGCATTTTTCTTAAAAAAATATTTAAAAAACGGAAAAATAGCCTTCATAAACAATTTTTGTCTATCTTTGCAGTTTAAAATTGCGTGAATTTTAAGAAAAATGAGCTTTAAAAAATTAAACAACATCGTCGGTTGGTGCGTTTTCGCTATCGCGACCATCGTCTATTTCCTCACCATGGAGCCTACCGTGAGCTGGTGGGACTGCGGTGAGTATATCTCCACAGCTTATAAACTGCAGGTCGGCCATCCGCCAGGAGCACCTACATTCCAGCTAATTGGCAGATTTTTCACCTTGTTCGCCTTCGGTGACGTCACCAAAGTGGCGATGATGATTAATATAATGTCGTGTCTGTGTTCCAGCTTCACGATTTTGTTCCTGTTCTGGACAATCTCGATGCTCGCGCAGAAGATATGGATGAAAGACGGAGAAGGCTCTCCGAGAAACAACCAGATTGCAGTGCTTGCGGCTTCTGCCATCGGCGCTCTGGCATTCACTTTCAGCGACTCGTTCTGGTTCAACGCTGTCGAGGGTGAGGTTTACGCAATGTCGTCGCTCATGACTGCCATAACATTCTGGGCAATCCTCAAGTGGGAAAAGGTTTCCGAAGAACCGAACCATTACCGTTGGATAATTCTCATAGCATACCTCATTGGATTGTCAATAGGCGTGCATCTGCTGAATTTATTGGTGATTCCTGCGATAGTCTACGTCGTATATTTCAAAAAATACACATTTTCTTGGAAAGGTTTCATCTGGGCAGGCGTGCTATCGGTCTTAATAACAGGTTTGATATATGTGATACTTATCCCGGCTATCGTATCACTTGCCGGAAAATTCGAGTTGTTCTTCGTCAATACACTGGGAGCTCCGTTTAACTTCGGAACGATATTCTACTTTGTATTTGTCATAGCATTGATAGTCATTGGATTATGGCTTACGAAGAAATATGAAAAACCGATTTTCAACGCAGCCATACTGTCGCTGATGTTTATCCTTATCGGCTATTCTTCGTTCTTCATGTTGGTGATCCGTGCAAATGCAAACACGCCTATCAACGAGAATGAGCCGAAGGAGGCAATTTCGATGCTTTCATACTTGCAGCGTGAGCAGTACGGAAGCCGTCCGCTTCTTTATGGTCCATATTATATGGCAAAGCCTTACGATATGACCGTAGGCACTCCTATATATAATAAGGATCGCAAGAGAGGAAAATACGTGGAAGTGGCTAAAAACCCTGGTGATTATATCTACGACGACAACGTTCAGACGATATTCCCGCGTATGTGGAATGGCACGAAGAATACGTATATTAACGTATACGAACGGTATATCGATAAGACGAAGATGCGTGTCACTACACAGAAAAAGCCTAGTGGCACATCAGAGCGTGTAGCTATCCCAACTTTCGGTCAAAACATTCGTTTCTTCATTGATTATCAGTGTGGATGGATGTTCTGGCGCTATTTTATGTGGAACTTCGTGGGCCGTCAGAACGACATTGAAGGTCAGGGCGAATTGGAGCACGGCAACTGGGTCAGTGGCATCGGATTTATTGACAATCCGCGCTTAGGTAACCAGAACAACCTGCCTCGTACCATGCAGAGTTCAGCTCGCACTGAGTTTTACTTCCTGCCATTGATTCTTGGCCTCGTCGGATTATTCTATCAGTTTAAATATGATTCGAAAAACTGCTGGGTAGTGTTCCTGCTGTTCTTCATGACTGGTATCGCCATCATCATGTACCTTAACCAGACGCCTTATCAGCCGCGTGAACGCGACTACTCATATGCCGGCGCTTTCTACGCCTTTGCAATTTGGATGGGCTTCGGAGTCTTGGGTATTATCAATGGCTTACAGAAGCTTATAGCTAATAAGAAAGTCGCGACTTGGATCGCAACAGCAGCATGTCTGGTAGTACCGCTCCTCATGGCAGGTCAAGGCTGGGAAAGTCACAATCGTTCTGGTAAGACCGCTGCTCTCGACTGGGGTAAGAATTATCTCGTGAATCTGCCTGAAAATGCTGTAATCGTCACACGTGGCGACAACGATACCTTCCCACTTTGGTATGTCCAGGAGGTGGAAGGCTACCGTACCGATGTTCGTGTGTGTAACTTCATGCTGTCGTCGGGATACTGGTATGTTCATCAGATGGGTAGGAAAACCTATAAATCGGAGCGTCTGCCACTCTCACTCACCCCAGCACAATACGACAACGGCATCCACGAACCTGTGTGGATTCATGACGTGTTTGAAGGCCCTGTAGAGCTTAAAGACGCCATCGACTTCGTGAGGAGCGAAAATCCACGCACCAAAGCCAGCGACGGCTCGGGTAACACTGTCGACTACTTCCCGACAAGAAAACTGAAACTGACAGTGGATAAAGAGAAAGTCGTGGCTACCGGCATCGTGCCTGAGAGCATGAAAGACCAAATCGTCGACGAGATAGTTTGGAGCATCCCTGAAAAGGTACAGTATCTCTCGAAGAACGAGCTCATGCTTCTCGACTTCATGGCTACCAACAACTGGGAAAGATGCGTGTATTTCACAAGTCTGAGCGATATCGCCGACATCCTTGGCATCGACAAATATCTGCATCAGGAAGGTCTTGCACATCGTTTTATGCCTGTCCTCGCCACCGACTATTATAAAGGTGCTGGCGGCGTGTTTGTTGAAGGTTCATACGATTTACTTGTGAACAAGACGAGATGGGGTAAACTCAACGATCCTGATGTCACAGTTGATCCAGAGAGCTTGCGTAACGTTTCGTTCATCAAGATGGCATATATGCGTGAAGCTCAAGCACTTGTAAATCGTGAGAGATACGAGGAAGCCATCACGGTACTGGATAAATGTCAGTATTTCTTCCCTGATGAGAAGATCCCTTATGCGTATTACTATGAAGGATATTTCCCGGATCTGTATTACCGCTCGGGCGCTCCAGAAAAAGGTGATGAAGTGTTGCTGAAGATTGCCGCTAACGCTACCGATGAGCTGCGTTATTACAAGACTCTTGAGCCTAAGTTTGCCGAGTATTACAAGGAAGACATCCACGATGCCCTCTCACTCGTGAACACCATGGCCGACTGCGCACGACGTAACCATCGCTACGACATTCAGCATAATCTCGACGAAGTAGTCAACGATTATTTGGAAGCTTTCTTACAGTATCTGTAGAAAAACATGAAATAAATCCCGACGATAACAAACGGGATACTCAGCCACTGGCCCATATCGAGAACCATCGAGTTTTCGAATTCGACCTGTGGCTGTTTTATAAATTCTATCAGGATTCTTGAGCCGAATATCATCGTGCAGAAGAAGCCGAAAAAGAATCCCATGCGCTTGTCAGCCGTGTCTTTCTTGAAATACAGATACATCAGTATCGCGAACACTATCACGCAGACGAGCGCTTCGTAAATCTGCGTGGGATGGCATGCAGGGATGGCCTCGATTGGCGTTCCCGGAGCCCAGTCGCGCACAAATTTAAAACCCCAAGGCAAAGTTGTTTCGTAACCATAAATCTCAGAATTCATGAGGTTTCCTGTACGAATGAGCGCACCGCCGATGGCTACTGCGATGACCACACGGTCCAATATCCAGAGGTAAGGTTTCTTAATCTTTTTAGAATAAATCAAAAGCCATATCAAGATGCCTATGGCACCTCCGTGACTTGCCAGCCCGCCTTCCCAAATATACAGAAACTTCTCGGGATTTGCGAGATAATAAGCGGGTTCGTAGAAGAGGCAATGTCCTAAACGCGCGCCCACTATGGTGAAAATCAAGGTGCCGAAGACGAGCTTGTCGAGCATGTCGTCGTTGAGATTCTCTTTCTTGTAGATTTTTTTCATTATGAAATATCCGACAACGAATACCATAGCCCAAAGCAGGCCGTACCATGCCACCGGACGTCCTCCTAAAAGCGGAAAACTCTCAGGAAACGTAAAAATATACGGGTTTACATCCCAAACTACGTAATTTAATATCATTTTAACTCAAATTTTCTATCCATATTTGTATGAAATCATCAATAGCACTGACGTTATCTCTGAACCTATCTCTCATGGATATGTCAGGCGTGACAACCTTATCTAATTGAAAATCAGACTGTTTGCATCTGTTGAAATAACCTTCTTTGCATAGATGCCGCGCCAAATACTCCTGCTCGGTTTGTCCCGGCGTAGGCACCAGATAAGCGCTTCGACCCAGCCTGACGAGGTCCATCAGTGATGAATATCCCCCTCGGCAGATGATATTTTCAGAGCTGTTGACGAGTTTAACGAACATCTCATCATCGACATGATTAAGCATGCTGACGTTGGCCGGAATGTTCTTCGGAAGGTCTTGGCCGTCGGGTTTTGCCCTGAGTATCAAGACTTTATCTTTGATCTCGTTGGCTTGTTCCAGTATAATGTCCTCAAAAATACTTCTTTGCGGCTCCGGACCCGAAAGAATCACGAGGTGCTTGTATTCTTTCTCAGTGATTTCTTGATTATTAATGTCGAAACGACTCAATATACCTAGATATTCTGTCTTTATGCGTCTGTTGTAAGGGTGCGAAAGCTTGCCGGCCAGCGACGGGTCGTCCTCGTAGTCAGGAATCCATACTTCATCGTATTTCTTGATGTATCCGTTGTTGAACATATTAATAATAGGAGTTGTCCAACGCCACAGACGAGGCACCTGAATATGCAGCTGATGCGTGATGAAAACCGAGTGTACATTGTCGCTCCAGCATCCAAAACGGTTGTCCGAAATCACAACATCGATGTTATGGCTCTCCACGATGTCTTCAACAGCTTTATGGTCTTTTTTGAAAGCCCTGATGGCTTTGGGATACGACGCCATCATCTTAAAAACCTGGGTATTCGACCTGCTGTAAACGGGTTCGAAACCGGGCAGCTCGATAAGTTCATGATCTGGGAATGCCTTTTTCAAAAATGCCAACGGCCCTTTGTCAGCTGCAATAATCACTTTGTGACCTTGGCTTGACAAGGCTCTGATGATTGGTACACAACGCGTTGCATGTCCCAATCCCCAGTTCAGCGGACATATCAGAATATTCTTTCCCACGATATATTTTTTGCAAAAATAACGATTTTATAGATATGTTTTTACAAGAAAATTGTAAAAAATTTTTAACTTAAATTGCATAAATCTGGAATAAAACGTATCATAATAATACGTAATTTTGCGCCATGACAGATCAAAAACTTTACGAAATAGCTCTTACGCTAGTCCCGGGAATCGGATATGTAAATGGTAAGAAGTTGGTGGCCTATTGTGGAGGCGCTGAGGCTGTGTTTTGTGAGAAGAAAAACGCCTTGACAAAGATTGGCGGGGTGACTGATAGCATAGTGCAAAGCCTTGATTCTAAAGAGATTATGCTTCGAGCCGAAAAAGAAATGAAGTTCATTGAAAAGAATGGTATCAAGCCGCTTTTTTACCTCGATCAGGAGTATCCCAAACGTCTTCAACATTGCGCCGACAGTCCGCTGGTGCTTTATTACAAAGGTAATGCTGACTTGAATGCCGAAAAGGTGGTTGGCGTGGTCGGGACACGCAATATCACCGACTACGGACGCTATATGACGGAACAGATTATTGAAGATTTGTCGGCAAATAACATATTGATAGTCAGCGGTTTGGCGTATGGCATCGATGCGGCGTCACACACGGCCGCTTTAAAATATAATCTTGCTACCGTTGGTGTGCTGGCACACGGGATGCATACTATTTATCCAGCTGAAAACAAGAATTTATCTTTAAAAATGCTTGAGAAAGGAGGTGTTTTAACAGAATTCATGAGCGGAACGAAGCCCGAAAAGGTATATTTTCCACAACGTAACAGGATCGTGGCAGGAATGGTCGACTGTCTGGTTGTCGTTGAGAGTGCATTGAAAGGAGGCGCTATGATAACGGCCGAACTGGCCAATTCCTACGATCGCGAAGTGTTTGCAGTGCCGGGGAAAGTTGGCGACATATACAGCGAGGGATGTAACCATCTGATAAGGACCAACAAAGCCAATCTTGTGACCAGCGCTACAGATATCAGATACGTCATGAGGTGGGATGTTGACACCAAGGTGGTTCCTAAACAAATGCGATTGTTCCGCGATTTTAGTGATGATGAGAAAAAGGTTATGGATGTTTTTGAAAACAACAATATCGCTCATCTTGATGATATAATTATTGGGACTGATTTGTCGCCGTCGAAAATTGCTTCGGTGCTGCTCTCATTGGAGTTTGACGGGGTTCTGACCGCCTTGCCGGGGAAACGTTATCAAAAGTTGTGATGTTTTTTATTTATAATTAAATAAAAATCTGTACCTTTGCACCGTTTTTAAGCGCAAGGATGCCGATAGGTAGAGTAATCAAGTCAACAGGAAGCTGGTACGACGTTCGCAACGACGCCGGAGAGGTGGTGCTATGTCGTTTGAGAGGCAAAATACGCCTCGATGGTCTGCGTACTACAAACCCAGTAGCCGTTGGCGATCTCGTGAACTATGAGAAGGAACGAGATAAGGAGACTTGCGTGATAGATAGAATCTTGCCGCGTACAAACGTGATAGTCCGTAAATCGGTGAATCTCTCTAAAGAATCGCATATCATCGCGTCGAACGTCGACCAGGCGATTCTCGTGGCAACCATAGCTCAGCCTAGAACATCGACAGGTTTCATCGACAGATTTACAGTGACAGCCGAGGCTTATCATATCCCAATTATAATTGTGTTTAACAAATGCGATATCTATGACGATGAGCAAAACGCCATGGCTGAACAACTGATGCAAGTGTATAACGGCATCGGCTACGAATCCTTTGTGATATCAGCTAAGACCGGACAAAACTGTGATAGGCTGAAAGCGATAATGAAGGGTAAGATGAGTATGTTCTCTGGCCATTCCGGAGTGGGTAAGTCGGCACTGGTAAACAGGCTAGACCCTAACCTCAACATCAGGGTGGGAGAGATATCGGAGGTGCATGAAAAAGGTAAGCATACTACTACTTTCGCTCAGATGTATGAACTGGGTTTCGGTGGTTATATCATTGATACTCCTGGTATTAAGGAGTTTGCACTGTATGATATGGAGAAGGAGACATTGGCTCAACGTTTCCCGGAGATGCGCGCCCTTATGCACGAATGCCATTTCAACAACTGCACTCATCTGCATGAGCCGCACTGCGCGATAAAAAACGCCGTAGAACAAGGTATCATCGCCGACTGGCGCTACGATAACTATTGTAACATGATGGATGATTGATAGCCAGTGAAGAAATTGTTGACCATATTGCTTCTGATGATTTCTGTTGCGATGTTTGCACAACAGCAGGACGACTGTTTTGTTGTCTCAAAAATAAGTTTCAGCGGTAACAAGATTACGAAACCGTCAACAATGTATAGGGAAATGCTTTTCAGAGAAGGCGATACGATATGTTCAGAAGAGATTATTAGAGAAAGTCGCGAAAACCTTTTGAACTGCACCCTGTTCAACTTCGTCGATTTTGACTGGACCGCTGATCCCGATAATGCAAATGCCAAGAAATTGACAGTCAATGTGGTGGAGCGCTGGTATCTTTGGCCTATCCCATATCTGGCTTATGCCGACAGAAACCTGCGATCTTGGTATGAAGCCGATAACATCGCGCGAATGAGCTACGGTTTTGACCTTGTGTATAAAAATTTATGGGGACTGAAACATGAGCTCGACCTTACGATTATCGGAGGTTACAACCAGAACTTCGGCTTGTCGTATGATATTCCGTATCTTACAAGCAAGCAACGACTGGGAATTAAGGCATCTGCCGGTTATACCCGTAATAGGGAAGTGGCATATATCACTGAAGACGATAAAGTCAAATATTTTAAAGGCGAAGACAAATATGCGCATGAATCGTTTTACGCGTCGATTATGCCGTATTACAGATTCGGTTACCGTAACAAATTGTTTTTACAATTAGATTACAACGACAGAACGTTCAACGACAGTCTTCCACTGTTAAATACCGACTTTGCTAATCCTGAAGGTACTCGTTTTCAATACCTTACACTGTCGGCGATATTCAAAAACGACTACCGTGACGACCACAACTATCCTCTCGACGGTCACTATTTTGAGGTGGAAATGACAAAGATAGGTCTCGGGTTGTTCGACTATTCGCCTGATCTGTTTTACACAAAGGTCACTGCTGACTGGTATACTCCTGTGAGCGGCCGTTTCTATTGGGCGTCAAACGTTACAACGAAGGTATCGGACAGCAAGACGGCTCCTTACTTCTTGTCGCAAGGCTTCGGCTATCATAACGACTACGTCAGAGCCTTCGACCTATATGTTGTCGATGCGCTAAATTACGCCATCTGTAAGAATAATTTGAAGTTCGAGATATTAAAACCTGTAACGAAACACCTGCCTTTCGTCAAAAATGAAAGATTCGGAAAGATACATCTTGCACTGTATCTGAACCTGTTTTTCGATTTTGCATACACGTGGGATGTGGTGATTCCACAAGGGTTTGACACAAGAATTGCAAATAAATTTATCTACGGAACAGGTTTTGGCATAGATTTTGTTACGTATTACGATAAAGTATTGCGATTGGAGTACGGCGTCAACGCTTTGGGTGAGTCGGGATTCTTCGTCCATCTCGTGGCTCCAATTTAATACGAAAACATATTGTATATGAGAATCGCATTGTATGGCAGAGGCTTCGGCCCTGATTATGACGGACTTATGAAAGAAGTCCTGCGCGTTTTGAGAGACGCTCGCACCGAGACGCTGGTGTTCACCGGTCTTTTGGATGACGTGAAGAGATGTTCCGATAAAGGCATTGAATATCAGATGTTTAACTCGTACGAACAGCTAAAAGACAAGGCCGATGTGCTGTTTTCGTTTGGTGGCGACGGCACTATGCTCGACTCCGTCGAATACGTGCGTGATACCGCTATCCCAGTGCTCGGCATCAACATGGGTCGACTGGGATTCCTTTCGAGCGTGTCGTCTGATGAGACTCTCGATGCAGTGCATAAGATTCTTAACGGTAACTACGAAGTGGAGAAACGCTCGCTGCTCGAACTCGTTGGCGAAAAACAACGTTTCAACGGTATCAACTACGCCCTCAACGAGCTCAGCGTCATGCGTAAAGACGGCAGCTCGCTTATCGTTATACAAGTATTTGTCGACGATAAACTGCTCAACACCTACTGGGCCGACGGACTGATTCTGGCGACTCCTACCGGTTCGACAGCCTATTCGCTGAGCGCCGGCGGACCTATCGTAGCACCAAATAATGACAGTTTTTTGATAACTCCTATATCTGCACACAATTTAAGCGTACGTCCCGTCGTTATATCCGATAAAAGCGTAGTGAAAATCAAGGTTGACGGTCGCTGCGACGCCTACGACCTGAGTCTTGACTCACGTACTAAATTGGTAGACAAGAGTTTACAACTTGAAGTCAAAAAGGCTGACTTCTCGTTCAATATGGTAAAACTGCCAGGCAAAGATTTCTTCGAGGCTATCAGAAAGAAACTGCTTTGGGGAAACGATGTTAGAAATTAGAAAATTTTTGTGGAGGTTATCGCAAAAATTCGTATATTTGTCAGTTTATTGCGAAAAAGTTTAAACGGCTGTCTATCAATAGGAAAGAAAAATTAAACGAATGAAGAATTGTAAAAAACATCTTATCATTGCGTTGATTGTCCTGACAATGGGACAATTTCTTGCTCCTATGTCGGCGAACGCCCAGGTTTTGGAAGTGGGCGGCTCTGTCGGACTGTCGTATTATATGGGCGATATCAACCCTAATAAACCTTTTGTGCAGAGCGACCTCGGATGGGGCGTGCTGGCACGGTATTATGGAGGAACACGCTGGGCTTTCCGCTTAACGTATTCCAACCTGAACCTTAAAAACAGCGACAAAGCGTCAGGATATCGTCCCGAACGCGGGCTGTCGTTCAACACCAAGGTGCACGACTTCGCCCTGCTGGCTGAGTTTAACTTCTTCGACTACTTCACGGGAAGTAAACGTAACGCCCTATCACCGTACATCTTCGGAGGTATCTCGGTCTTGCGCTTCAACCCGAAAGCCGACGATGGCACTGAACTCTACAATATCATGACAGATACTGATTCAGATACGTCGATGCCAACAGATAGTACTTATTACGCAAAATACAGTAGAGTCGCGGCTTCAATACCTTTCGGAATCGGTGTCAAATACAGTGTAAGCAACAGGCTTGGGCTCGCATTGGAATGGCGTTGGAATCTGGCTCTCACCGACTGGCTCGACGACTGCCATGCATATTATCCTAAATATGGGGAAAATGATGCGTATGTAAATTATTCCGACCCGACGGGATTTGCAGTCAATGATAACGGCGCAAACGATAAAGCATATATCCAACGCGGAAATAAAGCTGATTTTGACTGGTACGGATATCTTAACATATCAATAACATACAAATTCAACCTCCCGAACGGCGACGGCTGTAACAAGAGGGAAAGATATAAAAACTACGATTGATGGAAAGTCTGAAAGATAAGATCATTATGGAACGCCTGCCACAGCATATCGCTGTCATCATGGATGGCAACGGACGCTGGGCAAAACAACAAGGCAAGATGCGTGTCTTCGGTCATCAGCATGGCGTCGACGCTGTGCGAACTACTACTGAGGCATGCGCTGAGCTTGGCGTGAAATATCTTACTCTTTACGCTTTCTCTACAGAAAACTGGAACCGCTCGTCATTAGAGGTCGATGCATTGATGGCTTTGTTGACCAATGCATTGAAAAACGAACTTAAGACACTGAACGACAATAATATACGTCTTAATGCGATAGGTGATTTGAAACGTCTCCCGAAATCACAATACGACGCATTGATGTATGCTATCGATAACACCAAAAACAACACCCGCATGACCCTGACTCTCTGTCTCAGCTACTCAAGCCGTTGGGAACTGACGAAGATGGTTAAAGATATAGCTAAAGAGGTGAGAGAAGGTAAAATCGATCCGGAACAAATAGATGAAGCGTTGATTAACAATCATTTAGCTACCGCGGGAATGCCTGATCCCGACTTGCTGATACGCACAAGCGGCGAAGAGAGGATAAGCAATTATTTGCTTTGGCAGATAGCATATTCGGAACTGTATTTCACGAAGAAATACTGGCCCGACTTCAAAAAAGAGGATTTATACGAGGCGATAATTGATTATCAGGGTAGGGAACGTAGGTTCGGGAAGACGAGTGAACAAATTAAAAAGTGAGAAAATGACTTTTTTAAAGAGGCTTAAAATATTTGCAATTGTCTTGTCATGCTGGGTTTTCTTCATGACAGGCTTTGACGCAACCGCACAGATTCAAGTTGGCAACGATTTGTCGGAGATTGACTATTCGTTCCCTCGTGAATATGAAATCGGAGGTATCACAGTTACAGGAGTCGAATATGTCGACCCAGCCGTGGTGGTGATGCTGTCAGGCCTTCGTGTGGGAATGACCGTCAAGGTGCCAGGCGATAAGATAACGCAAGCCATCAAAAATCTTTGGGAACAAGGCCTCTTTGAAGATATTCAAATAACTCAGACGCAGCGTGTAGGAGGAAAAATCTTCCTTAACATCGACATGAAAGAGCGCCCAAGAATCAGTAAATTCTCATTTAAAGGCGTGAAAAGGTCTGAAGCTGAAGAACTTAGAAAGAAAATCAACATCACCCGCGGCGACGTTGCCACAGAGCATACTTACACCAAGACGTCTGGCATTATCAAGGATTATTATGCCAACAAAGGATATCTCAATACCGAGGTGAAGATGACGCCAGTGCCTGACACCACTATGGATAACTACGTATATCTCATCATCGACGTCGACAAGAAACACAAGGTGCGCATCGGTGAGATTGTAGTCAACGGTAACGAAGTGTTAAGCGATGGACAGGTGCGCGGAGCCATGAAAGAGACTAAACGTCGTGGAAAGTTCGACCCGCTTACTCCACTCGGAGCATCATTCGTCAACACGCTGTGGGATCTCGTCACCCTCAGACCTTTGGCGGCTGAAGATGAAGTGGTATGGTACACCACAGAGAATATACGTCCACGAATCTTCAAAGCATCACGCTATGATGAAGATAACTACGAAGACGACAAACAACTTATTATCAAGAAATACAACGACAGAGGCTACCGTGACGCAAAAATCGTAAAAGACTCGGTCTATGTGATGGACGATAAAAACATCGGAATCGCTTTGACGATAAGAGTAGGCAACATGTATTATTTCGTTATCATCAATTGGGTCGGAAATACCAAATACGACACGGCTACCCTCAACAAGGTGCTCGGCATCCGTAAAGGCGATGTATACAGTCAGGAGCTTCTCGATGAAAACCTGACATACAGCGAAGGCGGTTACGACGTCTCATCGTTGTATATGGACGACGGTTATCTCTTCTTCCGTGTCGATCCGGTAGAGGTGAGAGTAGAGAATGACACCATCGACCTCGAGATGAGGATGACAGAAGGCGACCAGGCTACCATCAAACGTGTGACAGTCAAAGGAAACACTAAGACTAACGACAAGATTATCATCCGTGAGATGTATACACGTCCCGGACAGCTCTACAGCCGTAGCGACATCATGCGAACCATGCGTGAACTCGCGGCGTTGCAGTATTTCGATGCACAGAAGCTCCTCCCAGACATCCAGCCTGACCCTACCGACGGCACCGTCGACATCAATTATATCGTTGAGGAGACGCCTAACGACCAAATCGAGCTATCGGCAGGATGGGGCTATAACCGTCTGATGCTCTCTTTAGGCTTGAATCTCAATAATGTTTCGTTGCGTAACTTCTTCAAGAAAGACGCATGGCGTCCTATTCCGGCAGGCGACGGACAGAAGCTGTCGTTCAGAGTGCAGACTTATGGTACGACATATATCAACTACGGCGTGACGTTCACTGAACCTTGGCTCGGAGGCAAGAAACCTAATGCCTTGTCGGTGTCGGTATACCATTCGACTTATAAAAACACCTATACAACGACGCCAGGTATCTTCAAACAGACCGGTGTCTCGGTGGGTATCGGCACACGTCTGAAATGGCCTGACGACTATTTCACACTTTACAATGGTGTCAACGTGATTCGTTATACCCTCAGCAATTATAAGAATATCTTCAATTTCGGTACAGGTAACGGAAAGTTCAACCTTATCGGATATAACATCACATTCGGACGTAACTCAACCAGCCACCCGATTTATCCTCGTTACGGCTCTGAATTCGTTCTGTCTCTTGAAGTTACGCCACCGTATTCAGTATTCCATCCTGTCGATTACGAGAAGGAATACTCAGATCCTGATGAGCGCGAAGCCGCCAAATTCCACTGGGTCGAGTTTCATAAGTGGAAGTTCAAGGCCGCTCTTTATACCGAGATTTACGACAAACTCGTCGTCATGACACGCGCCCGTTTCGGATTACTCGGATATTACAACCCGAACATCGGCATCACTCCGTTCCAGCGTTTCTGCCTCGGTGGCGATGGCTTAACGGGCGCGTATAACTTCGATGGACGTGAGCTCATAGGTATGCGAGGCTATGCCAACACATCGTTGACGCCAACTTATACCTTGAACAGTAACGAAGGCGGTAACATCTTCGCAAAATATACCATGGAGCTGCGTTATCCTCTCACTCTTAACCCGTCAGCGACAATCTACGCTCTTACTTTCGTAGAAGCAGGTAACTGCTGGCTCGGTTTCGATAAGTTTAACCCATTCGACCTCTACCGTTCAGCCGGTCTCGGCGTGAGAATCTATCTCCCGATGTTCGGAATGCTCGGTCTCGACTGGGGTTACGGCTTCGACGAAGTCCCTGGCGCTCCTGAGGCTTCAGGAAGTCAGTTCCACTTCTCAATAGGAGGTTCAATAGATTAGAAATAAACATTTTTATAGATATGAAGACAACAAAAACAGTATTACTTGCGTTATTAATGATGATGGGAATCACTGTGGTGAATGCCCAGGGTAATCAGAAATACGCCTATGTCGACACGGATTATATCCTTCAGAATATCCCGGAATTCGGCGATGCTCAGGAAGAGATAAACCAGATGTCGGTGGGATGGCAAAAAGAGCTTAAAGCTCTGCGCGACAAACTCGATCAGATGAAACGCGACTATCAGACTGAATCGGTGCTGCTTTCGGATGACATGAAAAACAAGAAAGAAGCTGCCATCGCCGCCAAGGAACAGGAACTGGCAGCGTTGCAGATGCAGTATTTCGGACCGGAAGGTGAGTTGTTTACCAAACGTATCGAGCTGATTCAGCCTATTCAGGAGAAGGTATATAATGCCATAAACCAAGTGGCTCAGGTGAAAAACTACTCCTTCGTATTCGATAAAGCAGCAGGCACTACAATCATTTATTGCAACGACAAGTTCGATATCAGCGATGATGTGCTTGATGAGATTGGAAACGTGATGCAGACGGTGCGCCGTCAAGATAGAAAGCGTGGAGGCAACACGGGCTCGACTGGCTCAACGGGTTCCACTGGAAACAAAGGTAATGCCGGAGGCAATAAACCAGGCGGAGAAAAGAAATAAACTTCATAAAATTATCTAAAATTAACAAAAAAGTAGTATCTTTGCAAAAAATTAGAAAACAGTTAAAATTGAATAGTCATGAAAAGATTAACTAAAGTATTGGTATTGATGGTGTTAGCACTTGGACTCGGTTTCGGAGCTAATGCACAGGGACAGAAAATCGGTTACGTTGATTCACAAGTTATCATTGATATGATGCCGGAAAGCGCTAAAATCCAGCAGGATTTGCAGGCTTACTACGGCGAACTCCAGGCTGAGCTTCAGGCTATGGCCACAGAGTATCAGACAAAGATGAGAGACTATGAAGCCAATTCGGCAACAATGTCAAACATCCTTCGTCAGTCAAAGGAAAAAGAGATCATGGACCTTCAGGGCAGAATTCAGGAGTTCCAAGCCAACGCTGAGAGCGACTTCGCTGCCAAACAGGAAGAGCTGTCAAAGCCTATGCTCGACAAGATTAAAAAAGCGATCGACGATGTTGTCAAAGCTAAAGGTCTGGCCTACGCTTTTGAAAAGACAGTCATCCTTTCAATCGGTGACAGCGCTATCGATATCACACCTGATGTTAAAGCAAAACTTGGCTTATAATCGGTTAAAAGATTATAGTTAAAAGTTAAAAGAGCGCGAAGCGGACTGCAATCCCTTCACGCTCTTTCTTTTATCTTTTATCTTTACTCTTTTATCTAATCAAACTCCACTTTCATGAAGCGTAGTGCTTTGGTGATGATCTTCGGCAGAGTTTTGTAGTCGTTTCTTTTCCTTAGATTTATTGAAATCCCTAACTTTCTGATTACTGGTATCTTAAACGTCTCAACGAATTCGATGAGAGCGCCGTCAGGGTCTTCCACGTAAGTGAAATGACCGTTGGCATCGCCCATATCGAAGTTGTCGCCGCTGTCGCATACAAACTCGTGACCAAGAGCTTTAGCAGCCTCCTGAACCTTGTTCATGTTACGTACGTCGAAGCAGAGATGTATGAATCCTGGGTCGCCCCACCAACGTCCTTCAAGAGTCTTATGTCCCTCAATATCAAGGTTTTGCACCAGTTCGATGTGAGAGCTGCCCATGAGGTCGCTGAGCGGACCGCAGACCGGCTTCGAACGTTTCAGCTCGACGCGACGCATCTTGCAGTTGCCGCCAGGGAGGTCTTTCATATCCTCGAAAACATCGGTTTTGTCGAATGTCACTACGTCATAATCAAGTAGTTTGCCATAAAACTCGATGGATTTGTCCATGTTCGATACGCCGATGACCACGCCGTTAGAGCCTCCAGTGATCTCGTCGACATTGATGAAGCAGTAGTCGTCTTTCTCAATCTCGAAGATGTTTCCCCATGGATCTTGGATGTAGAAATGTTCGATGCCGAGAGGGGAGACAGTGATATCGCTGAGGATGGTTATCTCATTGTCGGTGAAGTAGTTATAGGCCTCGGTGATGTTTTTGGCTTTCACCTTGCAGATGTTGATGCCATAGTCGCCGATGCGTAAAGGCTCTTTAGGGTAAACGACCTTACGGCCTTTAGGCTGCCATATCTCGAAGCCGCCGCCACCACGTTGTGAGATGGCCAAGATGGCATGACGAGGCTGAGGCTTGCCGCCTGTATAAGGTAGCATACGCTCTGCCACTCCGTCGTCGTCGACGATCGGAATTTTGATGTTGAGATTCTGGTTGTACCATTTCCATGCGGCGTTGAGGTCTTCAACACCTATGCCTACCTGCTGAATTCCACAGATAACTTTTTCTTTTCCCTTTTTCATTATGTTGGTGATATTTTATTTGCAATTTTGTAATACAGACATGGTATATACCTATTAATATATGCCATGAGAAGCTCGCCTTTGCCTATTAGCTTGCGGTGACGTTCACGTCGTATCGCTCTCACAGCGCGTTTCGCCGCCTTGTCGACGTCGAGACCTTTAGCCTGACCGGCATCCATCTTGGCATATTGCTCGCCGTTGCCCTTCAGGGCGCTCTTGCTGATAGGAGTGTTGATACGTCCTGGAATCAAGAAGGTGACGTGGATGTTGGGATATTCGAGGTCCAATGACTCGAAGAATCCGAACAGAGCGTGTTTTGAAGCGCAGTACGACGTCCTCAACGGGAAGCCGAAAAGTCCTGCTAATGAGGTGGTTACCGACATGTTGACATGCTCGGAGGCAAGAATTTCGTCTTTAAACTGCTTCACGAGATATACGCTGCTCCAGTAGTTTACTTGCATGATCTTCTGGTCGATGGCGAAGTCGGTCTCCAATCCGCGGTCACGTTGTGAGATGCCGGCGTTCAACACATATAAATCGATATGGAAGCCGACATTTTTTATCTCTTTCACCAGCTCGTCAATGGATGCGAACTCGGCGAAGTTACATTCTTTAAAATAAACGTTAACGCCCTCTTTTTCACAGATTTCCTTCGTCGCTTGAAGCTGCGCTTCTCCCAGTCCTGTAAGGAAAAGATTACATTTCTCCTTGGCGAGACGACGTGCTATGGCGGCTCCTATTCCAGAGCTGGCTCCTGTGACCAAAGCGTTCTTGTTTTTAAGATTTAACATCTAAATTCCAATCAAAACAATCTACAAAAATACAAAAAATAATACACTTGAACAAATTTTTGACTTTTTTTAAATAAAAAATAGAAATCGTTGTATACAGTAAATATTTTTACTATCTTTGCAAGATAAAATGTTAACACAAATACAAAATGGAAATTTTTGAAAGAATAGCTCACGATTCTGGTGGTCCGATCGGACAGTATATGGACCGCATTCATGGATATTTTGCATTCCCTCGTCTTGAGGGTGAACTCGGACCGCACATGCGTTTCAACGGTGTCGACGTGTTGTGCTGGAGTTTGAACAACTATCTCGGTTTGGCTAACCATCCTGAGGTTCGTAAAGTTGACGCGGAAGCCGCCGCCCGTTGGGGTCTCGCATACCCGATGGGAGCTCGTATGATGAGTGGTAACACCCGTCTGCATGAGCGCTTGGAGCGCGAATTGGCCGACTTCGAGCATAAGGAAGACGCTTACGAGTTCAACTTCGGCTATCAGGGCATTGTGTCGACTATCGACGCGCTCTGCACCCGTAACGATGTCATCGTCTTCGACGCAGAGGCACATGCCTGTCTCATCGACGGCAAACGTCTGCATATGGGACAGTCGTTCCACTTCAAACACAACGATATCGTCAGCTGCGAGAAGATGCTCCAACGCGCTACCGAGGTGGTGAAGAAAACGGGCGGCGGCATCCTGCTCATCACTGAAGGTGTGTTCGGAATGACAGGTGCTCTCGGCATCCTCGACCAGATAGTGGCTCTTAAGAAGAAATATCAGTTCCGTATCCTCATCGACGACGCTCACGGCTTCGGCTGCATGGGCCCAACAGGGCGCGGCACCTCGGAGCATTTCGGCGTGATGGATGACATCGACCTCTACATCGGCGCTTATGCCAAGTCGATGGCTATCATCGGCGGCTTCGTGGCAGGTCCGAAAGTCATTATCGACTACCTGCGCTATAACATGCGCTCGCAGATGTATGCTAAGTCTTTGCCAATGCCTATCGTTGAAGGCTGTCTGAAACGTTTGGAGATCATCCGCAGCAAGGAAGGCGACGAGCTCCGTAAGAAACTCTGGACTGTGACACGTACCCTTCAGAATGGCTTCCGTGACCTCGGATTCGAGATCGGACCAGCTGAAGCATGCGTAACACCTATCTTCTTGCCGGGTAACGAGGTGCAGGCTGCTTGGATAGCCCTCGATTTACGTACCAACTACAAGATCTTCTGCTCAATAGTGACGTATCCTGTCATCCCGAGAGGCATGATCATCTTCAGAATCATTCCTACAGCGGCCCACTCGCTCGAAGATGTCGAATACACATTGAAAGCATTTAAGGAGATTAAGGAGAAACTCGCAGCGGGTAAGTACGACAACCCTGAAATGCCTCAACTGGCTATCCTATAAAATGAGATATAAGTGTTTTAAGGATAAAGTGATTATTGTGACTGGAGCCAGCTCGGGAATCGGGCTGGCTACAGCCAAATTATTTGCCTCTTACGACGCCAAAGTGGTGATGGCGGCACGATCCATCGACAAGCTGGAACAACTCAGGAATGAGATGACCGAACCGGCTAACGTGCTCTGCATCAAGACCGACGTGACGGTGGAGGAGGACTGCAAAAACCTGATTGAAGAAACCATTAAGACATTCGGACGTATCGACATCCTCATCAATAATGCAGGAATTTCAATGCGCGCTATGTTCATCGACCTCGACCTCGACGTCATCAAAAGACTGATGGACACAAACTTCTGGGGAACAATATACTGCACAAAATACGCTCTGCCTTATCTGCTCGAATCGAAAGGCAGTGTAGTGGGAGTAATCTCAACCGCTGGATACCTCGGATTGCCAGGCAGGACTGGCTATTCAGCCTCGAAATTCGCCATACGTGGCTTCCTGAGCACCTTGCGTGTGGAACATCGTTACGACAAGCTGCACGTGATGGCCTTTGCCCCGGGATTTACTGCCTCTAACATAAGAAATATGGCACTTCTCGCCGACGGGACACCTCAAGGCATGACACCTCGTAACGAGGAAAAAATGATGTCGGCTGAACGTGTGGCACAAAGACTCGCATATGGATTGAAACACCGTAAAAACGAGATGCTTCTCACTCCAATAGGAAAAATCACGAAATTCTTCACCTTCGCATTGCCAAAATTCTCCGAATGGTGTGAATATCATATGATGGCCAGAGAGCCGGAAAGTCCTATAAAAAAGAAATAAAACTTAAGCCCTATGATGCTCATTAAGGAAATAGCTGTCTATGTGAATTTCCTCAACTCGAGGATAAAAAAATGTTTCATAGACAGACTTCAGGAAAATGATATAAACATTACGCCTGAACAATATCTGGTGCTCGACATACTGTGGGAAAAACAGTCGCTGTCGCAGCAGAATATCGCCGATATCATTCAAAAAGACAAGAATTCGGTTACAAAAATCATCGATTCACTTGAGAAGAAACATCTGGTGAAACGTGTGACGGATCAGAAAGACCGCCGTATCAACAAGATTGAGTTGACCGAAGATGCCGTCGCTATGGAAAAAGTGGCAACCGAAGTGGCAATCAATTTTATGAATGATGCGATAAAAGGCATTGATGATCAGGAACTTGATAGTTTTGTAAACGTCATGCGCCAGATCAAAAACAATCTTGAAGGAGAAAACAATTAAAAGATAATAATATGAGAATCAAACTGATAGGATTATTATGCATAGGCCTGCTGTTTTTCGTTTCGTGTAAACGGGATGCAGGTGAAGGCGGCACCGGAACGGTCCAAGGATATGTGAAGCTCATCAACCATCCTGATGACAATTATTCTCTGCCGGCTGATACTATGAATGCAGCAAAAACTGATGTTTTCATCGTTTATGGCAACTCTGATTTCTATGGCGATGACGTGGAAACTGATGACAAGGGTTTTTATAAATTCAAATATCTGACACCAGGAACATACACTGTGTTTTCTTACTCAACACTGCCGAATGGCGATAAAGTCCCTGTGACAGCTTCAGTGTCAATTGGTAAAGGTGAAACAGGTAACGTGCCTACAATCTATATTCATTCAGGGAAGGCTTATGGAACGTCGATAGCTACAGGTAAGGTATATGCTTTGTACTATCATAACGACACCTATCGCGGACAAGGATGGGCTTACGAACATCGTGTCTACATCAGAAAAGCCGGCGAGGCATATCAGTTTGACGACGTGCGCGTGGGATTGGATGGAATTTTTGCTTTTCAGAAGCTGCAACCTGGTGAATATGAAGTGTTTACGTTTACTGAGAATTCTAATGAAATCCCTTCTCCGTTGATTAAAACACTTACTGTTGAAAACCCGGGCGAGATAATTGAAATGGAACCGGATACCACATTCTTAGTAAGGATTCAAGTCTGATAATCAATGAATTACAAGGAAATTATGAAAAAATTATTGATATTTTCGTTTTTGATGGCATTGGTAATCCCTGCCTTCGCTCAACAGGTCACACCTGAGACTTTAATCAAACGCCAGAAACGTAAAGGCTTGACTGTCAAGGAGTGGAATACTCAGGTTGGAGCCAAACAGGCTTTTCTTGACCACGTGACAACGTATGACTCACTCGGAAGAAAGGTCGAGGAAATTGAATATGCCTCTTATGGTCAGAAATCACGTGTGGTGAGCGAATATGTCGATCCTGTTGATCCGGCCTCAAAAGTTCTTCGTGAGATAGAATATAACGACCGTGACAAAGTGGTGAGAATCAGGAAGTTCGAATACAACGACGACGGTAGCAAGAAACGGCAACTCAACTATTATCCGAACGGCAAGCTGGAATCGGTAAAAGAATTTGAAATGATATTCAAATAATGTTGATTGTCAATGACATATTGAAGGAGATGAGTCCTATCAGCCTCGACGAGATGAGTGCCGTGAAGCTGATGAACCGCGTTGATACAAAATATGTCGCGCACGACATAATTGTCGCGAAGCTGTTTTCGCTTATAAAAGATGAGTATTTTGTGCAGGAGATCGATGGTAAGCGCGTCGCCGCATACGATAGTGTTTACTACGATACCGAGGATAATCACATGTACATCATTCACCAGGACAAGAAGCTGAAGCGCGACAAGTTGCGCGTCAGAAATTACGTCGACACCGGCAACTATTTCTGCGAGGTGAAGCATAAAAACAACCACGGGCGCACAAAGAAAAAACGCATCGAAGTGGGGCAGGATGCCTTCGCTGAGTTGAAGTCGGCTGCGGCGACGCGAGAGTTCGTCGAGAAAGAACTGCCGACATACGATTTCGATGGTTTCGTTAAAAAACTCTCGACGACATTTGAACGGATTACGGTAGTAAACAAAGACAAAACAGAGCGCATAACCATCGATTTCAACGTGCGGTTTCATAACTTCGAAAACGGCAACGACGGAGGCATAGCGCCACTGGTGGTGATGGAACTGAAACGCAACGGCAGATGCGAGTCGTTCTTCCAAAAAACGCTCTTTGAATTGAGAGTTAAACCATTGAGTATCAGTAAGTATTGTATCGGGAGGGCACTCACTGACAAGACACTGAAACAGAATCGTTTTAAAAAGAAAATCATCAAACTTGAAAAATTGGAAAAACTGAGAGAATATGATGTTACTTCAGATTTTACAACAGACATTTGATCCGGATATCGCCCGCGAATTCGGTGAAGCCGAGTTCCAGACGGGATTTTTGGGCGTGCCGCTCTACGACATGACGAGCCTCTGGACGCTTTTAGTGCGTTTCGCATTCCATTTCCTGGTGTGCTGGCTCATCGTGAGATGGTTCTATTACCCGAAGAGTCGTCGCAATGACTATTATTTCACCTTCATGCTTTTCGCGGTGACGATCTTTCTGCTCATCACCCAGATGGACAACATGAAGATGGCGATAAGTTTCGCTTTGGGACTCTTCGCAATTTTCGGCATGATACGATATCGAACGGAGACGCTGAAAGTACGCGAGATGACGTATCTTTTCATCATCATCGGAATATCGATTATCAACGGCTTAGCCCTAACGGTGAGTTATCTCGAGCTTGGCGTTACTAACTTATTGTTTATCATATCAATATGGCTGTTTGAGAACCATATCATCACCACGAAACGTACCGAGATGAAGATCGTTCTTTACGACAAGATCGAGAACGTTAAACATGGTCGTGAAGCCGAACTTATCGCTGATTTGAAGGAGAGAACCGGCTTGGATATCATCGAGGTCGAAGTCGGACATATCGACTTCCTGCGTGATGTAGCTTACGTGAAGGTGACATACAAACCGTTCACAAAGACGCAAAATACCATCAATACGGTTACGAAATTGAAAGATTTTTAATGGCTGATTGGAAAAAATATGGCGTTGCTCTGATTCTGTTGTTGGTTTTGACAGCGTATGATACGTTTGCCCAACGCACAACGGATTTCGGTGCCATATTGCAGGCCGAATATGAGAACAATTTTGTAGGAAACTACGATGTCTGGGTGAAGGAAGACCTTCGTTTCGATCATGATTTCTCCAAATATTCACGTTCAAAGACCACTTTAGGCTTTGATTACAAGTTCGTGAGATACGGTTTCAAGATAGGCGCAGGCTTTGATTATATCAATAAATACACGGAAAAGCGCGTTTATAGAAATCGTTATCGTTTTTTTGTAAATGCATCGTATAAATACACTTATCGAAACTGGGATTTCGGTTATAGTATGCGTTTCATAACGCTGTATCATGACGAAAGGACAGGCTATTACAACTATACGCCGGAGTTTAGTTGGCGTAACAAGCTTTCGGTGTCGTATCAACGTCCTTACAGCAGATACAAATACACCTTGTATGGTGAGCTTTATTCTGATTTTAATAAGGCTAAGCGATTGGAACTCAGTACTTTATTGCTTTCGGGCGAAGTCGATTACCGCTTGACACGCAGGCAGCATCTGACGTTGTTTGTAAGAGATTACAGAGATTTTTATGTGGAATCAGACCAGTTCAGGACGGTGTTTTTCGGTCTGGGTTGGAAATATAAACATTAAACCATGAAAAAACTTATTACCTTTATTTGCTTGTTAATCAGTGGATTAACTGTGATGGGACAATATGCTCCGGCGGGCGACAGTCTTAAGACACGTTGGGCTGCAAAAGTTACACCTGAAAATGTTTGGCAAGAGTATCCGCGTCCGCAAATGACGCGTCCTGATTGGTTGAACCTGAATGGATTATGGGATTATGCTATTCGCTCGAAAGATGTAAATAGTATTGATGAGATTTTTGTTGATCAGTTGGATGGAAAGATTCTGGTTCCTTTCTGTGTCGAATCCGCACTGTCTGGAGTGCAGAAATACGTTGGGAAAGATAATGTGCTATGGTATCAGCGGGAATTTGAGGTCCCGAAATCATGGAAAGGGAAACATGTTATTCTTCATTTCGGTGCTGTCGATTGGAAGTGTGATGTGTGGGTCAATGACATAAAAGTAGGTTCGCACACTGGCGGTTACACTCCGTTTAGCATGGACATTACTCAAGTTTTGAAAAAGAAAGGTAATGTGTTGAAAGTCCGCGTTTGGGATCCGACCGACCAAGGTGAGCAGCCTTGCGGCAAACAACATGTGAAACCTCATGGAATCTGGTACACTCCAGTGACTGGAATCTGGCAGACGGTATGGCTTGAGCCTGTCAGTGAGAACCATATTGTTGATTTGAAAATCGTGCCTGATATTGATAATAAAACAGTATATGTGACGCCACAAATCGCCAATGCCTCGGCTGATATTATGGTGAGAATTGACATTAAGATGGGTCCGGATCTGGCTGTGGCTAGTGAGCAGTCAATAAATGAAGAAACTATAGAAGTACCATTTTATTTAAATAAAATTAATCTTTGGACACCTGACGATCCATTCCTTTATAACATTGATGTGTTTTTGTATAAAGATAATAAGATTGTTGACCATGTAACCAGTTACTTCGCGATGCGCAAATTCGGCACTGAGAAAGACGAAAATGGCATCGTGCGCCTGATGCTCAACAACGAGCCGATTTTCATGTTCGGTCCGCTCGACCAGGGCTGGTGGTGCGACGGTCTCTATACCGCTCCATGCGATGAGGCGTTGAAATACGATATCCAGAAAACGAAGGACTTCGGCTTCAACATGATTCGTAAGCATGTGAAGGTGGAGCCTGCGCGTTGGTATTATTGGTGCGATCAACTCGGAATCATTGTATGGCAGGACATGCCTTCTGGAGGCAAAGGTCCGGGCTGGGTTACCGACAGATATTTCGAGGGCTCGCTGAGTGAACGTACGCCAGAATCGGAGGCTACATACAAAAAAGAATGGAAAGAAATCATCGATTACCTGTATTCTGTGCCTTCGATAGGCGTCTGGGTGCCGTTCAACGAGTCGTGGGGGCAGTTCAAAACCCCTGAAATCGTTGAGTGGACAAAGAATTACGACCCGTCGAGGTTGGTCAATCCGGCATCGGGAGGCAACCACTATCCCGTGGGCGATATTTTGGACATCCACAACTATCCGGACCCTGAGATGTATTTCTACGAACCTGAAAGAGTCACTGTTTTGGGCGAATATGGCGGAATTGGTAGAAAAATAGAGGGACACACTTGGGTGAAAGACCAAGGATGGGGCTATGTGGAATATGACACTGAGGAAAAAGTTACAGATACTTATGTGGAATACGCCAACGAACTGCTGGAACTCATTCCACAAGGCTTCTCGGCAGCTGTCTACACGCAAACAACAGACTGTGAAGTCGAGCTCAATGGCCTGATGACGTACGATAGGGAAGTGGTGAAGCTTAACGAACAGCGGATTCGCGAGATAAATCAGAGGATTTCCAATTACTTCAAGAAATAAAAAAATGGTCGGCGATTGCCGACCATTTTTAATTAACATCCTGTGTTAATCTATTAGTCCTCAACGATTGCTTCGTTCGGGCAAACGCTTGCGCATGTGCCGCATGAAACGCAGTTATCAGCGTTGATTGAATAGATGCTACCTTCTGAAATAGCGCCGACTGGGCACTCGTCGATGCAAGTACCGCAAGCTACACAGCTGTCCAAAATTTTGTATGCCATAATATTATAGTTTAGAAAATTTTTGCAAAGATATGGGTTTTTCAAATACACAGCAACATTTTTCGAAAATATTTTTTTCTGTTAAAAATGATAAAATTTTTTCCATAATTTATTTTTTTATATAAAAATATATCCTTAACTTTGCGGAATATTTGGGAGAGTATCCCCATAAATGAGAAATATCATCTAAGTAATTAAAATACAATAAATTAAATTCAATTTCTTATGGCTAACAGATCAAAAGTTGTAGAACTTGAACACGTTGTCATTCGTTTTGCGGGTGACTCTGGCGACGGTATGCAGCTGACAGGAAACCTGTTTTCCGATTCAACAGCTCTGGCAGGCAACGATTTTGCCACGTTCCCAGACTATCCGGGTGAGATTCGTCCACCACAAGGCACTGTGTCAGGTGTTTCCGGATTCCAGGTCCACTTCGGACATAAACCAGTTCACACCACAGGCGACCTCTGCGATGTGCTCGTAGCAATGAACCCGGCATCTATCAAGGCTAACATGCGTTGGCTTAAACCTGGCACCACTATCATCTTTGACGTCGACTCGATGAACGACAAGGCTCTCGAGAAAGCCGGTTACGAGTCGGACCCGACACAGGATGACACCCTCAGCCAATATAAAGTTGTCAAAGCCCCTATCACATCGATGACACTCGAGGCTTTGAAGGACTTCGGTTGGGACCGCAAGGCAATGCTCAAGTCAAAGAATATGTTCGCTCTCGGTATCGTGATGTACCTCTTCAACCGTGACATCACAATGTTGAACGGATATTTCAATACAAAATTCAAAAACAAACCAGAAGTCATCAAAGCTAACCAGACTGTTGTTGCAGCAGGTTACAGCTATGCTGACACCATGGAAATCTTTGCCAACACATATCGTATCGAGCCGGCAAACCTCGCTAAAGGCAAATATCGTGACATCACAGGTAACGTCGCTACAGCATGGGGTTTGATGGCAGCCGCCGAGCGTTCAGGCCGTCAGATTTTCTGCGGTTCATATCCTATCACTCCGGCGACCGATATCCTTGCAGAGTTGGTGAAATATAAGAACTTAAAAGTCAAGGCTTTCCAGGCTGAAGACGAGATTGCAGGTATCTGCTCGTCACTCGGAGCCTCATTCGCTGGCTGTCTCGCAGTGACCACAACATCAGGTCCTGGTCTATCACTGAAGTCAGAAGCCCTCGGCCTCGCTGTGATGACAGAGCTTCCACTCGTCGTCGTCGACGTACAGCGTGGCGGTCCTTCAACAGGTCTTCCGACCAAGTCAGAGCAGAGCGACCTCATGCAGGCTCTCTACGGACGTAACGGAGATGCTCCTCTTATCGTTCTTGCAGCACGCAGCTCGGCCGACTGTTTCTATTCAGCATACGAAGCCGCTAAGTTGGCAATGGAGCACATGACACCTGTCATCCTTCTCACTGAAGGCGCTCTCGGTAACGGCTCTGAGATCCTCCGCATCCCAAGAGTAGCTGACCTTCCGGCTATCGTTCCGCCAATCGCAAAAGCAAATGATCCTGACTATCAGCCATATAAACGTGACGAGGCTAAACTCAGCCGTCAGTGGGCTCTCCCAGGAACAGAAGGTCTACGTCACCGCATCAGCGGTCTGGAGAAGGCCAACGGCAGCGGTAACCTCTCACTCGACCCGAAGAACCACCAGCTCATGACAGAGCTTCGTGAAGAAAAAGTGCAGCGCGTCGCTAACTTCATCCCTGAACAGGAAATCGTCGGTGATCCGAATGCTGACCTCCTCGTGGTGAGCTGGGGCGGCACATACGGCGTTGTCCTCTCAGTCGTCGAAAAGATGCTTGAAGAAGGTAAGTCAGTCGCTCACGCACACTTCCGCCATATCATGCCTCTGCCAAAGAACACAGCAAAGGTGTTGAGCGGTCACAAGAAAATCCTCGTCTGCGAGAACAACAACGGTCAGTTTGTGAACTACCTCAGAGAGAAGATGCCTGACTTCAAGTATGAACAATACAACAAGATTCAGGGTCTCCCATTCCTCACAGCAGAGTTAGAAAATAAGTTTAATGACCTTTTAAAATAAGATTACCATGGAAAACACAAATATAAATAATCAGGTTGTTAATCTTACTAAAGAAGATTTCGTTTGCGATCAGATAGTGAAATGGTGCCCAGGTTGCGGTGACCACGCTATCTTGAAAGTCTTGCAGGACGTGTTTCCACAGCTCGGTAAGAAGAAAGAGGACATCTGCGTCGTCTCAGGTATCGGCTGCTCATCACGTTTCCCGCACTATATGAATACATACGGATTCCATAGCATTCACGGCCGCGCTTGCGCTATCGCAACAGGTGTGAAGCTTGCAAATCCTAACCTCTCAGTATGGATCGTCTCTGGTGACGGTGACTGTACAGCTATCGGTGGTAACCACTTCATCCACGCTGTCCGCCGTAATATGGACATGAACCTCCTTCTGTTCAACAACCGTATCTACGGTATGACAAAAGGCCAGTTTTCACCATGCACCTTCCGCGGTACAGTCACAAAGACATCACCACAAGGTACTTACGAGGATCCGTTCAACGTTGGTGAACTCGTCATCGGTGCAGGCGGCAAGTTCTTCGCCCGTGGCGTTGACATCAATACCAAAGAACTCACTGATATCTGCTTGAGAGCTAAGAATCACGACGGCATGTCGGTCATCGAGGTGCTCCAGAACTGTATGATTTTCTCGAACGGCGTTCATGAAAACATCACAGGCAAGGACGTCCGCGATGATATGCAGGTGAAGTGCGAGCATGGCAAACCTCTCATCTTCGGTAAGGAGAGAAACAAAGGTCTGCGTCTCAACGGCAATAAGCTCGAAGTTGTGACAATCGGCGAAAACGGCATCACTGAAAAGGATATCCTCGTCCACGACGAGAAGGAAGAGAACACAGGTATCCACATGATGCTCGCACACATGATGCCTCCGGCGTTCCCAGTGGCTATCGGCGTTATCCGCAACGTGGATGCTCCGACCTACGACGACTGCCTCACAGAGGTCATCGAGCGCGAATCAGCGAAGTCGAACATCAAGACTGTCGACGACCTGCTGAACAGCGGCACAACCTGGGATATCAAATAGTGATATACTAAAAACGAAAAATCCCGCCTTAATGACGGGATTTTTTTATCTTTGCAACATGAAGAAATCATTCAAACCCGGAACAATGCTGTATCCGTTGCCAGTGGTGATGGTCTCGTGTGGCGACTGCCCCGAGAACTACAACATCATAACCGTGGCATGGACAGGAATTTTGTGTTCCGACCCTCCGATGTGTTACATTTCGATCAGAAAGGAGAGACATTCACATCAGATTATCTCAAAAAACAAGGAGTTTGTGATAAATCTCACTACAGAAGCTCTCGCTAAAGCCACCGATTGGTGCGGAGTGCGGTCGGGAAGAGACTATGACAAATTCAAGGAGATGCATCTCACACCTGAACAGGCAGAGGTGGTGAAAGCCCCGATGATAGCTGAATCGCCACTGAATATCGAGTGTAAGGTAGTGGAAATTAAGGCATTGGGATCGCACGACATGTTTATTGCGGAAATAGTTGCCGTCCATGGTGATGCAAAATATTTTGATCCAAGCACAGGGCTGTTCCAACTGAATCAAGCGGAACTGATAACATATTCGCATGGGAAATACTACGCTTTGGGCGAAAAAATCGGCAAATTCGGCTTCTCAGTAGAGAAAATTCAACATAAAAGGAAAACTTCCTCATCGTCATTTCGACCGGAGCGAAGCGTAGTGGAGAAATCTCCTAAAAAATAAACGAAAATGGATTACATCAAAGTTAAAGGCTTACAAAAAGACGAAGTCATAGGACTGGTGAAGGAATGGATTAAGTTGTATCCTCATTCATTCAATCCGGAAGTGAATTTTTGGTTTTACCAACTCGCTGATAATCAGGTTGTTATCGGTCTACACGACGACCTGAGCACCTTGGCGGTGAGTTTGCTGGTAATATATCTGACTTCGGCTGTGAAGGACCTGCAGGATGCTGAGCCGGTAGTGGCTTATCTTACTGTCGATGACAACGAGATCTTGCTGAAGCAGAACTATGGTCGTCGCGCGAAAATTGTTGCTAAATCAACTGATGAAGACAATACCGGCGTGATAATCTTGTTGGAAAACAACTATTGTGTCGACTATTATTTCCATGGCAAGGCACATAAAATCAAAGATTCCGAACTGGTCTTTGAAGAGCCGGCACTCCCTGAATCTATTGAAAATACTGAGAAAGAAGAGATTTTTGTTGGAGATGTGATTCCGAAAAAGATAATAGAGAAATCGCTTGAACCTGACGCATCACCTTGGAAGAAACTGATGTGGTACGCCATCTGCACCATAGTAGGACTCGGCATCGGATTTTTGCTTGTTTACTTTTATTTTTAAATAATGATTGAACAATTTCGCGCATACATCACCTCAAATCACCTTATTAATAAGGGTGACCGCGTCCTCGTTGCCTTGAGCGGCGGCGTCGACTCAATGGTGCTTGCGGAGTTGTTAAGGCGTGAGGGCTACAACATCGCCTTCGCACACTGCAATTTTCATCTGCGTGGCAAAGAATCGGACGACGACGAGCAGTTTGTGCGCGAATATGCTGACAGGGTGGGAGTGAAGCTTTTTGTTAAGCAGTTCGACACTCTGGATTACGTTGAAAACAACAAGGTTTCCGTTGAGATGGCTGCTCGTGAACTGCGTTACGCCTGGTTCAACGATTTGATTAACGCTAATGAACGGTTAAATGGTAAGGATGGACAGCAGCCCTCCGATTGGCATAATCTCCGTTTCGACAAACTGGCTCTCGCACATCATGCCGACGATCAAATCGAGACTTTCTTCATCAACCTTTTGCGTGGCTCCGGCATCAAAGGTTTGAAGGCCATGCAGCCATGTAACGGTATGTATATCAGACCTTTACTGTGGGCTTCGCGTGAAGAAGTCAAGGGGTTTGCAATAGAAAACGGCATCCAATGGCGCGAAGACAGTACCAATAGCGATACGATTTATCTGAGAAATAAGATCCGTCATGATTTGATGCCTGTTTTTGACAGCATCAAACCTGAAGCAAGAGAAAAAATTCTTGAATCTGTCAATCATTTGGCCTCTGAAAATCAATTATATAGAGAACTTATAAAAGAAAAAATAGCTCAAATCGGAACTGTCGACGGCGTTCTGCATTCAATTGAAAAACGTCATCTCGACCAACAACTTTTATTTGAGTGGATTCGTGATTTCGGTTTTACATTTTCTCAATGTGAATCGATTTTCACTTCTCTGAATTTAGAACCAGGTAAGGAGTTTTATTCTGCTGATTATCAATTAGTTATCGAAAAAGATACAGTCGATGTTTTCCCAATTGATTTCATTATCAACGATCCAAAGTTAGCTTTTGAGAAATTTGAAAAAACTCCAGATTTCAAACTCCAAACTTCAAACCAAAACATCGCTCAGCTTGATTATGACAAGCTTAAACTGCCTTTAACAACTCGTCGTTGGCAGCAAGGCGACCGTTTCCGCCCTCTTGGGATGCATGGCACGAAACTCGTCTCCGATTTCTTTAATGACAACAATTTCACTACTTTTCAAAAGAAAACCACTCTGATTTTAACTGATGCCGATGATCAAATCGTATGGATAGTAGGCCGTCGCATCGACGATAGATTTAAAATCACCGAAAAAACAAAAACCATCTATCAAATTAATTTTGGTGAATAAAAACTTTTTCGTATATTTGTAGCTTGTAGTATACGATAATTAATTATTTTTATTCTATTGAAAATCAACGAGATATGAAAAAGTTCATGTTAGTTTTAGCAGCATTTTTCGCATTGATGATGCCTTTTGTAACTGTCGCTCAGATTTACGACCCTGTGCAATGGAGCTTCTCGACCGAATCGCTTGGTAACAACGAATACAACGTCATCTTCAAGGCTGACATCGAAGCTGGATGGCATGTCTATTCGCAGAATATTGCCGACGGCGGCCCTATTCCTACAGCTTTTTATTTTGCTGAAGCCACTGATTATGAGAGAGTTGGCGAACTGGCAGAAAGCGATGCCATCGTGCTTCAAGATCCCGTCTTCGACATGGAACTGCGATTCTTTGAGAAAGAAGCAATATTCACTCAAAAGGTGAAAGTGCTCGGCAAGGAGCCGGTTTCAGTGAAGGGCGAACTTGAATACATGGTCTGCAACGACGGACAGTGTCTGCCTCCGACAGTTGTTGAATTCGATATAAACCTCAACAATGCCGCAGTAGTAGCAACCTCCGAAACCGAGGCTAATTCTGGCGACAGCCTTCTTGGAATGATTCTTCAGGCTATCCTCTGGGGCTTGGCAGCATTGCTCACCCCATGCGTCTTCCCTATGATCCCGATGACGGTGTCGTTCTTCCTTCATGGAAGCGAAAATAAGGCGGCAGGACGTTTTAAAGCAATTATGTACTTCATTTTCATAGTGTTGCTTTACACCCTGCCAATCGCAATCATCATCATGGTGACATGGATTTTCGGTGGTGACAGCGTCACTGGCGACATATTCAATTGGTTGTCAACACATTGGCTCCCGAATATTATCTTCTTCTTGGTGTTTATGGTTTTCGCAGCATCGTTCTTTGGAGCGTTCGAGATTGTGCTTCCAAGCAGCCTCGTCAACAAATCAGATGCCAACTCTGATAAGAAAGGTCTCGCCGGTGTGTTCTTCATGGCTCTGACTCTTGTGTTGGTGTCATTCGCTTGCACAGGACCTATCGTCGGCACAGTGCTCATCAAATCAACATCAGGTGAGTTTTGGACTCCGATCCTCACGATGTTCTGCTACGCTTGCACATTCGCATTGCCGTTCGCACTCTTCGCGTTATTCCCGTCGATGCTGAAAAACCTGCCTAAGAGCGGCGGCTGGCTCAATACTGTGAAAGTCATCCTCGGTTTCATCGAGGTTGCACTCGGATTCAAGTTCTTAAGTGTCGCCGACCAAACATACCACTGGCATTTGCTCGACCGCGAGGTTTACCTCGGCATTTGGATTGTGTGCTTCGCAATGCTTGGATTCTATCTCCTTGGCAAGATCAGATTTAAAAATGACGACCCTGTCGAATCAATCGGTGTGGGCCGTTTGATATTGAGTATCATTACCTTTACGTTTGTCGTGTATATGATTCCTGGTATGTGGGGCGCACCTCTGAAGGCTCTCTCAGGCTATCTGCCACCTCAACAGACCCTCGACTTCGACCTCAAACGTATCAATCAGGAGAATGCTGATAAAGTCATCGAGTTTATACAACAGAATGTGAAGACGGTTCCTGTCGGTCAGGTGCAGCAAAATGAGGCTCAGCCGACAGCTGAACTCTGCGAGTCACCGCGTTTCAATGATATCTTCCATCTGCCTCACGGATTGAAAGGTTATTTTGATTATGAGCAGGCGTTGGCATGTGCGAAAGCACAAAACAAACCGCTTTACGTCGACTTTACTGGTCACGGATGTGTCAACTGCCGTGAGATGGAAGCCAACGTCTGGAGCGATCCGCGTGTGCTTAAGATGCTTCGTGATGACTTCATCATCGTAGCACTTTACGTCGATGACAAGACCAAACTTCCTGAGGAAGAATGGGTTATGGGTGGCGATGGCAAGATGAAGAAGACCATCGGCCGTAAATATGCCGACTTCCAAATCACTAAGTTTGGAACCAACGCCCAACCGTATTATTGCCTCATGGGTCACAACGGCGAACTGTTACACGAGCCGCGAGCCTACAACCTTGACAAAGACGGCTTCGTTAAGTTCTTACAAGAAGGACTCGACAATTTCAAAAACGGAGTCTCTGTTAGAAACATCAACGAATAAGATGATTAATAAAAGAGGCGGGATTGTTCAATCTCGTCTCTTTTTTTTAACATTTAAACTATTAAACTGTAAACTTATAAACTACTTTAAACTTTACACTATAAACTTTACACTTTATTTGGCGTAATGCTGGTAGAATTGGATGATTGTCTCGATTCCCTTGAAGAAATGATCCAATCTGTAGTTCTCGTTCGGGGAGTGGATGGCGTCTTCTCCTAATCCGAATCCCATCAGGATTGACTTGATTCCCAATACTTTCTCAAAACGAGCGATAATCGGGATACTTCCGCCACTTCTCATTGGGATAGGCAGCTTGCCGTAGGTGTCGAAATATGCCTGCTCAGCAGCTTTGTATGCCGGGAGTTCAATCGGGCAGCCGTAAGCCTCGCCACCATGCAGGGTTGTAACCTTAACTGTCACATAATCAGGAGCTATGCTCTCGAAATATTCCTTAAACAGCTTGCCGATCTTCTCATGGTCTTGGTTAGGCACCAAACGGCATGAAATCTTGGCGTATGCCTTCGATGGAAGCACTGTCTTTGAGCCTTCACCGGTGTAGCCACCCCAGATTCCACAGAGATCGAAGGTCGGACGGATACCGACGCGCTCGATCTTGGTGTATCCTTTTTCACCACGTAACGCCTTTACACCCAGCGACTTTTTAAATTCTTCCTCGTTGTATGGCGCCATATTGAGCATCTCGCGTTCTTTTGCTGATGACTCTACGACATCGTCATAGAAATGAGGGATGGTGATGTGGTTATTCTTATCCATCACGCCAGCTACCATCTCGCACAAGGTGTTCAAAGGGTTTGCGACAGCGCCGCCGAACAATCCAGAATGCAGGTCGGCATTCGGTCCTGTGACTTCGACTTCCCAATATGCCAAACCACGCAAACCTGTTGTGATTGAAGGCGTGTCGTGCGATATCATGCTTGTATCTGAAACCAAGATGACATCGGCTTTTACGAGGTCTTTGTATTCCTCTATCCACTTTGAGAGACTGCCGGAGCCGATCTCTTCCTCACCCTCAAGCATAAATTTCACGTTGCAGGGGAGGGTGCCGGTCTTAACCATTGTCTCAAAAGCCTTGGCGTGCATGAAAGCCTGACCTTTGTCGTCGTCAGCACCGCGAGCCCATATCTTGCCGTCTTTGATAACCGGCTCAAACGGGTCGGTATGCCATAATTCTATCGGGTCGACAGGCATCACGTCGTAGTGACCGTAAACCAGCACCGTCGGGAGTTTCTTGTCGATGATCTTCTCACCATAAACTATCGGGTTTCCTTCTGTCGGCATTACCTCGGCCTTGTCGGCGCCTGCCTTCAAGATGCTGTCTCTCCAATACTCAGCAGCTTTAATCATATCAGGCTTATGCGCTGATTCCGAGCTGATTGAAGGTATTCTAATCAGTCCGAACAACTCATCTAAAAAACGTTGTTCGTTTTGCTTGATGTAATCTTTTATTTTGTCCATATCTGTTATTTTTTGTAATACTTCAAAACCATTTCATTCCCATCGAAGGTTGCGTACGTGTAGTCCCAAATCCAGTTTCCAATCACTGTCGTCACTGCATGGTCGCCGGTTTTATACTGCATCGGCTTGTGCTGGTGACCGAACACAAAGAACTCAATAGTCGGGTCTTTCGCCAGTTCTTCCTGAGCGTATTTATACAGCCGAGTGTCTTCGATAACGTTGTAATAACCGCCTTTTTCTTCCTTGCGAAGCTTCTTAACTCTGTGATTATGAGACCATTTCAGCGCCACTCTGATGCCGAAGTCGGGATGCACATGACGGAAGCACCACTGCAGGAACCTGCATTCGAACACGCTCTTCAGGAATTTGTATCCTCCGTCGCCTTTGCCGCGTCCGTCGCCGTGGACCATGAAAAACTTCTTGCCTTTGAGCATCATCACCTCGGGCTCTCTATGTACTTGAATGCCGATCTCTTCCTGCAGATACGAGAATGTCCACAGGTCGTGGTTTCCGGCAAAGAGATGAACAGGTATGCCGCTGTCGATGAAATCTGCTAATTTCCCAAGCAGACGCACATGTCCGCGTGGCACGACAGTCTTGTATTCGTACCAGAAGTCGAACAGGTCGCCCATCAGGAACAGCTCCTCGCAGTCGGCCTTGATAGAATCGAGAAACTCAAGAAGCATCTTCTCGCGCCTCTGACTATCCTCCAAAGTCGGCACTCCGAGATGAAAATCGGTGACGAAATATATCATCTTTTTAATTGATTATCAGAATTTTATCTCATCCAAGCGTCTGAGCATCTCCTTTAAGATGGCTGTCATCTTAGGCTCTGCCACGTTGGCTGCGTTGATCACTTCTTCGTGAGTTACCTGCACTGCTATGTCTTTGCCGCCAAGGTCGGTGATGATTGACATCGCAAACACCGGAAGGCCGCAGTGACGTGCTATGATAACCTCAGGCACTGTTGACATTCCCACGCAGTCGCCGCCGATTACGCGATAGTAGTTATATTCGGCCGGAGTTTCGTAAGTCGGGCCTGTGTCGCCGACGTAAACGCCGTGTTGCACTTGAATCTTCAGCTCGTCAGCAATCTTATCGGCGAAAGCCAGTACGTTTTTGTTATATGCCTCGCTCATCTCCGGGAAACGTGTCCCGATGCGGTCGTCGTTCTTGCCAATCAACGGGTTAGGCAACAGGTTGATGTGGTCGGTGATAAACATGATGTCGCTCACTCTGAAGTCAGGGTTGATGCCGCCGCTGGCATTTGAAAGCACTAACAGCTTGATACCCAGATATTTAAGCACGCGAATTGGGAATGTCACTTCCTTTGTGCTGTAACCTTCATAATAATGGAAACGGCCTTGCATGGCCACGACCTTACGTCCGCTCAGAGTACCCAAAATGAGTTTCCCCTGATGTCCGGCAACTGTCGAAACAGGGAAGTTGGGAATCTCTGAGTATGAGATAGAGTATTGAGTATCAATAACATTCACTAATCCGCCCAAGCCTGAACCCAACACAATACCTACTTCAGGTTCAAAGCCATTTGTCTTCGATTTGATAAAATCTACTGTCTCAAGAATTTTTTCCAACATAGTCTAAAATCAAATTTTTAAATATTTCTTCTTCTTTCTCATCGTTGAAACGCACCTCGATCGGGATGGTAAACAGCGGCACGTTCTCAAACCTGCTGAGATAAGAATCTTTTGTTATTCGCATTAAGTCTTTTTCTGTCGTCACAATGATTTTACTCTTGCCGATAACGCTGTTGTAGCCGTCGATAATCATGTCGATATCGCTGTCGCTAAAGCAGTGGTGGTCGTCGAAATAATTGGTAATCAATGTGTTATACTTTCTCTTAAGGTGATCTTCGAGAGGATACGGATTGGCTATGCCGCAGAACAGATATATCGATTTGATGTTCTGTGGCTGTGTCTCCATGGCCGTCTGGTTGACAGGCTTAAGTCCTTGAAAATCAATATATGTAAAGAAAACTTTCTGATATGGTCTTGCATTGAGGACGTTGATCATGTCGCGTTTATCGTAAGGCAGCAGCACGCGTGGTGATTTCGTCACTATGATGATGTCGGCACGTCTCGCAGCGCATTTTACATCGCGCAGATTACCAGCCGGGACAAGCATATCTTTCTTGTAGATGTTGTAATACTCGGTCAGGAGGATGTTCATGCCTGGCTTGATACGTCTGTGTTGGAATGCATCGTCGAGGAGCACTACGTCAGGGGTCTTCTCTTGGTGCATCAGCCTTGAAACGCCGTCCGGACGGTCTTCGTCGACAGCCACTGCTATGTTGTTGTATTTGGTGTGATAGAGTAGAGGCTCATCGCCGATTTGCTCGTATGTCGTGTCGTCTTTAGCCAGCACAAACCCATTGGTTTTACGGCCATATCCACGACTCAGGACCGCCACGTTGAATTTGTCTTTAAGAAACCTGATGAGATATTCGGTGTGAGGCGTTTTGCCAGTGCCGCCAAACGAAAGGTTGCCAATGCAGATCGTCGGGACACTGAAACTCTCCGAGCCGACAATCCCGCAGTCATAAAGCCAATGGCGAATGTAAAGTACAATCGCGTAAAGCCATGATAACGGTGCTAACAATCTTCTCATTGGTTACTTTTTGATACAAACGTACAAATATACAAATTATTTTTGATTTGCGAATCATTATTTTTATTATTTTAGCGAAAAATTTCGAAATGAATAAAGTTAGTGAGATCGTAGGTTGTATCACCGATATCGCACCTTTGAATTGGCAGGAGTCGTGGGACAATGCCGGACTTCTTGTCGGTGATGCTAATATGCTGATAGATAAGGCTTTAGTGACTCTAGATGTGACTGAAGCCGTCATCAATGAGGCAATAGAAAAAGGCTTTCATCTTGTGATAAGCCATCACCCTCTGATTTACCGTCCGCTGAAGCATATTTTGCCCGAAAACACTATCGAACGCACTATCATCAAGGCTATAAAACATGATATCGCCATTGCCTGCATGCATACCAACCTCGACAATAGCTATCTGGGCGTGAGCAAATGGCTCGCCGACCGGTTGGGAGTGAAGAACTTACAGGTACTCGAACCTATGAAGGTGGATGAAGACGTAGTCACCGGCGGTGGCATGGTCGGCGAGCTTGAAAAACCGCTCAATGAAACCGAATTTTTGACTTTGGTGAAAAAAAATCTCAACGCAAAAGCACTTCGCCATTCAGAATTTTTAGGAAAGAAAATAAAAAAAGTGGCTGTCTGCGGCGGCTCCGGATTTTTTATGCTTGACAATGTAAAGCATTGTGGAGCAGACGCTTACGTTACTGGTGATGTGAAATATCACGACTTTTTCGAGGCCGACGGAAGGCTTCTTCTGGTCGACGCAGGCCACTATGAAACAGAACAATTTACAAAAGAATTAATTGCTGATGCAATTATTAAAAAATTTTGTAATTTTGCAGTTTCAATTTCGAGCGTGAAAACTAACTCGATAAATTATTTTGTATAAATATTAAATTTAACATAAATGGCTGATACTCAGGAACTTAAACTCAACGAAGAAGAACAGATTGAAGTTACCGTTGAAAGAAAATTGGTTGCACTTTACACTCTGCAACAGATTGATTCGAAGATCGACAGAATCCGCATCGTGCGTGGCGAGCTGCCTGAAGCAGTGCAAGACCTCGAAGATGAAGTGGCCGGTCTCGAGACTCGTATCGAGAACTATAACGCCGACCTGAAGAAATTCAACACCGACGTTACCAACTACAAAATCAAGATCAAAGAGACACAGGCTCTCATCAAGAAATATGAAGAGCAGCAGAATCAGGTGCGTAACAGCCGTGAATACGACTCTCTGACAAAAGAGGCTGAGTATCAATCACTTGAGATTCAGCTCTGCGAGAAGAGAATCAAAGACGCAACGATTAAGATTGAGGATATCAAGACAAATCTTGAGGCTACCGAACAGAAACTTGCTGAACGTAAGAACGACCTCGTGGTGAAACAGGGTGAGCTCCAGTCAATCGTTGAAGAGACTGAGAAAGAAGAGGAAGAACTTGTTGCAAAGTCAAAGGAAAGCGAAGCTTTGATCGAGGAACGTCTGCTCTCAGCTTACAAACGCATCAGAAAAGGTGCACGTAACGGCTTGGCAGTCGTGAAAATCGAGCGTGATGCCTGCGGCGGATGCTTCAACAAGATCCCACCTCAACACCAGCTCGATATTCGTATCCACAAGAAGATTATCGTGTGTGAGTACTGCGGCCGTATCTTGGTCGACCAAGACATCATCGACCAGTACAACGCAAAAGGCTGATTCCGTTAGTCAAGTCTGAACTTAAGAGAGATGACCACCTGATTGATGTTGGTCGTCTCTTTTATTTGTGTCTCGTCGGCAACCAAATCGCCAGTGGCATTCGCGTAATACGCAGGATACGTGGTATATTGCGAATACAAGTCGTAAGTGTTGTTTCGCTGACTCAACACGTATGCCGCATCGAGGGTGAAGCGGTGATAAGTGTAGCCAAAACCTAACGAATATGACGTGGTCTGCAGATCTTTCTTGCCGAAGCCGAACGGACTTCCATAAAGAGCGTAACCTGCTCTGAATGCAAGAGTTTGCCATCTCCACTCGGTACCGATACGGAAGTTGGAAGTGCCTTTGTAGTTATCCTTGATGAAGTTGTTCAAATTGCTGTAGTTGAAGTCATAACTTGAGGCACGCATCTTGCTGTAGTCGACATATTCATAATCGCCGGTGATCATACCGTAGTTGCCAAAAATCAAAGCTGCGCTGGCATTGAAACGGAATGGGGTAGTGACTGTGTAAGAATATGTACCGGTTGGCGACTCGTAGGAATATGTCCCGAAGTTGAATGCTGCATTTGTCTCGGTATTCCAGCTTTCCGTTACCTTATATAAATAAGGTGTTGAGAATGAAGCGCCTAATCTGACCCATCTCGCAGGATACACAATGGCACCGACCTTGGCGTTGATACCCCATCCTGAGTTGGAGATGTTTTCTGTCTGACTCCAGTTTTTGAAAGTTTCACCATGGGTGAGGTTGCTCTCTTTGTATTCTTTCGTCATTTTTCTGTCGAAATAAGGTATTCCGATAGATACGCCCATGAAGAATTTATCGTTGAAGTTGAATCCTGATGCGAATGTGAATTCTTTTGATGTTCCTCTCTTGCTGATGCCGTATTCCTGATTGATGCCGCCTGCAGGGACGAATGTGGTGCAACCGTCACCAGTTATCGTGTCGATGACGTATGTCTGATATAATGGATATATCAGGTTAGGAGAGAAACTCTCCAAAGCATTTGGCGAGTTGATTCCGTTCTCTGACAGCTCGGTGGAGTAGGCATCAACAAGCGATGTGTTGACGTTATTGCCGCTGGCATATGAATTCAGCGCGTAATTGTTTAACTTATTGATACCCAAGGCGAAACTTACGGTCTTAAGCGAGCCGTCGTTGATATCCTGAGTCCACGTCAGACCGATGTTATTAGTATGTAACTTAAAGTCACGGTCGGAGTTACGGCTGCCTTGGTAGTTTGTCTCGTTAGAGATGGCGTAAAACGACGGCGTGTAGACGAACGAAGCTTTACGGAATAGTCCCAATCCTGCTGGGTTGATAGCTATCGCCGAGAAGTCTGACCCGACGGCGCCCATGGCGTTGCCCATGGCTGCACTCTTTGCTGTTCCCTGATAATAGATGGAGGAGAAGTCGAGAAGGTCGCTGTCATCCTGTGCCATCGCTAAGAACGGAACTAATATCGTGATGATTAAAAAGAACTTTTTCATATCTTATAACTTTAATCTTTTAACTTTTAACTAGGGACGGACGGGTCCGTCCCTTTGTTTATCTGCGACCTCCGCTGCTTCTGCTGCCGCCACCAGAGCTTCCGCTTCTGCTGCCTCCGCCGTAACTTCCTCCGCTTGAGCTACTGCTACTTCTTGGTGAGGAGTAGGAGCTGCTGCTTCTTGGAGCTGAGTTGCTGCTACTGCGTGTACTGCTTGGTCTTGCGGTGCTGTTATTGCTCGGACGTGAAGAGTTGCTGCTCGGTCTTGCAGTACTGCTACTGCTTGGTCTTGTAGTGGTGCTACTTGGTCTTGCAGTAGTTCCGCTGCTTGGACGAGTAGTGGTGTTACTTGGTCGGGCTGTTGTGCCGTTGCTAGGCCTTGAAGTAGTGCTTGCAGGTCTTGCCGTGCTGCTTGCAGGTCTTGCCGTAGCGCTGCTCTTTGGACGTTCGGTAGTGGTGCTCGGTCTTGCCGATGCATTAGTCGGTCTTGCAGTGCCGTTCGGTCTTACATATTCTGAGCTTGAGCGTGTTTGACGGCTTGAACTTGCAGGAGCGTAGCTCTTGCTGTTCGCTGCGTCTCTTCCGCCGCCGTTGCTGACGTTACCGTTACCACGATTTATCGCACCGCGATGGCTGTTGTTGAAGATACCACTATGATAAGCATGATGGTTGTGATGCGGGTGATAATGGTGGTGATGATAATAGTGATGATGGTAGTAACCGCCCCAGGCCCAATATGGGTCGTATCCCCAGTGATATCCTGCATATGACCAGTAGTAAGGGTCGTATCTGTAGTAAGGATACCAGTAGGGATCCCAGCCATAGTAGTAATATGGCCAACCGAAACCTGCTCCGATCTCGACGGTGACGCGAGTCTCAGGTTCGACCTCCTGGACGATGTAAACGGTGTCTACAATGCGTTCGATGCTGTCCGTGACGGTGTATTCTTCGTAATTTTTACGCGTTTCACTCTTCACGGAGTTGGAATCGAAATATCCGTAATTTGATGTGACGAGCACTTTTTCGTACTGCGAATCCTTGTCGTAAGGTGAGTAATAAGCGTCGTCATTAATGACGTTATTGCTTGACGCACAGGCAGTTAACAACATTGTTGTCGCTGCGATGATAATGATGCTCCTTTTCATAATAATTCAATTTTTATTTATACTTTGCAAAAATTTTTGTAATTTTGCACACTGAAATACTAACAAAAATCGTACCAAACTTTTAAAAATGGCAAAAGAAATTACAACACGTCAAGAAAATTATTCACAATGGTATAATGATATCGTGAATAAAGCCGAGTTGGCGGAGAGTTCCGCAGTGAGAGGTTGTATGGTGATAAAGCCTTACGGATATGCTATTTGGGAGTTCATGCATGACGCTCTCGACAAGATGTTTAAGGACACCGGTCACGTCAACGCGTATTTCCCGCTTTTTATTCCAAAAAGTTTTTTCAGCAAGGAAGCAAGTCACGTTGAAGGCTTCGCAAAGGAGTGCGCCGTCGTTACGCATTACCGCCTGATGAAAAACCCCGATGGACCTGGTATCGTGGTCGACCCGGAGGCAAAATTGGAAGAAGAGTTGATAGTACGTCCAACTTCAGAGACAATCATTTGGGATACATATCGTAACTGGATCAAGAGCTACCGCGACCTCCCGATTCTGTGCAACCAGTGGGCTAACGTGGTGCGCTGGGAGATGCGTACTCGCTTGTTCCTCCGTACAGCCGAGTTCCTGTGGCAAGAAGGTCATACCGCTCACGCCACACGTGAAGAGGCTATGGCTGAAGCCGAGAAAATGCTCACTGTTTATGCTGATTTCGCCGAGAAATACATGGCTGTTCCGGTCATCCGCGGTATTAAGTCGGCCAACGAGCGTTTCGCAGGCGCTGTCGAGACATTCTGCATCGAGGCTATGATGCAGGACGGCAAGGCATTGCAGGCTGGTACGTCACACTTCCTCGGACAGAACTTCGCTAAGGCTTTCGACGTGAAATATCTTAATAAGGAGAATAAACTCGAATATGTTTGGGCTACATCATGGGGCGTTTCAACACGTCTGATGGGCGCTCTCATCATGGCTCACTCAGATGATAACGGTCTGGTGTTACCTCCAAAGGTTGCTCCAATCGAGGTTGTCATCGTTCCTATCTACAAGACCGACGATCAGCAGCAGGCAGTTCTCGATTACTGCGCTAAGATGAAACAACGTCTTGAGGCTAAAGGACTTAGAGTGAAATTCGATGACCGCGACACTCAGAAACCAGGATTCAAATTCGCTGAATGGGAGATGAAAGGCGTGCCGGTACGTCTCGCAGCAGGTCCACGCGACGTTGAGAACCAGACCGTTGAGATCGCTCGCCGTGACACCTTGACAAAACAGTCGATTTCAGAAGTCGAGATGGAAGACCACATCCTCGGACTGCTCGATGAGATTCAGGATAGCTTGTTCAATAGAGCTCTCGAATATCGCAAGGCTAACACACATCGCGTCGACACTTGGGATGAGTTTAAACAGGTGATCGAAAACGGCGGATTCGCTTACGCACACTGGGATGGTACGACAGAGACAGAGTTGGCTATCAAGGAGGAGACAAAGGCTACATTGCGTTGCATACCGCTTGACGACGACTACGAAGACGGCGTCGACGTCTACTCTGGAAAGCCTTCGAAGAGAAGAGTGATATTCGCCAAGGCATACTAAACCTTGCTATTTATAAATTTTTAATGCCATTTGCAGAAATGCGACCTACCACAGGGTACTGTGAGCATTTCGAAAATGGCATTAAAAATTCAATCATAAACACCGGCAGAAATGCGACCTACCATAGGGTACTGTTGAGCATTTCGAAAATGGCATTAAAATATTAATTAAGTGGAAGAAGTTGCCCTCTGGCAAAATCCCCATAGGTGACCTGGATTGTTTCTGGGTCACCTTTATAATATATATCTCCAAGATTGTTGATGGTGGCCTCGATGTCTTTGCTGGCGCTGATATAGCAATCGCTGGGTGAATCGGTTGTTATGTGAACTGTTTCAGCGTCGTAATTTCGTGCGTCGATAACACCATAACTCCTTTTATATACTACAAAAGTTTTGTTGTTCTCACCATGTATGTTAAGATGGCTTGTACCATAATGATAAACAACACGTAAGTCATTGCAGTTGTTGACGTTTAGGTCGACGTTACCTGATCCGCCATGTATCTCAAAACGGTAAAAATCGTTGGGAGGCAGCTGTCCAGTGTAATTGTTTCGCGTATCCAAGGTGCCTGATGAGTTGAAAATGAAGTTTACGATGTCCTTATAATATAAGGTGGCGTGTAATTCGTAATTGTATGGACGAGTCCAGTTTACAGTAGTTGTGTTGCAGATGGACAAAACGCGGTTGCTGACGTCTGTTGTAATGTTACCGATGATGTTTTCGCCTGTTGTTATTTCGATGTAGCAGGTATCGGAGCGTACCAACGTAATGTTGATGTTGTCGTTGACGTTTACTTCCTTGAAATCAGGTAGCTCGCGTGTCTCAGTGACTATCTTACCGATAGTTAGCGGCGCTTTCTTACATGACATAAACGATGCGAGAAATCCTAATGTCAATATAATCAATAACTTACTTTTCATCTTAATTTATTCTATACCCTAATCCGAAACCAATATAATCGGCCCAGCCATAGTGTGTGGTGAGCGCAATGGTTGCAAAAATACCTTTGTAGATATTCTGTGTCATGTTTAATTTCTGGTAAACGCGGCCTTCACAGAGGTCTTTGCCTGCGATATGGTAGCCGAAGTTGAAGATAAACGAGGTGTTGCCGAATGATAACTCATAGGCAGCGTTGATGCCAGGTTTAAGGATCTCGATATCGTCGAAAGCTATGCCTTTCTGACGCAGGACTTCCTTGTCGGTGCAGTCGTAAACGAGATCGAAGCCGATGCCGAGTTTACTCATCTCGGTGAGTCGTTTCATCGCGTTGATTTCAAGGTTGTAGGCCGACCATGACATGCCGTAGCCAAGATATTCGTCGATGTCTTTTTTTGAATATGTGAACCCAAACAGCAACGAAATATTCTTCTTTTCCCAAGTCTTAAACTGTTTATTATCAGTCGGTTGCTTCGCAATGCGCTGTTTAGGCTCGTTGATGAAGTATTTTGCTACCAAACCTGTATGAGCTATATTCATACCGTTGTTCGGGGTCCGGCTTGAGCCATTGGAGAAATGTGTGAATCCTACGAAAGCCGACATGCCGAACCGGTTGGTAATCATGCGACTGTATTCCGCTGATATGTTGATTGCGGCGTTGATATGCGAGCCGATGAAGGTGTTTTTAGGGTTGGTCTTTGAGTTATAAATCTGTGTAAGGTAACCTACGCCTATACCTAAATTAAAATTAATCTGGTTTTTCGGACTTTTCAAACAGTTGAAAGTCATGTGCGGTATCAACGCGAAGGCACGTCCAATCTCGGGCTGCTCGCCTATGCCTGTATAAAGGAAACTCAGACCCACACTGGGATAGTTCGACTTCGACTGCCATGATTTACGGCCGAAAGTGACCTGTTTTATGTTGATTTCATAAACAGGATAATGGGCTTGGAAAACCTTCATCTCAGGGTGATGGCAAATAGTGAAGCCGTAGCTGGCCCGAAATTCAATTTGAAGGTTTTTTACAAAAATAGTATCGTTGCTCTGTGCTGATAAAGTGTTGATTATCAGTAAGAAAAACATTATAATGATACTATTTCTGAAAAAATTTTTCATGATGCAAAGTTATAAAAAATTTGTAATTTTGCAAAAATTATTGATATGGATAAGAGATTAGAGGCTTTTAAGAGACTTTTGGACATAATGGACGACCTGCGAAAAGGCTGTCCATGGGACAAGAAACAGACCATTGAGAGCTTGCGTCATCTGACTATAGAGGAGACATATGAGCTGAGTGAGGCAATCATTGCGTCTGATTATCAAGATGTTAAGAAAGAACTCGGCGATTTGATAATGCACATCGTTTTTTATGCGAGAATAGCAAATGAGAAGGGTCTGTTCGATATCGCCGACGTGATTAACAGCATTTGCGACAAGCTCATAGTGCGGCATCCGCATATCTATGGTGACGTGAAGGTTGATACGGCAGAGCAGGTTTTGGAAAATTGGGAGAAGATTAAGATAAAAAAAGAAGGTAACCGCAGTGTTTTGGGTGGCGTCCCGGCAGGTCTGCCGCCGCTTTTGAAGGCCTATCGTATGACCGACAAGGCATCGGGAGTGGGCTTCGACTGGCCGAATAAGGAGGAATGCTGGGCTAAAGTGCTTGAAGAGATGGACGAACTGCAGGAAGAAGTGAAGAATGACGGAAGTAAGGAACGCAAGGACGAGGAGTTTGGCGATTTGTTGTTCGCTCTCGTGAACTATTCGAGATTTATAAAAGTCAATGCAGACGATGCTTTGGAACATGCTAATGCCAAGTTTAAGAAGAGATTTACGTATATCGAAGAAAAGGCGCGTGAGATGGGGAAAAGCGTAGCGGATATGACACTTGCGGAGATGGATGCTCTTTGGAATGAAGCGAAAAAAGTATAATAATTTTGTTGAACGAATAAAAATTCGTATATTTGCAAGTTAAAATGATGTAAAAATGAGTGAACTGGCGAAAAGAACGATATTCGGGAGTTTGTTTGTAATCGTTGTGATTGGAAGCATACTCCTGGATTATTGGGCGTTTTTTGCAGTGATGCTGATAACGGTGATCATTGGTTCTAAAGAGGTTGCCAAGCTGATGTTGAAAGACGACAAGGGCAGCTTGACGCCATGGATAATGATTCTGCCGACCTTGTTTTATGCGATGAGCGTCATTTTATTCCCGATAGATTTCATAATAAGATTTCTGTTTGTACTTACACCTTTATTAGTGGCATTATTCTCAAAGAATTATCCGTTTGAGAAAGTCGTTGTCAGTCTTTGGACTGCGATGTTGTTTGTGGCGTTGCCATGCGAACTGATGATGTCTCTTTATAGGGAACCTATGGTTTTTATGGATGGTAAGTATTTGTTAATCATATTGTTCTGCTTGATATGGATAAACGATATTTTCGCGTATCTGACGGGAATGGCCATTGGAAAACACAAGTTGTTTGAGCGTATATCGCCGAAAAAGACGATAGAAGGCAGCTTGGGCGGCTTGGTGATGACGATTGTGACGGCGTTATTGGTTAATCATTTCTGGTTTAATATGATGAGCGACTGGAAAATGATGGGAATGGCACTGATTGTTGTTGTTTTCGGCAGTTTGGGTGACCTATGCGAGTCGATGATGAAACGTCAGGCGGGCGTGAAGGACTCGGGCAATGTGATTCCGGGTCACGGTGGCATTTTAGACAGGTTTGACGCTACGTTTTTAGCTGTACCGTTTGTCTATTGCTATCTGATGTTGTGTTATTTTGGTAATATGATGTTAATGTTCAAGTAAACTGATAGTTTATGTATATTCATAAAAAAGGATATGGCGTTATTGCGACGGTGTTTACCGTGATGGCTTTGATAGTCATCGTGACGATAATGCTACTCAATGCTTTTTTGGAAAACACGCATTGGACCATACTCGCCGGACTTATAATAATAGGTGTGATAGTGGTAGTGTGGTCGATATCGTTTTTCCGAGTCCCGACGAAGAGAAAAATAACTCACGAGGAGAATGCTGTCGTCTCTTCCGCCGATGGCGAGATTGTAGCCATTGAGGAGGTGGAGGAAAAAGAGTATTTTCACGACAAGAGGATACAGGTTTCGGTGTTTATGTCGGCCTACGACGTACATGTCAACTGGTTCCCGATGAATGGTGTCGTGAGTTATGTGAAATATCATCCGGGCAAGAAATTGTTTGCGATAAACCCTAAGTCGTCGGAGCTGAACGAACGTAACTCTGTGGTAGTCAAGGATGAAAAGGGCAGGGAAGTGCTGTTCAGGCAGGTCGCGGGTGTTATGGCAAGGAGGATTGTGTGCAATATAAAGGAAGGGGATAAGGCCGAGGTAGGTAAGGAATTCGGTATGATAAAATTCGGTTCGCGAGTCGACTTTTTCCTTCCGTGTGATGCTGATATTCAAGTGGAACTCGGCGATGACATCACAGGACAGGTGTCGGTATTGGCTTATTTAAAGTAAAAAAAATCGAAAAAAAGTAGCGCAATTAAAAAAATATTGTTATATTTGCAAGTTCAAAGACGAACAAATTAGGAATTTTAAATAGAAAATTATTGTTTAACTAAAATTAAATCACATGAAGAAATTATCTTTACTTTTCGCGATGATTGCCTTCTTAGCAGGCAACGTATTTGCACAGACAGTGCTCATCAATGATGACTTTGAGGCTTATCCTCTTGGCGGTAAGATCGCTCAGAGCGCACAGGCTCTTGGAATCGATTGGTGGACAACATGGACAAACCACCCAGGTGGCAATGAAGACGGTGTTGTCGCTGAGGCTGGCGGCACACAGTGCGGCTACATCTCAGGCGCTAACGACAACGTTCTTCTCCTCGGTGGTCAGGAATCAGGTACATACGATCTTGAATTCGCTCTTTACTGCGATGAAGGCAAGTATGGTTATTTCAACATCCTTCACGAGTTTAACGGTGGCGGTTCAACATGGGCTATGCAGGCTTACCTGAACGCAACAAACAACGGCCAGAGCACAACAACATACGCTCCAGGTCATGGTACAGTTCACGCTGGTGCTAACAGCAACGCTGATATCCCAGGTGTTGTGAACGAGTGGATGTTCATCAGAATCCGTGTCAACTGCGACTTGGACGTTGCACAGTTGTTCTATCGTACAGCTACAACTTATCCGGAAGAGCAGATGATTGTTGAATGGCAGTGGAGCTTGGATAGCTTCGGTGAGCACACCGTTGGACCTAAGATGGATGCTATGGACTTCTATGCACCACACTCAACACTCGGTTGCTATTATCTCGACAACTTCGTTTACACCAGAATCGGTGAAGAGACAGCAGCACACATCACATTCGATACAAATGAAATCAACGAGTTTGTTGCAGAAGATGACGCTACATCAGTTGATATCAACATCAGCAATGCAGAAGGTACCTCAATCGGCCGTTGGACAGGTTGGGTTGACTTTGGTGCATCAACAGTGACAACTGGTAACCACCAGATTAACTATGATGGTGAGCCAGGCACAAACTCATCACTCGTCGGTCTTAACGTTGACGCCCCAACACTCGTTGAGGTTGGTGCAATGTTCCCAGGCTCAGCATACGCTGGCGCAGCAATGGGTACAAAGATTGTGAGCGCACAGTATGTTGTCTTCACAGAATCATCAGGTTCAATGGGTATCGAGCCTAACACTCCTCTCACATTCCGTATCTACGGTCAGGGTTTGTATGGCCAACCAGGTGAAGTCCTCGCAGAGAAGGTTGTTCCTTATGGCTCAATTGTTGCAGACGACTGGACAATTGCCACATTCGACACACCAGTTGACCTCACAGGTTACAATGTTTGGGTAACATGCGAATATACACAGGCAGTCGAAGGCTACGCCATGTCATTCGACGGTGGTACACCATCAGGCAATGGTGACTATTATCGTACAAACGGTGGTGGTGCATTCGGAAAGTGCTCAGAAGTGTTCTCAGAAGTTTATGGTAACTTCCACATCCGTATGAACACTGTTGGTTCACCAGTTGCAGCAACATGGGCAAGCTTGAGCAAACCAGAAGGTCAGATGGCTATCGGTGGTTTAGACCAAGTTACTGTTAACGTCAACACAATTGGTTTGTCAGCAGGTGACACATACAATGCAAACATCATGTTTGTCACTAACGATCCAGAGAATCCGGAAGTTATCATCCCATTGACACTCACAGTTACTGGTGAGTCAATCGATGAGACAGCAGTTAGCGCATTCAACGTCTATCCTAACCCAACAACAGGTATGGTGACAGTTGAAGGCGAGAACATCAGCGCCATCGCTATCTATAGCGCAGCTGGCCAGCTCATCAACGTTGTCCGCGACAACAGAGTTGACATGAGCAGCTTCGAGTCAGGCGTGTACTTCTTCAACATCATCGACAACGCTAACAACACAACAGTACAGCGCGTTGTTGTGAAGTAAGAGAATTAACAAACGAGCAGAAAAAGAAAGGACTCCTGACGGGGTCCTTTCTTTTTTTGTTTACAGTTTATGGTTTACAGTTTATAGTGTTTACCTTGGTAGGTGTCGCGGTCGGCGAGGTGCCTTTCAATAAGAGCAAGGACCTGGTCGTAGCGGAGATTTAGCCAAGGCTTCGAGACAAGGTAACGTGGCGGCACCTCGCCGGCGAAACGCTCTATCACAATATTAGGGTTAAGCCGCTCGATGAAGTCGATAACGAATTCGATGTAGTCGTCAAGGGTAAACAAATGAAAATCAGCGGGATTAGCGAGATATTCATCGGCTATCTTAGTGTCTTTGAAGATCTGCAGCTGATGGAATTTCACTGTTGTCAGAGGCAGATCCGAGATGATATCAGCGGCATGCAACATCATGTCGCGAGTCTCACCAGGCAAGCCGAAGATGAAATGCCCACCGCAGTGAAATCCGTATCTGTGAGTGAGCTCTATAGCTTTTTTCGCTGTAGCGAAGTCATGACCGCGGTTGACACGTTTCAAAGTGCTGTCATAAACCGATTCCACACCGTATTCGAGGATAACGGTAGTGTTTAAACCTTTCAGCATATCAAGTATTTCCTCGCTGATGCAGTCGGGACGGGTGCCGATGACGAGTCCGATGACGTTGTCAACGGAGAGAGCCTCACGATATAGCTTTTTAAGCTCATCTACAGGCTTGTATGTGTTGCTAAACGCTTGAAAATAAGCGAGATACGATTTGGCTCTACGATAACGGCGCTGGTGGAACTCGATGCCTTCTTCAATCTGTTGGCGCACGCTTTTCTCGGGCTCACAATATGATGGGTTGAAGGCGTCGTTACGACAGAAAGTACAGCCTCCGGTGCTTATCTTACCATCACGGTTAGGGCATGAAAACCCAGCATCGATGCTGATTTTCTGAACACGACTGCCAAACTCACGTGTGAAATACGCGTTGTAGCTGTTGAAACGCCGGTTGTCACCCCAGATAAACATTGTGTTATTTTTTGCAAAGATACAAAATAAAGTTTAGAGTTGAGAGTGTAGAGTTTAGAGTAGTTGAAAAGTTTAAAGTTTAAAGGATTTTTCTTATTTTTGCAAAAATTTCAGAAACATGGAAAGTTTTAAAGTTGGTGATAGAGTTAACTTCTTGAACGACAAGGGTGGAGGAGTGATAAAAAAGATTATCGACACTCGCATGGTGGAGGTTGAAATTGAAGACGGCTTTAACGTGCCGGTTTTGATGAGCGACTTGGTTTTGGATTTCCGCGCGCAGCCAACGAGGCAGCAGCAGATGGTCGACAATGTGCGGAAAGAGATTAAGAATCAACAGATTATAGCAGAGGAGACTAAAAACGAAGCCCGCAGAAGTGAGTTGCGTCGTTTTGCGAGAAGCTCGGAAGAAGAAGGCATATATCTGGCGTTCATTCCGCACGATCAGCAGTGGTTGCTTACCGGTCCGATAGATGTGGCTGTCGTTAACAACACTCCGGCCGACGCTTTATACAGTTTTAATCTCAAAGATAGTGAAAAATACGCGAATATCGACTACGGAAGCATAGCTCCGTTCTCGAAAGTGGTAGTGGAAGCTATATCTCGCGACGACATCGAGCATTGGTGTGATGGTGTGATCCAGGTGGTGCTTTGCCAGGACGACATCGACTCGGTGTATCATCCGCTGCATGCACCATTTTCGTTGAGAACCAGCAGGTTCTTCAAGGATGGAAGTTTCGTGGAATCAGGATTGCTGGGTGAGAAGGCGTTGATGATTTGTTTGTCGACATTAATGGCATTAAAAGGAAAGGAGACTGATTACACCAAGCTGATGAAAGACGGCGTGATGCAGCCGAAAGCTAACAAAGACATAGTGAAGAAGACTGCTGCCATCGACAAGCATCAGACCGAGCCAGGAGAGGCGATAGTTGACCTGCATATCGGCGAACTTGTCGACAACATCCTTGGGATGTCGAGCACGGACATCTTCAGAATGCAGATTAACTATTTCAAGAAAATGCTTGACAGCGCTATAGAAAACGACTATTCAAAGGTGACGTTCATCCATGGTGTTGGCAACGGAGTCTTGAAAAATGCCATCATAGAAGAACTGAAAAACTACGAGAATACATCCAACAGAATGGCCTCGATTTCAAGGTTTGGAGTGGGCGCCATAGACGTAATGATTAAAGATAAAAAGTAGAGCGAAAACTTTTTACATTTTATTTATTAAATAAGTTGTTTGTTTGTAAAAAGTTAGTATTTTTGCAAATTGAATAATTGTGCATTATGAAAAAACTAATTCTATTATTAATCGCCGCATTGTTTGTCGTGAATGGCTATTGCAGTAACGATGAGGATAAGGAACAGCAGATTTACTATTATTATCTTCAGGGACATAAGTCCGATAATGAGGAAAAGGAAAACTCATCGATAGGTGATGCATTGAGGTATTATTATTGGAGTCTGGTGCTCTGCTCGACACATCCTCAGGGTTCGACTTTGATGTTCCAGGATCTGGATACCGGTGAAGATATAGTCATCAAGGAATGGCTCGGCAACAGGATTGACGATCTTTTGCAGAGGATTAAGTTCATCCCGAAGAAAAAGCCGGTCATGAAAAGCAAAAACAGTGTCGCATACGAGATGATTGTCACAGACGGAGCCGACAGGATACCGTGGCTTAAATTTGAATACAACAACGGCAACGGTTATGTTGAGAGTTCGGTGGAAAGCGGTTTGGCTTCGATCGAGCTGATGGATAAGGACATCACCGATGTCGAAATCGTGGTGTGCATTGAGAATAAGGTTGACGCAGAGGCACGAGCCAAAGAGGTTTATGATGCTATGCAACAGCTCGGCGCACCTATCACTTTCACATCAGCAGTAAAGAAAGTCGATGTAAAGAAAGTGCAAGACGAAGCGAGCGTTGGTGAGTATCACGACGACGCTATTCTTAACAAGAAAGCAGAAACCGACCGTCTTATTGAAGAGAGTCTGGCAAACAATATGGATGATTATCTTAAAGCTATGAAAGCTGTTGAAAAAGCTTTAAGAAACAAGGATGTGAGCGAGGCGAAGAACTATTTCACCCCTGATGGCTATGAGATGTTCGAGTCATTACTCAAAAACGGAAAATATTACATCTTGGGAACGCCGGAGTATAAGTTTGTCGAGATTAAGGATATGGTGATTTGCAGAAGTATCCCGATGCAGTTTAACTTTAAAAACAATGTCGGGTTTATCAGACACGTTGTATTCCGTTTCGACAAAGAATCGAGGAAGGTCAACTCGATAGCGTTCAAGCTCACTGATATGGCAGAGATTGATATTCTCGGTAAAGACCAATGGAATCCTGGTTCGAGAATGATTCTGATAAATTTCTTGGAGGATTATCAGACAGCTTATGCCTTGAAACGTCTTGATTATCTTGATAAAATCTTCTCCGATGATGCTTTGATCATTGTGGGAACGGTGCTCAAACAGAAACAGAAGGGCGATGTGATGCATCTGGCTACGGAGACCAAAGTGAAATATGATACTTTGAGCAAGGGTAAGTATATCGACAAACTGCACAATGTATTTACGAAAAACGAGTTCGTGAACATAAGATTTCTCGATACCGATTTCACTCAGCATAAATCGGGACTTGAACTTTATGGCATACAGGTCAAGCAGGAGTATCTGTCGAGTACATACGGCGATGTCGGCTATCTCTTCCTGATGGTTGATCTTCGTGAAGAGCTCCCTGTGATTCATGTAAGGACATGGGAACCTGAGAAAACAGAGAATCCAATTGGATTTGATGATATAATTGTTGAAATAATTTAGCGAATGAAAAGATTTTTACTGTTATTTCTGATATGCGTTTCAATATTGGTGAAAGCTCAGAATAACGATTCGTTCTTGTGTGTTGACGAATTTCATATTCTTGGACCAGAGCATACCTTTATTCTTCCTGATGGTATGCGTAAGACCGACAATAATGGCAAGCCTTGGGCTATGGTCAAAATTGTGGCGAGCGGTTTCGACAGCAAGACACTCAACGACATCAGTTTTTACTCACCGAGTTCGACGCTGACGGTGGGAAATGCCAGTATGGATATCAACGACGGCAGCTATAAGATTATAATGTCGTCGGGAGTCAAAGGAAAGCTGGTGTTTAAATACCAGGGCACTACATTGGAGTATCAGATACCAATGCAGCTGGTTAAAAACCGTGTTTATGAACTCGTTCTTGCCATGCGTTCGGCCAACCTCACGATTGTGGCGACTCCGTCTGATGCGAAGATTTTCATCGATGGAACGGAAGTGAGTGCTTCGGGCTACGCAAGCGTCAACCTGCCTTTGGGCGAACACACATATTCGGTTGAGTGTGAAAACCATCTCAACGAGAAAAACAAGACTGTAAGATTAGAGAAAAACGAAAGGCTTGAAGTCAATTTGAGGCCTTTATTCGGTTATATATCAATCACTTCACAGCCTGCTGGAGCTGATGTTTATATCAATGGCACACGTGAGGGTACAACCCCATATCTCAACAAGAAAATCAATAGAGGTAAAAACAACGTGGTCCTTAAGAAAAACGGTTATTACGATTATCCGGAGCTTGTTGATGTAGGCATGGGTGAGGAGAAGACGCTGGATGCGGTATTGGTGAGATACGGCGACTTGTCGTATAATATCGAAAATGCTATCACAGCTGAGCTTACGTTATATCTGAGCCGCGACTCGTTGTATTTTGCTCCGACACAGACGACCGACTCAATATTAGTGACAACCAACAATATTGAATGGAATTTTAAAGACGTTCCACGTTGGGTGAGTCTGTACAAACGTAGTAATGTCCTGTATATCACATGTTTGGAAAACAGGATGCATGAAGGCAGACAGGCAGATATTACAGTGTTTACGGGCGATATAAGCACTACGCTTCATATTGTTCAGGAAGAGGGTAAGACCGTGCTGAAATCGGATTTCAACAGCATAGTGTTCGAAGCCGACAGAGACAGTGTGACAAGAAAAATCGAGACTAACGTGTCGGATTGGGAGATTACAACAAACATCGACTGGATTAATGCTTATGAGATGGGTAATTCACTCGTGGTTGTCTGCGAAGAAAACACCATGCCGGTCTCACGACACGGAAACATCACCGTGCGGGCTTACGATCAGGAAAAGAGCTTTGCGGTGTCGCAGAAGTCACGTGTGACAAGATTTGTGATTCCGAAAGAAGATTATGTCATTGAGAAAGAAGGTGGCTCGATGGCGATTCCGGTAGGGCAGATCAAAGGCCCTTGGACATGTAGTTCCGACGAGGAATGGATGAAGGTGTCGCGCTCGGGCGATGTCGTCATTTTGGATTGTGAGAAAAATAATTCAAAAGATCGTCGCGGAAGTTTCATTGTGAATACCGAGACAAAATCTTTGAAACTCAACGTGTCGCAAAAAGGAGAATATTCTGAGAGTCAGGATGTGATTATCGACAGTAAGCCAACATGGAGCCGATTGTATGTCGATGGCAAGGATGCGGGTCGCACTCCGTTGAGAGTAACTGCTGATGACTCGTTGCATATGGTAAGCCTTGGCCGTGAGACGAGAGGCATAGTGTACAACAAGGCTAGCGACAACTTGGTGTTTAACACAGGCTTACGTTATATTCAACTTACAGCATCGAGTAAGACCTTCGGTTTGAGAAGCGGTTTCATCGGTTCAAAACGCTGGGGCGGATATAATCATTTCCAGCTGAAGCTTAACAACTGGGATATTAAACCTTCTAATACTAATGGCCCGTTGTATATCATGAGTGCTGGTCCTACGTTTGAAGTGTTGCCATGGATGTCGGTATATGCCGGTATCGGTGTTGGCGTCTCAAACGATACGTTGAGAGCAATACAGCAGGACTATCCTCAAGAATACAAACATTCTCCTAAAGAGATTAGCGTGGGATATGAGTTGGAGGCCGGTTTGATGTTCTATTACAAGAGCATCTTCGCGACAGGCGGTGTACAGGTGAACCACGTGGGAATACACGATAACGTTGACTTTTCGTTAGGTTTGGGAATGTACTTCAACAGATATTATGATCCGAAATTCGGCTACTGCGCTACCAGAAGCCGTGAGTGGTGGTCGGTTAACTATCTATACAATCCGGGCCGAAACGGACACGGTTTGATGTTTAACGATGTCGGAAAACATGTAGTCCGCTGGTACATAAAAGCGATGGCAGAGTTTAACAAAGTCTACGATCCGGATCCTGATCCTGCAGCCACGGTGATAGAAAGAGTCGATGAGGTTGCTCCACTGCTGACTACAGGTGTCACGTTTAACCTGATGCCTGGATTTATCGACATGATGGTCGGAGCTGGCTATCAGGGAAGCGTGGTGTCAAAATCATATATCGATAAAGGCTTGCAGGCTGAAGTCGGAGTTGTCATGAATATCTGGCGTATCCCGCTTACGATAATGATGCGTTGCAGCGAACTTGATAAAAAAACGCGTTATCTGACGGTTGATTTCGGCGTCGGCTTCAGCTTTGGTGATTTGTTTGCTAATAAATAAGACAGGTTATGAAGTTTTTTAGATACATATTATGTTTGCTGATCATTATGCCATTGGCGATGACGGCGCAAAACAAGAAAAATCTCTCCAAACAATATGTTGGCAAGATTGATGTGGTTGATAGAACAGGTATTCAGAATTTTTACGTTAAGCATGGCGAATTCAGACTTGATTTCGACACAAAGGTGACTGACGCGTATAACTATATGTATACCAAGAACTACAAGTATTTTGTCATCGTGAGAGATTCGAAAGACAATGTTATCAGTGCGAAGATGAATAATTACGAGCTGCCTTTTAAGAATATGAGCGGTGTGAAAATCTTAAAGGCCGGATATTCAGTTCCAGATTATATTTATGTTGAGAAACGTAACATAACCTACAAAGGAGAAGCGCAGTTTAAGTACTATCTACACGCTTTAGGCAGGTTGCTGGGGCCTTACGATGAGGTGCTCGACTTGTTCCCTGATGGGTTTATTTTCAGGTCTGGCAGTGTATACGGATATAGCACATATGATATTGACGATGTGAGCGATATCACTTATCCTATTCCTACGGAGTCGCTATATGTTGAAAAGACTATCAAATGCAATTTGAGGAATTCGGTGCTTGAGTTCAAGCCTTCCGATGATGTGCGTTATTACAGCACTTCCGATGGCCATTATTATTTGCTGTATTACGATAATTACATGGATAACACCCTTATGGTTGTCGATGGCACAGGATACGAGCTCGACGGTGCGATGGAGACCGTAGATTTCAAATACTCGCAGAATGGACAACATTGGATTGCGGCTTATTCAAACAATGTGATGGTCGACGGTGTCAGTATGATGCCGCTATCAGACAAAATCAAGCATATAGCGATAAAAAACAACGGCGATTATGCTTTTGTCGTTGAAGGTAAGGATAAAAACGACAAATTGTATTTCGGTGAGGATATGATAATGCAAGGCGCAGATGTGAAATGGCTCGCTGTTGACTTCAATGAGCGCTTTAATTATATATGCCGGAACAAAAGAGGCTATTTCTATGGCATCGATAATCAGCTTAGTGCGAAAAATGAGGATATGAAGAATTATTATTATCCGGCACTTTTCGACAGTGATGAGAAGTTCGTTGTGATGTCGAACGATGGCAAACATGTCATGGAATACAGCTACGACACACCATACATCGTTATTGACAACACGCGTATTGACGGGCCGTCGATTCCGCATTATGCCAAGTGGAATGAAACCGAGAAAAGCTTCGTTTGGAATGCTGTTGAAGGTGTGAATCTTTATTTATACGAATACAAAGTGAAAGAATAATGCAATACGACGTATTTATAAGCTATTCCCGTAGGGATTATCTGGATGAGAACGGAGATGTTATCCCTGGTAACATTGTTTCCAAAATCAAGGATGTGCTGAAGAAAAACGGCATCAGCTATTGGTTCGACGAAGATGGTATCAATTCTGGAGACGAGTTTGCACGGCTTATCATAAGAAGCATCAAAGATTCGAAGGTGTTACTGTTTGTGTCGACAGAGAACTCGAACAATTCGTCATGGACGCGCAAGGAGATAGCTTCGGCAATATCTTACAAAAAGAAGATTATACCGTTTAAATACGACGACACTCCGTTTAACGATTCGTTATTGCTTTATCTTGCCGATTTGGATTTCATTTCCTATAAACAACAAGGAAGCAGGGCACTTAATAGACTCGTTACGAGTATTTCCAATTATCTTGACTCTATTAAACCTGTTGAGCCTGCGGAGATAGCCGAAGTTGAGACAAAACCGGAACCAAAACCTAACCCTAAGAAACAAGAACCTGTCGCGAAAGCTCCGAAGGGTAAGTCGAAGACAGGGAAGGTGTTGCTGATAACGCTGTTATCGATAGCGTTGATTGGAGCTGCGGTTATTGCCTTTAAGGGCATTAACTCAAAACAGCAGGGCGGCGAGGGCGTCGCTGAAGATATAGTCGCCACTGAAGTAAAGACAGAGCAAAAGATTGAACCTGCTGTGCCCCAAAAAACAGAGGTTAAGTCGGAAGGAAAGACCACAACATCTGTTCAGCAAGAAGCCAAGCCTGTTGAGAAAAAGGAGTTGAAAGACGCCACCATCAGTGTCAATGGTGTGAAGTTTGATATGATTGCAGTGAAAGGCAATGGTAAGATCGGCGATTTCTGTATCGGAAAATTTGAGGTAACACAGAAGCTTTGGAAGGCTGTGATGGGAATGTCGGTCAAACAACAGCGCGACCTCCTGGATTCGTCGTTCAAGCTGAGAGGAGAAGACGACGATATGCCTATATATTTCGTCAGTTGGGATGATTGCCAGAAGTTTATCAAGAAACTTAACGCAATGACAGGCAAGAAGTTCCGTCTGCCCACTGAGGCTGAATGGGAATATGCCGCTAAGGGTGGTCAGAAGTCGAAAGGCAAGCTTTACGGTGACAGTGATGACGCTTCGAGTTACGGATGGTATGAAGATAACAGTGGCGGAACAACACATGTCGCAGGTACTAAGAATCCAAATGTCTTGGGATTGTACGACATGGTTGGAAATGTCAGTGAGTGGTGCCAGAATTGTGTGGTGAAAGGTGGCAGTTGGGCTAACACTGCCGACCACTGCAAGGTCACAAGCCGTAATGCGGTTGACTCTTTCATTCGCACTGATGACACTGGGTTCAGACTTGTGATGGATTAAATAAAAGTGACCCCGCCGGGATTCGAACCCGGACCGAAGGAACCGGAATCCTTAATTCTATCCATTAGACTACGGGGCCATCTGTGGAGCTGGAGGGAGTCGAACCCTCGTCCAAACAAGGAACAATTATGCTTTCTACATACTTATTCTGTTGTTGGTTTTCGAGCTGTGCAAGGAAACAGACATCCTAATCGCAACCTTATCTCCTTGAGTTTCACGACGTTGCCGGAGCTTCCGCGTCGCTATCCCGAAATTGCTGAGCACCTCGTTGCCGGACCGGAATCGGGAGTCTCCATCCGCGAGATGTCTCGTCCTCTCACCTTGTGAAAGGATGAAGCTTTAATCTACTATACTTCGATTAAGCAGCGAGAGCGTAAGTATTTTCGCCAATTAATTTTTTGCAGTCAAGATTTACGAGCGTCACTGCGAGGCTCGGTATGCTTACATAACCCTTCTACAAGCTGTCAAAACCGGTCAGCCCCAGATTATGCTGATTTTGATTCATCAAAAATCGTGCAAAAGTACAAATATTTTCCGAATTTAGAGATATTTTTTTATGTCTTCATCGGAAATCGTTGAGCCACAGAGAATTACCAGTCGCCCGACGACATTCTGCAGTTCGCGAATGTTACCGCTCCAATGTTGTTTTTTCAGTTCTTCGATGGCAGAGTCGGTGAAGGTAGGGGTGGGCTTACCCATCTCGAGGGCTGATTTCACCACGAAACGGTTAATTAATAGAGGTATATCGTCGAGGCGTTCGCGCAGTGGCGGCACCTTCATTATTATCATGCTTATGCGGTGATAGAGGTCTTCGCGGAAGTTGCCTTTTGTTATCTCGTCCTGAAGGTTTTTGTTGGTGGCAGCGATTACTCTGACATCCACTTTTATCTCTTCTTCGCCACCTACGCGAGTTATTTTGTTTTCCTGGAGGGCGCGGAGCACCTTAGCCTGCGCCGCCAGACTCATGTCACCGATTTCGTCGAGGAATAGCGTGCCGTTGTTGGCGAGTTCGAAATCGCCTTTCTTTTGCTTTATGGCCGATGTGAAAGCTCCTTTTTCATGTCCAAATAGCTGACTCTCAATGAGTTCTGATGGTATGGCGGCGCAGTTCACCTCGATGAAGGCGTTATCTTTACGTGGACTCAGCTCATGCAGTTGGCGTGCCACGAGTTCTTTTCCTGTGCCGTTCTCGCCGAGGATGAGGACGCGTGCGTTGGTAGGTGCGACGCGCTCGATCATGTTGTGCAGTTCCTGCATCGCGTCAGAAGTCCCCACCATCTCGTGTTGTTTGCTGACAACGGTCCTGAGAATCTTCGTCTCATTGACCAGACGGGATTTGTCGAGGGCGTTGCGTAGCGTGATGAGCATGCGGTTGAGGTTCATCGGCTTCTCGATGAAGTCGTAGGCTCCTTTTTTTATCGCGTCGACGGCGATGTCGATGGTGCCGTGGCCTGAGATGATGATTATCGGTGCATCTGTCAGTGTCTTAGCCTTTTCAAGGAATTCTATGCCATCCATCTGAGGCATCTTGATGTCGCAAAAGATGGCGTCGAAGGTATCGCCGTTAAGCATAGGCAAAGCCTCGATAGCCGAGGCAGCCTCGGTTATTGTATAGCCTTCGTTCTCAAGTATCCCGTGCATAGCACGACGGATAGCAGGCTCGTCGTCGATGATAAGTACTTTCGCCATTAGAAGTTAGGTTTAAGATCAGATTTCTTATAGAATTCGTCGATGATTCTCACGGCTTCGCCGACGTCGTCGACAAGATGGAAAAGACCCAACTCGCTTTCATCTATCACCTTGTTCTCGATGAGAGTGGTCTTAAACCAGTCAACGAGACCTCCCCAGAATTCGGAGCCCATCATTATGATGGGGAAGTGTGCTATTTTGCTGGTCTGGATGAGCGTCAGGGCTTCTGACAGCTCGTCGAGAGTGCCGAAACCACCTGGAAATGCTATGAATCCTTGGGCGTAACGGGTGAACATCGTCTTACGGATATAGAAATAGTCGAAGTTGATGCATTTGTCGTTGTCGATATATGGATTTGAGTGTTGTTCATGAGGCAGGACGATATTAAGTCCGACGCTCTTTCCGCCCGCTTCGTGTGCACCTTTGTTTCCCGCTTCCATGATGCCTGGGCCGCCGCCAGTGATGACGCCGAAGCCTTTCTGGACAAGTTTTGTTGCCGTTTCGGTGGCCATCTGGTAGTATTTGTTGGATTCTTTCAGACGTGCGGAACCAAAGATGGCAACGCATGGTCCGATTCGCGATAATGTCTCGTAACCATTAACAAATTCTGACATTATCTTAAACACCGACCAGGAGTCGTTAGCCTTGACAGAGCTCCATTTTCTGTCGTCGATGGCTTGTTTTATTTTATCTGCAAAATTCATGATGACATAGTTTATTTTGCAAAGATACGAAATTAGTTTAGAGTTTAGAGTTTAATGTGTAAAGAATTTTTATAAAAAATGTTTGTGGATACAAAATATTTTGTATTTTTGCAGCCCGTAAACGGTATTGCGGATTTAGCTCAGCTGGCAGAGCGGAAGCTTCCCAAGCTTCAGGTCGCGGGTTCGAGCCCCGTAATCCGCTCACGCAACTGGAAGCTTAGCTCAGTTGGTTCAGAGCGCCTGCCTTACAAGCAGGAGGTCGCTGGTTCGAACCCAGCAGTTTCCACAAAAAAAAGACCGGTCGAATGACTGGTCTTTTTTATTTATAGGATTTATAATATTTTCCTATCTGATAATCTTTCGAATCACGGTCTTGCCGCTTTGCGTCATGCCTTTAACAATGAATATTCCTTGATTTAACTCATTGATGTTGCTGGTATTGACGCGTTGTCCATTGATGTTATAGACCTCAATTACATCGACAATTTCCTCATATTCGTTTTCCGGAATTGACAATGTCACTTCGATAAGGAGATAGTTATCTCCGCTTGCGGTGAGGGCGAAGTCCGACTCGCAGTCCTCGTACCAGGCAGTGAGTTTGAAGATATAATCGCCTGGCTCAAGTTCATAATAATATGAGGTGTATTCGGGCTCGACTTCGATCACTCCTTTTAGGCCTTCGTAATAAAGATTATAGTGTAACGGCGTTGTCTCTGGTGCTGTCCATGAAAGCACTGCTGCTGTAGCTCCTGTGGCGGGGTTGTAATATGATTCGCCTTGGAAGTCAGTAGGAGGGTAGCATGGCGTCGGTGGCGTCGGCGGAGTCACTTCGCCCATCTCGCCGTGTTGTCCGATATTTTGTCCGTAAAGGCCGCCATTATTGCTGTTTACCCATGTAAAGATATTTTGTCCGCTATGGAATCCGGTTGTGTTGTCGCAGCCTGTCTTGCCGTATGTGTTTGAGCATATCTGGGTGTTCCACAGGACGTTTCCGTTCATGTCAAATCCGTGAGCTTCAACTGTCGACGCGTCACTTGTTTGGATTTGGCCTTTGATATAAATCACGGAGAAGCCGTCGCCGTATTCGAAGGCGTCGACACGTATTTTAGCGAATGGGGCAGTGCCGTTGTCGAGCACAAGGATACCTTCACCCCAGACTCTTTCACCCCATGGTGTGATGCGGTTTACATACAACTGATGATACGCTTCGTATTCGGAGTCTGTTTGACGGTAACCGATGATGATGTCATGGCTTACAGGGTCGACTGTAGCGTATGCATCGAGGTAGTAGAATGCTGGATCGCCGGTGTGTACTGGTGTTCCGGTGGCACCGATGGTAGATGTTCCGTACTGGTCGAAGTGGAAAACATAGGTATTGAAGGCTTCACCGATGCCAGGGTGCCATATGTAGACGTAGCCGCCACCCATGCCGTCGGAAATGGCATGATGCAGGTAGGTGACCTGAAAGGTTTGTGTCGACATCAACAAAGTCTCGGGACTGAATTGTGTTCCATCAGGGTTATATCCTGCTACAAATATCTGTTTGTCGGTGTAAAGCTGAGCGCCGCATTTTTCATAAGTAACGAAAACGCGATTTTCGTAGCTAAGTGTGAGCTGCCCGTACATACACCGATAGCCCCCTGGGTCGGAGATGGTGATGACGGGACCTGTTGCAACGTTAAGATACTGCAGATAGAGGTTCTGGTAGTCGAATCCGAGTGCCCACACGCCGCCGTCGTCGGTAGCGATGATTTCAGCACGAGAGAAACCGAGGCCGCCAAAGAGTTGAACGCCTTGTTCACCCCAAGGGAAAGTGCCGTCAGGGTTGATTTTTACGGCGTAGGTGTAGCCTTCGTAAACGGCGAAGCAGCTAACCACGCCACCGTCGGATGTCGTAGTCATAGCAACGCCTTCAGAATACGAAGAGAACTCATGTCCGGCGATGTGGATCCCGCCTGCGCCCCATTGTGGCTCGCCTGCGAAGTTAAGACGCTGTAATGTTGGTGACCATCCGTTGCCACCCACGAAGCTGCACCATTGAATGTAGGTGTCGCCGGTGTTTGTGTTGGTGGCAAGATAAATCTCGCCGGCATCTGCCGAAGTGTTGGCGAGTAGGGTATTAGTGGCTGGATCGTCAGTCCACTGAGCCTTAGCATTTATAATAAAAGCTAAAGCGATAATAAGAATGTAGAATTTTTTCATTTTAAATATAGTTTATCAAGTTGCAAATATACAAAATAAAAATGAAAAAAGCAAAAAAAATATAGGGGTGAAATTTTTCGCCCCTATATTTATGATAAAGGATTGTTTTTATGCCTTTATATTCGGCTCCTCCAAACCAAGGTGTTTCTTCTTATCAACAGCCTTGAGGTAGATGCCGATAAGCAATGCTGCCACGCCGAGGCATGCGAGCATCACCAATGCCCATGTGTAGTCGAGCTCATGTGCGAGAGCGCCCTCAGGGTTAGTTGATGTGAGCACCTTACCGATAAGGAGAGGGAACAGCCACAGACCGATGTTCTGAATCCAGAAGATGAGAGCGTAGGCTGATCCGATGATCTTCTCGTCGACGAGTTTCGGCACGCTTGGCCACAGAGCTGCTGGGACGAGTGAGAATGATGCGCCCAAGACAAGGATTGTCACGTAAGCCACGATGGTTCCGCCTGCTGCGTTGCCTTTGAACAGAGGCAGGATGAAGGCGAAGGTGAGGTGGCAGATGATGAGCAGCAATGATCCGATCATAAGCATCGAAGCGGCTTTACCTTTGTGGTCGACGTAGTTGCCGAGGATAGGGGTGATGGCCACTGCGAGGAGCGGGAACACTGCGAATATTGTCTCAGCGGTGCCGCGCATGTAACCCATGTAGCAGTAAACCACAAGGGCGATGACTGCGAGACCCATCAAGCCATATTTGAGACCTTTGTTGGTCTTGATAAAGTTACTTGCGAATGAGCAGGCAGCGACGAGCAGCATCACGACATACTGGACGATGGTCACTGAGTTGCTTGCCCAGAAGCCTTCACCAGGAGTGAGTGTGAGGTTGCACTGCAGCATGTTGACAGCGTATTTCTGGAACGGGAATATTGCTGAGTAGTAGAGCACGCAGAGCAATGCGACGAGCCAGAATCCGAGGCTTGACAGTATTTTGCCGATGTCTGATACCTTGAACGGGTCATCTTTCTCTTCAGCTTCGCCAGTCTGACTGTCGAGTTTCTTATCCATGAAGAAATATGTAATAAACATTATCAGAGCGATGCAGAGAAGCACCACGCCGAAGGCCACTGAACGGCTGACGTTGATGTCTTCACCGAGTTTTGCGAAATAAGGTGAGAAGATCATGCAGGTGGCGACGCCGAGGCGTGCTAATGCCATCTCTGAGCCCATTGCCAAGGCTGTCTCACGACCTTTGAACCATTTCACGATACCGCGGCTGACGGTGATACCGGCCATCTCAGCGCCGCATCCGAAGAGCATGAAACCGACGGCTGCGAGCTTGGCTGAAGCAGGCATAGCAGGACGAAGCAGGTTGCCGGCTTCGTCGACGATCTCGCCGTAGAACGGTGAAACACCTAACTCATCGAATAACGGGATGTAGTTGAGGTTGGCTGTGAACCATGCCTCTGTGCCACTGCCTTTGAAGCTTTCGTGGATGGCGTAGTATTTGATCAATCCGCCGACGAGCATCACAGCGCCTGATAAAACAGCTGTGAAACGCACTCCCATCTTATCGAGGATGATACCTGCAAAGATAAGGAAGAACACGAAGACGTTGAGGAAAGTCTCGGCGCCTTGCATGGTGCCAAAAGCGAGGCTGTCCCATTCACGTTCGGTCTGCATCAGGTCTTTGATAGGTGACAAAATGTCCATGAAGATGTAGGCGCAGAACATTGCCAACGCCAACAGCAGCAACGCGGTCCATCTCATGGCCGCACTGTCGCGTAAAGTCTGAATTTTTTCTGTCATAACAATATTTTATTTAAAGATTTGAATTCAATATAGATGTATAACGTATTTCTCAACAAAATAAGGCTCTGCGTACCATTTCGTAATGGAAGTGCTCTTGCGTTTCCAGTTTTTCGGCACGTTGCGCAGTTCTTCTTCGATGTCGCCACCTTTTAAATATAAGATTCCGCCGGCCTCAATGTCGTTGGTGACACGAAGCTTGTTGTTGCACCATTTTACGAAGTCGGGGAGTTGTGTGACGGCGCGACTCACTATCACGTCGAATTTCTCTTTGATGTTCTCGGCGCGTTCCTGGATGGCTGTAACATTTTGTAAATCAAGCTTTTCCTTGACGTCTTGAACCACTTTTATCTTCTTACCGATGCTGTCGACAAGTAAAAAATTTGTTTGTGGAAACATGATCGCCAGAGGAATTCCCGGGAAGCCGCCGCCTGTGCCGATGTCAAGGACTTTCATACCTGGCAGAAGCTCGAAATATTTCGCGATGGCTAATGAATGCAGGACGTGATGCTCGTAGAAATTGTCCATATCCTTTCTTGAGATGAGGTTGATCTTGCTGTTCCAGTCTTCGTAGAGCGGCGCAAGTTTCTCATACTGAGCCATTTGCGACTCAGTCAAGGAAGGGAAGTATTTCTTAATAATGTCAGAATTCATCGAAATCAATTCATCATTAATCTTGCAAAGATACAAAAAATAATTGATTTCTATAAATTATGTTGAAATATTTCGTAATTTTACACGTTCAAAAGCAGGATGAGCGGAAAAATTAGACATATCGCCTTGATAATCTTCATATTTTTAGGATTATCAGTATTTGCCCAGCAAAACGAGGCAACTCTTAAGTATATTGAGAAATACAAGGACCTCGCAATGGAGCAGATGATAGAGTTTAAGATTCCGGCATCGATAAAACTGGCTCAGGCCATAATCGAGTCGTCGCATGGCACTTCCGAGCTGGCGGTGAAAAGTAACAACCATTTCTGCATAAAATGCCATAATAGCTGGACAGGTAAGAAGACTTATTACGACGATGACGCGAAAGGCGAGTGCTTCAGGGTTTACAACACCGTTGAGGAGTCGTATCGCGACCATTCAAATTTCTTGAAAAATGGCACCCGTTATGCTTCACTTTTTGAACTTGAGATTACCGATTACAAAGGATGGGCCAACGGCCTGAAAAAGGCAGGATATGCTACATCGCCAGTATATGCTACGGTTTTGATAAAGGTCATCGAGGATTATAATCTTCAGAAGTATGACCAGATGGTTATTAAAAAGGAGTTTAAGCCGAAAAAAAAGACGGAGAAGGTAGAGCCTGAAGCGAAGAAAGAGCCGACAAAAGTTGAAAAACCGAAGAAAGTTAAGGTAAACAAACACACTGCAGCCGACAATACCAAGCCGTTGCCTGTTTTGGCTGACTGTCCGGTGGTGGAGATGACCCCAGACCATCATTATATAAGGGAGAATTTCGGAATTAAGTTCGTTATGACGAAAGACGGCGACAACCTTGAAAGTCTGGCGAAAGAGCTGAAGATGTTCCCGAGACAGTTGGTGAAATACAATCATCTCGGAAATAAGACCACTTTCGTGAAAGATGAAGTGCTTTATATCGGACCGATGCGTCGTAAAGCTGCGGCCGGTTATTATGTCCATGTTATCCAGAAAGGTGAGACGCTGTCGTATGTGTCGCGACTTTATGCCGTGAAGCTGGAGCGACTGTTTAAGATGAATGATCTTGATGATAATTCAATCTTACAGATTGGACAGGAGATAAGGCTTAGATAGCCTAAATGCTTATAAGTTTAGTTAGAGCTCTGATTTTAGATAGGCTGCTGTGTAGCCGATTCCTTTTTTCACTATCTCTTCTGGTGTGCCTTGGCTGAGAATCATGCCGCCGCGCTCGCCTCCTTCAGGTCCCATGTCGATGATGTAGTCAGCCATCTTGATGACATCCATGTTATGCTCGATGATGAGCACCGTGTTGCCTTTGTTTACTAGTTTATTCAGCACTTCCATCAATATCTTGATATCATCGAAATGCAAGCCTGTGGTAGGCTCGTCGAGGATGTACAAAGTCTTGCCGGTGTCGCGTTTCGACAGCTCTGTTGCCAGTTTGACACGTTGTGCCTCGCCTCCCGACAGTGTCGTTGAAGGCTGTCCGAGTGTGATGTAGCCGAGTCCTACATCCTGTAATGTCTTGATTTTCTGTAATATAGAAGGGAAATTCTCGAAGAACACCACGGCTTCGTCGATGGTGAGGTTGAGGACGTCGTTTATTGATTTCCCTTTGAAACGTACTTCGAGAGTCTCGCGGTTATAGCGCTTGCCTTGGCATGTCTCACATTTCACGTGGACATCAGGTAGGAAGTTCATCTCGATGACGCGCACTCCCGCACCTTGGCATGTCTCGCATCGGCCGCCTTTGACGTTGAACGAGAAACGTCCCAACTTATAGCCGCGGATCTTCGACTCTGGCAGCTCGCCATAGAGCTTGCGGATGTCGTCGAATACCTTGGTATATGTGGCAGGGTTGGAGCGGGGCGTCTTGCCAATCGGCGCCTGGTCGATCTCGATGACTTTATCAATGAATTCGAGGCCTTCGATACGGTCGTAGGGCAGAGGGTTCTTCTCTGAGCGATAGAAATGCTTGCTCAGGATAGGGTAGAGCGTTTCGTTGATGAGCGTCGATTTGCCCGAGCCGGAAACCCCGGTCACGCACACCATCACGCCGAGCGGCAGCTCGAGGTCGACGTTTTTGAGGTTATGCCCGCTTGCATTATATAATTTAAGGTATTGCCCCTCGAGGGGTTTCCGTCTCGTCGGCGGCACCTCGATTTTCTTCTTGCCTCGGAGGTAGTCGCAGGTAAGACCGTTGCCATGCATCGCTTCTTTAGGACTTCCCTGAAACACGACGGTGCCGCCGTTGACGCCCGCTCCCGGACCTATGTCGATGAGATGGTCGGCGGCGAGCATGGTGTCTTTGTCGTGCTCCACCACGATGATGCTGTTACCGATGTCGCGGAGCTCCTTCAGAGAGTCGATAAGTCGGTGATTATCACGCTGATGTAAACCTATGGACGGCTCATCCAAGATATATAGGATGCCTGTTAGCTGTGAGCCAATCTGGGTTGCAAGCCTGATACGCTGTGCCTCACCGCCCGACAGACTCTTAGCAGGACGGTTCATGTTCAGATAGTCGATGCCCACGTTGAGCAGGAAGTTGATTCTCTTCTTGATCTCGTTGAGGATATCGTGCGAGATCTCCTTCTGTTTCTCGTCGAGATGATTCGGGAGATCGTCGAGCCACAGTGAGAGCGCGTTGACGTCCATATCGGCCAGCTCGGCTATGTTTTTGCCGTTAAGGCGGAAATAAAGAGCCTCTTTTTTGAGTCTTTGTCCATGACACTCAGGGCATTCTGTCTCGTTCATGAAGCTGTTGGCCCATTTAGCGATTGATGCCGGGGCGTTGTCCTCGTTTTGTTTCTTGATAACGTTGACGACACCTTCGAAAGGCATTGAGTATGTCGAACTTGTGCCGAGATATTCTTTCGTCACGGTGAACGACTCGTTGCTTCCGTAGAGGATGATGCTCATGGCGTTTTCCGGAATCTCGCTGATTGGAGTGTCGAGTGTGAACCCGTATTTCGCTCCGATGACCTCTAGTTGGTTGAATACCCAGTTATTCTTATATTCTCCGAGCGGTGCCAATCCTCCTTTTCGCAGACTCAGCTTCGGGTCGGGGATGATTTTCTTCATGTCGACCTGTATGATGGTGCCAAGTCCGTTGCATTTCGGACAAGCGCCGTAAGGTGAGTTGAAGCTGAAGGTGTTAGGCTCAGGGTCTTGATAGGCGATACCTGTCGTCGGACACATCAGGAGCTTACTGAAATAACGCATGTCATTGCTGCCTTCTTCGAGAATCATCAGCATGCCTTTACCTCGACGAAAGGCTGTCTCCACTGATTTCACTATGCGTTCCTTTGTATCGTCGTGGACTGCGAGACGGTCGATAACGATCTCAATATCGTGAGTTTTGTAACGGTCGAGCTGCATTCCGAAGGTAAGCTCGCGGATCTCGCCGTCGATACGTACCTTTATATATCCTTGTTGACGAATCTGTTCGAATAAATCACGATAATGACCTTTGCGGCCTCTGACTACTGGAGCTAACACGTTGATTCTCTTGCCGTTAAACTGTTCCATTATCATCTGGGTGATCTGTTCTTCGGAGTAACGCACCATCTTTTCGCCGGTGTTGTAGGAATACGGTTCCGATGCGCGTGCGTAGAGCAGTCGCATGAAGTCATAGATCTCGGTGATGGTGCCCACTGTCGAGCGCGGATTGCGGTTCACTGACTTCTGCTCGATGCTGATGACAGGGGAGAGACCGCGGATCTCGTCGACGTCGGGGCGTTCCATGCTGCCGATGAACTGGCGTGCATAGGCAGAGAACGACTCCATATAACGGCGCTGACCCTCGGCGTATATCGTCTCGAAAGCTAACGACGACTTGCCGGAGCCACTGAGTCCCGTTATCACTACGAGCTTGTCACGAGGAATGCGTAAGTCGATGTTTTTCAGGTTGTTCTCACGCGCCCCGTAGATTTCGATGAACTCGTCCTCAGCGATATTTCTGTTTTTCTCAGCCATCAAAATTTAGTTCAATTCTTCAACGATGCTGTCGTTTTCAAAGTCGATGATGTCGCCGCCAGTGGCTTCATTGCAGTATTCGGCAGTGAGGTTGAACGGCCTCGTCGGTATTTTTATCTCATAAACTTCTCCCTTCTTGACTTTCAATGATTGTGCACGCAGCCAAGGGTTGAAAATCTTGAGGAGTTTATAGGTTATTTCGTGTTCTATGGCGAAATCAGCCCAGCTGTCGACGCTCTCTGTGACTACGACGGTCTTATACTTAAACGGCTGATACTCAAGGTTTTTGCTAACATAGATGCCGTATTTCTCCGGGTTGTTGAGGATGGTCTTGAAAGCCAGAATACGGAAGATGTAACGTTCTGTCTCGTCTGAGAGAAGAAGGTCGTAATATGAATGCACCTTCTGTTCCTTCAGGAACTTGCTCAGTCGGCGTGTGCCGGCGTTGAACGAGGCCGCCACAAGTGTCCAGTTGTGGTATATCTCATACGACTTCAGGAAATAACGGCATGCTGCTTCTGTCTCCATCTCCACGTTGTATCGCATGTCGATTTCCTTGTTGATTTCGAGCCCGTATTCCTTGCCGGTGGCTTCCATAAACTGCCAGAAACCCACTGCTCCTGCTGGCGATACCGCGTTTGTGAGTGTGCTCTCCGCTACGCAGAGATACTTAAAGTCGTCGGGGATGCCGTATTTCTTCAAGATCGGCTCTATCACTGGGAACCAGCGCGATGAACGTTTCACGAGGAGCATGGTGTTACTATGGAAATAGCATGTCGACAGCAGCTCGCGTTCGTAGCGTTCACGGATGTTGAACATCTCCAAAGGCACGCGTTCGCCGGCGAAAGTGATGTCGTCGGTGAACTCGATGTCGTTGCTGCGGAGCTGGATCTGCTCGAGAGAAACAGGTCGTTTCTCGGCCAACTTCAGCGCCCTGATGCCTACAATGATGGCGGTGATGGCAGCTATGCCAACCAGTAAAACGACGATCTGAATTATCAGTATAGCTTTTTTGTTATCCATTATAGATGGACCACCTCTCCGTATGCTGCCGCTGCAGCTTCCATGATAGCTTCCGACATCGTTGGATGCGGGAAGATGTTCTCTATGATGTCACGGCCTTCAGCGCCGAGTTCGCGTGCCAACACTGCTGTCGCGACCATCTCAGTGACATTCTCGCCGACCATATGGCAACCGAGCCATTTGTTAGTCTTGGCGTCGAACACAACCTTGATGAAACCGTCTTTATTGCCTGCCGCTGCTGCCTTTCCTGAGGCTGTGAACGGGAATTTACCGATTCTCACTTCATAGCCTGCTGCAATGGCCTTAGCCTCGCTAAGACCCACTGAAGCGATTTCTGGTGTGATGTAGGTGCAACCAGGTATGTTATTGTAGTTCAATGGTTTAGGATCCAAACCGCAGAACTTCTCGACACAGATGATAGCTTCGTGTGATGCCTTATGTGCCAATGCCGGGCCGTGCACGATGTCGCCGATGGCATAAACGCCAGGGACGTTGGTGCGATAGTAGTCGTCGACGATGATCTTGCCACGTTCGCTGGCGATGCCAAGATTCTCAAGGCCAAGATCTTCGAGGTTAGTCTGGACTCCGACTGCAGAGAGCACGATGTCGGCTTCAACAACTTTTTCACCTTTCTTGGTGTCGATGGTGCAGATGCATTTCTCGCCAGTTGTGTCGACTTTAGTTACGGAAGCCTCAGTCATCACTGTCATTTTCAGCTTCTTGAAGCAGCGCTCGACTTGTTTCGACACCTCTTCGTCTTCGTTTGGTACGACGTTAGGCAGGAACTCGACTAATGTAACTTTCACGCCCATCGAGGTGAAAAAGAAAGCGAACTCAGAGCCGATGGCGCCTGATCCGACAACAACCATAGTCTCCGGAAGCTTGTCTAAAACCAATGCCTGACGATAGCTGATGATTTTCTTGCCGTCGATAGGCATTGCTGGCAGCTGACGTACACGAGAACCTGTTGCGAGGATGATGTGGTCGGCCTCATATTCGTTGCTATTGCCTTCAGCGTCAACGACTTTTACTGTCTTGTTAGCTGTGAGCGAACCCAGACCCGGAATCAGTTCGACGTTGTTCTTCTTAAAGAGGTATTGAACGCCTTTGCTCATGCCATCGGCCACTCCACGGCTGCGAGCCACCACGGCCTCCATGTCGGGATTTACTTCGCCTTCGAGCTTAATGCCGTAATTCTCAGCATGTTGCATATATGTGTATACGGCTGCGCTTTTCAGCAGAGCCTTGGTCGGGATACAGCCCCAGTTGAGGCATGTGCCGCCGATTTCAGCCTTTTCAACAACGCCAACCTTTTTTCCAAGCTGTGAAGCTCTGATAGCCGCGACGTAACCGCCTGGACCGCTACCGATAACAATAACATCGTACTTCATGATTATCAATGATTTATGTTAAATTTTAATTTATTTTTTGTTATTCGAATTTTATCGTGCGAAAATACAAAAAATTTTCATATCTTTGCAACATTGTTAGTGGAGAATTTTCTCCATGTTAATATTTGCTAAAAAGCAATTTTTTTACACTTTTTTGTTCCTTTTAATTATTAAAATTATGTCAGCTGATTATTTCAATAATCCGCTCATGCCGATGTCATATTCCGGCGTGTCGGAGAAGTGGTATGAGGTGGCACGCTCCCGCGAAAAACGCCTCTTCCCAAAAGTCGATGTCTTTATGTATCTCTCAATGTCTCATGACAATGCATTCGATTTGCTTTATGTCGCGATAGATGAGGTGAATCAACGTCTGATTAAATGTTATCATGGTAAATTTGTTGTAAAATTGACAAACAACTATTTGATTATTCGTCAAGGTCTATGGAGAAAGAAATATTTAATCATTGCTAATGATGATGAAAGAAGTATCATGGCTTTGTCAAATCGAAGAAAATCAAAGCTTTGGATATTGTCGAAAAAGTTGCCTTACGATAGAATAGCTTTCGAAAATGTTTTAAAATCAGTAGAAAATCAGGGTATTAATATGGATAATATTGAATTATTTTATGATGAGAAATTCAATAATTAAAACTGCTTGACAAAATTTATTTTTATTTACAATAAAATAATTTCGTATATTTGCAAGTTTTATTGATAACAATCCTTTGAGATGAATATATCAGAATTAACCGCTATTTCGCCTATCGACGGCCGTTATCGTAAGAAAGTCGAGCATCTTGACGAGTATTTTTCAGAATTTGGACTGATTCGTGCCCGTGTGATGGTGGAGGTGGAGTATTTTATTGCTCTTTGCCAGATCCCGCTGCCACAGCTCACTAGTTTCGATAAGAATAATTTCCGTAAGCTCAGAAATATCGTCAAAAATTTTAAAGTCGCTGATGCTCAAGAGATTAAAGAGATAGAAAAGACGACAAACCACGACGTGAAGGCGGTTGAGTATTTCTTGAAACACCGTTTCGACAAGATGCATCTCAGCCAATACAAGGAGTTTATTCATTTCGGTCTGACGTCGCAGGATATCAACAACAGCGCGGTGCCTTTCACCATGATGCAGGCACAGAAAACGATTATTCGTCCGGCTTTTACTCAGATTGTTGAGAAACTAAGAGCTTTGGCTGAAGAATGGCGCGACATCCCGATGCTGGCCCACACTCATGGCCAGCCCGCGAGTCCGACGCACCTCGGAAAAGAGATATTCGTCTTCGTTGAACGTCTTGAGAATCAATTGGATGAACTCGATAAGATTCCGTTTACCGCTAAGTTCGGCGGCGCCACAGGTAACATGAATGCACATAAGGTGGCATATCCTGAGATTAACTGGCCGGAGTTTGCCGCGAAGTTCATCAAGAAGCTTGGACTTAAACGTCAGCAGACTACAACGCAGATTGAGCATTACGACGTGATGGCACAGTATTTTGATGCTTTGAAACGTCTCAACACGATATTGATTGACCTGTCGCGCGACATCTGGCTGTACATCTCGATGGATTACTTCAAACAGAAGATCAAAGCCGGCGAGGTGGGCTCATCGGCGATGCCGCATAAGGTCAACCCGATCGACTTCGAGAATGCCGAAGGTAACCTCGGTATGGCCAACGCCATCTTCGAGCATCTCAGCCGTAAGCTACCGATCAGCCGTATGCAACGCGATCTCACCGACTCGACAGTGACACGTAACATCGGGGTGCCGCTGGCGCATACTTTGATTGCAACAAGCTCATTATCAAAGGGTTTGGATAAGCTCATCCTTAACGAGGCTAAGCTTCGCGACGACCTGCAGAATAACTACGCGGTGGTAGCCGAGGCCATCCAGACCATCCTTCGTCGCGAACAGGTGGAAGGAGCCTACGAGTTGCTGAAAGGCCTGACACGCACCAACGAAAAAGTGACTCGAGAGTCAATCGATGCATTTATCGACCAACTGCCTGTAAGTAAAGCGGTTAAGAAGGAGATGCACGCAATAACTCCAGAGAATTACACTGGTTTTAACTATGAAAATGATTAAACAATGACAAAAAGAAGAAATTTTCGCAGGATACTTCATTATGTCAAGCCATATTGGTTCAGCATTTTGATGAACATCATCTTCAATATTTTGGCGATAGTGTTCTCGTTGTTCTCGTTCTCGATGATAGTGCCGTTCCTGAACCTGCTTTTCAATCCTGGGAATCTGGTGAATGTAAAGCCCGAGTTTGCTCTGGACACCGATTCCTTACTCGAGACGCTCAACTTCTACGTCAGTGAAGTGATTAGAAACTACGGCCAGGCTAACGCTTTGATATTCATTTGTTTACTACTTGTAGTGGCGTTCTTCCTGCGAAACCTCACCACATATCTTGCTCTGTATTTCATGGTCGGAGCACGAGCCGGCACAATTCAAGATATCCGCAACGATTTGTATGAGAAGATAATGATTCTGCCACTGTCGTTCTACAGCAAACACAAGAAAGGCGACATCATGGCACGAATCACCACCGACGTACAGGAGATAGAGGTGTCAATCATCAGTTATCTCGACACTTTCATCAAATCGCCGATAACAATTCTGGCATATTTCGCCTACATGTTAGGCGTGAGCTGGCGTCTGACGCTGTTTGTGGTGTTGCTTCTGCCTATCGGCGGTCTCATCATCGGAGCCATAGGCAAGTCGTTGAAGAAAGACTCCCTCGAAGGACAGAACCGATTCGCGGGAATGCTTGCCACCATTGAGGAAACCATAGGTGGACTGCGTATTATCAAGGCTTTCAACGCCATCGACTACTCAAGCGAAAAATTCAACGAACAGAACGGCAAATACACCCGAGTGATAAAATTCGTGAACCGTAAACGTGACCTCAGCTCCCCGATGAGCGAGTTCCTTTCGTCAATAATCATCTCCATCGTGGTGTGGTTCGGTGCTACCTTGATTTTGAACGCCACCGCCATACCAGGAGCCGAGCCAAGCATAACAGCGGCAAACTTCATAGCTTATATAGTGGTGTTCTCGCAGATCATATCACCGGCAAAGTCGTTCTCACAAGGTTTCTACAGCCTGCAGAAGGGTATGGCCTCGGCTGACCGTATCTTCGAAGTGCTTGACGCTGAAGAAGTTATCGTTGAGAAAGAAAACGCTTTGCCGCTGCCTGACTTCAACGACTCTATCGTTTACAACAACGTCAGCTTCCATTATAACGAGGTTAACGTGTTGAAAAACATCGACATAACAATACCTAAGGGTAAGATGATAGCTCTCGTCGGTGAGAGTGGCGGCGGTAAATCGACTCTGGTTGACCTGCTTCCGCGATTCTATGACGTGAGCGAGGGCAGCATCACCATCGACGGCACAGATGTGCGCGACTTCATCATCAGCGACGTGCGCGGACTGATGGGCATCGTCTCGCAGGAGAGCATCTTGTTTAACGATACCGTGTTCAACAACATAGCTTTCGGACTCGAGCATGTGTCGCGTGAGGCCGTCATAGAGGCGGCGAAGATCGCCAACGCACACGACTTCATCATGGAGATGGAAGACGGCTACGACACCGTCATCGGCGACCGCGGCATGAACCTCTCGGGCGGACAGCGTCAGCGTATCAGCATCGCGCGCGCAGTGCTGAAGAACCCGCCGATTCTGATTTTGGATGAGGCTACATCGTCGCTCGACACTGAGAGCGAGCGTCTGGTGCAGGAAGCATTGGCGAAGGTGATGACAAACAGAACGTCAATCGTCATCGCACATAGACTGTCGACGATTCAGAATGCCGACGAGATTCTCGTCTTGGTGAAAGGTCAGATAGTGGAGCGTGGCAAACACGATGAACTCATAGAAAAAGGTGGAGTTTACAAGCGTTTGACTGATTTGCAGTCGTTTAATTAGAAAATATTTTTAAAGTTTTAGACATAAATTAGAATTTAAAATGGATCTTAGTAAAGTTGTTGCCATATCTGGCAAACCAGGTCTTTTCCTCGTCACAACGAATGGCGGAGGAAAGCTTATTGTTGAGTCGTTAATCGACGGAAAACGTATTCCTGCTTTCGCAAACGACAAAATCAGTTCCCTCGAGGAAATCAGCATCTTCACGACAGGTGAGGACAAGCCTCTGAAGGAAGTTTTTATGAGCATTCACGAGAAATTGGGCGACGATATCGGTTTCGACCCTAAGAAAGCATCTCCAGTTGAGTTGAAAGAGAAATTCATGCTCGTATTGCCTGACTACGATGAAGACGCTGTGTATCAATCAGATATGAAGAAGGTGTTCCAGTGGTATCAGCTTCTCAACGATAAGAAAATCCTTGATTTCACCCCTGATAAGGAAGAGAAAGCCGAGGAAGCACCAGCAGAGAAGAAAGCTGTGAAGAAAGAGACTAAGAAAGCAGCTCCAAAGGCCGCTCCGAAAGAGAAGAATGTGAAGGCCGCCGCTGCACCTGCTACAAAGTCGACAAAGAAACCGAAGAAGGTTTAAGACTGCAGTCGTCATTTCGACTGAAGCGAAGCGAAATGGAGAAATCTCCTGTATATATGAAACAAATTATTGATTTCAAAATAATCGAAAAACAATCATTTCAGCGTGCTGCGTTGTTGAAACTGAAATCAGCGACGCAGTTACCTGAAATAGCCGGCGGACAGTTTGTCAACGTGCGCGTCGACGGCTGCAACAAAGCCTATCTGCGTCGTCCTATATCAATACATGACGTTGATTATCAAAACAATACGATCGACTTGCTGATTCAGGAGAAGCATGAAGGCACGAAGAGACTGTGTGCTATGTCGGTAGGCGCGAAGGTGAACGTAGTGCTGCCTTTGGGCAACGGATTCACCATGCCAGACAAAGACGATAACATCTTGCTCGTCGGCGGTGGCATCGGTATAGCACCTTTATTATATTTTGCAAAGAAATGTAATTATTTGCAGAATGTCAATTTCTTGTTGGGCGGTCGGACTCAATCCGATTTGATGCTGTTGGGCCGTTTCCGTAATGAAGGCGACGTTTTCATTACTACCAACGACGGCTCGATGGGTGAGAAAGGCTTTGTGACCGATCATAGTCTGTGGAATACATTGAAAATCAATAAGATTTATGCGTGTGGGCCAATGCCGATGATGAAGGCGGTGGCTAAGAAGGCAAGAGAAAAAGGCATCTGGTGCGAGGTCTCACTCGAAAACCAGATGGCCTGCGGAATAGGAGCATGCCTCTGCTGTGTGGAGAACACCAAGGAAGGCAATGTGTGCGTGTGCAAAGAAGGTCCCGTTTTTAATATCGAGAGGTTATTATGGTGAAGACAGAGATAAAACTCAAGGGCTTGACCCTGAAAAATCCCGTCATGACAGCGTCGGGGACGTTCGGATATGGCGAGGAATATGCCGATTTTGTTGACCTTTCGGAACTCGGTGGCATCATCGTTAAAGGCACAACCTTACATCATCGCGAAGGCAATCCGTATCCAAGGATGGCTGAGACTCCGATGGGCATGCTTAATTGTGTCGGCCTCCAGAACAAAGGCGTCGACTATTTCATAGAGACGATCTATCCAAGAATCAGAAACTTTGAAACTAATGTGCTCGTCAACGTAAGTGGCTCAAACATCGACGATTACGTCACGGCAGCCGCTAAGATTGACGCGCTGGAAGACATCCCTGCCATCGAGCTTAATGTGTCGTGTCCCAACGTGAAACAAGGAGGCATGGCATTTGGTGTGACCTGCTCTGGCATTGAACAGGTGGTAAAGGCGGTGCGTGAAGTCTATCACAAACACTTGATGGTGAAGCTCTCACCCAACGTGACAAACATAGCTGAGATAGCATTTGCCGCCGAGGCCGCTGGCGCCGACTCAGTTTCATTAATCAACACCTTGCTCGGAATGGCAATCGACGCTGAGACAAGGAAACCGGTGCTTTCGATGGTGACAGGCGGCTTGTCGGGAGCCTGTGTGAAACCGGTGGCTTTACGCATGGTATGGCAAGTGTCGAAGGCAGTGCAAATCCCGGTCATCGGCCTCGGCGGCATATCGTCGGCTACCGATGCTATAGAATTCCTGCTGGCCGGAGCTTCTGCAATACAGATCGGAACAGCCAACTTCATCGACCCCGCGATATCAGCGAAAGTCGCAAAAGGTATAGTGGAATACTGTGAACGTCAAGGAGTTGAGGATGTTAACGAACTGATAGGAGGGATGATTATATAATATTAACCTCTGGTTTTATTTCAATTCCGAATTGTTCTTTTACTGAATTCTGAATTTTTCCCATCAAATCGAGGATTTCCTGTGGGTTGCCACCGCCGTAGTGTACCAACACGAGGGCTTGCTTGTCCCACACGCCTACATGATTTTCGCGATAGCCTTTCCAACCGGCTTTGTCAATAAGCCATCCTGATGGGATTTTTATGAAACTGTTATCAGCTGGATACGATGGGACTTCAGGATATAACTTTTTGATTTCCAGATATTTATCTTCGCTTACGATGGCATTTTGGAAGAAACTGCCGACGCTGCCGACAACACCCACTTCAGGCAATTTTTCGGCACGAATTGTCTTCACTGTTGATGCCACATCTTTTAATGTCGGATTGGTTATATTATTGTTACTCAGATAATTACGGATGTTACCGTAATCCAATTTTAATTCACCGTTTTTATTCAGAATGAAATCGACAGCGAAAATAATAAACGATTTGTATTGTTTGAAAATGGAATTTCTATACGAAAACCTACATTCTTCATTGCTGAAAATCTTGATCTTCCCTGTAGTCAAATCAATTGTATGTACTTGATACACAGTGTCTTTCACCTCTGCGCCGTAGGCTCCGATATTTTGAACAGGTGCCGCACCGACCTTACCTGGGATGTCGGCCAGATTTTCCAATCCGTAAAGGTTTTTCGAAACAGTATAATCGACGAAATCTTTCCACACCTCGCCGCAATAGCAGCGAATCAAAACTGCTTTATCCGATTCTTCAAGTGTTTCGATGCCTTTCAGGTTCGGATAAACCACAAAACCGTCGTAAAATTCATTGGAGAAAAGAATGTTGCTGCCACCACTGAGAATCAAAACCTGTGAACGTTTTATCTCAGGATTGTCAACCAATTGATGTATGTCATCCATCGATTTCAATTCCTGAAAATACTTCGCTTTTACGTCAAATCCGAAGGTATTGAGCTCGCGTAACGGGAAATTTTTCTCCATTCCTGAAAATTTTTTCAAAAATAAACAAAATTTGTCAAACGACAAGAGAAAATCTGTAATTTTATAGCTTGAAATTTAAGTTGCATTGAAACGTGTTATTGTCTCGGTAATCAATGACTTAGTGACCGACCAACGTGTCAACAAGTCGTGCCTGACCCTCCAAAAGGCAGGGTTTGAGGTGCTTCTTGTGGGTCGCCGGCAGCGCAAATCGCCTCCGATGGACAAGCGCCCATACAAATCGAAACGTATGAAGTTGTTGTTCGAGAAAGGTCCGTTTTTCTATGCAGAATTTAATTTCAGACTATTCCTGTTTCTTCTTTTTCGTCGTTGTAACTGTTTGTTATCCAATGATTTAGACACTTTGTGGCCTAACTACTGGATTTCAAAGTTAAAACGAGTCCCGTTGATTTACGACAGTCACGAATATTTTACGGAAGTTCCTGAATTGGTTAATCGCCGTCTGGTTCAGCACGTCTGGAAGAAGATTGAGGAACACATCCTGCCGAAGATGCAGGAAATGATTACGGTTTGTCAGTCGATTGCCGACCTATTTCATCTAAAATACGGTATCAAAGTGCATGTGATACGTAACATCCCGATGCGCGCTATGCTTCCGGCTCCTGCATCTCGCGAAGAAGTTGGTCTTGACCCTCAAAAGCATATCCTCATTCTTCAAGGCTCGGGTATCAACATCCACCGTGGCTCCGAAGAACTTGTCGATGCAATGGCCTATCTCAATGATTGTCAATTAGTTATCATCGGCGGAGGAGATGTGTTGCCAATATTGAAAGAGAAGGTCGCCGCTAATCATTGGGATGACCGTGTGAAGTTCTTCCCACGCATGCCTTATCAGCAGATGATGGCTATCACGCAGCTTGCTGACCTCGGCTTCACACTCGACAAAGACACCAATCTCAACTATCGGTTCAGTCTGCCTAATAAGCTCTTCGACTACATCCAGGCCGGAGTGCCGATAGTGGCGTCGCATCTGCCTGAGATTGAACGGATTATAAAAGAATACAACATAGGGACTTTCATCGATAATCACGACCCTAAAACCATTGCGGATACCATACAAAAAGCATTAAATGATGAAAAGAATTTGGTGCAATGGAAAAATAATCTTATATTTGCAGCCCAAAATCTCTGCTGGGAGAATGAAGAGGAGGTTTTGCTGAAGATATATGAAAAATACGTCTGATAATCATATACATATCGTTAGCTTTGACATCCCGTGTCCTGTAAATTACGGTGGTGTTATCGACGTGTTTTTCAAACTCAAAGCTTTGGCAGAACGAGGTTTCAAGGTTCACATGCACTGTTTTGAATACGGCCGCGAGCGGAGCGAGCGGCTTGAAGCGTTGTGCGAAACGACACGTTATTACAAACGTGATATGTCGTTTTCGAATTTCTTCAACAAGAAACCTTATATCGTAACATCCAGGATATCAGAGGAGTTGATTCAGGATCTGCTGAAAGACGATTATCCTATAATCCTTGAAGGCCTGCACACCTGCGGCGTTTTGCTTGATCCTAGGATGCAAGGCCGTAAGATCTTCGTGCGTACACATAACGTCGAACACGAGTATTACCAATATCTGGCAGAGACTGAGAAAAACCTTCGTAAAAAACTGTTTCTGAAGATGGAAGCGAGAAAACTGCGCCGATTTGAGCCTATTTTGGCAAAGGCAACAGGAATACTCGCAATATCCAATAAAGACTACGAATATTTCAAACAGAAATACGATAACGTTTATCTCATTCCAGCTTATGCAGGCTTCGATAAGGTTGATGTGCTTGAAGGTCAGGGCGATTTTGTGCTTTACCATGGAAAACTTGACATTTCCGAGAATTATCACGCCGCTGAATTTCTGATAAAGGAGGTTTTCAAAGACACTGGCATCAAACTCAAGATTGCAGGTATGAATCCACCGCATTATCTTGTGAAACTCATTGATAATGAGCCGAATATCGAACTTATTGAGAATCCGGAAGACGATGTTTTGCAGGAACTCATCCGCAATGCACAGATCAATATCCTGGTTACTGCCCAGTCGACAGGTTTGAAGCTCAAGCTGCTGAATGCCTTGTTCAACGGACGTTATTGTGTTGTCAATGACAAGATGGTTGAGGGCTTGGATATCAACGACTTATGTATTGTCGCCAACTCGGCTGTAGAAATGAAGACCGTCGTCGCCGACCTCATGACGAAACCTTTCGTTGAGGAACAGGTCGAGATAAGAAAGAGTAGGATGGATGCTTTCTATAATTCTTCACGCACCACCGACAAACTCGTTGAGTTACTTTGATGATTCGGTTATTGTGCCGTTGGCGCAGCTTATCACGCGCGAAGGATATTTCAAAATCAGATTGTAATTATGTGTTGCCATCAGGATGGTGGTGCCGTTATCACGAATCTTCATGATGAGCTTCATGATGTCGTTAGTCGTCTCCGGGTCGAGGTTACCTGTTGGCTCGTCTGCCAAAATGACACTCGGGTTGTTGAGCAAGGCACGTGCTATCGCAACACTTTGCTGTTCGCCGCCTGACAGTTGGTGTGGCATCGACTTGCGTTTGCCTTGAAGTCCGACGAGTTGCAGTACCTCGTCGATACGGCGGTTGATGCCGTTTTCATCGTCCCAGCCTGTCGCTCTCAGCACAAATGAGAGATTCCGCTCGACGTTTCTGTCGTAGAGCAGCTGGAAATCCTGAAACACAATGCCTATCTTACGTCTCAGCATCGGTATGTCCTTGCGTTTGATGTCAACGAGGTCGAATCCCGCGATGCTGAACTGTCCGTCTTTGGCAGGAAGATCGGCATAAAGCGTCTTCAGCAACGATGACTTTCCCGAGCCGCTGCGGCCTATCAAATATACAAATTCGCCCTCTTCAATTCTAAGATTGATATTGTTAAGAATTAGTCTATCGTGTTGAAAAACAGAGCCGTTGATAATACTTATAATTGTATGCATAATAATGTGTTAAAATGTGTTACGACGTAAAATGTGTTGCTTCGCAAAATGTGTTACTCCCTTCGGTCGTAATTTTTAGATGATTTATATATTATATAACTCAATAAATTTAATATGTTTTGTAATTTTTCTTGTAATTCTTTTGTTGATGGATAATTATCTGATTTTTCACATAATGTTAACCAATATTTTGTTTCAATTGCTTCTTTATGGGCTATTTTTAATTTATGAATAAAATCATTTTTGCTCTCTGGTGATTGTGCTTCATGAATATTTGCTCCAATTGATGTTCCTGATCTTAATAATTGTTTTGATATTACAAATTTGTTTAATTGATCTAATGATTCACAATATTTGATAATCTCTAAAGCAAAATCAATGCTCAAATCTAAAATAACATTATCTTGTTTCATAACTTTTGGTTATATAAAAAACATTTATCAAATTAGCTGTAAGGCTACATGTTGGCCGTCAGGCCACACATTCAGCCGTTAGGCTGCACATTGGCCGTCAGGCCACACATTGTCGCAAAGCGACCACATTACCATTTTGAGCTTCCGCCGCCACCTCCGAAGTGACCGCCTCCGAAGCCGCCGAATCCTCCGG